>JBBSSI010000003.1:0-173333 GCA_038242205.1 Lysobacterales bacterium
GAATGGTGTGCTGGCGTGGTTGCAGCCACCACGGCATCGGGGGATGAAGGGAAAACAGCCAAGTTCGGGGTGTCCATGAGATGAGCCTACCTTCAGTAATAGCGAAGAGGTAGTTGTCTCGGGATACATTGGCACGGGGGGGAGGAAGGAGCCAAATCGCTATCGTTGTGGGGCGATCTCGACGACTTCGTGGCCCGCTTTCGTGCTGTGCGATATTGGGATTGCCGGCTATCGCCGCACTGCCGGTGAGCAATTCTCGCTTGGCCAACTTGATGGCGATATGCGGTCATCTGATTGCATCGAGCATGGTCATTCGATGGCGTGTGGGCCGACTATATGCAGATGTCTTCGGTCGCGGTTAGCCAGCGTGTCGGGCCAAGCCGTCGCCGTTGCAGGTCCTCTTCATGCATACGTCAGCAGTTGCCATGCTGGTGGCAATGCCGCGTGGCGCTAACATGCGCATTGGTCTAATTAGCGCGCTGAGCTGCGCCGGTGCACCGTGGATGACAGAAAGACGAAAGTGGTAGGGGATTACGCATGGCGCTACAGGACGGCTTATACGATTTGCTGGTCACCGAGACGTTGCTTGCGCGCCTGCTACCCGAGCAATCACTCATTGAGACGCTGGCCAGCGGCGGCGCGGATGTGCTCGCCGATGCTGTCACGCGCCAGCTCGTCGATGTGCTTGAGGACATGGGCGGAGATGGCAGCGATAAATTGCTGCGACAGCTGGAGCTCGTCAATGCATTATTGGTGACGTTGCGGGAGCGAGCTCGCATCGGCCTCGGTGGCAACGATCTTGCGCAGAACGTCGATCTGGTTTCGCCACCCGTGCGGCTGCTGAAGGCGGTAGACAGGCACCGACGGTTTCCGACCGCGCCGCAGGTTGGGTTAGCCATTCCGTGGCTTTTTACCGCGGCTAAGGGCACTCCGTCACTGTTGCAAGAGATTCGCAGTGAACTGACCGCCGCGGACCGCGTGGATATTTTGGTCAGCTTTATCACCGTGTCTGGCGTACGCAAGATCGCGGATGTATTGCGCCAGATCACCGCATTGAACGCGCAAGCAGACACAAGCACACGTATTCGAGTGCTCACCACCACGTACACGGGCGCTACCGAGGTCCAGGCGCTCGATGAGTTGGCACGCCTCCCGGGGTGCGAGATCAAAATTTCCCTTGATGGCAGGCGTACACGGCTTCATGCCAAGGCGTGGCTATTCCATCGCAACAGCGGCTTTGGCTCGGCGTACATCGGTAGTGCAAATTTGTCCGGTGCAGCCATGACCGGTGGTTTGGAATGGACAGTCAAGCTTACCGAACGCGCTGAGCACGCCGTCTTTGCGCGAGCGCAGGCACACTTCGAGACGCTGTGGGACGACAACGAGTTCGAGCGCTACGACCCAGATAATCCTGCACATCGTCGTGCCTTGGTGTCGGCGTTGGCGCGTGAGTCAGGTTCATCGCATACCGATATACCCATGTTCTTCGATCTGCAGCCGAAGAATTACCAGCAGGAGATGTTGGAGCAGTTGATCAACGAGCGCGAGCACGGCCGCACACGTAATTTGGTTGTAGCGGCAACAGGGACCGGCAAGACAATAGTCGCCGCGTTTGACTATCGTCATACCTGCGAGAGTGAAGGCGGGCGCCCACGGCTGCTGTTTGTGGCGCATCGCGAAGAAATCCTCCGGCAAGCATTGCAAACGTGGCGTGCAGTGTTGCGCGACCCGGAGTTCGGCGAGTTGCCCACCGGCTCGCATCGGCCGGAGCAGCTTGATCACGTGTTTGCGACCATTGACAGCGTCACGAGTCGAGGGCTGGTTGAGCAAATGGGTGCGGGATATTGGCATACAGTCATCGTGGACGAGTGTCATCGTCTGGCGGCGAAGCGCTTCGATGCGTTCGTTACCGCGATCAAACCTCGTGTATTGCTGGGCCTGACCGCCACCCCCGAACGTAGTGACGGCGAGCCAATCGCTCCGTATTTCGACGCTCGCCCAGATGGTGGCCCTGCGGTTGAATTACGGTTGTGGCGTGCCTTAGATCTACAGCTACTGGCGCCGTTCGAGTATTACGCCTGTGACGATGCGACCGATTTCTCGGACGTGCCGTGGGACCGACCCGGTGAACGCGTAGCGATTGAGAATTTGCTCACCGGAAATGACGTGCGTGCACGTCTCGTTGTGAACGAATGGCGTCGGTTGGTGGCTGATCCGCTTCGCTCGAAAGCATTGGTCTTCTGTGTGTCGGTGGCGCACGCGCGGTTTATGACCGATTGGTTTAATGCGGCAGGCTTACCTGCAGCGTGTGTAGTGGGCACCACGCCAGAAGATGAGCGCCGACGCGCACCGCAGCGGCTGGCTCACGGTGAGTTGTGTGCCTTGGTGACGGTCGATTTGTATAACGAAGGGGTGGATCTGCCGTTTGTCGACACTTTGCTGTTGTTGCGCCCGACCCAGAGTGGGTTGCTGTTTCAGCAGCAGATTGGTCGCGGCTTACGTCTCGCACCGGGCAAAGAAAGTTGCCTCATTCTGGATTTCGTCGGCCAGCATCGCGTGGATTTTCGCTTTGACGGGTTGCTGTCGGTTTTGACTGGTCTGAGTCGACAAGGCGTGCTGGACGGCGTGGAGCATGGATTCAGTCAGCTCCCGCCCGGTTGCCACATCCAGCTGCAACGGCAGACGCGTGAGCAAGTGCTACGTGGGTTGAAAGCCATGGCGGCCAACAATTGGCGTCGATTACGCGCTGAGCTGCAAGCTTATGCCGCTCTACGGGGTAAACGCGAAGTTGTGCTTGCGGACTTTCTGCGCGAACAAGTGCTAGATCTGGACGACGTCTACCGGGATGGCAAACGCAGCGGCTGGACCGAGCTCAAGCGCGAAGCGGGCTTGATGGTTGCGGAGCCCGGGCCGGAAGATGCGTATTTCAGCCGACGTCTGGGCGACCTGCGCCACATTGACGACCCACGCCGACTCGATACATTGCGGGCCGTGGGTTTATCTGCGGGTGCAGATACGAAATTGCTACAAAGCGCTGCCCCCGAGTTGCAGATGCTCGCGTATCAGATCGATGGAACGCACGCTCAAGTCGGTGGCCCAGCAGACTTTATGCGACGCGTAACGCAGAATCCGGCCATTGGTTTGGAGATGGCGGAGTTGGCCGCCGTCCTCCAAAGTCGCACCAGCCTGTCGTTCAAATCATTGCCAGGATTTGCGGACACGCCGCTGTGTCTGCATGCCGGTTATCACATCCGGGAGATTCTTACCGCAGTCGGATGGCTCACCGCAACGCAGCGCACACCATTTCAGTCGGGCCGGCTGTCGCTACCCGACCGCAAAACCGAATTGCTGTTTGTCACCCTGGACAAGAGTACGGGCTACCACGACCGCATTTCGTATCGTGACTACGCCATCAGTGCTGCGCGCTTTCATTGGCAAACGCAAAACAACGCAGGTCCTGATAACGCGAGTGGACGGCGATACGTAGAGAGCCTTCACAACGGCTGGCTGTTTCAGCTCTTCGTGCGTGCGCGCAAAGGCGAGGCTTACCTTGCTTGTGGGCCGGTGGTGATGGAAAGCATTGAAGGAGATCGTCCGATGAATGTTGTCTGGCGCCTGCGGCAGCCGCTGCCAGCAAAATGGTTCCGCGAATTCAGCATGCTGCGTGGTGGCTGAAAGTGCGGCTGAGCTGCGACTACACGACTGCCTGATGGGCGATCAATAGGCGCGCCAAACGTAAGCCAGGAAGCTCGGGGACGCTTCGCAGTCCGCGGTCTTTGTCGGCGCAACGCGAGTGCAGGATTGCGCACCGAAGTCGCTACGCGACCAACGCCGCAGCATTTGCTATCGTTCAAACTTTCCGATCCGAAGGATTGTCCATGCATATGGCGCCAGCCGCGTTGTTCGCCACCCTCACCTTGTGCGCCTGCGTGCTGACGCCGGTGGCCGCTGCCGAGCTGAGCATTCCGCCAATCCAGTACCAGCAGCGGACGCTGCCGAATGGTTTGCAGGTGATCAGCGTGGAGGATCACACCAGCCCGAATGTGGCCGTGCAGATGTGGTACCACGTTGGCTCCAAGGATGATCCGCAGCAGCGGTCGGGTTTTGCGCATTTGTTTGAACACTTGATGTTCAAGAGCACCAGACATTTGCAAGCCGAGCAGTTTGATCGACTGACCGAGGATGTTGGCGGCGCGAACAACGCGTCCACGGGTGACGACGTGACCAACTATTTCGAGGTGGTGCCGAGCAATTACCTGAACACGCTGCTCTGGGCCGAGGCCGAGCGCCTGTCGGGTCTCACCGTGGACGAGGGCAACTTCAAGTCCGAGCGCGCCGTGGTTGAGGAGGAATACCGCCAGAGCGTGCTCGCCAATCCCTACGGCAAGCTGTTCAACGAGATTGATCCAAAGTCGTACACCGTGCACCCGTACCAGCGCTCGACGATTGGCAGCATCGAGGATCTGGAAGCGGCGTCGCTGCCGGACGTGATTGCATTTCACCAGACGTTCTATCGGCCGGATAACGCGACCTTGATCGTCGCCGGAGACTTCCAGCCGCAGCAGCTTGACGCCTGGGTTGACCAGTACTTTGGCTGGATCCCGAAGCCCGCCACGCCGATCCCGCAGATCACTGCCACCGAGCCGGTGCGCAAAAAGGATGTGCGCTACACGATTACCAGCCAGACAGCGCCGCTGCCGGCAGTGGCCATGACCTGGCTGATTCCGCGCGCTGCGGAAAGTGCCGACTCGATTGCGCTGCAGGTAGCCGCCGCGCTGCTCGCGCAAGGGGAATCGTCGCGCTTGTATCAGTCGCTGGTATATCGCCATCAGGTGGCGCAGCAAGCAGGCGCCGAAGCGGACCCGCGAGTGGGTCCGGGCCTGTTTACGGCGTACGCCATTCTTGCCAGTGGCCACAAGCCGGCGGCGGCCGAGAAGTTGCTCAAGCAGGAAATTGTCTGGCTCGCCACGCAGCCGATTCCGGCCGCGGAGCTCGAGAAGGTCAAGACGCAAATGCTGACCAGTGAGCTCAAGCAACGGCAAACCGCACAGGGTCTGGCGTTCGCGCTGGGTCAGGCGACGCTGATTGGCGGCGCTCCGGAGCGCGTCAACAGCGACCTGCTGGCGCTGCAGAAAATCACCGCAGATGACGTGCATCGCGTGCTGCAGAAATTTGTCATCGGCGCGCGCAGCGTGACCATCGATTACCTGCCGCAGGCCAAGGCGTCGGCCGCGCCGGCCACGGCCAAGGGAGCAGCCAAATGAGCCATGTCATCAGTTCGCGCTACCTGCATGTTCTGCGTATGGCCGTCTGTGCGGCACTGAGCGTCACGGCCGGTTCGGCGCTGGCGACATCCGCTGCGGTAACGCCAGCTGCGGCTGTCACGGCCGGATTTCCGACCGCGCCACCCGCGCCCGGTCCGCCGCCGCAGTTGAATTTGCCCACGCCGTCCAGCGCGACTCTGGCGAACGGTTTGCAGGTGATCACGGCGCGTCGCGCCGGCCTGCCGCTGGTCACCGCGCAGCTGGTCTTGCGCAGCGGCGGCGAAATGGATCCACCGCGGCTCGCCGGTCTGGCTGATCTCACTGCGAACCTGCTGACCAAGGGCGCCGCGGGCAAGACGGCGCCACAAATCGCCTCCGCGGCAGAATCGTTGGGCGGCTCACTGACGGCGGCCGCCGGTTGGGATTCGAGCGAGGTGGATATCACCGTGACCACGCCGATGTTGCCGCAGGCGCTGAGCCTGCTGGCCAGCGTGGTGCGCAAGCCGGATTTCAGCGCGGCGGAACTGAAGCGTGCGCAGGCCCAGGCCGTCGACGATCTGCACCTGATGCTGAGCCAGCCCTCGACGCTGGCAGCGCTGGCGATGAATCGCAGCATGTTTGGCGCCGGAGCCTACGGCCACTCTCGGGCCGGGACGCCCGGGTCGATAGCGCGTATCCGCGGGGCGGATGTGCAAAGCCTGCATACGGCGTTATATCGCCCGGACAACGCCATCCTGATTCTTACTGGCGATGTCACTCCAGCTCAGGGGCAGCAGCTGGCGCAAGCCAGTTTCGGCGATTGGACCAGGCCGGGCACGCCAATGCCGGCAGCACCGGACGGGATCAGTGCCAGCAGTACCCCGGCGATCCTCTTGATTGATCAGCACGGCGCAGGCCAGGCCGGGGTGATGGCGGCGCATGCCGCGCCGCCGCGCAGCGATGCGCAGTACTACGTTGGCACGGTGGCCAACGCCGTGCTTGGCGGCTCGTACTCGGCGCGGTTGAACGAGGAGATCCGCATCAAGCGCGGCTTGTCCTATGGCGCCAACAGCGCTCTGCAACCACGGCGCAATGCCGGCATGTGGCAAGCCACCGTGCAGACCAAGAATCCTTCGGCGGCACAGGTCGTGGAGCTGCTGCTGGGAGAATTCAAGCGCCTCGGCAGCACGCCGGTTGGCGGGCCGGAACTGGCCTCGCGCAAGGCCACCTTGATCGGCAACTACGGGCGCAGTCTGGAAACCACCAGCGGGTTGGCCACGCAGATCGCGCGGCTTGCGGTCTATGGCATCAATCTCGACGAAATCGGGCATTTCATGCAGCGCGTGCAGGCGGTGACGCCGGCGCAAATCGAGTCCTATGCGCGCGCTCACCTGACCGCCGAGAGCAGCAAGGTAGTGGTGGTGGGCGACGTCGCGCAGTTCGGCGGTGCCGTGCGCAAGGCGCATCCGCAGGCGCAGGTGCTGCAATCGACCGCGCTGGATCTGGACAGTCCCAATCTGCAATCGACACCCATGCGCAAATAGTCCACAGTCCGGATACTCAGCGTGTCGTTCTGCGACAGTGGCTACAGTTGCTGACGCCTGCGGCTGCAAGTGTCTGAACAACGCGCCAGGGTCAAGGCATGACGTTCCACGGAGGATGCTGCGTGCGCCGCCAGAGGGACGACGTAGTGGGAACGCAACGGCCGGCTGATGCATCTGACGTTCAGGAGTTGCAAGCAAGTAGCGGTCTCGTCTGGTGCGGGCGCTAACGGAATGCCAGGCCGGATGGATGGGGCATTGATGTAGAGCCAGTAGCAAACCGGCATGTCTGCATGCCCGGTCGCAAAGCGTGCCGCGCAGCGGTGTCTGGTGAGATCTTGGCGAGGTGGCACATGTGGGTTGCAAGCAGATGGCTAAGTGCCGCGACGCTGACTGCGCTGCTGCTTCTGGCGTTTCCCGCCGCGGCGGCACACGTCGAGGTGCAGGCCGGCCGCAGTTACATGGGCAGTTTCGGCACGACGGCAATTTTCGTTGAAAGCGTGTTTGCTGATCATCGCATCGGTGCCAGTCGCTTCAGTTGGGCACCGGATGTTTCAGCCGGCTGGATCGAAGGACGTGACATCGCACGCTATCGCGGTAGTTTTCGCGGCACCCGCGACAACATCTGGCTGGCTGCCGCTGGCGCGCGGATCCATTACGGCGAGGCAGGCGACTGGTATCACCCGTTGTTTTTCAGCTTTCAGCCGGCGCTGCAAACCGGCCGCACGATGGCGCTGAGCAGCAGTATCGAGTTTGTCAGCACGCTGGGTTGGCAAGGCCGGCATGTCAGCGTGCGCGTGCGGCATATTTCCGATGGCGGCCTGCACGATCCCAATCGCGGCGAAACCATGGTGCTGCTCGGCCTGGGGTTTGATCTGTAACAAGGCCGCAGCCGTGTCGTTTCAATGGCCGCCCGGCGCGCGCGCGCCCTTGGCGCTGAAAGGCGGCTTGGCCAGCCAGATCACCAGCATCAGCCCGATGAACACCCAGCCTAGCAGGTGAAACACCTCGTTGAACGAGATCTGGAACGCCTGCTGGGTGATCATGTTGTTGATCACGCTGGCGCCCTGCTGTGGGTCGCCGCGTCCGATCTGCTCCAGCGCGCTTTGCGCCGTCGGGTTGTAGACATTGATGTGTTCGGCAAGTTGTTCGTGGTGCGTCACCGCGCGCCGCGTCCACATCAAGGTGGTGATGGACGCGGAAAAGCTGCCACCCAGCGTGCGCAGGAAGGTGGACAAGCCCGAGCCGGCTGCAATCTCGTTTTGCTCCAGGTCCGACAGCAGTATCTGCAGCACTGGCATGAAGAACAACGCGACGCCCAGGCCCTGCCACAGCTGCACCATCGCCACGTGATAAAAGTCGATGTCGAGGTAGAAATTCGCGCGCATGAAACACGTGACGCCCATGACGAAAAACGAGGTGGCGGCGAGCAGGCGCAGGTCCATGCGGTTCGCATACTTGCCGACGAAGAACACCAGCATTACCGGGATCACGCCCAGCGGAGCCGTCGCATAGCCCGCCCAGGTTGCCGTGTAGCCAAGATTTTGCTGCAGCCATAGCGGGATCAGCAGCGCGATTGAGAAGAACGCTGCATAGCCCAGCACCATCGCCAGCGTGCCGGCGCTGAAGTTGCGGTGACGGAACAATCTCAGGTCAACAATCGGATCCTTGTCGGTGAGTTCCCAGATCAGGAAGATCGCCAGGCTGACTGCGGAAATGATGCTGGTGATGATGATGAAGCTGGAGTTGAACCAGTCTTCGTCGTTACCCTTGTCGAGCACGATCTGCAGCGCGCCAACGCCGATGATCAGGGTGATCAGGCCGACGTAGTCCATCTTCGGGCGCTCGGTTTTTTCCACGCGTCCTTTCATCTGGTTGGCTACCACCATGCTGGCAAAGATGCCGATGGGTACATTGATGAAGAAGATCCACGGCCACGAATAGTTGTCGGTGATCAGACCGCCGAGGATCGGCCCGGCAATCGGCGCCACCACCGTGACCATTGCCAGCAGCGCCAGCGCCATGCCGCGTTTGGCCGGCGGATAGATGCCGATCAGCAGGCTCTGCGTGACGGGATACATCGGCCCGGCCACAGCGCCCTGCAGCGCGCGAAACACGATCAGCATGCCCATGCTTTGCGAGATACCGCAAAGAAAAGAGGTCAGCGCAAACAGCAGCGTGCAGGAAACAAAGAGCTTGACCTCGCCAAAACGCCGGGTAAGGAATCCGGTCAACGGCAGGGCGATGGCCATGCTCACCGCGAACGAGGTGATTACCCATGTGCTCTGGTCGTTGCTCACGCCAAGGTTGCCGGCAATGGTCGGCAACGACACGTTGGCAATCGTGGTGTCCAGCACTTGCATGAACGTGGCCAGCGACAGGCCGAACGTGCTCAGCGCAAGACTGGGTGGGCGAAACGGTGTGGTCATCAACTTCGGTCGAAAGAGCGGTCGGTGGGGCGACTTCAGCGCACTCGGTAGCGGCCCGATGCGGGCGCAGGCGCTGGTCTACTTTGCGCTGGCCATGTTGGCGCGAATGATCTGCCTGATCGCGGCATTGGCGTGCGTCAGCTGCTGCCGGTACACCTGCGTGCTGAACGCGGCCTGGGTTGGCGATTGCTGCGCCAGCATGCTGCCGCGCTGGTCATGCAAGCCGACGTCCACGGCGACCGACATGCCCAGCCGCAGCGGATGCTTTTCCAGCTGCGCCATGTCGTCAAACATGATGCGCACCGGTATGCGTTGCACGATCTTGATCCAGTTGCCCGTGGCGTTTTGCGCTGGCAACAGCGAAAACGCGCTGCCGGTACCCACACCCAGGCTGGTCACCTTGCCTTGGTACTTCACCGCCCCGCCATAGACGTCCGATTCGATCGACACCGGCTGGCCGATGCGCATATGCGTGAGCTGGGTTTCCTTGAAGTTGGCATCTACCCACACCGCCCGCAGTGGTACCACCGCCATCAACGCGGCGCCGGGCATTACGCGCTGGCCCACCTGCACCGAGCGTTTGGCCACATAGCCATCCACGGGTGCAACCAGGGTTGCACGGGCATCGTTGAGAAACGCCCCGCGCAATCTGGCTGCGGCCACCTGTACATCCGGATGTGATGCAACCACGGTGTCGTCGACCAGAACTTTGCTGGTCTGGTACTGCTGCTGTGCGGCAATGAGACCGCTTTCGGCCGTGGTCAGCGCGTCACTGGCGTGCGCCAGCTCCTCGGTGGAGATTGCGCCGGACTTGGCCAGGGCGACGCGGCGGTTGTAGTCCGCGCGTGAGCGGTCCACGGCCGTTTTGCGTGCCGACACATCGGCCTGCGCGCCGCTGACGCTGGAATACAGGCCACGCACCTTGCGCACGGTCGTGGCCAGATTCGCTTTGGCTTCGGCCAGCGCCACGTCGGCATCGCTGGGATCAAGCTGTACCAGGACCGCGCCGGCGTGCACCAGGTCGCCATCATCGGCACCAATGCTGACCACGGTGCCGGCGATCTGCGGCGTGATCTGCACGACGTTGCCGTTGACATAGGCGTCGTCGGTACCTTCATACCAGCGGCCGTCAAGGAAATACCACGCGGCCCAGCCGATGCCGCCAAGCAGCAGCACGAGGGCAAGCACGCGAAGCAACACACCGCGTGTCCCGCGCTTCTTCGCCGGTGGTGAAGACGGACTGATTGGCGCTTCGTTGCTGGTAGGGGGCGGTTGTGCAGACATTGGCGTGGCTCAGGAATGGGTGGGGTCGGTCGGTGGAGCGTTGTCCGCGCGGGGCTGGTAGCCACCGCCCAGGGCCTGGATCAGTTGCAGTGCCATGTCCACGCGCTGCGCCGCCAGTGCGGCGCTGCCACGCTCGGCTGCCAGCAATTGCTGGCGTACGCTGAGCGCCTCCAGATAGCTGCCGATGCCGGCCTTGTAGCGTTGTTGCGCCAGGTCCCACGCCGCCGTTGCGGCATCCCGCGCGCTTTGCTGCGCGGCAATCTGCTCATCCAGGGACTGCAGCGCCGAGAACTCGTCGGCGACTTGATTGAGTGCGCCGACCAGCGTCTGGTTGTACTGCGCCGCTGCCGTGTCGTATTCGGCATCCTTGCCGGCCAGCTGCGCGCGCAGCCGACCGCCGGCAAAAATGGGCAGGCTCAACGTCGGGCCGAATTGATAGAACCGTGCTGGCAGGCTAAGCGGATTGCCACCACCCAGTACGACCACGCCGGCCATTGCGCCCAGGCTGATATTTGGCAGAAATTCCGTCTTCTTGGCCTGGATATCCCGGCCGGCGGCTTCGACGCGCCAGCGCGCAGCCACCAGATCGGCGCGATGCGCGAGCAAACCCAGCGGCAAATTGCCCGGCAGCGTCAGCGGCGCCTGCCGCAGCAGGCGCGGACGCTGGATCTGCAGGCCGCGGTCCGGACCCTTGCCGAGCAGCACGGAAAGCGCCGAGCGTGCTGCGACCACGGCGCGTTTGCTCAAGGCCATATTCTGCTGGGCGCTGGCGACCTCGCCATCGCTCTGTTTGAGTTGGATGCGGTTGTCGATGCCGGCCGCCAGACGCTGCTGGGTCAGAGCACGCGCGGCATTGGCGCGGGCCAGCTCGGAGGCGCCCAGATCCTGCTGGGCAAAGGCATAGCCCAGCTGCGCATACGCGCGGGCGACGTTGCCGGACAGCTCGATGCGCGCCGCATGCGCGTCCACCTCGGCCGCGCGCGCCGCACCTACTGCGGCCTGCCAGGCGTCACGCTTGCCGCCCCACACATCCAGCCCCCAGTTGAATCTGGCGTAGGCGTATTTGCTCGTGGCAAAGTGGCCGCCATCGGCTACCAGCGTGTCTGGAATGCGCGCGCCGGACACGCTGGCTGCGCCGCTCACGTCAGGTTTGCGCGCCGCATCGGCAATACCCGCCTGTGCTTGTGCGTTGCGGGCGCGCGCGTCGGCCATGGCCAGGTCCGGACTGTCGCGCAGCGCTTCGCCGATCAGCGCGCTCAGTTGCGCATCACCAAGTCCGGTCCACCAATCCGTGGCTGGCCAGTGGGCGGCTGAAGTATCGATAGCGGTCAGGCTGCGCGCCGCTTGCAGGGAGCCCGCATCAATCAGTACGCCTTGCGGACGCAAGCCGCTGCTGCTGCAGGCGGACAAGGCCAGTGCCAGTGTGGTAACGGCGGCAAGGGAGTGCAGACGCATCAACGGAAGTCCGGGACGGGGTCAGATTTTGTCGCGAAGCGCGTGCAACACGCGCTCGAGGTAATCGTGCAACTGGGCGCGTTCGCTGACCTTCAGTCCGCGCTGCGCCGACTCCAGCACGCGCTGCTGGCAGTCATCCAGTTGCTGCCACAGGGCACTGCCTGCGGCGGTCAGTTCGATCCGCAAGGTGCGCCGATCCTGCGCGTGTGGGCAGCGCCGCAGATAACCCTTGTGTTCAAGCTGATCAAGCTGTCGGGTCATCGCGCCGCCGTCCAGATCGACTGAGCGGGCGAGCTCGCCCGCTCCCATCGGGCCCAGTCGGATCAGTCGCTTGATGATCAGATACTGGGTAAAACGCAGGTTGGCACCGCGCGCCACCAGTTCGGCTTCCATCGCACGAACAATCTCTGTGCGCACCACAGACAGCAGCACGCCAAGGCTTTCTTTGGGCGCAGCAGAGATACAGGACGGCTCGTTCATGGCCGCGCATCTTATTGCCTTGAGTATATTTGTCAAGGCAAATATACTGGCGACCAGGTCTGCTTTGACGGGTATCCGCACGCCAGGTCCCAGCGAATTTCTGCGGCAGTTTTTCAGCGACGCACGCAGCTACGGCTACACTCGCGCGTGAAAGGAAGTGCACCGCCGCATCCGAACTATTCGGGAGGCGCCGGTGTCGTCATGCAACACCCAGCTTTGCGAGGCCGTCATGATCCGTGTGTGCATGTCTATCCTGGTGGTTTCTAGCCTGCTTTCCACCGGCGCACTGGCGGTCGACGACTTCTGGCAGACGCCGGTCATCAGCGCTGCCGGCAGAATCCATCCCATGCCGCAGGCGGCTTACCAACCGGACCCCAAGGGCACATACAAGGTGGTTTTCAGCCTCAGCCAGGCGGGTACCACTGCAATTGAGGTCAGTCCTTCGCTGGACAAAGTTGCGCGCACAGTGAATCTGTATGTGAGTGCAGGCGTGCCGCTGACCCGCCTGAAGTTCGTCGCCATTGCGTCGGGCAAGGCCGCGCCCATCGTGCTCAACGACGTGCAGTATCGAAAGATCTACGGCGTGTCGAACCCGAACCTGCCGCTCATTGCGCAGTTGCGCAAGGCGGGCGTGGACGTGGCCGTATGCGCGCAAGCGCTGGCAGAACACGATTACCATTTCAACTGGGTTGACGCTCACGTCACCGTCGCCTTGTCCGGCTTGACCACGGTTATCGACCTGCAGCAGGAAGGTTACGCGTTGTCGCCGCAGTAAGTTGAGCTGACGCTGACACCTCGCGCGCCGGATCGCCACATCGCGATAGGGAGGGAGCCCGGTTGCAGGAAACGGATGCGACAAGCCTGTATTCCAGGGCCTGCGACTTACCCGCCAGATTGAACGCTCACTAGCTACCGCGCACGGAATCTGCCAGCGCCAAGCTTCGCCGCGCAGGTTACGTTGGTTGCGTGCGCTGCCATCATTCGGGCACGTGCGTACGCAAGCTGCTCGCGTGCGCTGACGGGTGTGCGCAATGTCCGGTCAAGGCCAACTACTTCTGGTTGCTGGGGGGGAGAGTTGGATTCCCCGCACGCTGCGGCACAATGCCGGCTGCTTGCGGAGGTGGCGGATGGGTTTTGTATTGCTGAGCGTGATCTGCAGCGTGCTTGTGTCGGTGCTGCTGAAGCTGGCGCGACGTTACGCCGTGGACGTAGGTCAGGCGATCGCGTGGAACTACGTCGTGGCCAGCGCGCTCACCTTGTGGCTGTTGCCGGCGCCGTTGACGGAACTTCGCGCACCTGGCACCGCGTGGCTGGCGCTGATCGGCCTGGGAGTCTTGCTGCCGACGATCTTTCTGGCGCTGGCCGCGTCGGTGCGACATGCCGGCATCGTCCGCAGCGATGCGGCGCAGCGCTTGTCATTGTTGCTGTCGCTGCTGGCGGCGTTCGTGTGGTTTGGCGAACAGCTCGATGTGCTCAAGGCGGTGGGCATTGCGCTCGGCTTGCTGGCGTTGCTCGGCATGGTGTGGAAACAGCAGGTCCCGGAAGCTGCTGGCGGCGTTGCGCGCCGTCACGCAGACGGCGACGAAGCCTCTGCATCCGTGGCGCGCTGGCTGTATCCGCTGCTGGTGTTTGTCGGCTTTGCCGTGATCGATATCCTGCTCAAGCAGGTGGCGCTGGCTGGCATACCGCTGGGCGCTTCGCTGCAGGTCATGTTTGCGCTGGCGCTGGTGGTCGCCTGCGCCCTGCAGCTGTGGCGTCGGGCGCGCCGGGAAACACGCTTCACGCTGCGCAGTGCGCTGGGCGGCGTCATCCTGGGCTTGTTCAACTTTGGCAACATCCTGTTCTACCTGCGCGCTCACCGCGCACTGCCGCAGCACCCGGCGCTGGTCTTCACCAGCATGAATATCGGCGTGGTTGCGCTGGGCGCGATGGTCGGTCTGCTGGTATTTCGTGAGCAGCTGAGCAAGATAAATGTCATCGGCGTCGCGCTCGCGATCGTGGCGATCGGGCTCGTAGCGCGACCATGACTTTCGGCCGATGAAGCCGGGTTTGCCGTGCGCCTATGCTGCACGACCCGTGACGCGGACGCCGCGGTACTGAAGAGGCTGCCCACATGCGCAAGGTTTTTCTTCTGCCGGTACTGGCCACGCTGCTGCTGAGCACGGGCGTCATGGCCGCTGCGGACAAGATCGCAGAGAAGGCGAAAGAGCAGCCGAGACCGGATGCGGCGCTGGTCCAGCCACAAACATCGACCAGCGAGGGCTCGGTGGAAGTCGAGGGCAAGCGCGTTGCCTACAAAGCCATGGCCGGCACTCTGGTGCTGCACGGCACGGGCGACAAGGAGGACGAGCCGCAGGTAAGCATGTTTTACGTGGCGTATTTCAAGAAGGGCGTGGATGCGAGCAAGCGGCCGGTCACCTTCATCTACAACGGGGGTCCCGGTTCGGCAAGCGTGTGGTTGCACATGGGTGCGTTTGGCCCGCGCCGCGTCGTCACCAGTGACGACAGCCACACTCCCGCCGCGCCCTATCAGTTGATCAACAACGACTACAGCCTGCTCGATGCCAGCGACGTGGTGTTCATCGATGCGCCGGGCGCCGGCTTCAGCCGGCTGATCGCGAACGACGCGGACAAGTCCAAGCGCGACGCGCAGATGAAGGAGCGGCAGAAAGCGATCTACGGCGTGGATGGGGACGGGCACGCGTTTGCCCAGTTCATCACCCAGTTCCTCTCCAGGTACAGCCGCTGGAATTCGCCCAAGTACTTGTTTGGCGAAAGCTACGGCACCACGCGTTCCGCGGTGCTGGCAAACATTCTGGAAAACGAGGACAGCGTCGATTTGAACGGCGTGATCCTGCTTTCGCAAATCCTGAGCTTCGACACCAGCATTGATGGCCCCGAGTTCAACCCGGGCATCGACCAGCCGTACGTGCTGGCACTGCCGACGTTTGCCGCAACCGCGTTCTATCACCACAAGTTGCCGCAGCAGCCGGCCACGCTGGAACCGTTTTTGCGCGAGGTGGAGCAATACGCGCTGGGTGCTTACGCGCAGGCGCTGATGGCCGGGTCGCGACTGGACAGCGCGCGCCGTCAGGCAGTGGCCGCCAAACTCCATGACTACACCGGTCTGCCGGTGGACTACCTGCTGAAGGCAAACCTGCGCGTCACCGGTGGCATGTTCGAGCAGCAGTTGCAGATTGCCAGCGACGTCACCACCGGCCGGCTGGATACGCGCTTCTCCGGACCGGCGATTGACCCGCTGGCAAAAAGCTCCGATTACGACCCGCAGTCCTCGTCCATCAGCTCCGCTTACGTTGCCGCGTTCAACGATTACGTGCGCACGCAGCTCAAGTTTGGCCAGGATCGACAGTACCGCCTGTTTGCCGACATCCAGCATTGGGACATGTCGCACAAGTCGCCCGGCGCGCACGGCGAGGCGCTGCAGTCTTCGACCAACGTCATGCCCGACCTTGCGCTGGCGATGAAGACCAATCCCAACCTCAAAGTTGCGCTGCACGGCGGCTATTACGATCTGGCAACGCCGTACTTTGCGGCCGATTACGAGATGCACCACCTGCCGATTCCAGCGAGTCTGCAAGGCAACATCAGCTACACCTGGTATCCGTCAGGACACATGGTGTACGCGCATGAGCCGTCGCTGAAACTGCTGCACGACAACGTCGCGCGGTTCATCGACGAGACCAGCAACGTCAAGCACTGACGAACGCGGCGGTCGGGTTGACTGCGGCGGTCGCTCTTCGCCGTGCAGCGCGGAAATTTCCGCCTGAGTCCAGGAGCACGCCGCTGTCGTCGGATGCTGCAGCCTTGTGCCGGCGCGCAACTCTGCCGCAGTAAACGGCGGGGACCACCGGATGCATGATGCAGCGTTGCCTGCACGGCGTCCTCGCCGCCTTGGGACTGGCTGCCGGAACGACCGCTGCGTGGTGGCGGATTTGCATGCGGCGTGTGGGTAGCCGGCAATCGCGGCGTGCCCGGCAACTCATAGCGCGTCTGCACTGCGTTGCACGTGCGCGGACGCACGGGAGGGCCTTGTGTCACGATGCGCGCCAGATCGGCGCGACAAAAAGTCCGTCGGCGGAAAGTGCAAGGTCGGTGTTCGCGAGGGCTGCGTATGTCTGCAGGACGAGTCATGCTCTGGAATCGTTTCGATTGGCACGCCTGCCACTTGCGCCTGGCGTGTGCGGCAATGCTCAGCCTGGCGGCGCTTGGCACGGCGCACGCGGCGAGCCTGGATCCGGCGCTGCTGCCGCAGATTCAGGCTGCGACGTTCGAGGTTGTTGCAGCCAAACCGACGGTCGATCCGCTCACCTACGAAAAGCCGTTGCCGCTGGATCTGCTGCCTTATCAGGAGCGCAACGACAAATATCATTCGATTGGCACTGCGTTTGCGATTGGCCACGGCCGTTACGTCACCGCGGCGCACGTCCTGCGCGTTGGCTTCGGCAGCCTGTGGGGAGCGCCCGCGCTGCGCGATGGCGATGGCCACGTGTTTGCCATCGACATGATCGAGAAGTATTCGTTGCGCAAGGATTTCGTGGTGTTCTCGCTGGCCGCGCAGCCGGGTCAGGCCGCGTTGGCAGTCAACACCAAGCCGGTGTTGAACCAGGTGGTCTACGCCGTCGGCAATGCACTGGGTACCGGCGTGGTGATTCGCGATGGCTTGTACACCTCGGCCACTCCAGAGGAACAGGATGGCGCCTGGAAGTGGCTGCGTTTCTCCGCAGCGGCCTCGCCGGGGAACAGCGGTGGGCCGCTGCTGGACAGCGGCGGAAAGCTTATTGGCGTGGTGCTGATGAAGTCAGCCAATGAAAACCTCAACTACGCGTTGCCGATTAGCGAGGTGCTGAATGCGCCGGACAATCTTGCAGTCATTGACCAACGCCTGCCCTACCAATTTGATGTGTTTGACGCGACGCAAACGGGGACGTTCAAGACGCAATTTGCACTGCCGCTGAGTTTTGCCCAGTTCAGCGCACGCTATCTGCAGCTTGAGGACGCGTTTGTCGACCAACAGCTCAAAGCGCTGCTGAGCAAGGATGGCGACCCGCTGTTCCCCCGCGGCGACGGCTCCCATCGTCTGCTGGACAGCGTGCCTGGCCTGGACCCTTTCCCGGCATTGATCACGCGCAATGGCAACGGCGACTGGGGCCTGGCGGTCAAGCGTGGTCCGCGGACGGCGTTGTCCGACAATGGTTACCTGGCGCTCGGCCTTGCTGGCCACAACATGTTGTTCCACCTGCGCAAGCCGGACAGCGTGTCGGCGAAGCAGCTGTACAACGATCCGGCGCAATTGATTGCGCCCTTGACCAAGGTTGGCATGTTCAAGCGCCATGTGGGTACCGAGCAGGTGCGCATCACCGCCTTGGGCAGTCCGACTCAGGATACGTTGCATACCGATGTCTGGCAGCGTCGCTGGCAGGTCCGCGTGTGGCCACTGCCGTATGCCAACATGCTGATCATCACCTGTTCGCTGCCGGTGCCGGACGGCTATGTGACGCTTATGCGATTTGCCCCGGCCGGAGATCTGCACGAGCATCTGGCCGACATGCAGGCACTCACCGATTTTGTGCACGTGGCCTACGACGGCACGTTGGCGCAATGGAAAGATTATTTGCAGAACACGGCTCTGCTGCCGGCGGCGTTCAATGATATCCACCTAACGGCGGACTACGACCGGCGTTTTGCCTACGCGTCGAAGCGCTTGAGCTTCGAGTTCACGCCGAGCCTGCAGAAGATCACCGCAAACAGCACGCTCACTCTGGGTTTTGGCTTTCTGGGCGCAGGTGCCCAGCGGACGTGGGGGGTAGGCGATGTGCGTGTGAAAGCCGATGCTGACTCGCAAGACCGGGTGAATATTGAACGGCATGTCCTGCCCTCGCCCGAGCTGGACGACGCGTTCAAGAGTGAGTGGAAAAAGGTCGTGCAGCGCCAGCATCCGTTCGACGCAGTGCCCTATCGCATGGATGACAGGATGCGCGTGGCCAGTGTGATCGGGCCACCGGCAGCGGATGCCCCGGTGCTGCTGTACACCGCGTTTTACAGCGTTGACGGAAATCGACCTGCGAGCGCGGCGCATGCGGGCCTCGGGCAGCTGCTGAAAAACCTGCGCGTCACCGAGCATTGAGCCCGGTTTGACGTTGTCTGCGCTGGAAGACTGCGCGAGCGGCCCTGCCGTCTCGACGCATCCCCCCGGCCAAGTGGCTTGTTCGATGCGGTGGATGCCCGCCGCGCATCGTGCCACGCAATCGGCACGCTTTCGGCAATAATCGCGGCTCGACCCAGGAGAGTCCGATGCCCCGTCGAACGACGCCGATGTGCCGTCATGGAACCTTGCGGCAAACGCTGACCGTCATGCTGCTGTGCGTGCTGATTGCGGCCTGTGGCCGTGGGCGGGAAGGTGACAAGCCGGCGCTGCAAGGCGCACCGGCTGGCACCGCTTCGGCGCCATCGGCAGCGCTGGACAAGACATTTGCGCTGGTCGCAACAAGCGCCGATTCCCGCGACACGCGCACCGCTCTGGTGCTGCAGTTCAACCGGATGCTGGTTGCCACGCAAGCCTTTGACGACTTGATTGCGGTCACCGGACCCAAGGGCGAGGTGATCAGCGGTGGCTGGTCTCTGGCCGATGACGGCAAGTCACTGCGTTTCCCGTTTGTGCAACCGGATACGCGCTATGTGGTGCAGGTCCGCGCCGGCTTGCTCGCGGTGGACGGCCACAGCCTTGGGCAGGAATTCAAGCGCGACGTGTTCTCGGGCAACCTGCCACCGGCGGTGGCGTTTGCGTCGCATGGCAGCGTGCTGCCGGCGCGTGGCACGCGCGGCTTGCCGCTGGTGTCGGTGAACGTGCACGACGCGGACGTGGAGTTTTTCCGCGTGCACGACGATGCGCTGTCTGACCTGTTCTGTGCGTACCCGCGCAACGGCCAGCGCAGCACGTACGACCTCGATCACGAGGTGCGCTCCTACAACACCTGCGGGCCACGATCGGCCGGTGGCGAAGAAGATGGCAAACGCATTGCGCGTCCGCTGACCGAAATCGCCGACTCGGTTTATGCCAACCATTACACCCTGGGCGGCGCGGCCAACGCACGCACGGTGACTTATCTGCCGGTGCAGGACATCGCGCAGCTGACGCAAGCAGGCGTGTATGTAGCCGTGGTCAAGGCCGGCGGCACGTTCAAGGGCAACTACGACACCGCCACGTTCTTTGTCAGCGACTTGGGCCTGCATTTGCGCGTGTATCGCGACAACGTGCTGCTGCACGTGGCGTCACTGCGCGATGGCGCGCCGGTCAATGGCGTGAGCATCAACATTCGCGATGCCAGTGGCCGCAGCAAGCTCAAGGGCAGCAGCGATGCCAACGGCAACGCGCTGCTGGCGTACAAGATGCAGGCCGACGACGTGCTGGTCGCCCGACGCGGCAAGGACGTGTCCGTGCTGGCGTTCAACCAGCCGGCGCTGGATGTCTCCAACTTTGACATCACCGGCCGGCGCCAGGCACCGTTTGCGGTATACGCGTGGTCCGGCCGCGATTTGTATCGTCCCGGCGAAACCCTGCGCGCGTCGGCGCTGCTGCGCGATTACGATGGCAAACCGCTGCCGGCGCAATCGCTGTTCGTGCGCGTCAAGCAGCCGGATGGCCGCACCCTGGCCGAACAGCGCATCGAGCCACAAAAGCTCAACTATTTCGAGCTGCGCCAGCTGCTCCCGGCCGATGCGCCGACCGGACTGTGGCAGCTCGAATTTCGCCTCGACCCGGCCAGCAAGGACAGCGTGCAGGCGTTTCCGTTTCACGTCGAGGAGTTCCTGCCCGAGCGCCTGAAGGTGGAAGTGAGCAGCCCGCAGCAGCAGCTCGGGCCGGGCGATTCGCTGCAGCTGAAAGTGGCGTCCAGCTATTTGTACGGTGCGCCGGCCGACGGCAACCGCTTCACTGCAAAACTGCTGGTTACGCCCGAGGTGCATCCGCTGCCCAGGCTGGCCGATACGTTCTTCGGCAATCCGCTGGTTGAGTTGCCGAAAGCAGTGGATGACGTGGTCGACGCCAAACTGGATGCGCAAGGCGTGCTGGAACAGACCGTGAACTTGCCCGCTGATATCAAGCCCGTGGCGCCGCTGGCAGTGAAGCTGTCTGGCAGCGTGTACGAAAGCGGTGGTCGTGCCGTTACGCGCCTGCTCTCACGCACGTATTGGCCAGCTGCCGAACTGGTCGGCGTGCGTCCGTTGTTTGATCCCAAACAGGGCGCGGCCAGCGAGAACCTGGCAGGCTTTGAAATCATGCGCGCAAATGCCGCCGGCCAGTTGCTCGCCGGTGCGCACTTGCAGGTACGGCTGCAACGCGAGTTGCGCGATTTTTACTGGATGAGCGCGCACGATGACGGCTGGGAATCCAGTGCCAGCCAGCGCCTGCAGTTGATCGAGGAGAAGCTCGTCGACGTCGCCGCCGGCAAGGTGGCGCGCGTGGAGTTTCCGGTGCAGTGGGGCAGCTATCGGCTCGAGGTTTTCGATCCAGCAACCAAACTGACCACGGTGTTCCCGTTTTTTGCCGGCTACAGCTGGGACGACGAAAACCTCGGCAAGGAGGCGCGACCGGACAAGGTCAAGCTCGCGCTGGACAAGGCGCGCTATCGCGCCGGAGACACGCTGAAAGTCACCGTGACCCCACCGCACGCAGGACCGGGCGTCTTGCTGGTCGAGTCCGACCATCTGCTCTACAGCAAGAACATCGACGCGAAGGCCGGCGCCACGTTTGCCATTCCGGTCACCGCCGATTGGGAACGCCAGGATGTGTACGTGACCGCACTGGTGTTTCGCGGCGGCGCGGCAACCGAGCGCAGCACGCCGGCGCGCGCCGTGGGCATCGCCCACGTGGCGATGGATCGCAACGACCGACGCATCCCCTTGCAACTCACCGCGCCGGCGCGGATGCGTCCGGGCAATCCCCTGCGCGTGAACGTGCAGGCTACAGACCTGGCTGGCAAGCAGGCGTTTGTCACGCTGTCCGCGGTTGATCAAGGCGTGCTCAACATTACCGACTACGCCGTGCCGGATGCATGGCAGTGGATATTCGCCCAGCGCGCGCTGGGCGTGGAGGCCTACGATCTCTACAGCCGCATCATCGAGGCCATGGACGGTGCGCTGGGCAAACTGCGTTACGGCGGCGACATGAGTGCCAGCGCGTTGCCCAAGGCGATCCGGCTCAATCCGAAGGTGGCAATCGTCGACCTGTTTGCCGGTCCTGTGGCGTTCGATGCGCAGGGCAAGGCTGCATTGCAGGTTGCGGTGCCGGACTTCAACGGCAGCTTGCGGCTCAGCGCGCTGGCATGGAGCGGGGAGCGATTTGGCAATGCTGACAGTTCGATCACCGTGCGCGCGCCGCTAGTGGTGGAGCCGAGCACGCCGCGCGTCATGGCGGCCGGTGACAAGGCGGTGATCAGTCTGGATGTGAAAAATCTTTCAGGCAAGGACGGCGTGGCCAAAGTCACCGTCACCGGCAATGCCATCATCAGCATTGCTGACGCGACGCGCAGCGTGTCGCTCAAGGATGGCGCTGGCAGCGTGCTCAGCATGCCGGTCACGGCCCACGGCGGTGCGGCGGTGGCGACGGTGGATATCCACGCCGAGCTCAACGATTACAGCGTCGATCGGCATTTCGAGTTTGCCGTGCGCCCGGCTTGGTCGCAAAGCGTAAGCACTACGCCGCTGGTCCTGCAGGGCGCCAAGGCCATGCGTCTGGATGCGGCAGCGCTGGCCGGTCTGTTGCCGGCAACCGTGCGTGCGCAACTGACCTTGAGCACGCTGCCGCCGTTGCCCTACGCGGCGGCGCTGCGCGGCCTGCTTGACTACGCCTATGGCTGCATCGAGCAGACCACCAGCAAGGGTTATGCCGCGTTGATTCTGGACGGCCAGACGGCCAAGGCGCTCGGTGCGCCAGTCATGACTGACGCTGCCCGCAGGAGTGTCGTGCAGGGTGCGCTTGGTCGCATCGCGTCGTTCCAGACCAGCAACGGCCACTTCAGCTTCTGGGGCGGCACCAGTCCGATCGAGACGTTTACCACGCCGTATGTCGTCGAGTTCATGCTTGACGCGCGCGACGGCGGCTTTGTCGTGCCGCAGGATGTATTGCAAAAGGCGCTGCAGAGACTGAGTGATGACCTCCTCGCTGGCGGGCATCGCTATTACAGCTATGAGCATGCCGAGCACATGCGGCTGGCCGATGCGGCCTACTCCGGATATGTCCTGGCGCGGGTCAACCGTGCACCACTGGGAACCCTGCGTGCGCTGTTCGACAACGACCGCAGCCAGCTTGTCGGGCCGCTGCCTCTGGCGCATTTCGCCGTCGCGTTCAAGCTGATGGGCGACAACGACCGCGCCCAGAAGGCGATGACCGAAGCGTTTGCACGGGACAAGCAGAGGCCGTGGTACGTCGGCGACTATGGCTCGGACTTGCGCGATCTGGCGTTGATGGTTGCGCTGGCGCACACCTATGATATGGCCAAACCCGAATACGACACCAAGCTGATTGACTGGGCGCGCAACGCGACGGCACATGTGCGCCAGCGCCAGCAGACCGACAAGGATTACCGCTGGTCCTGGTCCTATCTGAGCACGCAGGAGCAGGCCGCCATCGCACGCGTTGCGCGCGCGTTTGACGCGCAGAACCAGGCTGCACTGGATGTTGCCATCACGGTCAGCGGCAAGACCGAACATCCGGCGGACACGCGCGTGTGGAGTCGTGAACTCACGGCCGCGGACCTGCAAGCCGGGGTCACGCTGCAGCCGAACAGCGACGCGGCCGTCTTCGCCACGCTCGATGTCGCCGGCATTCCGCAGCAGGCGCCTGCTGCCGATGCCAGCCAGATCGATGTGACCCGCAGCTACTTCACCACCGATGGCAAGCCGTGGACCGGCGCCTCGTTGAAGGAGGGCGACACGCTGCTCGTCGAGCTGACGATGGAAGCGCGCATGGACATTCCCAACGCACTGGCCACCGATCTGTTACCCGGCGGACTGGAGGTGGAAAACCTGAACCTTGGTGGCGGCAAGGGCTGGTCGGGCGTCGTTATCGATGGCATCGATCTGGAGCAACACACCTCGGCGGCAGACATCCTGCACGAGGAGTATCGCGACGATCGTTACGCCGCCGCGTTGAACCTGCAGCGTGGCAGCAAGGCACGCGTGTTCTACATCGTGCGCGCCGTCACGCCCGGCACCTATACCGTGCCGCCGCCATTGGTGGAAGACATGTACCGTCCGGCCGTGCGCGGCATCGGCAAAGTCGAGCCGGCACGCATCACGGTGGTCGAGCCGTAGGCGTTGTCCAGGCATTGGGCAGGCTGCCCTTTTGCGGTCCGCAGCGGGCGCGGGTGCGCCGTGCGCTGCGCTGGTGACCGGCTCGGGTCGGCAGTGATGGGCCGCGCGTTGGCGACGGCTGGCGCACGTCCGGCACTGCACGCCAACCTTTTCCGTTGGGCTGTAATGAACCGACGTTCACATGACGTCGATCCGTTTCTCTTCGTGCGCGGCGTGCGGTCCCCGGCCTACGCTGCACGGTGTCTTTTCCGGGTAGCTGTGCCTAACCTCATCCACCCATGATCAGCACCACCGCTGCCGCTGCAGCCGCGCCGCCACGTTGCTTCGGTGGACGTCGGTTGGCGTACGCCGCTTTGGTCACGGTCGCGGCGCTGCTGCTGGTTGCCCTCGCCCTGGATCGCCTGTTTCCTTTGCGCCTGCCGGCGCTGGATGCCGACAGCACGGTGGTGCTGGCGCGTGACGGCACGCCACTGCGCGCGTTCGCCGACCGCGCTGGCGTGTGGCGCTATCCGACCACCGCGCGCGATGTTTCGCCGCTGTACCTGCAGGCGCTGCTGAACTACGAAGATCGCTGGTTTTATCGCCATCCCGGGGTCAACCCCTGGGCGCTTTTGCGTGGGATGGCCGGTGGCATGCGGCACGGCCGCGTGGTTTCCGGTGGCTCTACGTTGACCATGCAGGTTGCGCGCATCATTCACCCCATTCCGCATAGCGTGTCCGGCAAGTGGCAACAGATATTTCGCGCGCTGCAGCTGGAGGCGCACCTGAGCAAAGCGCAAATCCTTGATCTGTATCTGAACCATGCGCCGTTTGGCGGGCCGATCGAAGGCGTTGAAGCGGCGTCCTGGGCCTACCTGGGAAAATCCGCCGACCAGCTGTCGCGCGCGGAGGCAGCATTGCTCACCGTGTTGCCGCAGGCGCCAAGTCGCTGGCGCCCGGATCGCCACGCCGCAGCAGCACGCGCTGCGCGCGACAAAGTCCTGCGGCGCATGCGTGATCTGGGCGTCTGGAGTGCAGCGCAGATAAGTGACGCGGCACTCGAACCGGTCGTGGCGCGTTCGCCGCGTGCGCCGCTAGCCGCGGCGCTGCTGGCCGAACGGCTGCATCAACAGCAACCCCGGGCGCGACGCATCACCACGACAATCGACGCCAACCTGCAACGCGCGGCCGAAGATCGTGTGAGCGCATACATGGCGCGGCTGCCACCGCGCACCTCGGCGGCAGTGCTGGTGGTCGACAACGCAACACTGCAGGCGCGGGTGTACGTCGGCACCGCCGAGTTTGCCGATGCGCTGCGGCTCGGGCACGTGGACATGGTGCGCGCGGCGCGCTCGCCGGGCTCGACGCTCAAGCCTTTTCTGTATGGCCTGGCGCTGGACGATGGTCTGCTCACCTCGCAGAGCCTGCTGGTCGACGCACCGCAGGATTTCCGCGGCTACCAGCCGGGCAATTTTGACGAGGCGTTCAGCGGCCCGGTCAGCGTGACTGAAGCGTTGCAGCGCTCGCTGAATGTGCCGGCAGTGGATGTACTGGACCGGGTCGGTCCGAACCGTTTCGTCGCGCGACTGGCCAGCGGTGGCGTGGATCTGGGCCTGCCCGACGGCGCACAGCCAAACCTGTCGATCATCCTGGGCGGAGCTGCGACCACGCTGGAGAACCTGGTGGGTGGCTACACCGCCTTTGCCAACGGCGGCATTGCGGGCACGCCGCGCTACACCCCGGAGCAGCCCGCGCGACCGCGCCGGTTGCTGTCGCCGGGCGCGGCGTGGATCATCCGGGACGTGCTTGCCAACAATCCGGCAGACGTCGAAGGCGCGCCGCTGAGCGGTGCGATCAATCGCCACGCCGCGGTGGCGTGGAAGACCGGGACCAGTTACGGCTACCGCGATGCGTGGTCCATTGGCGTGACCGATCAGTGGACGGTAGGCGTGTGGATTGGCCGTCCGGATGGCACGCCATCGCCGGGCCAGTACGGCGCGGTGACCGCGCTGCCGCTGCTGTTCCAGATTGCCGACATCCTGCCGCAGCACGGCGCTCATGCCGCGCGGCAGCCAGCGGGCGTGAGCCGGCGCGACATCTGCTGGCCGCTTGGTGGCGCGGTGGAGAATACCCCGGCCAGCCTGTGCCGCCAGCATCGCCGCGCGTGGGTGCTGGATGACGCACTGCCGCCAACGTTTGCCGAGCGCGACCTCGGCGCCTGGACGTCCGGCTTGCTGACGCTGCGAGTCAACGCGCGCGGCGAACGCCTGAGTGGTTCGTGTCACGCGCCGCACGAGCGCATGCTGGACATGGCGCGCTGGCCCGCACTGGCCACGCCGTGGCTGAGCGCGGATGACCGTCAGCACACCACGTTGCCGCCGCTGGCGCACGGTTGCCCGGCTGACTCGCTGGACAGCGCCAGCCCCATTCGTATCGCTGGCCTGCGCGATGGGATCATGTTGCGGCGCGCTCCGAACAGTGACCAGCCTCTGCGCGTGACGCTCAACGCACTCGGTGCGCAAGGCAACGTGCAATGGCTGCTCAACGGCCGATTGCAGGGCAGCACAACCGCCGCCGCTGCCATCCAGATCGCGCTGCCGCAAGCGGGTGCCTACCGCATCACCGCACTGGCAGCAGATGGCGCGTACGCCACGATCAGTTTGCGCGTTTCGGGTTGACACGCAGCGCCTGCCGTCGTTCGCGCTTGAAGCCTGCAATGGATACCGGCAGCGTTGATTGGTGGGCCCACCAGGACTTGAACCTGGAACCAACGGATTATGAGTCCGCTGCTCTAACCAATTGAGCTATAGGCCCGTGCAGGAGGGGCAGTTTAGCGTAGCGGACAACAGCGCACAGCGTGATCTGATGCTGGTCGTTGCGAGACACTTTTTCTGCGACATGGTTTCGATGCCGGGCTAACGCAACAAGCATCGCCGTTGACGTACGCGCTGACCGGCCTATGGCCTTTGACTTGATCGGCAGGCAACAGAGCCGGTACGCGTCGTGCTGCAACGCTTGGCCATTCCTGTCGACGCGCTGCTACTCATGCACGCCGGCAAGACCTTGCATGGTGAAATCGGTCAGCTGCGGCTGCAGATTTTTACCAGTGAGCGCCAGCGCTCGCGCTTGGGACCGGGCGAGAGACGCCCCCACGGGCTGGCAGCGTCGAGGCCGCGGGCAGACGCCCTGAAAAGCAGAAGGCCTCGCGTGGGCGAGGCCTTCTGTCGTCTTGCGTCGGCGGGCAGCGGTTACTCGACGTCGAGAAATGAGCGCAGCTGCTCGGATCGGCTTGGGTGCCGCAGCTTGCGCAGCGCCTTGGCTTCGATCTGGCGGATGCGCTCGCGGGTGACGTCAAACTGCTTGCCGACTTCTTCCAGCGTGTGGTCGGTATTCATGTCGATGCCGAAGCGCATGCGCAGCACTTTCGCTTCGCGCGGGGTCAGCCCGGCGAGGACGTCGCGCACGGTTTCCATCAGGCCGGTTTCGGTCGCCGAATCCACCGGCGAGCTGGCGTTGCCGTCCTCGATGAAGTCGCCCAGATGCGAATCCTCGTCGTCGCCGATCGGGGTTTCCATCGAGATCGGCTCTTTGGCGATCTTCAGCACCTTGCGGATCTTGTCCTCGGGCATTTCCATGGCCTTGGCCAGCTCGTCTGGCGTTGCCTCGCGGCCGTACTGCTGCAGCATCTGGCGGCTGATGCGGTTGAGCTTGTTGATCGTCTCGATCATGTGCACCGGAATGCGGATCGTGCGCGCCTGATCGGCGATGGAGCGGGTGATCGCCTGGCGAATCCACCACGTGGCATAGGTTGAAAACTTGTAGCCACGGCGGTACTCAAACTTGTCCACGGCCTTCATCAAGCCGATGTTGCCTTCCTGGATCAGGTCCAGGAATTGCAGCCCGCGGTTGGTGTATTTCTTGGCGATGGAAATGACCAGGCGCAGGTTGGCCTCCACCATTTCCTTCTTGGCAAGACGAGCGCGTCGCTCGCCGCTGGCCATCGCGCGATTGATTTCCTTGATGTCGATCAGGGGCAGGAACAGCTTGCGTTCAATGGCGGCGAGCTTTTCCTGCTCGGCGTCAATGGCTTCGCGATGCGCGCGCAGGTTGGGCGTCCACTTTTGCCGCTTGCGACTGAGCTCGGCCGCCCACTCCGGGTTGCCCTCGTTGCTCGGGAAGGATTTGAGAAACTCGGACTTGGGCATTTTTACGTGCTTGATGCAGATGTCCATCAGCGCGCGTTCGTGGTGGCGGATGTTGTTGACCACTTCGCGCAGTTTGCGCACGAAGCCGTCGATCAAGGCTGACGGCAGCTTGAGCTTGAGAAACTCCTCGGCCATCTTGTCGCGCAGCTTGACGATCTTCTTGTCGGTGATGCTGGTTGCTTTGGGTGCGGCGGACTGAAACTTGGCGTAGTAGCTGCGCAACAACTCCATGCGCCGCTTGACCTCGGCCGGGTCCGGACCAGTCGGGCCGGCTTCTTCCTCGTCCTCGGTGCCTTCCTCGTCTTCCGATTCCTCGTCTTCGCCTGGCTCCGGTTCGGGCAACAGCGCGGCAGCGGCCTCTTTCTCCTTGCGCGCAATTTCAGCGTCCTTGCGCGCGAGGTCAGCGGCTTCCTCCAGATCAAGGAAGCCGGCGAGGATCTCGCTCAGGCGGCGTTTGCCGTCCAGATGCTGGTCGTACTCTTCCAGCAACAGCTCGATCGTGAGCGGAAAACTGGCCAGTGCCGTCTGCACCTGACCCAGGCCCTCCTCGATGCGCTTGGCGATGACAATTTCGCCTTCGCGCGTCAGCAGTTCGACCGTGCCCATCTCGCGCATGTACATGCGCACCGGGTCGGTGGTGCGGCCAACTTCGGCATCCACGGCGGACAGCAGCGCAACCGCTTCTTCGGCGGCCGCATCGTCGTCGCCGGAGGTCGTGCCCGGCGCGGCGCCGTCGACGATGGTATCGGTATCCGGTGCGGCGTCCTGTACCTCGATGCCGACGCCCTTGAGCACCGCCATGATGTCTTCGATCTGCTCCGGATCGACAACATCGTCGGGCAGATGGTCGTTGATTTCGGCATAAGTCAGGTAGCCCTGCTCCAGACCTTTGGAGATCAGGGCTTTGATTTCCGACTGCTGCTCGTTGGGAGCTCTGCTATTCATTCACCGACCACCGCGGGGTTCAAGAACCGAACATTATAGCGATATGCTGGTTTTTTGACTAGTTTTCAAGTGTGAAATGTGCTTGTCGCTGCAGGCAAAAACCGCGCCAATTCACGCCACTGGTTTAGCAGCCGCTTGCCAGCGCCACGCGCCCGAGTTCGCCACGGTTTACTGGGCATCCAGCCAGAACGTCACCGGACCGTCGTTGACCAGCTGCACCTGCATATGGGCGCCAAAGCGACCGGTTTCCACCTGTGGATGCTCGGCGCGTGCCAACTCCAGAAGGCGATCAAACCACAAGCGCGCGTGTTCCGGCGGTGCGGCGCTGGTGAAGCTCGGGCGCATTCCCGAATGGGTGTCTGCCGCAAGGGTGAACTGACTGATCAACAGCAAGCCGCCGGAGGTGTCATGCAGCGAGCGATTCATGCGCCCGGCAGGATCGGCAAAGACGCGATACCCCAGCAGTCGCGCCAGCATGCGTCGCGTTTGCACTTCGCCATCGTCCGGCTGCACCGCGACCAGTGCCAACAAGCCCGGACCAATGCTGCCAAGGGCTTCACCATCGACATCGACGTGGGCGGACAGCACGCGCTGGATCAGGGCAATCATGGCAATTCGCAAAGGCCGGATGTGCAGCTTACGGCCATGCGCATTGCGGCGAAAGACGTGCCAACCTGCCGTGGACGGCGTGCCGGCGCTGGACACTCCCGTACACTGTGGGCATGCGTTTCGACATCTATCTCGTTTATGGATGCATGCGGCTGGTTTCCTGGTTGCCGATGCGCGTGATGCATGCGGTCGGTGCCGCAGTGGGTCGCCTGATGCTTTGGGCGCGCACGTCCTCGATCCGGCATATGGACACCAACTTGCGCATTGCGCGGCCGCAAGCCTCGGATTCCATGCATGCCGAGATGTTGCACGCTGCAGCGCGCGAATGCGGAAAATCAGGTACCGAGATCGCCAAGATCTGGGGCGGCGGCGCCGCGCGGGCGCTTGACCTGGTACGCGAGGTGCGCGGCGAGCCGTTGCTTGATGCAGCGTTGGCGGCACAGAACGGCTTGATCATCGCCGCGCCCCATCTGGGCTGCTGGGAGGTGCTCAACTACTGGCTGTGTCGCAAGACATCGATGGCGATCTTGTATCGACCGCCGCACGTTGCTGCACTGGAAGGCTTGCTGCGCAAGGTGCGGGGCGACCTGGCGCCGTTGCAGGTGCGCGCCGACGGTGCTGGCGTGCGCACGTTGTACAAGCGACTTGCGGCCGGCGGCACGGTTGGAATTTTGCCCGATCAAAAGCCCCGTGAGGGCGAAGGTCGGTTTGCGCCGTTCTTTGGCCGCGAGGCGATGACGATGGTAGTGCTGCCGCGGCTGGCGGCACGCACGGGCGCCCGCGTGCTGTTTGCCTTTGCCGAGCGTCTGCCGCGCGGCGCGGGCTATCGCATCCATGTGCTGCCGGCACCGGAGGGAGTGGCCGACGCTGATCTGGATGTGGCTTGTGCGGCGTTGAATCGTGGCGTGCAGAATTGTATTGAGCTGGCTTTCGCGCAGTATCAGTGGCAGTACAAACGCTATACCGCGATGGACCGCCCCAGTCCGTACAAGGACGCACGCGGGTGACACGCGGCTCGCGCGCTCAAGCTTGGCGCATCGCGTACTCGCCGCTGCGCGTGGGTCGTGCGACGCGGCACCGGTGCCCGGCAGTTGACGCGGAGCACGCCGCAGACCCTTGAGAAAACCCCATGCGCCAACCCATGGTTACGGCTTGGCGGCTTCCAGCCTGCGTAGAAATACGCGCATTTCCTTTTCCGCCTGCTTGTCCGCGCGCTGCGTCGCCGCGTCGATACCACTTTGCCAGGCCGCTGCCGCAGCAGCACGCTGGCCCGCAGCCAGGCAGCTGACGCCGAGCAGTTTCCACGCCGCGGAATACAGCGGGTCAAACGCCACCGCACGCTGGAACTCTTTGACGGCCGCCGGCAAGTCGCCGGCGTCGCGCAGGGCATTGGCCAGTGCGAAGCGCAGCAGCGCGCCATCGCGCGGGCCGTCGCACTGGCTGCGCAAGTTGACAATGCGCGACGTGCTCACAGCTGCGTGCCGCGTCCTTCGGCATTGGGATAAACGTGCGTGGGCAACTTCGGCTCCACCGGCGCGTGCCCGGTGTGCAAATCGGCCAACGACCGCGCCGACCAGACCACGATCCACGACGAGCGGAAAGGCTGTACCAGCAGCGAATAGCGCAGGTCGTTCGGATTGAGGCTGCCCGGGTGTGTCACGATCAAACCGTCAGGGTGCTGGCGGGCAAAATCCTGCAGCATGGCGCCCTCCACAATCTCCGTGATCGGATGTTGCAGGCGACCGGCAAAATGGAACTGGCCGGCGTAGTTACCCAGATAAGCAACGGAACGATTGCTGTGATCGGCCGCCTGCACCAGACGCACCGTAGGCATCAGATCGTAGTGCGACCACAGCGTAAGCGTGAATAACGTGTTGAGTGCCAGCGCGCTGATCAGTCCGGCAAACGCCAGCCGGCGCAGTTCGCCCCGGCCGCGCAACAACAGCAGGACTCCGAGCAACAGGAAGATCACGCTGAAATAGCGACTGTAAGGGGCGGCAGCGTCCACCCATTCGCCATGCAGCTGGTTGCCGGTTACCAGCAGCGGCAACAAAAACAGGAACACCGCAAAAGCGATACCGCATACGCCTAGTGGCCAGGTGCCCAGCCAGGGGTTGTGTGCCAGCCCGGGCCGCCGCTCGCGCAGGGTCACAATGGCACCAGCCATCAGCAGTACTGCGGCACCGAACTCCGGCAGTGGGTAATACAGCTGCTTGCCGCTGATCAGGGAAAACGTCACGAACACCGGCACCAGCCAGCACAGCGCAAACCGTATCCCCGGAGCCAGAGGCCGGCGCAGCGCGGCCAAGGCAACCCAGACACGGGGCCAGCCGCTGAAGGGAAACAGCACCAGCGGCACCACCGGCACGTACCAGTACCACGGCCGCGCGTGATCAAATGCCTGCACTACGCGCCCGGCAGTCTGCGTGAAAAACAGCCGTTGCCGATACGCTTCGCCGCCGTTGAAGCCGGCCGGCAACGCCCACGCCAGCAGGATCGCTCCGCCGAGCAGCACGGACAGAACGCCACGACCGTACCAGCGCGCCCGGTGCCCACTGGCCCAATCGCTCCACAGCGGTCCGAGCAGCCAGGGGAAAATGATGTGCACCAGCATCACCGGTCCCTTGGTCAACAGCCCCAGTCCGATGCACAGGCCAAACAGCAACCAGCGCGGCTCGGCGCGACGCGGCGTGGTGGTGAGACACAGCAGTGCCGCCAGCGTCCATACCGCCAGCAGCACGTCGTACATGATTTGCAAACCAAACAGGAACGCAAAGCCCAGCGCGAGCAGCATCCACGGTGCGGCCTTGGCTACCCATGGATTGCGCGGAAACAGCCGCCGCGCCAGCACGCTGATCAATACCAGTTGCGTGCCGCCAAACACTACTTCGAGCACGCGCGGCCAGATATCACTGACACCAAACACGAGCCAGCCGGCGTGGATCATCCAGAACAGCAACGGCGCCTTTTCACTGTACGGCTCGCCATTGATGTAGGGCACCAGCCAGTGTCCATGCGTCCACATTTCCCAGGCGACCGCCAGGGTGCGCGTGGAATACAGCGGCATGGGCCCGTGCGAAAAAATTGCCAGCAGCGCTGCCAGTGCCCATAGCGGCAGCCACGGCCAGACGGCGCGCACTTGTTGGAAACGACTGTAAGCGGTGACAGGCACGCGAAAACTCCAGCAGATGCAATGAATTCTAGCGTGCCTTTACCGCGTCGCTGCCAGCCATGTGCCAGCTCTGCGGTTTCGCGACCGCCTGCTCGGGCGTGTCCAGACACTGGCGCACAAACGCATGCTGCTGTGAACCCGCGCGGGTTGCACTGCGAAAATCCGGGGCCCAGTTGGGCCGGCACGCAGTGAGTTCGCCAAGGACGGCGCATGCCGCCGCACCCAGCGCGCGGCGCATGAGGATGCGCCACGTGCGTGCATCGACCAGTGCGCTACGCGGTGCCCCAATACCCAATGCGTTTGCGGATCTTCAACTTGCGCCACAGGTTGAGCGGCTTGCGTTTGCGGTTGCGCGCACCGCTGGCGATAAACGCATCAATGGCCTGCAGCACACGCTCGCCGGAACGTCCGTCGCGGTACGGGTGGACCGAATCGGCGTACGTGCGGATCGCTTGCAGCAGCTGGGGCGGACGCTGCAACGCGCGTTCGATCGCGCTCTCCAACTGCGCCGGATCGTCAATGTCGATCAGCTGCGGGCCCGGCCGCCGGTTCTTGAACGTCACCACGGGTTTGCCCGTGAGCAGGAATTCGTTGAGCGCTGAGGATGTGTCCGAGCACATCATGTCGACCTGCGGAAACAGTTCGAGGATGTTGTCGTTTTGCGCAAACGTCAGGTATTCATTTTGCAGTGCCTGGTAGCGCGCGCGCGTGTCGGCGTTCATCTTCGGGTGAAAGCTAACGATCCAGCGCCAGCGGCCGGTGCGGGACAATCGCCGCACTTCCTCGTAAAGGATGTCAGCTGCGCTCCACGCCGGAGAAAAGGTTGAGTGATAGAGGATGACGGGTGGCTGGCGCACTGGCGGTAGGGGGCCGGCGATGTCACGCATGAACGGATCGAGCTTCGGCCATCCGGTTTCCGTCACCGTGAAGTGTCCAACCTGGTCCGCGATAGCCTGGAACTGCGCGGTGTCGCGTGGACCGGTGGTGCAATACAGATCGAAGAAGCCGCGGATGTAGATATGTCGCGGTTTGCCCGCGTCGAAGCCGTGGAATGTTTCCACCTTCACCCCGGGAAAAAAATGCGGGACCGCGTTGCTGGGGGTGATCACGGCGATTGGTTGCCACGCGCGCACTTCGGCAACGCTGAGCAGGCGTTCGCCGGCCACCAGATCTGCGGCGCCCGGACCATCAAAGAACCATGCCGCCTCATCGCCGCGATCACGGATGGCCGTCTGCACCGGTCGCAGGATTGCCAGCGCGTAGCGCTCCGAGCCGTACAGCAGATAGTGTTTGTTCAAGTAAAATCGAGACCTGTACGCAAGGCTGGTTACGTGCAGATTATCTTGCTGCGGACGCCGGCGCGACGTCTCGCGTCCAGACGTCCACGCGGCACAATGACTTCGGCGCGCGCGGCGCTGTGCTCAGCGGTCAAGGCCATGCTGTTTCAGCTTGCTGGCCGCCGCGCTGATTGAATCGGGATTGTGCAGCATCTCGTAATAGCGCATGCGCTTGTAGATTGCGTAGCTAGCAGCAGTGTGGGCGATCATGAAGCCGCGCCAGCCATCCAGGAACGCCAGGCGCAGGAAATAATCCTTGGCGAATGCCAGCGCGAAAACGAACGGGGTCTGCCACATGCGTGCTGGCTTGCGCCGATCTCGCCAGTCGCGGCACTTCAATTCGGCGTAGCGCAGGACTTTCAGCTGCTTGTGCACCAGGGTCGGATTGTTGGCATGCTCGAAGGGCGCGTGAAACGTCGGCCCGCGGCCGTCGAACACCAGCGACTCATGCACGCGCGCGTCGCTCCAGCGTGCCCGTTCGCGGTGATACACGCGTGCCAGTTTCTCGCCGATCGCCGGCCGGTACCAGCGCATGGGCGCACCCATGTAGATAGTGCGTCGACGCAGGTACGCAGCCGGCGCGGTGCCGGCCATCAAGGCCGGCAATTGCTCAGCCAGCTCGGTGGCCAGCTCGGGGCTGAGATATTCATCGGCATCGAGCACCAGAATCCAGTCGTGTTGGCACTGCGTGCTGGCGAAATTTCGCTGGGCGCCAAAGCCAGGCCAATCGTGGTGCACCACGCGCGCGCCGTGCGCCAGCGCCACCGCCGCCGTGGCGTCATCGCTGCCGCTGTCCACCACAAGTTTTTCCGCAGCAAAGGGCACGCTGTCCAGACACCGGCCAAGCGTCAGCGCCTCATTGTGCGTGATGACGGCGAGGCTCAGCGGCAGAGTCGGCATGCGCTGGATTCTAGCTGGTTGGCATGACCCGGCGGTGTGCCGGGGCCGCACGGTCTGGCAAAAGACCGCCGCGCGCACAATTGGATATAGTGCGCACACGGCGTGAAGATTCGCGCCAGCAGGGACATGAGTAGCGCGTCGCGCAGGAGCAAAAGAACGCGCCCGGCTTGCTGGGGTATGTGCGGGGTGCTGATGTTTACCGCTGACAGAAAGAATCGTGAAGACATGCGCGTGAGCGTTGCGGTCATCACTTATAACTGGCCGCAAGCGCTGGAGCTTGTGTTGCGCGCACTGGCCGCGCAGACCGAGCTGCCGCATGAGGTCATCGTCAGCGACGATGGGTCCCTACCGGGTACGCGCGATTTGCTGCTGCGCATGGCGCGGGATTATCCGACGCGCCTGGTGCATCTGTGGCAGCCGGACGAAGGCGCGCGAATGAGTCGTGCGCGCAACCGCGCGATCGCGGCGGCGCAAGGAAATTACCTGGTGTTGCTGGATGGCGACATGGTTGTCGAGCGGCATTTCATTGCCGACCACCGCAGGTTTGCGCGCAAAGGTTGTTTTGTACAGGGCTCACGCGTGCTGAGCAGCGCGCAGCTGGCTGCAGGCATGCTGGAGGGCAGGCAGTCTTCTGCCATGCCCGGATTTCTCGCCCGCGGTATCGAGCGGCGCCGGCACACGTTGCGCATGCCTGCATTGGCGTACTGGAGCACTCGCCCGGGGCGGCGCAGGAGCGGAATCAAGAGCTGCAACATGGCTTTCTGGCGGGATGATCTGCTGCGCGCCAACGGCTTCAACGAGGCGATGGTTGGCTGGGGGCGCGAAGACAGTGAACTGGCTTTGCGCGCGTTCCATGCCGGGCTGCTTCGCCGCGACGTGCGCTTCAGCGCGCTGGCCCTGCATCTGTATCACCCAACCCGCAAACACGATATGCCGGATAATCCCAACGACTGCATTTTGCGTGACACCAAAGATCGGCAACTGGTGCGCTGTGAGCGCGGACTGAACCAGCACCTGGCGAGCTTTTCCCAGACGCCGCCGGATTTGCGTGAATGGGTGACTACGCTCAAGCCGGCAGCTCGCGTGTCGGTGCCGGCTCCAGCCGGGCAGCTTGCCTAGGGCTGTCCCAAGGCCGCGGGTTGTTTCCAATCGGTCGCATGCGGACGCGTCACGCCCGAGGCTGATCGCTGCCGAGCGATCAGCAAAGCCATGCCCATCACGATGAAAAAGTAGAATGACTGCGGCATCACGCGATAGAAAACGCTGTCGGTGAGCGCGCACAGCATGTACAAAACGACGACCGCCAGGCCGGCACTGGCCGGCATCACCACCGCGGCGTCGGTGTCGCGCAAGTGCTTGGCGAAATATGCCAATGGCATCAGGAACGTCACCAGCAACACCAGCAAACCAGGTATGCCGCCGGTTGCTGCCGCTTCCAGATATTCGTTGTGAGGCTGGTTGTAGCTGCCGATGGAAGGACTGCTGCGGCCGGCGGCAATTTCCGCGCTCACGTAGTGATTGAACTGGCCGATGCCGATGCCGGCAAGTGGATGCTCCGCCACTGCGCGCTTTGCCGCACGCCACATTTCCAGACGCTCACGCACCGCGCCGTGAGTGTCGTGGTCTTGCGCAAAGGTTGTCACTTCGGGGCCGATCGCCGCGAACCGCCCGGTCATCTCGTCGTGCATCGAGAACATTGCCAGCGTTCCGCCGATGCACGCGCCCAGCACGAGCAGCACGCCCATGCGCCAGTGGCCAGAGCGCTGTGCATGCAGCAACAGCATCAGCGCAAGCGCTGGCGCAAAAGCCAGCAGTGGGCCGCGGCTCTGTGTCAGCAATGCGCCATACAGGCCAAATGCCATCGCGACGAGGTGCAGCACGCGTTCCGCTTTGCTGGCGCGCTTGTCCAGCAGCCGCGCCAGTGCCACCAGTGAGAGGCCCAGCAAAATGGTGGCGAACGCGATGGACGTGGATGCGCCGCCATTGAGTCCGTAGACGCGGTCGATCCCATGCGCGTAGCGCTGGACCAGGCCAACGCTGCCCAGCGCAATGGTGACCAGGCTGAATCCGCCCCAGAGTACGGATAACCGCAACGCTTTGGTGAACGCTGCGCCGATCAGCACGTACATCAGCATATGGCCGGCGCGGTCCAGCGGACGCCAGCCAAGCCGGTGAGCCACGGCGTTGAAGATGATGAAAGCAATCAGCAACCCGACCGCCGCAATCACCCACCACGCGTAGCCATAGCTGCGGCGTGTGCTGGAGCTGGTTGCGACAAACCAGATGCCGGCAAGGAACATCAAGGCAACCGGCAGAACCTTGATGCGCTGATCCATGGCCAGCGACAAGGGAATCAGTGCCAGCAAAATGGAAAGAGCCCATGCTTGCCATGGTTGCAATGATGCTTGCACGCGGAGACCTTCAGCAGACGAGTACATTGGCAGGGCGTATCAGGCACGTGCGATCAGCTGCACGCGGATGCACACGTATGGAAACGGATGCACACGGATGGAAATGGATCGTGGCGCCCTGCACGCCGGCGCAATTTATCAGCAATCGCTGTAATCGGGCGTGACCGCTTGCCCTAGTCAGCATCGGCCGTGTCGGGCGTGGCGAGCGGTACGCATCCGGGGATTACCGCATCGAGCTGAAACATCCACCAGTTGCGGCGGTTTGCGTGGCCGACAAAATGTGCGCGTTGGCGCACTACGCACGCACCCATGGCCTCGTCGCGGCTGAACACCCAGCGCGACCCGGGATCAGCCCGCAACCATGTCGTGGCCTGCGCGTATTGCCGCGGCCAAGGTTGCAGAAAGCCGAACTCGGTCACCGGGCCCGTTGCCATCAGCAGGTTTTGCTCCTTCCATGCCAGCAGGCCGATTGGTGCGCCGGGGCCGGCAATGGCGCGCGCTCGCGTCATGACATCGCGCGCAGAGCGGTCGCCGTTGAGCAATGGATACGCTCCAAGTGCATAGACGCTCCACAGCACGCTTGAGAGCAACAGCCAGCCCAGGGCGGCGTAACGTATGCGCGTCAAGGCGGCAATGAGCAAGCCGGCCCCGCCAATGCCCAGCAACAGCCACCACATGTGCGGGTCAAGCGCTTGCTCCATGCGCGTGGCCCACGCCGGAGGGCGGACCAGCGCAAGCGTCGCGGCGAAGGTCACTGCCACGCTCAGTAATCCGGTCAAAACGAACACGGCCATCCGCACCGACCGCTTGTGCAACAAACCTGGTAGCAGCGGGGTCAGTGCCAGAACCACCATCGGCAAAGTGGGCAGGATGTACACGTCGCGCTTGCCAGGACTGATGGAAAAAAATATCAGTACCAGCAGAAACCATCCCAACGGCAGCGCGAAGCGTGCGTCGGCGCGGCGCAAGCGTCGCCACCATGCCGGAATCGCCCACGGCAGCAGCAAGGACAGCGGCAACCAGTCCACTGCGATGATGCTGAGGAAGTACAGCGGTGAGTGCAGGTGGCCGGTCGGAGTGGCGTAGCGATGGACGGTCTGTCCAAACAGGATGTTTTGCACGTACGCCGCATGTTGCGGATCGCCATCGGCGCGCGCCACCAGGACCATCGGCAGTAACCATGCGAGCACTGGCAGCAGAAACGTGCACGCACCGATCCACCAGCGCCAGCCACCATGAATGTCGGCGAGCATGCGCCAGCGGCGATGTCGCGCCAGCGCATAGGGCACCAGCATGAGCAGGGCGAGCACGCCGACGCCCTTGGTGATGACGCCCAGTCCGGCGGCAAAGCAGCCCAGTGCGAACCATCGCCATGCCGGCCCGAGCAGCAGGTGGCGCAGCAAGCCATAGTTGGCCAGCGTCATCCAGCCCAATAGCAAGGGGTCAATCTGCGCATTGCGCATCTGGTAAGTAAAGTGGATCGTGACCAGCAGCGTGGTCGCAGCGAGCAGCGCGCTGCGGTGATTCCACAGTCGTCGAGCGAGGTCGTACACGAGCGCCAAGGCACCGAGACCGGCCAGCAGCGAGGGCAGCATGAACGCCACGCGCCAGTTGTGCGTGAGCAGGTAGCCGCCGGCCTGCAACCACATGAACAGCGGTGGCTTGTCGGCGTAAAGCTCGCTGCCCCGATGCGGAAACAGCCAGTGACCGTGCTCCACCATCGCGCGGGCCACTAGGGCAAAACGCGGCTCGTCAGAGGGCCACGGATCGCGCAGCCCGATGCCGATGCCCAGCATCAGCAACGCCAACACGCCAAACAGCAGCACCTCGAGTCGGGCGCTGGACAACCACAATGGACGCGCGCCGGAGAGGGGCGAAGAGGATTTCACGAGGACGCTGCTCGTGGCAGGAAAGGGCTGCAGCATAGCCGTCGCGGTCCCGCATGGCGACGCGCCTGAGGCGCGGCTCGACGCGCGATCGCTGCCTGTGCGCGCTTGACAGTGGTGGGCCGTGGCCCACCGGCGGGGTGACGAAAGTCATTTGCGGTTGCCAGGTGGCACCGGTAGCCTCCGCGGACTTACTGTGAAAAAGGAGTTCACCGTGGCAAAAAAACCACTTGTTCTGCTCATTGCCGGCGTCTTGACCCTGGCCGGTGGCATGCCGCTGGCGGTGGCTGCACCCGTGGGCGTGGCGGCGTCGGTCACGCAGCAGGTGCCGGAAATCGCCTACACCCGGTTCATCCTCCCCAACGGGCTGACGGTGGTCGTGCACGAAGATCACAAGGCGCCGGTGGTAGCGGTGAGCATCTGGTATCACATCGGTTCGGGTGATGAACCGAAGGGCAAGACCGGTTTCGCCCATTTGTTTGAACACCTGATGTTTTCCGGTTCGGAGAACCGCAAGGGCACATACTTCGGCCCGTTCGAAAAAGCTGGCGCCACCGACATGAACGGCACCACCTGGTTCGACCGCACCAACTATTTCGAGACCGTGCCGACCACCGCGCTGGACATGGCGCTGTGGATGGAATCGGACCGCATGGGGCATTTGCTTGGCGCCATCGGGCAGAAGGAGCTCGACACCCAGCGCGGCGTGGTGCAAAACGAAAAGCGCCAGGGCGAAAATCGCCCTTACGGCCGCGTCGACGAGAACATCCTGGCCAACACGTATCCGGCCAACCATCCGTACCAGCACGACACCATCGGCTCGATGGCCGACTTGAACGCGGCCTCGCTGGCCGACGTCAAGCAGTGGTTCAACAACAATTACGGCGCCGCAAATACGACGCTGGTGCTGGCCGGCGACATTACCGTAGCCGAAGCAAAAGCCAAGGCGCTGAAATATTTCGGCGACATCCCAGCTGGGCCTGCCGTGGCGCGTCAGCAGCCGTGGGTCACGCCGCTGGCGAAGTCCACGCGTGGCGTCCAGCATGATCACGTGTCCCAGCCGCGCATCATCCGCACCTGGGTCGTGCCGCAACTGGGGACCGACGCAGGTATCCAGCTCGATCTGGCTGCGGCGGCTCTGGGCGGTGGCAAGACCTCGCGCCTGTATCAGCGTCTGGTTTATCAGGACAAGCTGGTGGACGACGTTTCGGCCAGCAACGGCCAATTCGCGCTGGCTGGTCAGTTCCAGATTCAGGCGGACGTGAAGGCAGGCGTGGACCCGGCCAAAGTCGAGGCCGTGATCAACGATGAACTGCAGAAGTTTCTAGCCAGTGGACCGACGCCGGACGAGTTGGAGCGGACCAAAGTCGCCAATCGCTCGGGCTTCATCCGCGGCCTGGAGAAAGTTGGAGGTTTCAGCGGCAAGGCGGTGATTCTGGCCGAAGGACAGGTGTACCGCGACGATCCTGGTGCTTACAAGAAAGACCTGGCGCGCATGGAAGCGGCGACCGTTGCCAGCGTGAAGGCGGCTGCGGACAAGTGGTTGAGCAAAGGCGATTACCTGCTTACTGTATTGCCGGCCAAGGACAAGGCGTTTGATCCGGCCGCTGAGGATGCCAAGGTGATCCCGTTGGCCGCTGCGTCAGGACGCCCGCAGGCGAAGCTGCCAAAGGAGCACACCTACAGCACCAGCAAAAGTGACCTCGATCGTGGCGCCGGTATACCTCCAGTCACGCAGTTTCCCGCGTTGACTTTCCCCACCTTGCAGCGCGGCAAGTTGGCAAATGGCATTGAGGTGATCCTGGCCGAACGCCACACCATTCCCGTCACGCAGATGCAGCTGCTTTTTGATTCGGGCTATGCCGCCGACCAGGGTCACAAGCTCGGCACGGCCAGCTTTGCCTCGACGCTGATGAACGAGAGCACCAAAGATCTGGACTCTGTCGAGATTGCCAAGCGCAAGCAGCGGCTGGGCGCCATCACCCACGTTGGTTGTGGTCTGGACGTCTGTTCCGCTTCACTCAACGCAATGAATGACCAGCTGCAGCCTTCGCTCGCGCTGTTTTCCGATATCGTGCGCAATCCCGCATTCAAGGCGGCGGATATCGAGCGCGTGCGCGGACAGTGGCTGGCCAATATTGCGCAGGAAAAGACGCAGCCCACGGGTATGGCCCTGCGCACTCTGCCGCCGTTGTTGTACGGACCGCAGCATGCTTACGGCATCCCGTTTACCGGTTCGGGTACGGAGGTTGGCATCAAGGCCCTGACCGTCACCGACCTGACGGCGTTTCAGCATGCGTGGTTGCGTCCGGACAACGTCAAGATTCTGGTGGCCGGCGACACCACAATGGCTGCGATCATCCCGCTGCTGAACACCGCGTTTGGCGACTGGAAGGCGCCCGCCGAGGCGCTTTCGGGCAAGAACATCGTCAAGGTGGCGGCGCAGGCCAAGCCACGCGTGTTTCTGATCAATCGGGCCGACGCTCCGCAGTCGCTGATCCTTGCCGGTTTGCTCGCACCATCCACGCGCGCCGACGACAACCTGGCTATTCAGGCGGCCAATGGCGCATTTGGTGGCACGTTCACGTCGCGCTTGAACATGAACCTGCGTGAAGACAAACGTTGGGCTTATGGCGCACAGACCATCTTGATGGACGCCCAAGGCCAACGGCCGCTGCTGTTCTACGCGCCCGTGCAGACCGACAAGACGGCGGAGTCGGCAAACGAGGTGTTGAAAGAGGCGCGGGCCGTTATCGGCGACAAGCCGCTGACGTCCGATGAGATTGCCAAGATCAAGGACCAGCGCATACGCGCACTGCCGGGCAGTTACGAAACCACGAGCGCCGTGCTGGGTGCAATCAGTGGCATCGTGCAGTACGGGCGGCCCGACGATTACGTGCAGACGCTGAAGGCCAGGCTCGAAGCGGTGACACCCGCTGCGGCAGAAAGCGCCATCAAGGAAATGATCAAGCCCGACGCGATGACATGGGTCATCGTTGGTGATCTGCGCAAGATCGAGGCGCCGGTGCGCGCTCTGAACCTGGGCGTGGTGCAGGTGATTGATGCCGATGGCAACGCGGTGAAGTGACCGGCCGCGCACTACCGCGGCCAGCCGGCGTACAGCAGCTGTAAACCGCGACGCGTTAGGATGGAGGCCGGGTGGCAACACCCGGCCTTTCTCCATTTGTCGTCTCATGCATTGCCAAGGAGTCGCCCATGCGCAAGACCCTGTTGTTGCTCGCCCCCGTTCTGCTGCTAGGTGCCTGCAGCTGGGGTATCACGCCTGACAGCGCTGCGAAGACCGTGCGCACTGCGTGGAGCGGCGATGTATCGGCATGCCATGAGCTGGGCAAGGTTACCGTTTCGGTCATGGATCACGTGGGCCCGGTCAACCGCAACATGATTACTGTGCGTGACGAGCTGCAGGTGCTGGCGCGCAACGAGGCGGCAAAGATGCACGCCGATACCATCAAGCCGCTGGGCGAACCGGTTGACGGTTCGCAACCGTGGGGCGCATATCAGTGTGGCAGCCGGCGTATTTCTCCAGCCGCCGCGACCAACCCGGCGTCCAGCCGATCCGCACCTGGCAGCGTGCAGACTTTCCCGGCGGGCGGCGGCTGAGCGGCGTGCTGCCGGGCGCCGCCCGCGCATGAGCCCCGTCAGCTCCTCGCCATCCGGCGAGACGCCGGTTGTTCGCCCGCATCGGCGCCAGCCCGCAGGAGATTTGCCGAGGTTTGCCGTACCGGCGGAATCGGTCCAGCCGCTATCGGGTCCGGGCGCATTTCGCCAGACGCTGCTGGCGCGCATCGCGCACGCCAGGCGCCGCATTGTCATCGTGGCGTTGTATCTGCAGGACGATGACGCCGGGCGCGAAGTAATGGATGCGCTGTATGCGGCCAAGGCGCGCCAGCCAACCCTGGAAATTTCGGTTTTCGTCGACTGGCATCGCGCGCAGCGCGGTTTGATTGGCCAGGGCAAATCCGCCGGCAATGCTGGAATGTATCGCACATACGCCGAACGGCTCGGACCGGGCGTCGACATTTACGGCGTGCCGGTGCAGAGCCGCGAACTGTTCGGCGTGCTGCACCTCAAAGGCTTCGTGTTTGACGATACCGTGCTGTACAGCGGCGCCAGTCTCAACGATGTCTATCTGGCCCGCCACGGCAACTACCGTCTGGATCGGTATCACTTGCTGCAGCACGCCGGACTGGCCGACGCGCTGGTCGGCTTCGTCCATCAGCATCTGCTTTCCAGCAAGGCGGTGACGTTGCTGGCCAGCGCGACGTTGCCGACTACGCGCAAGTTGGTACCGGCAATTCACGTGCTGCGCCACGCACTGCAGCAAGCGGCCTACGAAGGTCCCCACACCGCGCTGGGTGATGGCGAAGTGGCGGTTACGCCACTGCTCGGGTTCGGACGCACGCACAGCGCGTTGAACGCGGCGCTGCTGGATCTGTTGCGCGCCGCGCGTGAGCACGTGATCCTGTTGACGCCGTATTTCAATTTGCCGCGGGCCGTGCGCGTGGTGTTGGGACAGTTGCTGCGACGCGGCTGCACGGTGGACATCATGGTTGGCGACAAGACTGCCAATGATTTTTACATTCCACCGGGTAAACCCTTCAAGACCGTTGGTTTGCTGCCTTACCTGTACGAGAACAATCTGCGCCGGTTTGCACGGTCGCACGCGCGGCAGATCGCCAGCGGCCAGTTGAATGTCCACCTGTGGCGTGATGGTGACAACAGCTACCACCTGAAGGGCTTGTTTGTGGACGATGACGTTGCCGTATTGACCGGCCACAACCTCAATCCCCGCGCGTGGTCACTGGATCTGGAAAACGGCTTGGTACTGCGTGATCCGGCGCGCCTGCTGCAAGCGCGTCATCAGGCCGAGTGGGCCGCATTACGCGTGCATGCCACGCGCCTGCCCGATTACCGCGCTCTGGAAAGTCCGCGACAGTATCCGGCCGAGGTGCGCAAAAACCTCAGGCGGCTGAATCGGGTTCGGCTCGACCGGCTGGTCAATCGTTTGCTGTAGCGGTCAGCCGCGCCACGCGCAGGTCGAGCTGCTGCCTGACGTGTCGCCATTCGCTGGCAAGGATGCTGAAGCAAACGGTGTCGCGAATGCTGCCGTCACTGCGACGTTTGTGCGCGCGCAGCACGCCTTCGGGTTGTGCGCCCAGGCGCGCGATGGCGCGCTGCGAGTCGGTGTTCAGCAGATCCGTGTGGAAAGCCACGACCACGCAGCCGAGCGTGGTGAACGCGTGCTCCAGCAGCAACCGTTTGCACGCGGTGTTGAGATGGGTTTGCTGCCAGCGTTTGGCGTACCACGTGTAGCCGATGGCCAGACGCGGCATCTCCGGCTCCATGTCGTAATAGCGCGTCGTGCCGACGACTTGCCCGCTGCCGGCTTCGCGCACGGCAAAGGCCAGCATGGTTCCGGTTGCCTGGGCCTGCAGGGCTTTGGCGATGTAGCCAGGCGCCTGTCCCGGCGCCGGTACGCTGGTGACGGCAAGTTTCCACAAGCGGCCATCGGCGGCAGCCAGTTCCAGTGCGGGCGCGTGCTGCGGACCCAGCGGCTCCAGCGTTACATACCGATCGCGCAGCGTTATGGGGGCGAACACCGTCGTGGACGACGGCAACTCAAGCGTCCAGGTCGGGGATCAGCTTGCTTTCCAGTCTTGCGATATTGTCCTTGAGCAGCAGTTTGCGTTTTTTCAGGCGTGTCAGCTGCAGTTCGTCGCGACTGATCACCGATGCCAGGCGCCCAATCGTCGTGTCAAGTTCACGATGCTCCAGCCGCAGCTCGGCGAGCAGATGGCTGATCTCGGCGTGATCATGGACCTGCATGGCATGACCATGGTTGCGGAAAGTCGCCTAGTTTACTGTGCTTTGATCGGCGACGAGGGTTGGTCACTGGCGGCTACAATGGCGGTCCGTTCGCACCCGACGTGCAGCGTTTACGGAGGAGCCGACGTGTCTTTGTTTGCCGCAGTGGAAATGGCCCCGGGCGATCCGATCCTCGGCCTGGTGGAGACCTTCAAGGCCGACCCGCGGCCGCACAAGATCAATCTGGGTATCGGCATTTATCTGGACGAAAGCGGACGTATCCCGCTGCTGCCGAGCGTGCACGAGGTTGAGCGCGCCCTGGCGCTGGCAGCATCTCCACGCAGCTATCTGCCTATAGATGGATTGCCGGCCTACAACGAGCTCACCCAGGCGCTGTTGTTCGGGGCGGACGCGCCGGTGCTGGCCGCCGGGCGCGTGGCAACGGCGCAAACCATTGGCGGCAGCGCCGCTTTGCGCGTAGGCGCTGACGTGCTCAAGCAGCTGCTCGGCGAGCAGGCGAAGATCGCCATCAGCGACCCCAGCTGGGGCAATCATCAGGTGGTATTTCGTGCCGCCGGGTTTGCGCTCAGCGAGTACCGCTACTTCAATCTGTCCAATCACGGCCTCGATTTTGCCGGCATGCTCGAGGATCTGTCGCATCTGCACGCGGGCAGCGTCGTCCTGCTCCACGCGTGCTGCCACAATCCAACCGGTGTGGACCTCAATGCCACGCAGTGGCAGCAGGTGATCGAGCTGTTGCACGAGCACAATTTGCTGCCGTTTGTGGACATGGCCTACCAGGGGTTTGATCAGGGTCTGCAAGATGATTCGATCGCCGTGCGCCTGCTCGCGCAATCGCCAGTAGAAGCGTTTGTGGTGGCAAACTCGTACTCGAAATCGTTTTCGCTGTATGGCGAACGCGTCGGGGCGCTGTCGATGGTGGGCACCGACCGCGCGGAGGCAGCGCGCCTGTTGTCGCGCATGAAGCAGACGATCCGCACCATGTATTCCAGTCCGGCGACGCATGGTGCCGCGCTGGTGGCCGGCGTACTCGGCAATCCCGCATTACGCGCGCAGTGGGAGGCGGAGCTGGGAGCGATGCGTGCGCGCATCCACGCCATGCGCGCAGGCTTCGTCGAGCGACTGGCCGCGCACGGTGCGCCGCAGTTTGCTTTTATCGAGCAGCAGGCGGGCATGTTTTCCTACTCTGGTTTGAGCCAGTTGCAGGTGCGCCGGCTGCGTGACGAATTCGCCATCTATGCGCTCGACAGCGGTCGCATCTGTGTGGCGGCGCTGAGCCTGGAGTCTCTCGATGCGGTGGCCGCTGCCGTGGCGAGCGTCAGTCGCTGACAAGTCCCGGTTGCGTCGCGCGTACGCGGCTCAGCGTGCGCGCGTACGCACTCACGAAATCCGGCCGGTGAGTTCCTGCGCGGGACCCGGCACACCATCAACCGTGCCCGTTGGGCGATCACTCCTGGATAACCATGTTTTTTCGCAATCTCACCCTGTTCCGATTTTCTGCCGCCGTTGCCGCTGACCTCGATCGCCTGGACACCGTGCTGGCCGAGCATCGCCTGCGCCCGTGTGGCCCGCTGGAGATGTTCACGCGGGGTTTCGTCCCGCCGGTCGGGCGAGGCGAAGGCGAGCCGCTCACGCACTCGCTCAAGCGCTGCACCCTGCTCACCGTCGGTGGCGAGGACAAGTTGCTGCCAGCGCAGGTTATCAATGAGGAATTGCAGCGAAAAGTTCAGCAAATTGCAGAGGAAGAAGACCGCAAGGTAGGCGGCCGTGAACGCAAGCGGATCAAGGAAGACTTGCTCACCGAATTGTTGCCGCGGGCATTTGTGCGTACTTCACGCTTGTCCGCCTATGTGGACAAGCAGCATGGCTGGCTGGTGCTGGACACGGCCAGCCGCAAGTCGGCCGAGAATGCGCTGACGCAGATTCGCGAAGCGCTGGGCAGCTTTCCCGCCGTGCCGCTGGCGCCCGAAGAAGGCCCGCGGGTGTTGATGACGGACTGGCTGGCCACTGGCAATCTGCCGGCCGGCCTGACGCTCGGCGACGAGTGCGAACTGCGTGATCCGGCGACCGCCACCGGTGCCATTGCCCGGTGTCGGCGCCAGGACCTTGATGCAGAGGAGGTCAAGGAGCACCTGCGCAACGGCAAGCAGGCGTTTTTACTGGGTTTGACGTTCGACGAGCGCATCAGCTTCGTGCTCGGCGAGGATCTGGTAGTGCACAAGCTCAAATTCCTGGATGTGGTGCTGGACGGGCTGGAAGACAGCGCCACCGACGCCCATGCGGAAATGGACGCCAGCTTTGCCCTGTTGACGCTTGAGTTGGCGCGATTGCTGGGCAAACTGGAAGAGTGGTTTGGCTTGCCCCGGCCGGCCGATAGCTGAACAAAATAGGCTCCCCGCTGAAGCGCCGGGCGCGGCATACTCACTGTCCGCAGATGCCGCGTCACGGTTCTGGTACTGGCGGACAACGAGTGCGCTGGTGCGGAGGCCGCGAGCAGGCCGCCGCGTGCTGAATACTCGCAGTGGAATAACCTTCGCGGGCAAATGACAGTCCGCCTGACGCATCAGATCAGCACACAGGCTTGCAGCATGGCGCAACATCTGGAAGGCGATTGGCTGGAGCTGGCGACGGGCGGCGGCAGCGTCATTCGCGTGCTCAAAGCCGCACACCCGCGGGCGCGCAGGTTGCGCCTGACCGTGACGCCGCAAGGTGCGCGCGTGTCTTTTCCGCAGGGCACGCATGCGGGTCAGGTCAATGCCTTCCTGCGCAGTCACGCGGACTGGCTGGAACAGAAGCTCGATGAGCTGCATCTGATCAGCAAACCGCTGCCGGCGCTGCGCGTCGGCCATGTCACGGACTTCACGTTGCGCGGGGAAACGGTGAGTCTTGAATGGGCCGAAGGTCCGTATCCACGGATTACGGCGGTCGACGACCGGCTGATCCTGACCATCCCGCGTCCGCATTCGCGCGCATTACCAGTGGCGCGGGGTTTGCTGGCCTCGCATCTGGAAGGCTTGATTCGCCGCGATGTGTCCCGCTGGCTGGCGTTGTATGTGCCGCAGCTTGGATTGGCTCCCACCTCACTGCGTATTCGCCCGATGAAGAGCCTGTGGGGCAGCCTGGATACGCGCGACCGCATCAACCTGGATCTGGCGCTGGCACTCGCGCCGCCGGCGGCATTGCGCTATGTCCTGGTGCACGAGCTTTGCCACCTCAAGGTGCGCAGTCATTCACCGCGTTTCTGGGTCCAGGTGGGCAATCTGCTTCCCGGTTGGCGCGAGCAACGTGACTGGTTGCGCCAGCACGGCGCCATACTCAAATCCGAACTCGAGCGTCTGGTGGCGGATGTAGCCGACTGATCCGCGTGCCGCCGTTCAGCGATTGAGCAGCCCATGCACATGCTGCTCCAGATCGGCCTTTGCGAACGGTTTGGCGAGTACCGGGATCTCCGGGTGCGCCGCGTGGAAGGCGGACAGATCCGCCCCCGACATCACCATGAACGGCACCTTGGCCACCAGCAGCATCTCGGTCAACTCATCGGCGCGATCTCCGCGCAGGAACATGTCGATGATGGCGGCGTCGAAATCGGCCATTTCAGTCTCGAGCAGGGCATTGTCGAGCGTTGCCACCACCAGCACCTGCAAACCCATGTCGAGCAGGATTTGTTCGACCAGCATGGCCACGATGGCATCATCCTCCACCAGCAGCACGCAGGGCTGTCTGGCGCAGGGCTCGCGCGCGGCGGTGGCAATCGGGTCTGAGGCCACTTCTCTCATGACAGCAACAGACCATTGACGGCGCGCAGCAGATCATCCACGCCAAAAGGTTTGGGCAGCATCTCCATCGCATGGTTGCTACCGGCAAGGTCAAACACGGAATTCTCCGCGTAGCCGGTCACGAACAGGACGCGCAGCGTGGGGCGTTTTTGCCGCGCCTGTTCGGCGAGCAGGCGCCCGTTGAGCCCTGGCAACCCGACATCGGTGATCAGCAGATCAATGTGCGCATCGGAGTGAATCACGGCCAGTGCGGCATTGCCGTCGCCCGCCTGCAGACAACGGCAGCCGTGCTCCTGCAAAACGTCCACGACCAGGCTGCGGATTACCGACTCATCTTCAACTACCAGTACCGTATGCGACTTCAACGATACGGGCACGTTCTGATTACGTGCGGTTTCAGGATCTTGCGCAGATCGGCTGCCGGTGTAGCGCGGCAGGTAGAGCGTGACGCGCGTGCCGCGTCCGGGCTCGCTGTCGATGTCGATGTGGCCGTGTGACTGCTTGGCAAAACCGTATGACATGGACAAGCCCAGACCGGTACCTTGTCCCAGCGCCTTGGTGGTAAAGAATGGCTCAAATGCCTTGCTGGCGATGTCCGCAGACATGCCTTCGCCATCGTCGGTCACGCTTAGACTGATGTAGTCGCCGGGCTCCAGCACCTGCTCGCGCGCAGCGTCCGGCGCGGTAATGGTGCGGTTGCGCGTCTCGATGCGCAAAACGCCTTCGTCGTGCATGGCGTCGCGGGCGTTGATGACCAGATTGAGCAGGGTGCTTTCCAGCTGGCTGGCATCGCAGCGGGTCGGCCACAGATCGGGGTCAACCATGATTTGTAGTTTGATCAACGGGCCCAGCGTGCGGTCGAACAGCTCGCGTAGCGACTGCACGCGCGCGTTGACTCCCACGACCTCCGGTTTCAGGGGCTGACGCCGCGAGAACGCCAGCAGTCGATGGGTAAGGCTGGCCGCGCGGCGGGCCGAGGTCGCCACCGCATCAATGTACCGGTCGATATCGTCATACCGTCCCTGCGTCAGTCGCGTGCGCAACATGTCGACGCCGCCGATGACGCCGGTCAGCAGATTATTGAAATCGTGGGCGATACCACCGGTGAGCTGGCCGACAGCTTCCATTTTCTGGGCCTGGCGCAGAGCCTCGTTGGCTTTTTCCAGTTCGGCGCTGCGCTCGGCGACCCGACTTTCCAGGTCCTCGTTCAGACGCGACAATGTGTGTTCGCTGCGCTTTTGTTGCTCGATGTCGGTATTGGTGCCGATCCAGTGTTCGATGCTTCCATTCTCGTCGTGGATCGCCGTGGCGCGCGACAAATGCCAGCGATAGGTGCCGTCGCCGCGGCGTAGGCGGAACTCCGTCTGGTAATCGATTCCAGCCTGGATAGCCTGCGCCCATTGTCCCGCGGCGACAGGCAGGTCGTCCGCATGCACCATGCAGGTCCAGCCCTCGCCCAGCAATCTGTCCGTGCTCAGGCCCGAGTATTCCCGGGTGCGATCATTGATCCAGTCGAGCATGCCGTCGGCGGTAGCGGTCCAGACCTGGTTGGGCATGGCCTGGGCCAGGCCACGAAACGTTGCCTCGCTTTTGCGCAATGCGGCCTGAGCCTCCCGGCGATCGGTGATGTCGAGCAACAGCACGGCAAACTGATCGGTCCCGGTCTTGCGTGCGCGTACTTCGAACCAGCGGTTTGCGGCTACCGGTATGTGCATTTCAAAGTGCTGCGCTTCGCCCGTGTCCACCACGTGCGCATACATCTGCAGCAATTCATCATGGATACCGGGCAGCACTTCGCGCACCGGGCGTCCAACCGCCGTTGCGGCGAGGATGCCGCGCTGTCGCTGGAAGCCGGGATTCATGTCCAGGAAGCGGAAATCCACCATGCGGCCGGCGTTGTCTCGAATCGCCTGTGCCAGGAAAAATCCCTCCTGCATGTTGTTGAACAGACCTCGCCAGCGCGCCTCGCTGTCACGCAGCGCCGCCTCGGCGCGCAGCTGTTCGGTGGTCTCGATGGAAGAGCAGAACAGGCCCTCGATCTCGCCAAGGTGATTGCGCAACGGCGAATAGGTGAAGGTGAAACTGGCGTCCTCCTCGAATCCGTTGCGGGTGAGTCGCATCGGCATGTGTTCGAAATACAGCGACTCGCCTTCCCAGACTCGCTGCAGCAGCGGTTCGAAGACCGCCCACACCTCTGGCCAGATCTCCCGGAACGGCTGGCCCAGCGCCTGGGGGTGGCGCTGGCCGAGAATGGGGATGAAGCTGTCGTTGTACAGGCAAAAACCAGGCTTGCCCCACAGCACAAACATCGGGAATCTGGCGCCCAGCAGCAGCGCCAACGCGGACTTGAGTGCCGGCGCCCATGACTCGGGCGGACCCATGGCGCAGCCCGCCCAGTCGTACCCGCGCAGACGAGCACCCATCTCTCCGTCAACGGACAGGAAACCGAGGTCTTCCACGGTAGTCATGAGGTCCCCTGCGGCGTAAATGACGCCGCGGCCGCGGTGATTCGTAGAAGCAGACTTCCGGCTCTCCCTACCGGTCGAAATGCGATTCTGTACCCGTGGTCGACGTCAGATCAAGTAGCTGTCTTCGGCATCCTGGGCGCAACGAACTTGCGTCATATCTTGCGTGGCTTGCGCACGTAGCGCGTGCCCAGCAGTACGTCCCACAACAGCGTGGTAACGCCGTAATTGGTTTCCTGATGGAAATGGTGGATGTGATGTGCTCCAGCCCAGCGGCGTAACCACGCTTGCTTGAACTGCACGTGGTGGATCGCGAAGTGGCTCAGACCATAAGCCAGATAGCCGAACGTTATCGAACTCATCAGCAGCAGTGCAAAGCCAGTGGGCATCGCTGCGCTGAGCAACCCGGTCAGCGCGATCAGCACTGCGGCCGGAAGAAAGAATGGCAACGAGTCGTAGCCCTGCGGATGCTCGTGATGCAAGCGGTGGCCTTCCTCGAATAACGGTATGTGTGTATGGAAGATCCAGCGGTGAAAGAAGTACTCCAGAAAGCTGAAGACGAGCAACCCGAGCATGACCGCCACGACGGCGCCCCAGACGTTTCCCGTATAAAAGCGGACGCCGGCCGCCAGCAACAGCAGGCCCAGCACCGTGTCCACGACAAACTCCGCCCAGTAGTTGGCACGCGTGCTGGACATGCGTGCAATGGCGAGCAGCGGATGGCGCAGGACGCTGTGCATCGGCAATTGCTGGATCATCGGGTGCGTGCGCAAAAAAACATGCCGGTCTCCAGGAGAGTCCCCATTGTCCCATGTTGGCGCACGAAATATACACGCGCGGCGGGCAGGTCGTCGGGCGCACGGAATGTGGTTACCGCGCCTCTCCGGATCAATGCGAAAGCGCGAAGCCAGTCAGGATCTGCGCGACTTCGCCGGGTTTTTCCAGCATGGGCATGTGCTTGCAGCCATTGATGATGCTGGTGCTGATGATGCTGGCATGGGTCAGTCCGTTGCGCAGATCATCCAGCGCCGAGCGGTCGATCAGGGGATCGTCTTGACACCACAAGCCAAGAACGGGCATGCCCAGTTGGGAAAGCCGGTCGTGCACAACGCGTTGCTGCGCAGGCTGCCGCAGCTCTTGCAGGGCGGTCTCGATAAAGGCGCGGTCCGACTGGTTGCGGCGGACAAGCAGGTCGGCAAATGGACCATGCAGGATGGGTGGATGCGCGTACGCAAGCTCGCGCGAGCGCATCAGGCCGGCGCGACCGGCGTAGACAAACAATGCGTGGCTGGCTGCCGCATCGTTGAAAACATTCTGCTTGCTGTGCAGACCGTACGCATCCAGCAAAGCGAGCTCACGGACTGACTGTGGGTGGTCGGCGGCATACACAGCAGCCACCGCCGCGCCCGTGCCGTGCCCGACCAGGACAAAGTTGCGCGCGTCGATGGCCTGCACAAAATCGTGCAGTGCCGCTGCCTGCGCCTCGATGGAATAGTGTCCGCCCGCGAGGCCGGTGGACTCACCCCAGCCGGGCAGATCGGGAATGATCAGCTGGAAGTGTGCGGTCAGCTTCCCGGCTACGTCCAGCCAGACCGTCTTGTCGCCCGCAAAGCCGTGCAACAAAAGGATCTGCGGGCCCTCGCCGCCAGCGTAGTACGACCACGTGCCTGTACCGGTGGTCATTGTACGTTTTTCGACGTGCGCGGCTAATGCCTGCCGCGTCGTGTTCGCGTGCACCAGCCATTGCGGTGCAAACAAGTAGCTGCCACCGAAAACCACCACCAGCAGCGCGAGCACCCAGCCAAGGAATTTCAGTCGACGCCACAGCAGGCGCTTCCAGAGTGGCACGGTGGTGGCTAAAGGCGGCATCGCTGTCGGTTCCGGGGTGGTGGCTGATGGCGCCTGTCTTGTCGCTCAGCAATCGTCGGCTGCCACGCGACAAACGCACGCAGCAGCAGCGTCATTTGCCCGATTTTGCTTCCGGGTTTTTCGCCTTGGCGATGATGCCTTCGACCGCTTTCTGGGTCATCGGGTGGTAGCCAGCCTTGGCTTTGGCGTAAACCTGCTCGGCGAATGCCAGTCCCTGCGGAGTCTTGACGAAGGCCTTGTACAGCGGCGTGGTCAGGTACAACCGCCCGATGCGATGCATGTGTTCGGCGGCCGCTGTCCACACCGCCTGGTCGCCGGCGACGATGGCGTGGCTGTACCAGCGCATGCCGATCTCCGCATTCGGTGTCCCAGTGAGATGCCAGGCGGCGTCAAGCTGTTGCAGCTTGTCCAGCGGCGCCACGTCGGGCAGGCGGTCGAGGAAGTACATCCATTCCTGGGTGTTCCAGCTTTTGGCATCGAGCTTGCCTGCGGTAAGCTTGCCGGCGAGAAAATCGGCACGCTCGCGGTCGATGGCGTTGAAGCGTGGCGAGTCCGGCAGTGGCGCATGGTCGGGAATACCTGCGGCGTAAACCCAGCTGTTGACTTCATCCCAGCTCATCTTGTCCGGGTATTTATCGATCAGGTTTGGTTTGAGCCAGGCGAGCATTTGTTCAGTGGTGATGCTCTGAAAGGCAAAGTGCGCGAAGTAGCCCTTGAGGTAGCTGTCGAACGCTTCGCGGCCGAAGCGCAACTCCAGGGTGCGCAGGAACCATGAGCCTTTGTCGTACGCCACGTCCGATAGCGCATCGTCGGCGCCAAGGCCGCGCGGGTCCGGCGCGAGCTTTTGCGCGTTTGGTTCCATCGTGCCCATTTTCTTCTGCAGCGCCCGCGCCGAGAGCAGCGCTTCCTCATCGGCAAGCGCCTTGCCGTATACGGCTTCGGTGATGCGGCCCTGCACATACGTGGTGAAACCTTCATTGAGCCAGATGTCGCGCCACGCGGCGGCGGTGACCAGGTTGCCCGACCAGGAATGCGCCAGTTCGTGCGAGACCAGCGACACCAGACTCTTGTCGCCTACCAGCACGGTCGGCGTGGCAAACGTCATGTTCGGGTTTTCCATGCCGCCAAACGGAAACGAGGGTGGCAGCACGAGAATGTCGTAGCGGCCCCACGCGTAAGGACCGTACAGCTTCTCGGTGGCGGCGATCAGCTTTTCCGTATCCTCGAATTCGTGCGCTGCCTTGGCCACCACCGACGGCTCAGCGTAGACGGCCGAGCGCGGACCGGTTTCCTGGGCGGCGAGATCGCCGGCACTGATTGCCAGCAGGTATGACGGAATCGGATGTGGCTGATCAAAGCGGAAATCGCCGTTCAACGCGTGTTGCGCATCGTTGATGGCACTCATCACTACGCGGATGTCCTTGGGCGCGCTGACGTGGGCGTCATAGGTAAAGCGCACGGCAGGTGAATCCTGCAGCGGAACCCAGGAGCGGGCGTGGATGGATTCGGACTGTGAAAACATGAACGGCGCATTGTGGTCCGCAGTCTGCGCCGGCGTCAGCCACTGCAGCCCCGAGGCCTCCGGCGAGGTGCTGTAGACAATGCGTACCTGGCTGGGTCGGTGCGGCGTCGCAATGGTCAGCTTGCTGCCCAGCTGCGCATCGCGCGCGGCCAATGCGTAAGTCAGGGCGGTTGCCTTGCCATCGCTGCCGAGTGCCTCGATCTTGGCAATCTTCAGGTCACGTGTGTCGAGCACCAGCGAGCTCGCTTGCGGGTTTTTCCAATCCAGCTTCAGCGTGGCCTGGCCATCGAGCTGGCGCTGCGCGAAGTCGATCTTCAAGTCCAGATCCAGATGCGTCACCTGCACCTGGTCGGGCTGTGCGTAAGAATTCGGATCGTTCGCTTGAGCTGTGAGCGGGAGCATCAGGGTGCCCAGAGCAACCATTGGCAAAAGGCGCATTGACGCAGTCCTCGCGATAAAACGCCAAGTATGCCACCACGACCCGGGTTCGACCTTTGCGCGCGCCCGCTCGCGGCCGTGCGTGCCTCAGCGGTAATGATCGGCGAGGTAATCGGTTGCCTCGATCAAGGCGTCGACGATGGCTGGTTCCCACGCGGCATGTCCGGCGAGCACGATGCGCAGCTTCGCTTCCGGCCATGCCTGCGCCAACTCATAGGCGCTGCGTGGCGGGCAGATGATGTCGTAGCGACCTTGCACGATGGTGGTGTGGATGTGGCGGATCTTGGCCACGTCGCGCAAGAGTTGCCCAGGCTGCAGCCAGGCGTCGTGGCGAAAATAATGCGCTTCGATGCGCGCCAGGCTCACCGCGGTTTCCGGCTGCGCGAATTTTGCGACGGTTGGCGCACTCTCGGCCAGGGTCAACGCGCTGCTTTCCCAGGTGGCCCAAGCCTGCGCCGCGGCCAGACGGACGTCCGGATCGTCGGCAGTCAGCCGCCTCCAGTAAGCGCCGAGCAGGTCTGCGCGCTCCGCGGCGGGAATCACCGCGACAAAGCGTTGCCATTGTTCGGGCTGGATCCACGCCGCGCCGCCGCCGCCATAGAGCCAGTGAATCTCTTCGCGGCGCGCCAGAAAGATGCCGCGCAGGACCAGGCCAAGCACGCGCTGCGCATGCGCTTGCGCGTAAGCCAGGGCTAGCGTCGAGCCCCACGAGCCGCCAAACACGACCCAGCGCTCAATGCCCAGCAGTTCGCGGATGGCTTCGATATCGGCGACCAGATGCCAGGTGGTGTTGTCGCGCAGTTCGGCAAACGGCGTTGATTTGCCCGCGCCGCGCTGGTCGAACAACACGATCCGGTAAGACGCCGGGTTGAAGAAACGGCGGTGATATACGGACAATCCGGCACCCGGACCGCCGTGCAGAAACACCACAGGCAGTCCGTCCGGATTGCCGCACTCTTCAACGTGCAGAGTGTGCGTGGCATCGACCGCGACCCGATGGGTCTGGTACGGCTCGATGTCCGGATAGAGGTCGCGCATGCTGGTGAACGCTGCCGTCGAAGTGAGTGTCGGTCAGCTTAGCTGCAGTGCGGCGGTCAAATCGCCCGGCGGCGGCCCGCCGGCAGCCAGCATTGCCTTCTCGCGCGCAAGCAACCCCGGCAGCTTCTGCAAAGCAAAGCGCCGGGTAATGAAGCGCAGGATCGAGCCGGTATCGTAAATCGTGTGATCGACGAAGCCCTTTCTGGCAAGCGGCGAAATGACCAGCGTTGGAATGCGCGTGCCCGGACCCCAGCGATCACCTTTGGGTGGTGCCACGTGGTCCCACCATCCGCCGTTCTCATCGACCGTGATGACCACCAGCATATGCGCCCACTGCGGGCTTTTCTGCAGTGCGTCGACCATGCGCGCGAGATGGCGGTCACCCGCGTTCACGTCCGAGTAGCCGGCGTGCATGTTCAAGTTGCCTTGTGGTTTGTAGAACGTGACAGGCGGCAGGCTGCCGCTTTCGATCGCCGCAAGGAAATGATTGCTGCGCGCCGTTTCGCCGAAGCCGCCGTCGCGCAGGTGCTGCTTGCGCGCGGCGGTGCCCGGCGCAAATTGGCGAAAGTAGTTGAACGGTTGGTGGTGCGGCTGGAAGTTTGGCACGCTCGGGAAGGTGTCTGGATCACTGTCGCCCTTGCCGTCAAGCGCCAGTTGCCAGCCTCCGGCATACCAGGCCCAGTCAATATCGGCCGCGCTAAGCGCATCGCCGATGGTCGTGTGGGTCTGCGCCGGCAGCGTGTTGTGACTGCTGGCATCAGCCAGCAATACGTTGTGCGGGTCCGGGTTGAACGCCGGCGCGTATGCCGGACCCATGGTGTTCACCACCCAGAAGTCCGGGGTAAGCGTGTCGGCGGATGCAGGTTTGGCGGGACCGTGCATCGCGCTACGCGGCGAGTCGGCGGCCAGCTTGCGGCGAATGCCGGTGGGGTCAGCGCCCTCCAGCACCGCGATATGCAGCCGGGCATTGCCGGTGTCAGCGCCCGGGTAGTAGGGCGGCTGGGCGGCAACAAGATACTGGTGGTTGAGAAACGAGCCGCCAAACGCGCCCATGAAAAAGTTGTCGCAAAGTGTGTACTGGCGCGCGAGTTGCCACAGACGCAGGTTGAACGCACCATCTGCGTAATGGCCCATGGTCATCGCCCCGGTGTTGCCCCAGGCAACGAATCCATCGTTGCTGCCACCGTTGATCTGCAGCTGGTTTTCGTAGAAGCGATGCACCAGGTCGCGCGTGACCACGCCGTGCGGGAGCGCTGCGCCATCAACCGTGCGCAGCGCAAACGGCTGGTTGGGCAGGCCGGTGATCGCATGCTCGTCAAGCTTGTACGTACGGTGATCGACCACTTGCGTCTGCGGCACCATGCCGCCCCATACCGGTGGCAGCGTTGTCAGCAAACTGCCGTCGCGATCGCGTTGCCGGGTGGACGACACCGGCAGCTCGGACAGCGGTTGGGCAAGTCCGGGAAAGTCGACAAACAAATTGTTGAAGCTGCGGTTTTCCGCATACAGCACGACGACGTGGTGGATGCTCTGGCGCAGCTGCGCATCGGTTGCGGCAGAACTCAGCGGTGAACCGGCGGGAGCTTTCGCACGTTGCGCAGGTGCGGCAGAAACGCCAACGGTCCATGCCGCGCCGGCCAAAGCGGCGCCACCCAGCAAGCGACGGCGCCTGGGGTCGTCAGGTTGCTCATCGCCTGCGCGCGGCGGTTGGTCGCTCGGCTTGTCGATCATCTAACCCAGGTCTGTGCGCCACCGGTGGCGCAACGTCTTTCATTATGGCGCAGCTTCGTCGTGGAAGCGCGACAAGTCCGCGTTGCCTGCATGAGTGCCTCCAGATCGAAATAGATCATGCGTCCGCAGGCGCAGAACCCGTACTGATGTTGCCGTGCATCGGCGCATCCAGCCCGAGGTGGCCAGGATCAAACTCGTGGCAATGATCGGGGTCGCCGGATCGCGGCAGCCGTCTGTGGGAAACACTTTCAAGCGTGGATTGCGGCGCCTGGCGTCGGCCACGTCGGTGCCGACGCCAGGCGCCTGGATGTGCGCCGGTTCGCCATCGCGTTTCCATTCCCAGCCGCGGCTGATCACGGCGTAGTTGTTGGGCAGATACGCACGGTCAGCGTTGTACTTCAGCTCCGTGCTAGCGCACTGGTTGAACGAGGCGAGATAAGCGTCAGTGGCGGCGTCGCGGGCCGCATCCCCATCGGTAGTTTCACCGGCAGCGTCGGGATCGATGCCCTCGAAGCGGCCGCCCATACGGCCAACCGTACGCCGCTTGGCGCGCAGCAGTGCCTTGCGGAAGCAGCTGTCCTCGGCGCCGGTCGCTCAATTCAGCGCGGTGACCCGGATGACCCGAGCATCGTCCGCATGCTCCACCAGCAGCTTGCGCACGCGGCCTTGCCAGGCGTCTGCGAAATCCTTGCGCTGAGCCGCAGTGGCGCTGTCATTGAGTGCCGCCATGAGCAGCTCGCGCAGGTTTGGCGCCGGAGGCACGCTGCTCAAATCCAGTTGCACACTGACGGTCTTGCCGTTATCGCGGCGCGTGAACTGGATGTCGCCGCTGCGCGCCGCATCTGCATGGCTCATCAGCGACTGGCGCGCGAAGTGACCGCCGATGCCATGGAACCCATTATCAGCGGCCGCGCCGGTGATCAGGGTCAGCACTTGCCCGATGACGCCGTTGACGCCTTCGTCCTCGGGCCCGGGCATGCGCACGTTGACTGCGCCGCGCTCGGCCGGCTGATCTGGATACAGCGCCTGCATTGCCGCGCGCGCCATCAGGTACGCGCCGGCAACGGTCGGGCAGGAGTGTCCGGCCAGATGTACAGCGTCGAGGTAGGTGTATTCCATCAGGCCGCCTTCCGCGGCACCGAGAAAATCCGCCAGCGGGTCGCGCATGGCGATGCGTGGTGCCTGTTCATAAAACGCCGGGTAGTTCATGCGTGTCGTGGCCTCATTCAACGGGCATGTCGACAATGCCGAAATCGATCACGACTGCGCCGGGCTCGCGCTGGCGATAGGTAACGGTCAGGTTGTCGCCGAGGCGGTCACGCAACTGCGCAAGCAGCGGAACAGGATCATGGTCATTGACGAAGCGCATCGTTTCACCCGAGCGCAGCGCATCCATCGCGCCGAAAATGGCCGAGTGCCGGAAGCGATGTGCGATCCCGCGCGCATCGAATGGATAGACGTTGGATTCGGGAGCCATTTCAGCAGACATGTGATGGATGCTCGGTGGAGAACGAGCATCAACATACGCCGGCTCTGCGCTGGCAGCTTTGACGTGGATCAGTCCCGCAGTGGCGACAATGGCGCAGCGCTTCAGAACTTGTAAGCGCGATGGATCGCCACAACGCCGTTGGTCAGGTTGCGGATTTCCACGCGGCCGAAACCCGCGCGTTCCATCATCCCCTTCAAGGTTTCCTGGTCCGGATGCTTGCGAATGGATTCGGCCAGGTAGCGATAGCTGTCAGCGTCGCCTGCAAACAGACGGCCAAGTCGCGGCAGTACCTTGAACGAATGAAAATCGTAGAGCCTGGAAAACAAGTCGCTGCGCACCCGCGAGAACTCCAGTACAAGCAGCCGCCCGCCTGGTTTGAGCACACGACAGATGTTTGCCAGTGCCCGGTCCTTGTCGGTGACGTTGCGCAAACCAAACGCCATCGTGACGGCGTCAAAGCTGCTGTCTGCAAACGGCAGGGCTTCGGCATTGAGCTGCGCCCAGCGCAGGCCGGCAACCAGGCCGCGATCGGTCAGCCGGTCCCGGCCGACGTCGAGCATGGCCGCGTTGATGTCGCCAACTATCACTTCGCCTTCGTCACCAACCACCGGTTTGAGCAAGGCAGCGATATCACCGGTGCCGCCAGCCAGGTCCAGCACGCGGTCGCCGCGACGCACGCCACTGGTGGCGACGAAATGGCGTTTCCACAGGCGGTGGGTCCCGAACGACATCAGGTCGTTCATCAAGTCGTAGTTGCGCGCGACCGAGGTAAAGACCTCTCCGACCAGCTTTTGCTTGTCGCCGACCGGCACGTCGCGGAAGCCGAAATGGGTGGTTGCTGGCTGTTCGTCCATGGCCGTCATGCTACACGATCAAGCGTTTGCGCCTTGCGCAAAACCGGCGGCGCTGCCCGCCTGGCTTGCCGCTGTCACGCGCCCTGCGATGCAGTTCAGACGACATGCAATGACGGCCCGAGGCCAGGAAAAGCCGCCTGCCTGGCGGTCGTGCAGCAACTGGCTGCGGTCGCCGGGCCTGCGGTCAGGGCAGCATGCCTTTGCCGGATTCCTTGTAGATCTGGCCATCCTTCATGACAAAGTTGACGCGCTGCATCGCGGTAATGTCGTCCAGCGGATTGCCGGGCACGGCGATCACGTCGGCGAATCTGCCCACGGCAATCTGGCCAAGCTGATCGGATTTGTGCAGCAGTTCGGCGGCATGCGTGGTGGCGGCCTGCAGCACGAACATCGGCGGCATGCCGGCCTGCACCATGTACTCGAACTCCTTCGCGTTCTCACCGTGCGGGTACACCGCCGCGTCGGTGCCAAAGGCGATCTTGACACCCGCCTTGTAGGCCTTGCCCGCAGTGGCCTGGATGATCGGTCCCACTTGCATGGCCTTGCGCGCGATCTGCGGCGGGTAGTAACCGGGTTTGCCGGCCATCTCCTGCACATATTTGCCGGCGATGATGGTGGGCACGTACCACGTGCCGTGCTGCTTCATCAGCTGCATGTCGGCCGCGTCCATGAACGTGCCGTGTTCGATGGAATCCACGCCGCCGATGACGGCGCGACGGATGCCCTCTGCACCGTGCGCATGCGCCGCGACGGTCAGCCCGTAGTCGTGCGCCGCGTCGACCACGGCCTTGATTTCCTCAATGGTCATTTGCGGATTGTCGGCGCTCGCGCTTTCGTCCAGCACGCCGCCGGATGGCATGATCTTGATGACATCGACACCGGCCTTGTAGTGCAGGCGGACGGCTTTCCACGCATCCTGCGGGCTGTTGATGACTCCGTTCTTGACCCCGGGATCACCGGCCAGATCCATGCGGTAACCGTCGGTCGGATCGGCATGGCCGCCCGTGCTGCCGATCGCCACGCCGGCAGTGAAGATGCGCGGGCCAGGCACGATGCCGGCGTTTATCGCATTGCGCAGCGCGATCGACTCGTAGTTGCCGTCGCCCAGGTTGCGCACCGTGGTGAAGCCGGCCAGCAGCGTGCGCTGCGCATACGCGGTGGAGCGGATCGCGTAATCGGCGCTGTTCCAGCGGAACTGGTCGGTGTAGCCGGTCGGGCTGGTTTCAAACGTCAGATGCGTGTGCGAGTCGATCAAACCGGGCATGCACGTGGCATCGGGCAGGCTGACGTAGCGAAAGTCCGCGCCCGCTGCGGTGGCAGCGTCCTGGTAGGGCTTCACGTCCACCGCGCCGGGATGGATTTCGCGAATACGGCCGCCGTCCACAACCAACGTCGTCTGGCCCAACAGCCTGCCGGCGGCAGGGTCGAGCAGATGGCCACACTGCACCATGCGGACGGCATGACCAGCAGCAGTCGGCGCGACCGCTGCGACCGCTGCCGCGCATGGCAACGCTGCGAGTAGGGCGCCGATTACGCGTGCGAGAGAAGTGGGCATGGCAGCGCTCCGGCAATGGTGCGGCAATCTTGCACGCGTCCACGCCGCGTGGCGACCGTGCCGAAAGTCACTGCATGCGCGGCTTTTCCGGGCGCTGGCGGCGAGCTGCGTGCGCAGCGCACACGCTATCTCGCGCTCGCACTGCAGTCGCCATCACTCAATCACGCGAACGCCCGTGCTCGGTCAGCACGGGAGCATTCGCGCCCGTTGGCACCACGCTGATTGGTGCGCCTGGCTCAGTCGATGAGCTTGCGGGCGTACCCGGGTCAGGCCCGATGCTGCCGGGCGTGATCTTGAGGATCGAATGGCGCACTTCGCGCGACAGGATAAGCCGCGCGTCAAGCACAATGTCCTCCAGCGCGCGGTGGTAATCGAGCTTGCCCTCATCGTCGGTCCACACCAGCTTGCGTTCGCGCAGCTTGTGGATGAAGCCGCGAAACAGCGCCTTGTCAAAGAACTCCGGCGCGGACAACTCATTGAGCAGGCCGAGGCGTTGCGCGGTGAGCGTGCACACCATTTCCAGTTGTCCGGCGCTCATCGTGTGCGGGCCATTTTTGACCAGAGCGGCGATCGTGATGTAGTAACGCTCGAACGCCTGGATCAAGTTGCGCGCGATGATCTTGAGCTGAAACGCGCTGTCTTCCTGGCCCGGGCTGCGCTCCAGCACGCGGCCATCGTTGCCCGTTTCCAGCAGTCCGCGACGCACGAAGAAATCAATGGTCGCCTGCAGCTGCGTGTTGAAGCCCTCATCGTCCCAGGGTAGATACAACTCGCCCTGGATAAACGGATAGATGATCTGCCCAAGCCGCAGGACTGCAGCCCGCGATATGCGCCGGTTATTGAGGAAACAACACGCCACCCACGCGCTGGCGGCAGTCAGGTGCAACGCGTTGTTGCGGAAGTAGCTGAGCAGCGCTGCCTGGTCCCTGGCCACGCACAGGACGTCACCCAGCGGATGGGCGATGCGCTGGATCCATCCCATGTGCTCGCCGTATTCGATGATGCTGGCGCTGTTCATCGCCGTCAGCGTGACCCGGTCCGAATACGGCAGGTCCTCGATCAACGCCTTGCTCAGGTCCAGTTGCGCGAGCAGGTCGGTTTCGGCCATCGCATGTTTGGGCGTGGCCAGCAGCACCAGCGCCAGCAGGTTGATCGGGTTGACGTCGGCCGCGCGGTTGATGTTGATCTGGATTTGCGCAGCCAGCTGTTCGGTGACCGCACCGAGCCATTCTGGTTTGCTCTGGATCGCGCCATCCGCGTTGCGCCAGTCCACTCCTTGTGCTTCCAGCATCGGCGTAAGTTCGATCGGTTCGCCGAAGTTCAACGTGACATGGCCGTAGCGCTCGCGCAGTACCTTCAACCCGCGTAGCAGCCCGAACAGTGATTCCTTTTGCTTCGCCTTGCCGCTGAGTTCGCCGGAGTAGGACTTGCCCTCCATCAGCTTTTCGTAGCCGACGTACACCGGCTGGAACAATACCGGGCGCCGCGGCGCACGCAGAAAGGCGCGAATGGTCATCGTCAGCATGCCTTCGTGCGGCGCCAGCAAACGACCGGTGCGCGAACGCCCGCCTTCGATGAAATATTCGATCGGCACGCCGCGATCGATCAGCTGCGCGAGGTATTCGTTGAACACCACCGCATACAGCGGGTTGCCCTTGAAGCTGCGGCGCAGGAAAAAAGCCCCGCCGCGGCGCAGGATCGGCCCGAGCACCGGCAGGTTGAGATTGATGCCCGCGGCAATGTGCGGCACTACCACGCCGGAGATGTGCAACTGGTAACTGAGCAGCAAATAATCGGCGTGGCTGCGGTGGCATGGCACATAGACCACTTCATAGCCGGGCGCCATGGCGCGCACCTTGTCGAAGTGGTGCATGGTGATGCCGTCATACAGCTTGTTCCAGAAGTTGCGCAGCAGGAACGACACCGAACGCACTACCGGATGCGAGTAGTCGGCTGCGATCTCCAGCGCGATCTTGTGCGCATTGCGCCACGCCTTGGCCGGCGTGATCTTCTCCTTCGCTGCGCTGGCGGCGATCGCCGCACGCACCGGATCGGCGTTCAACACCGCGTCCACCACCGTGCGCCGATGCGACAGATCCGGCCCGATCACGGCCGCGCGGATGCGATGAAAGTGCGTACGCAGCACGCGCGCAATCTTGCGCACGAAGCGTTCTGGCGTGAGGCCAGGGGATTCATCCAGCACGCTGCGCAAGGAGATGGGAGCGGCGAAATGCACCACCGTATCGCGGCCATTCAGCAGCAGTGCCAGCAACCGGCGGAAGCCGCCGACCACCACCCAGTTCTCCGAAAACAAGACGCGAAACCAGCCTTCGTCGTGGCTTGGTGCGCGTCCGACGTAGATAGCCACGGGTACGAGCTGGATATCCGCCTGCGGCCGCTCGCCAAGGGATTGCAGCATCTGGCGCAGTGCAGCCTGCGTGGCGCGCATGCGGCTGCGCCCAAATAACCAGCCTTTGCGTTGCGCCAGCGCGAATACCGAACGCCGCCGTCGCGTGCCGGCAAGCGCTTGCAACGGATTGGGCAATCCCGCTTCGCGGCATGCGCGCTGCAGGATCAATACATCGGAGAATCCGTCGCGCTCGATCACGTAGCACACCGGTGCGTCGCCGCGCAGCAATGTGGCCGGTTCGGCCGGATCACGGCGAATTTTCACCCACGGTTGCAGGAGTGAACCGGCCAGATCGAACCACCACGGTACGCGCTGGCGGGGAGCAGGTGGGGCGACGAGGGTATCTTGCATCTGCTCAGTGTAATGGCACGGCCTGCGGTGACTGCTGCCTTGTCCGCAAAAAGCAAAAGGTGCACCGTTTGCAAAGCCGCCCGGTTAGCGGACGCAAGGCGTGTACGCGTGCGCCCCTTGCGCGAACGCGGGGTGGATATGCGCAGGCGCTGAGCCAGGCGGACGCTCACCGTGAACCTGAGCGGTTGCAAAAAGCCTCGGAAACCCGCCGCTTGTTTGCCAGCGCTTGACGCGCGCGCTGTAGCCGACGTCATGCGTCGAACCGGGTGGACTTTGCCCCGACGATGGCAAACCGCGACAATGCCCCGTTGTCACGCGCGCGTCGGTCACGATCCGCGCAATGGCCGAGGCGGCTGCCGCGTGCACTGCGCGCGCGACAGGCCGCCCCGCAATTCCATCGCTGCCAGAAGGTCCCCTGCGCCATGTCGTCCATCCCAACCATCATCTACACCCTTACCGACGAAGCTCCGTTCCTGGCTACACAGTCCCTGCTGCCAATCATTGCCGCGTTTACGCGCACCGCTGGCATTGCGGTTGAGACGCGCGACATTTCGCTGGCCGGGCGCATCATTTCCCAGTTTCCGGATCTGCTGACGCAGGCGCAGCGCATCCCTGATGACCTGGCCGAGCTCGGCGCGCTGACGCTTGCGCCTGAGGCAAACATCATCAAGTTGCCAAACATCAGCGCTTCGGTGCCGCAGTTGAAGGCGGCGATCAAGGAGCTGCAGGGACAGGGTTATGCCTTGCCCGATTATCCCGACGAACCAGCTGACGCGCAGCAAAAAGCGCTCAAGACGCGCTATGACAAGCTCAAGGGCAGCGCCGTGAATCCGGTGCTGCGCGAAGGCAACTCCGATCGCCGCGCGCCGCTGTCGGTGAAGAATTACGTGCGCAAACGTCCGCACAAGATGGGCGCATGGAGTGCTGACTCGCGCACGCATGTGGCCAGCATGGACCACGGCGATTTTTACGCCAGCGAACGTTCAGCACTGATTGCGCAAGCCGGCAACGTGCGTATCCAGTGGACCGGCGCAGACGGCAGCACGCAGGTGTTGAAAGAGCAAACGCCGGTGCAGGAAGGCGAGCTGATCGACGCGGCGGTCATGAGTATCCAGGCGCTGGCCGATTTCGTCGACGCGCAGATTGCCGACGCCAAACGTCAGGATGTGCTGTTCTCCGTGCACCTCAAAGCCACCATGATGAAGGTCTCCGACCCGATCATGTTCGGGCAGGTGGTCAGTCGCTTTTATGCCGACGTGCTGGCCACGCACGCGGCTGAGCTGCGCTCGGTGGGTTTCAACCCGAACAATGGCATCGGTGATTTGTATACGCGCATTGCCAGCTTGCCGGCCGCGCAGCAGGACGCGATCAAGGCTGATATCGAGGCGGAATATGCCCGGCGTCCGCCGCTGGCAATGGTCAATTCCAGCAAGGGCATCAGCAACCTGCACGTGCCCAGTGACGTCATCATCGATGCTTCCATGCCGGCGATGATTCGCGACTCCGGCAAGATGTGGAATCCGCAAGGCGAGCTGCAGGACGTCAAGGCGTTGATCCCTGATCGCAGCTACGCCGGCGTGTACGCGGCGGTGCTCGAGGACTGCAAGACGCATGGTGCGTTTGATCCGGCAACGATGGGCAGCGTGCCGAACGTGGGCTTGATGGCGCAACAGGCCGAGGAATATGGCTCGCACGACAAGACGTTCCAGATTGCGGCTGCCGGCGTGGTCAAGGTCATTGATGATGCAGGCAAGGTGTTGTTGCAACACGATGTCCAAGCGGGCGATATCTGGCGCATGTGCGAAACCCGCGACGCGCCGATCCGCGACTGGGTCAAGCTGGCGGTGAGTCGTGCCACGCACACACCAGCGGTGTTCTGGCTCGATCCGCAGCGCGCGCATGACGCGCAGGTCATCCTCAAGGTGCAGCACTATTTGCAGGAACACGACCTGCGCGGCCTGGACATCCGCATCATGGATCCGGCCGCCGCCACGAAATTCTCGCTGGAGCGCATCCGCCAGGGCCTGGACACGATTTCGGTCAGCGGCAACGTGTTGCGCGACTATCTCACCGACCTGTTTCCGATCATGGAGCTTGGTACCAGTTCCAAGGTGCTGTCGATCGTGCCGTTGATGGCCGGCGGCGGATTGTTCGAGACCGGTGCGGGTGGCTCGGCGCCCAAGCACGTGCAGCAGTTCCTGCAGGAGAACCATTTGCGCTGGGACTCGCTGGGCGAGTTTCTGGCGCTGGGCGCGTCGCTTGAACAGCTGGCTGGCCGCAGCGGTGACGCCGCGATCAACGTGCTGGCCACGACCCTGGACCTGGCGAACGGCAAGTTCCTTGACGCCGACAAATCGCCGTCACGCAGCGTCGGCGAGCTGGACAACCGCGGCAGCCATTTTTACCTCGCCTTGTATTGGGCGCAGGCGCTAGCGTCGCAGGATATCCATCCGGCGTTGAAAGCAGCCTTCGCTCCGCTGGCGCAGGCCCTGACGCAAAACGAGACGCGCATCGTTGGCGAACTCAACGGCGTGCAAGGCGCGCCCGTTGATATTGGCGGCTATTACCACCCGGACATGGATCGCGTCAGTCGCGCGATGCGCCCCAGTGCAACGTTCAACGCGGCGTTGGCGGCGCTGCACGCGCAATGACGGGCGAGTACGCGCAGCGCAGTCCATGACGAGCGTCTTCGCCAAAGGCCACGCTGTCGCGCAGGTGGGAGTCAGCAAGCGGCTGACACAATGCCGCCTTTAGTGGATGGGACGTTTCACATGCATGCTCTGCGCATGGCAGCTTTTCTGTTGGCATCAGCGTGTGTGCTACCCGCTTTCGCCCAATCCACCGCTGGCTCGGTGCGATCGGTGCCTGAATCAATACCGGTTGCGGATCTGGCGCCGGTGGTGGTCAGCGGCGTGCAGCCGGGGCCGGGTCTGTGGATGGTGTCGCGCGGCCAACACGTCATGTGGATCCTCGGCACGCTGTCGCCGTTGCCGCGCAACATGCAATGGCAGTCGCACCAGTTGGAGCAGATCATCGGCGATTCGCAGCAGGTGTTGTTGCAACCGGCGGTGACGATGAAGGCCAATGTCGGCTGGCTTGGCAAGCTGTTCCTGCTGCCGGCGGCGTACAGCGCGCGCAAGAACGCGGATGGGGAAACGCTGCAGCAGGTCTTGCCGCCGCCGCTGTACGCGCGCTGGCAGGTGCTGCGGCAAAAGTACCTGCCGGATGCGCGCAACGTCGAACGCTGGCGTCCGCTGTTTGCCGGCCAGGAGCTGTATCGCAAGGCGCTCAAGGCGCACCAGCTGAGTAGCGGCGGCGGCGTGCGCGAACGCATCGATGCGCTGGCCAAAAGCCACGGCGTGAGGGAAGTTCCAGTGGAATATCAGGTGGTCATCGATCACCCTGGCGATGCGATCAAGGCATTCAAGGCTTCGGCACCAAACGACATTACCTGTTTCAGCCGCACGCTGGAGAGCGTCGAGCAGGACATGCCAACCATGATGTCGCGCGCCAATGCCTGGGCCACCGGGGATTTGCAGGCGCTGCGCACGCTGCCAAAGAGTGATCGACGCGATGCCTGCGTGGCCGCGCTGACCAGCGCCGGCTTTGCCCGCACGCTCGGGCTGAATGATGTGGTCAACAAGCTGGAAGCGACCTGGCTCCGCGCTGCACGCGCCGCGCTGAACACCAACGCGCAAACTTTTGCCGTGCTGCCGATGGACGAGCTGCTGAAAACGGATGGCTATCTGGCCAAACTCAAGGCCGAGGGCTATCAGGTTGATCCACCCGCGCCATAGTCAGGCGTACATGCTGGCGATCAGCACGCCGTGCCCGCAGACGCCAGCAAGAGGCCGCCGGTCCAGGTCAGTATCCAAAGTGACTCAGGCCAGGATGGTCGTCGGGGCGTTTACCAAGCGGCCAGAAAAATTTGCGCTCTGCCACTGATATCGGCGCGTCGTTGATCGAAGCGTGCCGATGCAGCAGCAGGCCAGCGTCGTCAAATTCCCAATTTTCGTTGCCATAGCTGCGGAACCATTGATCGGAGTCGTCGTGCCATTCGTAGGCGAAACGCACCGCCAGTCGGCGCTCGCCAAAGAGCCAGAGCTCCTTGATCAAACGGTAGTCGAGCTCCTTGTCCCACTTGCGGCGCAGAAATGCGCGCGCAGCTTCGCGGCCGGAAAGAAACTCTGCGCGGTTGCGCCAGCGTGTGTTCTGGGCATAGACCTGGGACACGAGTTCGGGATCGCGGCTGTTCCAGGCGTCTTCGGCGCCGCGCACTTTTTTTGTGGCGGTCTCCAGGGTAAATGCGCTAAAGGTGGAGCTGTTGTTCATGCTGGCCTCGATCGGTATGCGGGACTGCTTTGCTGGGTGCAGTGGGGTCGAAGCCGGCCCTGCCACAGCGTATCGGATCGATTATCCGCGTATTCACACGATGGGCTGTGAGCGCGTACGTGCTGACGCCAACATGGTCTTGGGGAACCGTGATCAATCCGGCACGGCCGCGCCTGGCCGTCGGCGAATGCGCACTCGGCAATGCGCCGGAGCGCAGGCCCCGTCCGCCTTCTTTCCTGCGGCGAGCCTCCAGCCAGGATGGATCATGCCCATTGGCCGGCGCGTCTTGGCGCAGGCATCGCCGTGCCGCAGCGGTCGCGGCAGAGGGGACGGTCGGTCGACGCATCCTGCGCCCGTCGCCGCCGCGCGCTGGTGTGAGGTTTCAGCATCTTTGCGCGTCCAGCCTGCTCCGGCTCGAATCGACCGCCTGCGGGCACGGCGAAAGCTGCGTCGTCCACGCGTACGACAGATCATTTATATTCGGCGCTCAGCTTGCACATGGCCAGCGTCGGCGCTGGCCCGACAGCCAACTTCACCGGGAGCGATTGTGCAGATGCGAATCAGTGTGTGGCTGTTTGCAATGTTCGTGGTGCTGCCGGTGTTCGGGGCGTCGGCGAGCGGCCCGGCGCGGTTATTGACCAGCGCCGACTTGTTCAACCTGGAAGTGGCCAGCGATCCACAGATTGCGCCCGATGGCAAAACCATCGTGTACGTGCGCGGTGCCAACGACATCATGGTCGACCGCACACGCGCGTCAATCTGGTCGATAGATGTCGCCAGCGGCGAACAGACTCCGCTGGTGGCGGGCGCCGGTAACCACACCCTGCCGCGCTGGTCGCCTGATGGCAGCCGCTTGGCCTACCTGTCGCGTGCGCCTGATCAGGACGCCACGCAGCTGTTCGTGCGCTGGATGAAAACCGCGGCGACAGCACGCATCACCGGGCTGCCCGATGCACCGCACGAAATCACCTGGTCACCTGACGGCAAGCGCATCGCGTACACCATGTTCGTTCCCGCCGTGGCGGCCAAGCTAGGCGCGCTACCGGACAAGCCGACCGGCGCCAAATGGGCAGAGCCGTTGCAGATCATCGATGCGGTGGTGTATCGCACCGACGAGGGCGGCTATGCCAAGCCTGGCTACGAGCAAGTGTTCTGGGTGCCGGCCGATGGCGGCGCGCCCACGCAGCTGACGTTCGGCGCGCACGATATCAGCGGCCAGCTGGCGTGGTCGGCCGATGGGCGCGCGGTCATCTTCAGTGCGAACCTTGCGCCGGATTGGCAGCGTGATCTGGTCAACACCGATCTGCACGAGGTTTCCATCGATCCCCTCGACGTGCGCGCGCTGACCCGGCGCAACGGCCCGGATGCCGCGCCGCGGGTTTCACCCGACGGCAAGTGGATTGCCTATGTGGGATTCGATGATCGCTACGTCGGATATCAGAATCGACAGTTGTCGATCATGCATGCCGATGGCAGCGACAGTCGTGTACTCACGGCAAACCTCGATCGCAGCGTCGACAATCCAGTGTGGGCGAGCGACTCCGGCTCCATCTATTTCAGCTATGACAATGAAGGCGCCACGCGCGTTGCCCGTGTGCAGCTGGATGGCAGCCTGCGCACGGTTGCTGAAAACCTGACCGGGAGCGGCCTTGACCGGCCGTATACGGGCGGCCAGTTCAGCGTGGCACGCGACGGCAGCGTGGCGTTCACCAGTGGCACGCCGCAGCGCCCGTCGGATGTCTGGGTTACGCACGGCAACAAGCCGCGGCAGGTGACCCAGCTCAATGCTGCGCTGCTTGACGCAAAGACCCTGGGCCACGTGCAGCCGCTTGCAGTTAGCGCATTCGACCATTTGCCGATCAGTGCCTGGATCGTCACGCCGCCGGGTTTCGATGCGACGCACAAATACCCGCTCATTCTGGAAATCCATGGCGGTCCGTTCGCCGCTTATGGACCGAGCTTCTCGACGGATGATCAGCTGTATGCCGCAGCGGGCTACGTTGTTCTCTACGTCAATCCGCGCGGTTCGACGGGTTACGGCGAAACGTTCGGCAACAAGATCGACAAGGCTTACCCCGGTCATGATTACGATGACCTGATGAGCGCAGTTGATGCCGCCGTCGCCAAAGGCTTTGTCGACCCGCAAAACCTGTTCGTGACCGGCGGCTCTGGCGGCGGCGCGCTGACCGCGTGGATCGTGGGCAAAACCGACCGCTTTCGCGCGGCGGCGTCGCAAAAGCCAGTCATCGACTGGTCCAGCTTCGTGTTGACTGCGGACATGACGCCGTTTTTCGCCCGCTACTGGTTTGGCAAATTTCCCTGGGAGGACCCAACGGGTTACTGGGCGCGGTCACCCTTGTCGCTGGTGGGCAACGTCAGGACGCCGACCATGGTCGTGGTCGGCGCCGAAGACCATCGCACGCCGGACAGCGAAGCTGAGCAGTATTACGCAGCGCTGCAGCTGCGCGGAATTCCCACCGCGCTGGTAAAAGTGCCCGGCGCCAACCATGCAGGCCTGACCGCGCGTCCGTCGCAGTCCGCAGCGAAGACTGCGGCAATCCTTGCGTGGTTTGAGCGTTTCCGCATGCAGCAACCGGCGGCAACTTCAACGCCATAGATCGCGCCGAAACACGCAGCAAGGCCAAGCAAAGCAGAAGCGTCGCTGGTGCGCGAGTCAACGCTGGATTGCTGCTGCCGCCGCGCGTTTCCACCTCGTGGCAAGCAGCCGCCTGGGACGGTTCGGCACCTGAAGCCGATCCCCCGCGAATGCATCTACACACATCGGCACGTGGCTTGCCTGCTCAATCCGCGGGCACGCATCGGCCCTGAGCCCACGCACACAGCGCATCCACCTGCTCTTTCATCAGCACTGACAGTGGTCGGGTCTGTTGCAGCGCGTTGAGCAAAGTTGCCTGATCCAGCGCCGCGCCATTGCCGGCGGCGTCGTACAGGGCACTGACGATGGTTTGCTCGATCTCCGCGCCGGAGAAACCCGAGCTGGCGGTGGCAAGGGCTGCCACCTCGAAGCTGGCGGGGTTGAGCTTGCGCCGGGTCAGATGCAGGTTGAAAATTTCCTCGCGCACGGATGGACTGGGCAGGCCGACGAAGAAGATTTCGTCAAAGCGGCCCTTGCGCAGCAATTCGGGTGGAAGCTGCTGCACGGCGTTGGCAGTGGCAACCAGGAAAACGTTGGCTTTGCGTTCGGCCATCCAGGTCAGCAGGTAGCCGAGCACGCGTCGCGATACTCCGCCATCTTCGCCGCCGTCACTGGCCAGGCCCTTCTCGATTTCATCGATCCACAACACGCACGGCGCAAGTAGCTCCGTGCTGGTCAAGGCTTCGCGCAGGTTCTTTTCGGTCTCACCCTGGTACTTGTTGTACAGCGTGCCAAAGTCCAGGCGTACCAGCGGCACGCCGAAACCGCCGGCGATGGCTTTTGCCGCCAGGCTCTTGCCGCAACCCTGCACGCCCAGCAGCAGCACGCCCTTGGGTGGGTCAAGCACCGGTGTGGCAGCCGGGTCGAGAAAGACCGTGCGCCGACGCTGTACCCATTCGCGCAGGCGGGTGACGCCGGCGACATCGGCGAAGCTGGCGGTGGCGTATTCGTAGTGCAGCAGGCCGGAACGGTTGAGCAGGTCAAACTTGGACTGCATCAGCTCAGGGAGGTCGCTCGGTCCGAGCGCGCCATCGTTGTAGATCAGTTTGCGCACGATGCGCCGCGCGTCAGGCATGGTCAGGCCGAGCAGGTTGCGTACGATGCTGCGCGTGGCGTCATTGTCCACGCTGAGCTTGCGCCCTTGCTCGCGCTGCCAGGCCAGCGCCTCGCCGCGCACGATGCCGGTGATTTCCTTGCTGTCGGGTAATGACAAGGGCACGCGCAATGCCAGCGCCTCAAGTTCATCAGGCAGCTGGACTTTGGCCCCGACCAGCACGATGGTATGGGCGGCCGAACGCTGGCGCTGCACGATTTCGCGCAACTGACGCTGGCTCATGGCATAGCCCAGCAATCCGGAAAAATCGAACAATAGATAGATCCCACGCTCGGTTTGCGCGCGAATTGCGTCCAGCGTGGTGGTGGCGTCAGCTGCAACGTCGCCAGCGGACTGCGTAAAATCAAGGCGCGTGAGCCCGTCCGTAAGCGTCCAGCACCACAACGGCCGCAGGGACTGTGCGATCACGTGGCGAAAGCACTCGATCACACGTTGTTCGTCTACCGTCTCGATCACCAGCAGTGGCGTCGACGCGCGCACCAGCGTGGTGAGGTCTGCAAGTTCGCTCATTGTTCCTCCCCGGATGAGGCGTCAATTTAACAGAGCGCGCCTGCTTCCCCACGCGTCCACAAGCGGCGTTATACGCTCAGGGCTCGTCATCAACGGAGCACCACCATGCGCCCAGTGTCGATTTTGCTGCTTGCCTTGTTTGCATTGCCCGCTTGCGCAGCGCCCAAGTTGGATCGGCTGACCCTGCCAGCGGGCTTCCACATAGCGCTGTACAACGCTCAAGTTCCGGATGCGCGGGCGATGACGGTGGGCGCACGCGGCACGGTGTTCGTCGGCTCGGCGGGAGCCGGCAAAGTCTATGCGCTGACCGATGCGGACGGCGACGGCGTGGCCGAGCAGGTACGCGTCATCGCCAGCGGCCTCAAGCTGCCGATGGGCGTTGCGTTTCACGGCGGCGATCTGTACGTGTCGGCAGTCAGCCGCATCGTTGTCTTGCGTGCCATCGAGCAGCATCTGGACGATCCACCCAAGCCCGAGCTGATCACCGACAAACTTCCAGCGGAAACCCATCACGGCGGCAAGTTCATCGCCTTTGGCCCGGATGGCAAGCTGTATGTCCCCATTGGCGCGCCGTGCAACATATGTGACCCGGCGCCGGATCATGGCAAGCTGCTGCGCATGCATGCCGATGGAAGCGCCTGGCAGGATGTGGCGCTGGGCGTTCGCAATACGGCGGGCTTTGACTGGCAGCCCGGCACGCAAAACCTCTGGTTCACCGACAACGGGCGCGACTTGCTGGGTGACGACATTCCCAGTGACGAGTTGAACGAACTTGCCCGGCGGGGTGAACACTTTGGCTACCCGTATTGCCATCAGGGCGACCTGCTGGATCCGGAGTTTGGCGCGGGGAAATCGTGCAAGGATTACACGCCGCCGGTGCTGAAACTTGGTGCACACGTGGCTGCGCTCGGCATGCGTTTTTACACTGGCAAACAATTTCCCGCCGCGTACGTCGGCGCGGCGTTGATCGCCGAGCACGGCTCATGGAACCGTACGAAAAAGTCGGGTTATCGGGTCATGACGGTGCGCTTGCGCGGCAATGAGGTGTTGTCGCAGAAGCCTCTGGTCACCGGCTTCGAGCAGAACGAAGAAGTGTGGGGACGGCCCGTGGACGTGCAGCCTTTGCCTGACGGCAGCGTGCTGATAAGCGATGATCTGGCCGGCGCGGTGTATCGAGTGACTTACGGCCAGTAGGCGCAAATCCGCGCGTGCGGTCGGGCTGGCCACCCCGGCCCGCTCGTTCGTGCGCTGGCTCACGGCGGGTACTGCCCACCATGCGGCACAACCTGCGTCCCTGTGCGTCGAGGGCTCGTGGGCCAGACGCGAATCCGCTGATCACTGCAGATGCACGAGCGTCACGCCAAGGCTGCGGCGCAGGCGCCCGAGAGCGGGCGCAATTGCCTATGCTTGGACGTTACGCATTTTCAGCTTCGGAGAAACCTCATGCAGTTACGCAGCGACAGCTTTACCGATGGCGGTTACATTCCGTCGCAGTTTGCGTTTGGCAAGCGCGCACAGCCTTTTGCGCTTTCCGCCAATCACAGCCCGCACCTGGCGTGGCGAGACGCGCCCGCAGGGACGCGCTCGTTCGTCATTACCTGCATTGATAGCGACGTACCCAGCAGCGGCGATGATGTGAATCAAGCGGGCCGGACCGTCGCGGCTGATCTGCCGCGGGTCGAGTTTGTGCATTGGCTCATGGCCAACATTCCGCCCGAGTGTGGCGAACTGGCTGCTGGCGCCTGCAGCGACGAGGTTACGCGGCGCGGCAAAACAGAGCCGTTCGGACCCCCGGGCAGCGTGCAGGGAGTGAATGATTTTACCGGCTGGTTTGCCGATGACGCTGACATGGCGGGCACGTATCTGGGATATGACGGCCCATGTCCGCCGTGGAACGACGCCTTGCTCCACCGCTACCGCTTCACGGTCTGGGCAGTGGACATACCGGAGCTGCGTCTGGACGCTGGATTCGACCTGGCCACGCTGCGCGCCGCGTTGGCAGGGCATGAACTGGCGCACGCGACTGTGACCGGTCTCTACAACCTCAACCCGTCTGTGCACAAATGAAGGCCTGCCGCGCCGAGCATGGCCTGTGCGGTATGCCTTCTTCACATGCGCTGTGCAGTCGGTATGTGTGAATAGCGGGGTGTGACGGCTTGTCACATCAAGCATTACCCGTTCATCCACCAACGCGAGGACTTACTCATGTTGCATTACGCACTGGTTTTTCTGGTGATCGCGATCATTGCCGCAGTGCTCGGCTTCGGCGGCATCGCCGGCGCCGCTGCGGGCATCGCGAAGATTTTGTTTGTCGTTTTCCTGATTCTGGCAATCCTGGCCTTCTTCCGCCGAGCGCGCTGACCGGTTGCAACCACAACCTCGGCTGCAGCTTTCAACCTTTTGGAGCATTTCATGAACAACCAAGACACAAGCATCGAGCCAATCACTGGCGCCAACCGCATTGACGAGCGCGCCGAACGCATCAAGCAAGCCACTTCCAGCGCGGTGGCTGGCACCAAGGACGCGGTTGACCGCGCTGCAGATCACGTTGAGGATGGTCTGCACCGGGCTACCGACAAGGTCGCCGATGTCGCTCACAAGGCCGGGGACAAGGCCGCTGCCGTAAGCGAGCGCAGCCGTGAAGTGTATGACCAGACGATGGATCAGGCCGACGTGTGGCTTGAATCGGCGCGCGATTATGTACGCGAGAAGCCGGTCCAGTCCGTGGCCATTGCGTTGGGTGCTGGCTGGCTGCTTGGACGTATCCTGCGCCATTGATTGTTCAAGTCATGCCGGGGAGCATTCATGCAAGTTGAAGATGAGTCACCCGGCCCGCCGCCGGCGGCTACCGGACTGCTGGCCGAAATCGGCCAGCTGGGTGGCGCGTTCAAGCGCCTGTTGGGCGCGCAATGGCAATTGCTGGCGGCGGAGTTCGGGCTGGCGCGCAGCGCCGTTTCGTGGATATTGCTATCGGGTTTGGTAGCCATAATTTCAGGCATGGGACTGGCGCTTGGCATGTTCGCCTTGCTGGGTTTGGCGCTGGCAACGTGGTGGGGTTCGTGGCTGTGGGCACTGGTGGGGCTATGCGTTTTCCAGCTGCTGTTTCTGCTTGGGGCCGTGATGATGATTCGCCGCTGCATGCACTGGATGAGTTTGCCGCGCAGCCGCAGTCAGTTGACCACCCTGATGCAGGATGCTCTGCGTGCGGGCAATGCCCAGACCTCGATGGTCACCGACGACCCGGTGAGTAGCCGCAAGGCAGGTGAGCCATGAGCATCGTCGGCAAGCTGTCTGTCGTGCGCAAGGCGCAGCTCCGTGCGGATGCTGCGCGCAACGAATGGAACGGGGCCACTACTGCGTTGCTTGCCCGCAGCGTTTCGCATCCGCTGACGACTGTTGGTATCGCAGCCGGCACGGGCGTTGTACTGGGTGGGCTCAACGTTCGCCCTTGGCGGGTGCCTGGAATAGGCATGCTGCTCAGCGGCGGCCTCGGGGATTTGACGGCCATTGCGATGCGCCTGTTTACCGATTTTGGCATCGCTGGCCTTGGTCCGATGCATCGCGATGCATCGGACCACAAGTCCGCTACTGAAGTGCCTGTAGATAGCTCGGACCCATGAGCGCGGTCACTGGGGAAGTGGACGATCCACTCGCGCCAGTGGCGGTCGCGTTCGACGCGGCGCAAGTATCACCGATTGCGCCAATACTCGAACAAGCCCTCGAAGAGGAAACTGCGGTAGCGCAGCCAGCCCTCCCCGGCGACCTGCCGCGGGGAATCCGCCGGCATGTGCGTGGGCTGCGGCTGGCGTTGAACGTGCTTTTGCTGCTGGCGCTGCTGTACACGATTACCGTCAGCAAGGCGTTGTTGATCCCGCTGGTGCTGGCAGCGTTTATTGGCCTTGCGCTCAATCCGATCGTGGCCGCTGGCGCGCGCGTGCATTTTCCACGTTGGCTGAGCGCCAGCGTGTTGATGGTGGGATTGATTGTGGGAATCGGTACCGGCGTCAGCTTGCTGGCGCAACCCGCCGTTGGCTGGTTCCACGGCGCACCTGCGGCGATCAAGACCTTCGTGCCGAAATTGCGCAACTTGACCAAGCCGCTGGAAGCGGCCAACCGCGCCACGCAAACTTTGGTGACTGGTACCAATCGCGCCACCGTGGCGGAGCCGGCACCTATGTCGATCAGTGCGTGGGGTGTGGTTTCCACGGCACCTACCGTGCTGGCTGCAGTGCTCAGCGTGCTGCTGCTGGTGTTCTTCTTTCTGGTCTATGGCGACACGATGTTGCGACGGCTGGTGGAGATCACTCCGAGTTTTGCCTACAAGCGTCACGCCGTCGAAATTGTGCGCAACATCCAGAGCGAGGTCTCGCGTTATCTGTTGACCGCGTTGTTGATCAACGGCGGTCTGGGTGCGGTAACGGCCGGAATGCTGCATCTGTACGGCGTACCCGATGCCCTGTTGTGGGGTGCGGTGGCAATGTTTGCCAATTTCATCCCCTACGTGGGAGCGCTGTTTACCACCATGGTGCTGGCCGTGGTCAGCATGTTGTACGCCAAGGACGCGAGCCTCGAAGTGTTTCTGCCGGCGCTGACGTTTGCCGGCATTACTGCGCTTGAAGGCAACGTCATCACCCCGTTGATCCAGGGTCGCAGCATGCGCCTGAGTCCAATTGCCATCCTGCTGTGGCTGCTGCTGTGGGGTTGGTTGTGGGGTATACCGGGCGCGCTGCTGGCCGTGCCGATGCTTACGTGCACCAAACTCATATGCGAGCGCGTGCGCGGTTGGGGCTGGTTTGCGGTAATCGTGCAGCGCTGAACGGCTCAGGTGCCAGTCGGCACCAGCAGCAGCAGCGCGATGCCCAGAACGATGCGGTAGATCGCAAAGGGCGTGAAGCGGTGCCCGATGATGTAGCCGAGCAACCACTTGACGGCAATGAAGGCGACGATCAGTGACACGCCAAACCCCACTGCCAGTGCAGTCCAGTCTTCCGGCGGCGCGGCGGGGTCTTGCAACGTCTTGAGCAACTCGTATCCCGTGGCTGCATACATTGTGGGAATGCCCACGAGAAAAGCAAACTCCGTGGCCGCCGCGCGGTTGCTGGTGCCAAACAACATTGCCGCAAAGATGGTGGCGGCGGAGCGCGATGTGCCGGGGAATATCCCGGCGATCATCTGCGCGACGCCAACCAGGATCGCTACCCGCCAGGTGACGTCCGTGCGGTCCGGCTGGCGTGCCGCCAAAAGCTCGGCACCGATCATCCACAACCCGCCAATCACCAGCGCCCATGCAATCGGCGTCAGCGCCTGCGGCAGTTTGAAGCCGAGCTTCACTGCGATCAGTCCCAGCCCGGCCGTGATCGCGAACGCAACGATCAATTTGCACAAATAGTCCCTGTTGGCCGGCACCCGCCACTGGGTGAACAATTGCCAGATGCGTTTACGGTAAATGAGCGTGACCGCGAGGATGGCGCCGGCCTGGATACCGATGTTGAACAGGTCCGAGCGCGCACCCAAACCAAAACGTTCGGCCAGCAGCAGGTGGCCGGTGCTGGAGATAGGCAGGAATTCGGTGATGCCTTCGATGATGCCGAGCAGGATGACGCGCAATAAGTCGGTCACAGGGAAATCCGGTGTACGTGGGAAACGGCGCTCACTCGCCTGGCAGCGCACAGCTGCGTAGCTTAAATGCTCCGCTGCCGCGTTGCTGCAAACTGCTGGCCGCGTCGCCCAAGTCCGGACCTGCTGAGCCGCTGGCAAGCGCCTGGACTGTCGGCCGCGCCTCGATGAGGCCGTTGTTGGGACGCCATGTTCGATTCCGGATATGCGTTGACAAACCGACCACCATCGTCGCGCATGCAGGCAGCATTACAATCAGTGATTCGCTGTTGCTGCTGAATGAGCCAGAGACCATCTGCACCAATCAAGTGCAAAAGGCGAAATTATCCGTTCTCCAACGGTGCAATTGCCGTGGGGGAGCATGCGACTGGATTCCGCTATCCTCCGCCCGGCAGTGATTTCTCGTCATGGCATAAGCGTTGCTACCTGGTTCCCATACTTCCGCACTGAGGCTTCTCATGTCTGCAAACACCGTACTCGACCAGATCCAGGAACACGATATTGAATTCGTCGATTTGCGCTTCGCCGACATGCTTGGTGTGCATCACCACATGACATTTCCGGCGCACACGATCGACGAGTCAACATTTGAGGATGGAAAAATGTTCGATGGGTCGTCGATTGTCGGCTGGAAGGGCATCAGCGAATCGGACATGGTGCTACTGCCCGACCCGGACACGGCACATCTGGATCCGTTCAGCGCGCATCCCCAATTGATCATGCATTGCGATGTGCTCGAGCCGTCGACCATGCAGGCGTACGGCCGTGATCCGCGCTCGATAGCCAAGCGCGGTGAGGCTTATCTCAAGTCCACCGGCATTGCCGACACCGCGTTTTTCGGCCCGGAGCCGGAGTTTTTCATCTTCGATTCCGTGCGCTGGCAAAACGACATGGGCCATGCGTTTTACGAAATCGGATCGGTCGAGGGCGCCTGGAGTTCACGCTACGACTACGAAGGAACCAACAACGGACATCGCCCGGGCGTGAAGGGCGGCTATATGCCGGTGCGTCCCAACGACTCGTTGAGTGACCTGCGCGCGGACATGTGCAAGGTGCTGGAGTCGCTCGGCCAGGTGGTGGAGGTGCATCACCACGAAGTCGCCAACGCCGGGCAGTGCGAGATCGGCGTGCGTTTCAATACCCTGGTCAAGAAAGCCGACGAGTTGCTGACGATGAAGTACGTCATCCGCAACGTCGCTGACCAGAACGGCAAGACCGCCACGTTCATGGCCAAACCCGTCATCGGTGATAACGGCAGCGGAATGCACGTGCACCAGTCGCTTGCCAAGAACGGCGAAAACCTGTTCGCCGGAGACTTGTATGGAGGCCTGAGCCAGCTGGCGCTGTGGTACATCGGCGGCATCTTCAAGCACGCGCGCGCAATCAACGCGTTCTCCAATTCCACGACCAATAGCTACAAGCGTCTTGTGCCGGGTTTCGAGGCTCCGGTCATGCTGGCGTACTCCGCGCGCAACCGCTCGGCAAGCTGCCGCATTCCTTATGTGGCCAGTCCGAAGGGCCGGCGCATCGAGGTGCGATTCCCCGATCCGATGAACTCCGGTTACCTGGTTTTCACTGCGCTGATGATGGCCGGCCTGGACGGCATCCTCAACAAGATCGACCCGGGCGCACCAGCCGACAAGGATCTTTACGATCTGCCGCCCGAAGAGGAGAAAAACATTCCGCAAGTCTGCTCCAGTCTCGACGCTGCGCTCGACGCATTGAGCGCGGACCGCGAGTTCCTGAAATCCGGAGGCGTCTTCACCGACGACTTCATCGATGCCTATATCGAGGTGAAGATGAAGGAGGTCACGCGCTACCGCGCCAGCACGCATCCGGTCGAATTCGACATGTACTACTCGTTGTGATTTGAAGACATCGTTGCTGCATGGGAAATTGCCGCTGAGGCATTCATTGCAGGTTTACGCCTGCGGTAGAGAGGTGAAAGCCGTGCTGAGCGCAGTCCGGATGGATCTCCCCAGTCCAGCACGACCGCGCGCGCTCGATGCGTTGAGCCTGTCCGGCGCGGCGTCACGCCGGCGCTTCTGCCCGGCGCTGGTCCCTGGTCCGGTGCGCTTTCATGCGCGTGCAACGCGCCGTGCGTTACCCTCCAAGTCATCCGCCTGCTGTACGCCTGTCGTGCCGCACACAGCTGCGCAAGGCGCGGGCGAGCGTGCATGGCGCGATTGGTATCAAGATGCGCGTGCGGGTCGGCGCTGCAAACTTCCTTTCTTCTCATTGCAGATGGTCATATGACACAACCTTCCTCGTTCAGTTATGAGCAATTGCTGGCTTGCGGGCGCGGCGAACTATTTGGCGATGCCAACGCGCGCCTGCCGCAGCCGCCGATGTTGATGTTCGATCGCATCACGCTGGTGGATCCCAGTGGCGGCTCGCATGGCAAGGGCGTCTTGCGCGCCGAGATGGATATCCGTCCGGATCTGTGGTTTTTCCAATGTCATTTCGAAGGCGATCCGGTGATGCCCGGATGCTTGGGCATGGATGGTTTGTGGCAGCTGGCAGGCTTCTATTTGCCGTGGCTGGGCGAGCCAGGTCGTGGGCGTGCGCTGGGAGTTGATCAGGTAAAGTTCACCGGTCAGGTGCTGCCCACGGCCAAGTTGCTGAGTTATGAAATTGACGTGCGCCGAGTCATGCGCGGCAAGCTGGCGCTGGTGATTGCCGACGGCATCATGGCTGTTGACGGCCGCCCAATCTATGCCGCCACTGGCTTGCGCGTCGGCTTGTTCAAGTCAACCGAGGGTTTTTGAGATGCGCCGAGTAGTCGTGACAGGCATGGGCGTGGTGTCGTGTCTGGGCAACACGCTGGCAACTGTGTCGGCTTCGCTGCGTGACAGTCGCAGTGGTATTCGTGCTGTGCCCGAGTTCGCGGAGATGGGCCTGCGCAGTCACGTGGCGGGAATTCCGCAGATCGATCTGGTCGCGCTGATTGATCGCAAGCTCAAGCGCTTCATGGGTGATGCGGCAGCGTATGCGTATGTGGCCATGCAAGATGCGCTGGTCGATGCCGGCCTGGATCCTGAAGCAATCCGAGACCCGCGCATTGGCGTCATTGCCGGTTCCGGCGGTGGTTCGCCGCAATGGCAGATTGAAACGGGTGATCTGCTGCGCAACAAAGGAGTGCGCAAGATCGGTCCGTACATGGTGCCACGCACGATGTGCTCGACAGTGTCGGCCACGCTGGCTACCGGCTTTGGCATTCGCGGCCTGAGCTATTCCATTTCGGCAGCGTGCGCAACTTCGGCGCACTGCATTGGCGCAGCGGCAGATTTGATTCGCCACGGCGCGCAGGACGTGATGTTTGCCGGCGGTGGTGAAGAAGTGCATTGGGCCATGACCGCGCAGTTCGATGCGATGGGTGCACTGTCCACGGCCAGCAACGACACGCCGGCAATGGCCTCGCGGCCTTATGACACTGCGCGCGATGGCTTCGTCATTGCCGGCGGTGGCGGCATGCTGGTGCTGGAGGAATACGAGCACGCCAGGGCGCGTGGCGCGCGGATCCACGCTGAACTGGTTGGCTACGGGGTCACGTCCGATGGCGCGGATATGGTCGCGCCGACCGGCGAAGGTGCCGTGCGCTGCATGCAGATGGCGCTGGCCGACGTCAGCGTGCCGATCGATTATCTCAACACCCACGGCACGGCCACGCAGGTAGGCGACGTAGTGGAGTTGAATGCGGTTCGAGAGGCGTTTGGTCACGCAGTGCCCCCGCTGTCCTCGACCAAGGCGCTGACCGGCCATTCCCTGGGTGCGGCGAGCGTGCACGAAGCGATCTACACGCTGCTTATGTTGCGCGACGGCTTTATTGCTGGTTCGGCCAACATCGACACGCTGGATCCGCGTGCGGAAGGCTTTCCGATTGTGCGCGAGAGTCGGGTGGCGACGCTGGACACAGTGATGTCAAACAGTTTCGGATTCGGCGGGACGAACGGCACGCTGGTTTTTGCGCGCGTCTGAGTCACACACGAACCTTGCAGCGTAAAATTCTTGTCCGCGATCGCGGATGCTGTTCACGCTAGCGGTATTGTCAGGAGTCTTGTCATGCATCGATTTCATGCTGTCGTGATCGCCTTGTTGTCGACTGCCTGGTTCGCGCCAGCGCTGCAGGCGCAGCCGCAACATGAGCATGATCAGCACTCCGCTGCGGCTGCGTCAGTTGTCGTGCCCGCGCAGCAGTGGACCCCGGATGCACCGCTGCGTGCCGGCATGCGCACCGTGCACAACGCAGTCGATGAACTGCTGCATGCGGAAAAAGGCCATATGAGCGCAGCCATGACGCGTGATCGCGCGGCCACCGTGGAGACTGCCGTGACATCCATGTTCGCCAACTGCAAGCTCAGCGCCGAGCCTGACGCAGCATTGCACGGGATTCTCGTGCCATTGCTCACTGCCGCCCAGGCGATGCAGGCGAATCCGGACAATGCCGCCCCGGTTGCCGACATGCGCGCCGCAATTGCCCACTATCCGCGCTACTTCAATGATCCGGGTTGGGACAGCCCGCCTGCGGCCGCCGCGGATGAACACAGCCAGATGTAGGTCCCGCTTTGCAATCCATCCCGGCTGCTCAGCGCAGGATGGCCTGCCTCAAGGTTCCCGTCTTCAGGGCAGTAGCCGCGGTCCGGCCTGCCATCTGCAACCACTGTCGCCGTTCATTGTGCAGCTGCTTCAGCAGGCTCACACCGTCCCATGCGCCGGCATCTTCCACAAGCCCGTACGCATGCAATCGCGCAGCGCCGCATCCCATGGCGCACGATCCACGCCGTGGTCAACGAGCCAAGTCGCGTCAAACAATGTCTCGGCATAGCGCTCGCCACGGTCGCAGAGCAGGCCGACAATGCTGCCGTGTTCGTCTCGCTCGCGCATGGTGGCAGCAAGGCGCAGGCACGCAACAAAATTGGTCCCGGAGGAACCACCGTAGCGATGACCGAACTGTTCGTCGAGCATCCACGCCGCGGCGATCGAAGCCGCGTCGGGTACTTCCACAACGTGGTCGACGACGTCGAACAGGAAACACGGTTCCACGCGCGGGCGGCCAATGCCTTCAATCAACGTCGGCCGGCTGGCGCACGCGTCCCGGCAGTGCGCGCGCCAGCCGTTGGCAAAAGCGCTGCCGCTGGGCTCAGCGACGCACAAACCCGTTTGCAGCCGGCGATAGCGCAGGTAGCGACCGATCGTTGCGGACGTGCCGCCGGTGCCCGCACCACACACGATCCAGGCCGGTTCCGCCGATGTTTCATGGGCAAGCTGGCCGATGATGGATTCGGCAATGTTGTTGTTGCCGCGCCAATCCGTGGCGCGCTCGGCCAGCCCGAACTGGTCGAGATGGCAGGCGCCGCGCGCGGCGTGTTCGGCAGCGCGAGCGTGCACCTGACGCGGGTCGTCGACCAGGTCGCAGGTACCGCCCAAGGACTGCACGTCGCGGATCTTCGCAGGCGCAGTAGCTGCCGGCATCACGGCAATGAACGGCAGTCCCAGCAGCCGTGCAAACCAGGCCTCGGAGATGGCAGTGCTGCCGGAAGATGCGTCCACCACGGTTTGCCCGTCGTGCAGGCGGCCGTTGCACAGCGAGTACAGAAACAGCGAGCGTGCCAGTCGGTGCTTGAGGCTGCCGGTGGGGTGCGACGCCTCATCCTTGAAGTAGAAGTCGATGTTGGCAAAACCGGGGAAATTCAATTTCAGCAGGTGGGTGTCTGCGGAACGCGAGGATTCCTGCGCAAGTTTCGCAATGGCTTCATGCAACCACGCATGTCCGGCCCGGCTGGCGGGGATGGCAGGTGGAAGGACCTCGCGCATGACTGCTCTCTGCAAAAGTGATGGATCGCCATGCCGCGGTTTGCGTCACGACACCAGGTGACTTTACCCGGACGCGGACGAATCACGGTGATCTGAAGCAGGCCGGTGCACAAGCGCAGTTCCACGCCGATGTTCGCGCCCGCTCGTGTGCATCGCTACTGACGCAAGGTGCGCACGTTATCCGGTTGATTGGCGCGTGTGCTGCGAAACGGGTTGATGTCCAGGCCGCCACGCCGTGTGTAGCGCGCGTAGACGCTGAGCTGTAGGGGTGCGCACTGACGCATGATGTCCACGAAAATGCGCTCCGCACAGTGTTCGTGGAACTCGTTATGGTTGCGATAAGAAATCAGGTAGCGCAGCAAGCCGGCATGCTCCATCGGTGCGCCCTGGTACGCGATCTGCACGCTGCCCCAGTCCGGTTGCCCGGTCACTGGGCAGTTGGACCGCAGCAGGTGCGATACCAGCGTCTCGCTGATCGCCGGCGCATCGGTACGCGCACGCAGAAAGTCAGCGCGCGGTGGTCCGTAGCAATCGATAGCCAGATCCTGATCATCCAGTGAAGTACCCGGCAAATCTGCCGGGGCCTGCTGCTCGCCGCTGGCATCTTTCAGGATCACTTCGATCGTGCATCCGGCAGCGGCCGACAGATCGCGCAACAGTGTGGCTTGCAGTGTCGCGCCGTCGGTCACGCGCTCGTGCGCGAATCCGTTGAGATACAACTTGAATGACTTGGACTCGACGAGGTTGGGTGATTCGGCCGGAATCCGGAACTCGCCAAGCGCAACGCGCGGCTTGCCGCGTGGATCCAGCCAAGACAACTCGTAGGCATTCCAGATGTCCACGCCGTGGAACGGCAGCGGTTCACTCACGCCGATGGCCACTCGATTCTGTGCACGAGGGAGCGGAAACAACAGCCCACTGTCGTAGCCGCCGTCAAAGCTGCTGGGTTTGCCAAGGGTGGAGTTCTCAAGGCTGCTCATGTGTGCCAGTTTAACCACTGAGCGCCCGGCGCTGTGCGCTGTGCGCTGTGCGCTGTCGCGCATTAAAGCCGTTACTCGGCTACCAGCCGCGCGGCACGCCGTGACGAAGGGACGCAGTACCCAGGGAGTCGCTACTCAGTGGCGCACCAGCACTGACCAAGGCTGCGCGCTGATCGGCTTCCGGAACACGCAGCAGTTGACAGCCTTCCAGCGTTCCCAGTCTGGTGAAAACTGGCAGAGCCTGCACGCGGTCTACCAACGCGGCAGTCAGCGGCCAGCGCGCTGCGTCAATCGTGTAGCGCACGAACGCAGCGGTGCGAAAATAGCTGGCGATGCTTATATCGGCAATCGATAGCGCGCCAAACAGGAAATCCTCTTCCGGCATGCGGCTTTCCAGATAATCCAGTGCGGTCGGGATCTCCAATTCGCGCGCCTTCTGGACCAGCACCTCGTCGGTGGGTTCGTGGAACAAGACGCGCTTGACGGCGAGCTGGTAGAACAGTCCTCCGATCAGCCCATCGGCCAGGCGGGTATCGCAGTATTCCTCGATCCAGCGTGCTTGCGCGCGTTCGCCAATGTCCCGTGGATAGAGCGCCGGCATCGGGTATTTGTCTTCCAGGTACTGGCAGATCACGGACGAGTCGTTGAGGATCAAGGCGCCGTCGACCAGCACCGGAACGCGGCGCAGGGGGCTCAGGCGCGAGAACTCCTCGTTGCCGGCAAACGGCACAATCGGATCAATCTCGTAATCGACCCGCTTCAGCTCAAGGCATGCCAGCACCTTGCGCACAAACGGCGATAGATAGTTGCCGATGACTCTGAGACCTTGCTCCACGATGGACTCCGGGACAGCAGTGCTTGCAGCGTGATCGGTGATGTATCGATTCGTCAAGGCGACGACATCGGCAATGCGCCCCGGAATTCGCGTATCCGCATTGTGGGGCACTTCCGGGTTAGCATTTCAGTATTTGATGCGACGCGGGCGACGCTGTGAAAGATGATCCCGTGTGCGATGGAGTCCCTGAATGTATGCAAAGTTGGGCAAGTTGCACCTGTTGGGCGCGGTGACAATGGCGGTTTTTTCTGCTGGCGCGGCAGCCCAGGGCAGGACGCTGGGTCCCGGCGATTATGCGCACGCCGAGCGCTTCATGACGTACAACGCCACACCCCTGGTTGACCATGCCGTCGACAAGGTGCATTGGCTCGATGCCGACCATTTCTGGTATCGCGATCACGATGCCGGTGCCGATCATTTTGTGCGCATGCAGGCGAGCACCGGTGCACTCATGCCGTTGCTTGACCAGGTCAAGGTGGCGGCCGCGCTGAACGAAGTCATGGACAAACCGGTTGATCCCAGGAGGTTGCCACTTACTGGCTACAGTGTGAAAGCAGATGGGCGGCTGGATCTCCTGCTCGCCGGCAAGCACTACCTGTGCGACATGCGCGATAACGGCCAGTGTGTCGTCGCCGGCGCATCCATGGCAGCAAATCCACGGGAGTCGCGCGTGGGCGGGGAGCCGGGTGTTCTGTCGCCGGACATGAAGTCCGAAGCGTTCATTCGTGACTGGAACCTGTGGCGGCGGGACGTGGCCACGGGCAAGGAAACCCGGCTCACCACCGATGGGGTGGAAAACTTCGGCTATGCGACGGATAACGCGGGCTGGAAGCATACCGACAAGGCGATTCTGCAGTGGTCGCCTGATTCCAACCGGATCGCCACGTTCCAGCAAGACCAGCGCAAGACCAGCGACATGTATCTGGTCAGCACCAATGTCGGCAAGCCCACGTTGACGCAGTGGAAGTATCCGCTGCCGGGCGACCCGGATGTGACCATGATCGAACGCGTCGTCGTCAATGCGGCCACGCGCAAGGTCGTGCGCCTGCGCATGCCCGCGGATCAGCATCGATCGAGCCTGTGTGACGACGTCAGCTGTGGCCCGGACGGCGGCTGGGATGACGTGAAGTGGGCGGCAGACGGCAAGACCCTGGCCTTTGTTTCCACGTCGCGTGACCACAAGCACGAATGGTTCCGCATTGCCGATGCCCGGACCGGTGCAGTGCGCACGGTATTCGAGGAAGTGGCGCCGACTTATTACGAGAGCGGCAACGGCGCAGTGAATTGGCGCTATCTGCCGAAAACGCATGAGGCGATCTGGTTCAGCGAGCGCAACAACTGGGGCAACCTTTATCTTTACGACCTCAAGACCGGCAAGCTCAAACACGCGGTCACCACCGGCGAGGGCAACATCACCGAAGTGCTGCATGTCGACGAAGCAGAACGCACGGTCTGGTTCCGCGGTGTGGGCCGCGTGCCCGGCGTAAATCCCTATTACCAGCAATTCTTCAAGGTCAGCCTGGATGGTGGCGAACCGACGCTGCTGACGCCTGAGCCGGCCGATCACACGGTAATGGTGTCGCCAGATGGACGTCTGTTTGTTGATGCCTACTCCACTCCAGACACTCCGCCGGTAACCTTGCTGCGCCGGTCAAGCGACGGTGAGACGTTGACGACGGTAGCGACTGGCGACATCAGCCGTCTGCTCGCCGCTGGATGGCTGCCGCCTACTCCGGTCACGGTGAAGTCGCGCGATGGCAAGACCGATCTGTACGGCTTGATGTTCAAGCCGACGAGCTTTGACGGATCGAAGAAATATCCGATCATCGATTACATTTATCCCGGTCCGCAGACTGGCTCGGTGCGCGGGCGCAGCTTTCTGGCCGCCCGAATCGACCACCAGGCGATGGCCGAACTCGGCTTCATCGTGGTTGCGGTCGATGGCATGGGCACACCGTGGCGCTCCAAGGCGTTTCACGACGCCTACTTCGAACACATCGAAGACAATACGTTGCCCGATCAGGTCACTGCGCTGCGCCAACTTGGCGCAAGGTATCCGTGGATTGATCTTGACCGAGTGGGTATCTGGGGCCACTCCGGCGGAGGCAATGCCACCGCCGCGGCAATGTTTCATTATCCGGATTTCTTCAAGGTGGGCTGGGCCGAGAGCGGTAACCATGACAACCGCAATTACGAAGACGACTGGGCCGAGAAATGGCAAGGATTGCTGGTTACCGACAAGGACGGAAAGAGCAACTACGACGCGCAGGCCAACCAGAGTTTTGCGAAGAACCTCAAGGGCCACCTGATGCTGGTTCACGGCACCATGGACGACAACGTGCCGTCGTCCAACACGCTGCTCGTGGTTGACGCACTGATCAAGGCGGACAAGGATTTCGATATGTTGCTGATACCCGGTGCGCGACACAGTTATGGCAATGCCACGCCCTACGTCACGCTGCGGCGCTGGAATTACTTTGTGCAACACCTGGCCGGGAATACGCCGGTATCCGGATACACGTTGAAAGCTTGGCCGTGGATGTGAAGCTGCATCAAAGCGCGTCGTGGTCCATCTCGCCCGTACGGATGCGGATGACCTGCTCCAGGGACGTGACGAAAATCTTGCCGTCCCCGATCTTGCCGGTGCGGGCAGACTGCTGAATGGCCTCGATCACGCGCTCGAGCTGGTCGTCAACCACGGCGACCTCCAACTTTATCTTGGGCAGGAAATCCACCACGTATTCGGCACCACGATAGAGCTCGGTATGGCCTTTCTGGCGACCGAAACCCTTCACTTCGGTAACCGTGATGCCTTGTACGCCGACCTCGGCCAGCGCCTCCCGCACATCGTCCAGTTTGAACGGTTTTATGATCGCCACGACCAGCTTCATGAAATCTCCTTGATCATTGGACATCAAGGCGCTGCGATGTCATGGGTGCATTCTGCCCGTGCCACCGCGTGCTGTCGCCTGAACGTGTCGTGTAGGACAATCCCTACAAATAGTAATGGAGTGCACCGATGGCATACGTGAGCCCAATTCATCTAATCTTTACCTCGACAAGTGTGAGGCGCTATCCATGATGGGTAGGCAGGAGATCGACAAGATTGCCCTGCGTCTCGTGTCGTTGGTTCCGCCAGGGTTGGCACAGGTGCATCAGGATTTGCAGGCCAACTTCCGGGATGCTTTGCTGCACGGATTGCGCCGCCTCGACTTGGTCACTCGCGAAGAGTTTGACGTTCAGAGTGCAGTGTTGGCACGTACGCGCGCCAAAGTCGAAGCTCTGGAAAACACCGTTGCCGAGCTGGAAGCGGTAGTCAGCGCTCGCGAAGCTTGATCGATCAGCAGTCTTCCGGAAGCCGCCCCCGATTTGTCACCTCACCCCGAGAATGGTCGGGGGCGGTTATTTTTTCAGTGCAGGCAGTGGAGTCGCGCGATGCCCGTTTTTGACCGCGCGGCGGCCATGCGCGATCGATCCGGCACATGAGTCTGGCGGTAACGCTCAGCCGCGCCCAGGAAGGCGTCTCTGCCCCACAGGTCATGGTGGAGGTGAATCTGGCTGGAGGGCTGCCAAGCACCAATATCGTGGGCTTGCCCGAAGCTGCAGTGCGCGAGGCGCGTGATCGTGTGCGCGTGGCGATCCAGAGCGCCGCCTTCGAGTATCCCAACCGACGCGTTACCGTAAACTTGGCGCCCGCCGAATTGCCCAAGGATGGCGGCCGCTTTGACCTGCCGATTGCGCTGGGAATTCTTGCGGCCAGTGGCCAGGTGCCACGCACAAAACTGGACGACTGCGAATTTCTGGGGGAACTTGCGCTGACTGGTGCGCTGCGCGGTGTTCGCGGCGTGCTGCCTGCATTGCTGCGAGCACGTGCGCATGGCCGACGCGTAGTCGTGCCGCGTGAAAACGCGGCCGAGGCGGCATTGGTGCCAGATATGGATGTGCTTGTAGCCGACACGCTGGCCGAGGTGTGTGCGTGGCTGCATGGCGCTCAGGAGCTTTCGGCGCCGGTGGGCATTCCCAGTGATGGCGGAGCGTGGGATGGTCCTGATCTGAGCGACGTGCGGGGCCAGCTGCAGGCGCGTCGAGCCTTGGAAATTACCGCGGCGGGCGGACATCATCTGCTCCTCGTCGGCCCGCCCGGCACCGGCAAGACCATGCTCGCCGAGCGCCTGCCGGGAATCCTGCCGCCGCTCACCGAATCGGAGGCGCTGGAAACGTGCGCGGTACTGTCGGTTGCCGGTCGCGATGACGGCAACCTCGCACGATGGCGGCGAAGGCCGTTTCGTTCTCCGCACCACACTGCGTCGGCAGTGGCACTGGTGGGCGGTGGTTCGTATCCGCGCCCCGGGGAGATTTCACTCGCACACAACGGCGTGCTGTTTCTCGATGAGCTGCCCGAGTTCAGTCGACACGTTCTGGAAGTACTCCGCGAGCCGATGGAGTCCGGGTGCATTGCGATCTCGCGCGCGGCCCGCCAATCGACGTTTCCCGCGCAGTTTCAGCTCGTCGGTGCCATGAATCCGTGCCCCTGCGGTTACGCTGGCGAGCCGCGGTGCCATTGCACGCCCGACCAGATTCAGCGCTACCGTGCACGTATCTCAGGGCCCCTGCTGGACCGTATCGACTTGTGTGTACAGGTGCCGCCCGTGCCGCTAGCCGAGCTCAGCGCGCCACGCGGTCCGCGCGATGAAGATTCCGCTACGGTGCGCAAACGCGTGCTCGGCGCGAGACATCACGCGCTCCAGCGTTGCGGTCTGCCAAACGCCGAGATTGGCACGCGAGAGCTGGAGCGCGATTGCGCGCTGGGAACCATCGAACGCAGGTGGTTTGACGCCGCGTTGGAGAAGCTCGGCATGTCGGCCCGCGCGTATCATCGCGTATTGCGCGTGGCGCGCACGATTGCTGACCTGGATGGCGGGGCGGCATTGCTTGAGCGCGAACATCTGGCCGAAGCCCTGCAATATCGGCGTATGTGATTGGCGCCCATGCGGGTTGTTGTCGATCAAGCCAGCGCAGGTTGGCAGATACGAAATCCATGGCATCCTGCCCGCACTTGCCGGTGCGAAACAGCCTTCAGTGGACGCGCCGGCCATCGCGTGCTTCGATGGCGCACTGATTTTTCCAAGGATCGCGATGAAGGTTGATCTTGCCCTGATGTTGGCCGGGCTGCTCATGGTCGGGTTTCTCGCACAGTGGCTGGCATGGCGGGTGAAGTTGCCGGCCATCGTCTTTCTGCTGCTGGCGGGCCTGATACTCGGACCAGCCACCGGCGTGCTCAAGCCGGACGATCTGCTCGGCAGCTTGTTGTTTCCCACCGTGTCGCTGGCTGTGGCGCTGATCCTGTTCGAAGGCAGTTTGACGCTGCGCCTGCACGAGCTGCCGGGCATCGGGCGTGCAGTACGCGGGCTGATTACCTACGGTGCGATCAGCACGCTGCTGCTGCTCGCGCTGGCGGCACATCTGGTGGCGGGGTTGAGCTGGTCGGTCGCCTTGCTGTTCGGTGCGCTTGGCTGCGTCACCGGCCCGACGGTGATCATGCCCATGCTGCGCACGCTGCGGCCCAACGCCCGCATCGCCAACACGCTGCGCTGGGAAGGCATCGTGATTGACCCGCTGGGTGCCTTGTTCGCCGTGTTGATTTACGAGGCAATCGTCTCGCGGCAGCAGGGGCACACTATTGGAGTGTTCGTCCTGACGATTGCCAGCGGCGTGGTCTTTGGCGCGGTCTCGGCTTGGATCATGGCCGTGCTGTTGCGGCGGCAGCTGATTCCGGAGTATCTGCAGAATTTTGCCGTGCTCGCGTCAGTCCTTCTGGCGTTCAGTATTTCCAACACGCTCACTCACGAGTCCGGGTTGCTTGCAGTGACGATCATGGGCGTTGCGTTGGGTAATGCGCGCGACATCCATATCGATGACATTCTCGATTTCAAGGAGAACCTCACCACGGTTCTGGTGTCGGTCCTTTTTGTGCTCTTGGCAGCACGACTGCAGTGGCCATTGCCCGTCGGCATGCTTGGCGCGGGTATCGCGTTGTTCGTCATTGCGCAGCTCGTGGTGCGTCCGCTCACCGTTGCCATTTCCAGCTGGCGCAGCGCGCTGACCTGGCGAGATCGCGTACTGATTGGCTGGGTGGCGCCGCGCGGCATCGTGGCTGCTTCCGTGTCTGCCCTGTTTGCCTTGCGCCTGGAAGCACTGGGCGTCCCGGGGGCAGACGCGTTGGTACCGCTGATATTCACGCTGATCATCGGCACCGTGGTGCTGCAGAGCGCGACGGCTCGACCGCTCGCGCTCTGGCTTAAAGTCGCCGAACCCGAGCCCAACGGTGTGCTGATCTACGGTTCGGATGAAGTCGCCCGTGCGATTGGCAAGGCGTTGGCCGACGCAGGTTTCCAAACCCTGCTTGCCGATGACGATTGGGATGGCATTCGCCTGGCCCGCATGGACGGATTGAGTACTTTTTTTGGCAATCCGACTTCCCCATACGGAGATCGCAATCTGGATTTGACCGGACTCGGTCGACTGCTGGCCGTATCCACGCACAGGGAGCGCAACTCCCTGACGTGCATGCACTACCGGCAGGAATTTGGCCGCGACAAAGTGTATCGACTACGCAATCTGACACCGCAGGAAAATACCGAGCGGCTTGCTCTCTCGGGGCGGGTACTGGCGCCACCGTTGTTCGACCCGGAAATGACACACGGCCGGTTTGCGCACATGCTCGAAGAGGGCTGGAGCGTCAAGTCAACGAAACTCAGCACCACCTTTGACTGGCCGCAATTCATCGAACAACACGGCACGGCGGCCGTGTTGATGTTTGGCGTGGACGACAAGGGCGGGCTGCTGATTGCCTCTACCAAGCGCGAGCTGCAACCCAAACCGGGCTGGACCGTATTGGCCCTGGTGCCGCCAGCGGTGAAGGAAGGCGGCGCGTTGCAACGCGCATCAGCATAAACGCAGCGACGGCCGTTTCGCCGTGCACAAGTATGTGAGGACTTGTTCGCTCGCCACTTGCATCCATCAACGGGATCCATGCATCGAGCAATCAGGCCACTGCCTGCTGCGCAAATTGTGCCTCTTCGGTGGAGCCGGTGAGCGCCGTGGTTGACGATTGACCTTGGTGAATGGCCTGGGTCACCGCGTCAAAATATCCAGTGCCCACTTCGCGCTGATGCTTGACCGCAGTGAAGCCCCGGCTGGCAGCTGCAAACTCCAGCTCCTGCAGTTCGACAAACGCGCTCATCTGATGTCGGGCGTAGCGGTGCGCCAGATCGAACATGCCATAGTTCAGGCTGTGGAAACCAGCCAGCGTGATGAACTGGAATTTGTAACCCATGGCGCCCAGCTCACACTGAAAACGGGCGATCGTTGCGTCATCCAGATTCTGCTTCCAGTTGAAGCTCGGCGAGCAGTTGTAAGCCAGCATTTTGCCGGGGTATCGCGCGTGGATGGCATCGGCGAAGCGGCGCGCGTCGGCCAGATTCGGCTTGCTTGTTTCACACCAGATCAGATCGGCATATGGCGCATAGGCCAGCCCGCGACTGATTGCCTGGTCCAAGCCTGGGCGCACGCGGAAAAAACCTTCCACCGTGCGTTCGCCGGTCAGAAACGGCCGATCATTGCTGTCGATGTCGGAGGTGATCAGGTCAGCAGCGTCAGCGTCCGTACGCGCCACGAGAAGCGTGGGCACATCGGCGACATCCGCAGCAAGGCGTGCCGCATTCAATTTGTCTACCGCTTCGCGCGTCGGCACCAGCACCTTGCCACCCATGTGTCCGCATTTTTTCACAGACGCGAGCTGATCTTCGAAATGCACGCCCGCGGCACCCGCTTCGATCATTGATTTCATCAGCTCGAAGGCGTTCAACACACCACCAAAACCCGCCTCGGCATCCGCCACGATCGGGGCCATCCACTCGATGCTGTCGTCGCCTTCGGCGTGATGCAACTGGTCCGCGCGTAGCAGGGTGTTATTGATGCGCTTGACCACCAGCGGCACGGAGTTGGAGGGATAAAGCGACTGGTCCGGATACATTTCTCCGGCGACGTTTGCGTCGGCAGCCACTTGCCAACCCGACAGGTAAATTGCCTTGAGGCCAGCCTTGACCTGCTGCAGGGCCTGATTGCCGGTGAGCGCGCCAAGTGCGCTGACGTAGTCCTCCTTGTGCAGCAATTGCCACAGTCGTTCCGCGCCGTTGCGCGCCAGCGAGTGCTCCACGTGCACGCTGCCGCGCAGGTTCACGACATCAGCGGGGCTGTAGTTGCGCTGGATCCCCGCCCAGCGGGCAGAGTTGTTCCAGTCCAGGTTGATTTGTTCGGCACTGGGCGACTTGCTTTTCATGGAATGCTCCGGAGGCGGTGAGTGCATCAGTTGCGTTTTGCGCGGCACGCTTCAACCAAGTTGGTCGTATGCCGGCACGGTAAGAAAGTCGGGCAGGCGCAGGGCGTGCGTCAGACTGGCGATCAAGCTCGCGGCAGCCTCGGCACGCTTGGCTCCGGGGTGATGGCTCCCACGCAGTTGATGCGTGTGCGCAGCCAGGGCTTGATCGAACAGCGCAAAGTCGATCGGCGCGTGGTCTTCGAACGTCAGTGCACCGTTGTGCAGCCATTGCCACAACTGCGCGCGTGCGATTTCAGCGGTGGCGGCGTCCTCCATCAGATGATGAATCGGTACGCAGCCCAGGCCATCCAACCACGCTGCTGTGTACCGCAGGCAAACCTCCACGTTGTTGTCGAAACCGGCACGGCTGACGGTTCCGCCCGGTGCCGCCAGGAGCTGCGCTGCGGTAACGTGCACGTCCTCGCGCATGACCCCAAGCTGATTGGCTGCCGGCATGTGTGCATCGAAGATTTCCTGCGCGACGGGCACCAGGGCCGGGTGAGCGACCCACGTTCCGTCGTGTCCGGCATGCACTTCGCGCAGTTTGTCGGCGCGCACCTTGGCCAGTGCCGCATCATTGGCGGCGTCATCGCCCTTGATCGGGATTTGCGCGGCCATGCCGCCCATGGCGAACGCACCGCGGCGATGGCAGGTCTGGATCAGCAGCTCGGAATACGCTTTCAGGAAAGGTGAGGTCATGGCCACCTGACCGCGTTCCGGCAGCACGCGCTCGCGATGCCCACGCAATGTCTTCAAGTACGAGAAGATATAGTCCCAGCGCCCGCAGTTGAGCCCGACCACACGGCTGCGCAGCGCATGCAGAATTTCGTGCATCTGGAACGCTGCGGGCAGCGTTTCGATCAGTACCGTGACTTTCATGCACCCGGCCGGGAGTTGCAGTTCGCTCTCGGCCAGTTCCATCACCTCTTGCCACAATGCTGCCTCTTCCATGGACTCCAGCTTGGGCAGGTAAAAGTACGGGCCACGGTCCATTTGCTGCAGGCGACGTGCGTTGTGGAACGCGAACAAGGCAAAGTCCACCAGCGCCCCAGAAATCGGCTCGCCATCGACGCGGAAATGTCGGTCCAGCAAATGCCAGCCGCGTGGACGCACCATGAGCACGGCCGGATTGTCATTCACGGTGTAGCTTTTACCGTCCGCGGAAGAAAACGCGATGCTGCCGTTCACCGCATCGCGAAGGTTGCTCTGACCATCCATCTGGTTGGTAAAGGTAGGCGCGGACGAGTCTTCAAAATCGGCCATGAACGCTTTGGCGCCCGAGTTCAACGCGTTGATGATCATCTTGCGCTCGACCGGCCCGGTAATTTCCACCCGACGATCGAGTAGCGCGGAGGGGATAGGCGCCACGCGCCAAGCTGATTCGCGAATAGTCCGCGTGTCCTTGCGAAATGCAGGAAGGGCTCCCGCGTCCCACGCCATCTGCCGCTCGCGGCGCGCACGCAGCAGCGTCCGTCGCTGCTCTTCAAATTGACCATGCACAAGCGCGAGAAAGGCCAGGGCAGCCGGCGTCAGAACATCCGTGTAGTCGCGGACGTCGGCGCTGATCTCGACAGTGCGCGGACTGAATCTTTCGCTGGGTATGGCCATACCGCTGCTCCGCTTGGGTGGAGCTCGAAACTAGATGCAGACCTGGTATTTGACAAAGTAAATGTTTCAATCACTATCATGAGCAATCTAAATAGCGAACTAACTCCTTGAGCAAGCTACTGAAAAAAGCGCACAAGCGGGCTGTTTCGGATGGCTTATCGCGCCGAATAGCACCCAAAGGCTTCAAAGACCGTGGCGACCAGCAGCCGGCTGAGGCGCGTTTTTACTACAAGGGAAATCGCCACAAGCAGCTGCGTGCCTTTGTCATGGTGGTGAAAGTGGGGACGCTGACGCGGGCAGCAGACGCCTTGTTCGTGTCCCAACCCACTATCAGCCTGCAGTTGCAGGCGCTGGAGCGCGAACTGGGCATGCCGTTGGTCGATCGCCGCGGCCGGCGCATCAACCTCACTGATGCCGGGGAAGCGTTGTACGCGCTGGCGCGGCCGCTAGTCGAGGGCTGGGAAACGCTGGATCGCACATTCCACGCCAGCGTCAAAGGCCTGCGCGGCGGCAAGCTAGTCATTGCTGCCGGGACTTCCACCATCCAGTACCTGTTGCCGGAGCTGGTGCGCACTTATCGCGAGCGCTTTCCCGCAGTGCAGCTACAACTGGCCAACGTCACCGGCAAGGACGGACTGGCCTGGCTGCGTGCTGATCAAGCGGATTTCGCGGTGGGCTCCATGCTTGACATACCCAACGATATCGCTTGGGCGCCGGTGCAGCACTACGATCCGATGCTGATCATGCCGCTGGATCATCCGCTGGCGTCGAAGGCCGAGATTGCGCTCGAGGATTTGTCGCCGTATGGCCTGATTTTGCCGCCGCAGCGACTGTCCACTTACCGACTGGTCGATCTTGTATTTCAGCAGCGTCAGGTGCCTTATCACGTGGCCATCGAGGTTGGTGGCTGGGACGTCATCAAGGAATACGTGGCGCGCGGCATGGGCATCTCGATCGTAACCGGCATCTGCATCACCGACGCAGACCGTACGCGCCTGGCCGTGCGCAACCTGCGCCAGTATTTTCCCCAGCGTGCGTACGGTGTAGTGATGCGCAAGGGTAAATTCCTGAGCGCCGAGGCGCGCGCCTTCATCGACTTGATTCGCCCCGGCTTGCTGACCCACCGCGAGCACGACGAATCAGGGCATTCCGAGCGGTAGTACAAGCCGGGAACGTTCGCAGCGCGATCGTCAGCGTACGGGCAGAAAGTGAACGCTGGAGCACGTCCGCGGCGACCGTTCCGCCCAACTTAGCGACGCAAACTACTTCTCGCGGGCGGTGGCCAGCGTGGCCGGTCGCGGCGGCCGTCCCTTTTCAAACATCACGATGCTTGCCCTTGTACGGTGCGTAGAATCCGCGCAGCGCAGTCACGTCAGCTGCCATGTCGTCGCTGGTTGTCATCAGCGGCCCGATGACGATGGTTTTGGTCGGGTAGTGAAACGCCACTGGCTGAATCGGTACCCCGGCGCCATGCGCGATATGCCAGAAACCAGAGCGCCAGTGCGCCACCGGTTTGCGCGTGCCCTCTGGCGCGACCCCCAGCCACAAGGCATCGCGTTGCGCGAACTCCTCGATCATCTGCTCGACAACGCCTTTGGTTGCGCTGCGGTCAACCGATATGCCGCCCAGTGCGCGCAACGTGCCGCCGAGCGCGGTATGAAACAACTCCTGCTTGCCCATGAAACCCACGTCGGCGCCAATGGCGACTTTCACCAGCAGGCCCCAGAAACCGTCCCACCACGACGAGTGCGGCGCCACAATCAAGACCAGGCGCGGGACGTCAGGAAACCTTCCTTGCAAACCCCAACCCGCCGTGCACAGGGCAAAACGACACAGCTTGCGAAATGCCCCATCGGGCAGCTTCGGCATCTGTGCGGATAATTCGCCGGGGCTTGGTACGCGTTCGCTCATTCCGCCTCCGGACGGCGTGTTCGAGTCTGCTTGAGTTTGCCGCGTTGCTGTTTGCCTTGCAGGCGTCGCTCCCGGGATGCGCGTGAGGGCTTGGTGGCCACGCGTTTCTTGGGCGGCAACAGCGCACCTTGAATGATCGCGACCAGGCGCGCTCGCACATCGTCGCGGTTGCGCACCTGGTCACGAAAGCGGCGACCCTGGATCACCAATACACCCTCGCCGGTCATGCGCCGATCACGGCGGGCCAGCAGGCGTGCGCGAATTTCTGACGATAGCGACGGCGAATTGCGCACATCAAAGCGCAGCTCCACAGCGCTCTCGGTGCGGTTCACGTGTTGACCACCCGGACCGTCCGCGCGCAGGAAGCGCTCGAGCAACTCGGACGCGGGCAGGCTGAGATTCGGGCCGACGATCAGCATGTCGCCAGTCTAGCGGGCGCCAACGTGGTTGCAGTGTCGTGGTTCGTTCTGACCGGAGTTCAGATGCGCGACAAAGCTCGTCTTCAGCGCTGGCGCCAGCCGGCGAAAAAGGCAAGCGCAGACCCGGCGGTCGCCACCAGCGGCAGCCAGGGCGCAGGCTGCGTCGGCATGCCCCACAACGCCATGGCGCCGACGAGCAGGGCGGCGCCAAGCACGCTGCACAGCAGCGACCCATTCTGTCGTCGGCTATCGTCGCGTAACTGGGCGAGCAGCAGCGGGTCGCTCATTGAGTGACTCTCGCCAAGCGCAATCTGCCGCAGCGCATCGCGTACCAGCTCGGGCACTTCGGGCGCGTGATGCAGCCATTCCGGTAGCCGCTTGCGCATGTCGCGCAGCGTGCGCAGCGGGTTGTAGCGTTCGCGCAATATGCGTTTGAGCACGGGATGGGCAACTGCCCAGATGTCGATTTGCGGGTCCAGCGTGCGCCCGACCCCCTCGATGTTAAGCAAGGTTTTCTGCAGCAGGATCAGTTGTGGCTGCACGGTAAGCTCGAAACGGCTGGCCGTCTGGAACAGCTTCACCACCAGCTCGGCGAGCGAAATTTCCGCCAATGGTCGAGTGAAGTACGGCTCGCACACCGTACGCACCGCCGCTTCCAGTTCATCCAGACGCACGCCCGAAGGCATCCAGCCAGCCGCGACGTGCAGCTGCGCGATGCGCGCGTAATCACGTTCAAACAATGCGATGAAGTTTTGTGCGAGCCAGTATTGGTCGGCTTCGGACAAGGAGCCCATGATGCCGAAATCGAGCGCAATGAAGCGCGGCTCGGTGCTGCGCGTGATGTCCACCCAGATATTCCCCGGATGGGCGTCAGCATGGAAAAAGTTGTCGCGAAATACCTGCTCGTAGAACAAGCGCACGCCCTTGATAGCCAGGCGCTTGCGGTCAATTCCCGCCGCGTCAATGGCGGTAATGTCGTTGCATCTGACACCGCGCACGCGCTCAAGCGTCAGCACCCGCGTAGTGGTCAGCTCCCAGTACACCGCCGGGACAAACAGGTCCACGCCGCTGGCAAAGTTTCGCTTGAGCAGGCTGGCGCTGGCACCCTCGCGCTGCAGATCCAGCTCGTTGTCCAGCATCTTCTCGATTTCGGCGACAATTTCCAGCGGGCGAATCTTGTCCGCATGCGGATGCCAGCGCTGCGCCAGCACACCGAGCGCTCGCAGCAGGCGTACGTCGCGCGCAATTTGCGCATCGATGCCAGGGCGCAAGACCTTGACGACAGCGTCGCTGCCGTTCTGCAGCGTCACGGCGTGCACTTGGGCGATGGAAGCAGATGCCAGCGGCGTCTCGTCGAATTGGGCGTATAGAAGGGCGACCGGAGAACCCAATTCCTGCTCGACGATGGCGCGTGCCTCAGCGCCGGGGAACGGCGCGACTTGATCCTGCAGCAGCGCAAGTTCGTCGGCGATATCGGTTGGCACCACGTCGCGGCGCGTGGACAGCAGCTGGCCCGCCTTGACAAAGATGGGGCCGAGTTCCGTCAGCGCCAGGCGCAGCCGGACCCCACGCGCCAAGCCTTCGACATGCTGCCGCGGCCGCGCGAGCAACGGCCGCAGCAACTTCAGTGGACGGTATAAATGCGTGGCATCGACCAGCTCGTCAAGCCGGTATGCCAGCAGCACCGACGCCACGCGCAAGAGGCGCGGGATGATCACCAACGACGTCACGTGGCGTCGCCGCGCACGCGTGCACTCAGACGAGCCACGCGCGCTTGCAGGCGTTCACTGCGCTCGCGCACGGCGTCCACGCCGTCCAGGAAACTTTCGACTTCGCCCGGTGCCAGTGCCAGGCGAGCTTCGTCGCGCAGCCAGTCAGCGCCATCCTCGCGCAGGTGCACGGAGGTTTCGTGCAAGTGGTCCAGGCCTTCGCGCACCAAGCGTGCAAGTGGCACGCCGAGAACGTCACCAAAAGTGCGGGCAAATGCTTCCTCAAAGTCCGGTGCGAAGTTGCTGGCGAGCTTTGCCAGCCGGCGCGCCAAATCAGCATCGCCGGCGATGTCTACCTGGCCCGGGGCGACGCGGTCGCTATTGCGCTTGAGCAGCATGCCGAGGAGGCTGCCGGGCGTCGCTGCCACGCGCAGACTGGCATCATCCTGGGCGGCGCCCACCAGCAGTTTGCCATCGGCGACCGTTACCGCAAACGCGACTTCCGGTCCGCGCAGGTGCAACTGCACGCTGCGCCCGTTGAGACCCGCCAATTGCTGTTGCGTGTCCACGTCCAGCGCCAGCGCACGATTGAACGCCGATTGCAGTGCGCGCCCGCCCAGCTTGCGTAGCGGTTGCGGCAACCAGGAATTTGGCGTGGTACTCATGCGGGAATTGTAGCTGCGCCATCGAAATCCAGCTGGCGCCACGCTTCGTACACGGCGATGGCAACGCTGTTGGACAGATTCAGGCTGCGGTTGTTCGGGCGCATGGGCAGGCGCAGCCGTTGTTCGGCCGGAATCGCGTTCAGTACCGCTTGCGGCAGGCCTGCGGTTTCACAACCAAACAGCAAGGCATCACCGTCGCCGAACCGTGCGTCGGTGTGGCGCACCCGGCCGCGAGTGCTGAAGGCGAATACGCGTGGCGTGCCGATGCTCGCCAGGCATTGCGCCAGATCGTCGTGCACGACAACGCGGGCATACTCGTGGTAATCCAGCCCGGCTCGCCGCAGCTGCGCATCGTCAAGCGTAAACCCCAGCGGGCGGATCAGATGCAACCCGGCGCCGGTATTCGCGCAAAGGCGAATCACGTTTCCGGTGTTCGGCGGAATCTCTGGGTGAAACAGGATGACCTGCAGCATCCGGCCATTATGCCGTTTACCGGCTGCCAGCGATTGGCTCAGCCGCGGGTCGACGGGCTGGCCGCAGTGGTAATCGTTGCCCCGCAACTTGCGAGTGTGGATCGTGGCGCGTTCGCCGCCGTGCTGTCAGCAGCGGGTGTCACTGTGGTCAGCAACATGGCGCCAAGAACCAGCGCGGAAACCAGCATACCGAGCGCGCACAGGCTGCGCAGCATCAATGTTTCAAAATTCATGGAAGTCTTCCCTTGTTTGCGGGGATCCCGCAGAACTAGACAGAGCAAGCGTTGTGCCAACGCTGCGCATGGTCAGACAACGGCGCTGTGACGGGCGCAGGATAAAGATCGCTGGCACGCAGTGACCGTCCGCGGACATCCGCCGCACGCAGCCGGACACGCAAACTGCTGTCTGTCCGGTCGGCTCAGGTGATTCGGGCTGCAGCGCAGGAGTGCTTGCGCAGCACCGCGTAGTACATCCCGTCGAGGTCGCCGTCGCCGGGCAGGATTTGCCACCCGACAGCTGCGGGCTGGCCGACGGGTAGCGTGAAGCTCTCTGCCTGCGCGTCGGCTTGGGCATTGAGCAGCGCGTTGACGACCATTTCATTTTCGCGGCGCAACAGCGAACAGGTGACATACACCAGCCGACCACCCGGCGCGAGCAGCGGCCATAGTGCTGCCAGGATATGCCGCTGTTGTGCGCACAGCGCGACCAGGTCGCTGGCGCGGCGGTGCAGTCGTACATCGGGGCGACGGCGCAGGACGCCGGTGGCCGAGCACGGGGCATCGATCACGATGCGGTCGTAGGGCGTGCCGTCCCACCACGCCGCGGGTGCGCCGGCGTCGCCAATGACAATACGAGCGTCCAGTCGCAGCCGCATCAGGTTTTCGCGTATGCGTTCGCCACGCTTAGCATCAAACTCCAGTGCGGTCAGCTGGATGTCCGCGCGCTCAAGCAGATGGCAGGCTTTGCCGCCAGGCGCCGCGCAGGCGTCGAGTACGCGCAAGCCGTTGCCGAGCTGCACCAGATCCGCAGCGACCTGCGCTGCGCCGTCCTGCACCGCGAACGCGCCGTCGGCAAAACCGGGCAGCCGTGTAACGTCAACGCTGTGAGGCAGCACGATGGCATCGACGAGCCATGGGTGCGTACTGGCCGCGTAACCGGCTGCCTCCAGGTGCGCAAGTAACGCGTCACGCGAACCGTGCCGACGGTTGACGCGCAGCATCAACGGTGGCTCGACGTTGTTCGCAGCCATGATCGATTCGGCCTGCTGTGGCCAGTCTTGCTCCAGTGCCGCAGCCAGCCACTGGGGATGCGCGTGGCGTGTTTGCGCACTCGCGTCCAGCTGTCCATTGAGTAATTCGCGCTCACGCTGCCAGCGGCGTAAAACCGCGTTGACCAGCGCGGCGAGCTGCGGGCGCTGCAACGCACGCGTGGCTTCCACGGTGGCTGCGACGGCGGCATAGCTGCGCATTTGCAGGATTTCCAGCTGCACCAGACCAAGTACGAGCAGCGCATGAATGGCTGGATCCTTGTGTCGCAGCGACTTTTGCAGCAAGCCGTCAATGGCTGCATCAAAGCGCAACCACCATCGCGCGCCTTCGCTCAACAGGGCCATCAACATCGCACGATCGCGCCGATCAGGCAGGCGAGAAGCCTGACGCTCCATCACCTCGCGCAATGAGGCACCGCGCATGGCCACCTCGACGAGCGCCCTGGCAGCTACCGCTCTCGTGTCGACGCTCATGCCGTGTGGCGCAGTTCGGGACGCGCATTCAGATAGTCGCCCGCCGTAATACGCCTGCCACCGGCGCGCTGCATCGCGCTGACGCGCAGCGCCCCTTGCGCGCAAGCGATGTCAATGCCGGCCCGACTAGCCATCAGCACGCTGCCCGGCGCTGACCGATGATCCAGTGGCAGTGCTTGCGCACCCCAGATATGCAGCATTTCGCCGGCGATCTGCGCGGTGGCGCCGGGCCATGGATCAAATGCACGCACTTGTCGCTCCAGTTCGCTGGCTGTGCGCTCAAAGTCGAGCGGCGCTTCGGACTTGTCGAGTTTGCGCGCGTAGGTAACCCCATCTGCAGCTTGCGGGCGTGCCGCTGGTGCATGGCCGGAGCGCAGATGCGCCAGACCCTCGCCCAGCAATTGCGCACCGAGCAGCGACAAGCGGTCCTGCAGGCTGCCACCAGTGTCTGTCGGGCTGATGGATGTACTTCGTTCCAGCATGACCGGACCGGTATCCAGCCCTGCTTCCATGCGCATCAAGGCAACCCCCGTTGCGCCGTCTCCCGCGAGAATGGCACGCTGAATCGGCGCGGCCCCGCGCCACCGGGGCAGCAAGCTGGCGTGCACGTTCCAGCAGCCGCACGTCGGCACAGCCAGCACCGCGCGCGGCAGGATCAACCCGTAGGCAACCACCACGAGCAGGTCCGGTCGATGACTGGCAAGCGTTTGCTGAGCCGCGGTGGACCTCAACGACTCCGGTTGCTCGACCACAAACCCCGCAGCCAGCGCGGCTTGTTTTACCGGACTGGGACTGAGCTTGCGACCGCGGCCGGCCCGACGGTCTGGCTGCGTGTAGACGGCTATCACTTCGAACCCCGTGCGTTGACAAGCCGCCAGACACGGCACGGCAAAGTCCGGTGTGCCGGCGAAAATCAGCCGTAAAGGCTTGTCATCAACCTGCCAGCTACTCAAGCACTTGCAGCCTGCCGCCGCTGCTTGTCCAGTCGCTTGAGCAGCAGCGTGCGCTTCAGCGGCGAGAGGTAATCTACAAACATCTTGCCGTCCAGATGGTCAATCTCATGCTGGATGCATACCGCCAGCGGGCCTTCCAGCTCAAGGGTCAGCTCATTACCGGACGTGTCTTGCGCACGGACCTTTATGTTGAGCGCGCGGGTGACGTCGGCAAACATGCCCGGAAAAGACAGGCAACCTTCCTGATAAACCTGCAAGCCCGACTTTTCCACTACCTGCGGGTTGACCAAAACCAGTGGCTGCGCGCGGTCGTCGCTCATGTCAGCCACCAAAACGCGTTGCTGCACGTTGACCTGGATGGCAGCCAGGCCCACGCCATTGGCTGCGTACATGGTTTGCAGCAAGTCGGCGCCCAGTCGCTTGAGCTTTGCGTCAAACGCGGTCACTGCAGCTGCACGCAGGCGCAGTCGCGGATCGGGGAATTCAAGGATGGAAAGAATCGTCATGGGCTTCACCTCGGGTGCCGAAACTGCGGGCAAATCGGCGAAAACCAAGCCCTGCGGCACTTTACAATGCCGCCCATTGTACGTGTTTGGCCGTGGGGCGGTCAGCGCTTTCGTCCGCGGCGGTCGCTGTTGCGCGCCTTAACGATTCGGTTACACTCGCCAGAGCACCTGGGGAAGGGGGATTCCCGCCAATGATCAGAAAAATTCTCGTGTTGCTGGCCAGCATGCTGGTCACCGTGGCGGTGTACGCCGCGAGTGTCCCGCTGCGCAATGGCCATCCGGACACTTACACAGTGCGCCGCGGCGATACGTTGTGGGACATCTCCGCCAAGTTTCTCGCCAAGCCCTGGCTGTGGCCGGAAATCTGGCAAGCCAACCCGCAAGTGCGCAACCCGCACCTCATTTATCCCGGCGATGTGCTCAACCTGTCCTTCATCAACGGCACACGGTTGAGATTGCAACCGAGCGTCCATCGTGAAGGCGATGCGGTGCCGGCCATTCCGCTGGCCGACCTGCGCATGTTTCTCAAGGACATGCGGGTGGTGGATTCCAACGCCGTCAGTTCAGCGCCATACGTGGTGGGACTGGAAGAGGCTCGCTTGCGCGGGGCAGTAGGTCAGAACCTGTATGTGCGTGGTCTGCAAGGCGCACCCGGCCAGCGCTGGGCGGTAGTTCGGCCGACGCATGTGTTTCGTGGGTTTGCACAGGGCGATGCGGGACATGACCTCGTCAGCCATCCGATGAACAGCAACGCTGCGATGGTCAACGCGCCGTGGAGCGAGGATTCGCGCAATGACGGTCACTGGGGCCGGGGTGCTGACCTGGGTGTCGAGGTCAGTGTGATCGGCACGGCAGAAACCTTGCGCATGGGTGATCCGTCCACGTTGTTACTGCTGGACTCCACCATGGAGATCCGCAGTGGCGATCGCATCATGCCCGCCGATGATGCACCGTACGATCCGTATTACTACCCGCATGCTCCCAAGAGCGTGGCTCCTGATGCGCACGTGATCGGCTTTGCCGACGCGCTCGATGCGGTGGGATCACGGCAGGTAGTCATGCTTTCCATCGGGGCCAGCAATGGCGTGGACAACGGCCAGACGTATGCGATTTACGAGCCCGGCCAGACCATCAACGACGACGTGGCGAGCAACAGCTGGCGACGTGGAACGGGCAAGAAGGTGACGCTGCCTGATGAGTTTGTCGGTCACGTGATGGTCTTTCGCACGTTTGACCGGGTCAGCTACGGCCTGATCATGGACGGCCTGCGTCCGGTGCATATCAATGCCAGATTGCGCATGCCCGAGTAAAACGGTGTAACTCCATCGTTGCATGCCTACAGCACGGCGCGGCCTCCACCGCGCCGTTTCTGTTCTTGCGCGGCCCGTACACTTTGCGCATGGACCAGAGAAACGAATGGCGAGCCTGGCTGACCGCGCTACGCACGCCCGGCGTGGGCCCCGGGGGACTGCGTGAGCGCCTTGCGCACGCTGACAACAACATCCACGCGGCGCTCGCTCAGTTGTGGCGTCAGCGCGCAATGTTGGGACCGGGCGCAGGCGCGTGGTTGCATGCACCCGATGAGGCGCTACTGGCGTCTGACCTGGATTGGCTGGCCACCCCGGGTCATCGACTTTTGTGTTGTACCGACGCCGACTTTCCGCCGCAGCTGGAGAATATCCCGCAACCACCGGCAGCTTTGTTTGTGGTGGGCGACTCCGATGCTTTGTTGCATCCGCAAGTGGCGATTGTCGGTGCGCGCGCTGCCAGTGCGGGTGGCATGGCGCATGCGCGTACATTTGCGCAGCGGTTGTCGCAGGCAGGGTTTGTAATTACCAGTGGTCTGGCCGAAGGCATTGACGCGGCAGCGCATGTCGGCACGCTGGAAGTGGGTGGCCTGACGGTCGCTGTCATGGGGACCGGTCCCGATCTGATCTATCCGCGCAAACATCAATTGCTGAGCCAACGCATTGCTGCGCACGGCGCGCTGGTCAGCGAATTTCCGCCTGGCACTGGCGCACGTGCGGACCATTTTCCGCGCCGGAACCGGCTGATTGCCGGGCTGTCTTTGGGAACGCTGGTGGTCGAAGCCGGCCTGCGTTCCGGCTCGCTGATTACGGCGCGTCTGGCAGGCGAGCAGGGTCGCGAAGTATTTGCGCTGCCCGGTTCCATCCACAATCCGCTGGCTCGTGGATGCCATCGCCTGATTCGTGATGGCGCGCGATTGGTTGAGCAAACGGAGGAAATTGTCGAGACATTGGCGCCAGCTGCGCGCATGCTTGGCCAGGAATTGGCGCTGCGGCTCGCCGTGCCCGAGCTTGAACAGACGCGCTCCCGGTCGCTCGTAGCGCCCTCCGACGGAGCTGCCAACGCTCCAGAGACGGGCCACGTTGATTCATCGCTACAAAGTCTTTTGCACGAAGTTGGGTACGACCCGGTGACGTTGGACGAACTTGCTGCACGCACCGGTGCGTCGAGCGCAGACCTGGGTGCCCGGTTGTTGATGCTGGAGCTGGAGGCCAAGGTTGAGAGTTTGCCCGGCAATCGCTATCAGCGTTTGCCTTCGGCACACGGTGATTGACGCGGCGAACGCGCGCAGCAGATCATGGACAGTTTCCGCAATTGTGCTTGACAGCATGCGTGCGGCGTGGTTTCAACTATATATATGTCCGGCGCCAACCGACGCGCCGTCAAGTCCGTTTTGTGGAAATCAAGCTTCATGGCAAAAAACCTGCTTATCGTCGAATCGCCCGCCAAGGCAAAAACGATCAACAAATATCTGGGCAACGACTTTTATGTGCTCGCCTCCTATGGCCATGTGCGTGACCTGAAGCCGAAGGAGGGCGCAGTTGATACCGAACACGACTTTGCCATGGCTTACCAGATCATCGAGCGCAACGAAAAACACGTCGACGCGATCGCCAAGGCGGCCAAAGCGGCAGAAAACATTTATCTGGCTACCGACCTGGATCGTGAGGGTGAAGCGATCAGTTGGCATGTGCGGGAGATTTTGCAGGAGCGCGGCCTGCTCGAAGGCAAGCAGGTCTATCGCGTCGTGTTTTCCGAAATCACGCCCAAGGCAATCAAGGCAGCCGTCGCCAACCCGCGGGGATTGTCCTACGACCTGGTGGACGCGCAGCAAGCGCGTCGCGCACTCGATTATCTGGTGGGCTTCAATCTTTCGCCGGTGTTGTGGCGCAAGGTGCAACGTGGGCTGTCCGCCGGCCGCGTGCAATCACCCGCGCTGCGCATGATCGTCGAGCGCGAGGAAGAGATCGAGGCATTCACCGCGCGCGAGTACTGGAGCATAGAAGCGCAGCTGAACCATGCCGACGGCGATTTCAGCGCGCGCCTGAGCAAGCTCAACGGCAAGAAGTTCGAGCAGTTTGATCTCACCGACGAAGGCGCTGCGCACGCCGCGCGCGCAGCGCTGAAGCAGGCTGCACACGGCCGCCTCACCGTGAGCGATGTCTCGTCCAGGGAGCGCAAACGCCGCCCTGCCGCGCCGTTCACTACGTCCACCCTGCAGCAGGAAGCGGCGCGCAAGCTCGGCTTCACCACCAGCCGCACGATGAAAGTGGCGCAAGGTCTGTATGAAGGCGTGGCATTGGGCGCCGAAGGCAACGTCGGCTTGATCACTTACATGCGTACTGACTCGACGATGCTCGGTGCAGACGCGGTAACGGAGATTCGCGAAACCATCGAACGCGAGTTCGGCGCGCGCGCCTTGCCCGACGCACCGCAGGTATACAAGACCAAATCCAAGAACGCCCAGGAGGCGCATGAGGCGATCCGGCCCACATCAGCGATGCGCACGCCACGTTCGGTGGCAGCAGTGCTCAACGACGATCAGCGCAAGTTGTACGAATTGATCTGGAAGCGTGCAGTGGCGTGCCAGATGATCCATGCCACGTTGAACACGGTGACGGTGGAATTCGCGGTGCCCGACGTGGAGCGCTACGCGGTGCCGGGAGCTGCCATGGCCACCGGTGGCGATGCCTCGTTCCGCTCCAGCGGCACCACGATCATCGACCCTGGCTTTCTGGCGGTGTATGAGGAAGGTCGCGATCAGAAGAGTGCGGATGACGACGACGAAGGTCGACGCTTGCCACGATTGACGGTGGGTGAGCAGATCGCCCTGCGCGACATTGCCGCTGACCAGCATTTCACCGAGCCACCGCCGCGTTTCTCCGAAGCGAGCCTGGTCAAGGCGCTGGAGGAACGCGGCATTGGCCGGCCATCGACTTACGCCAGCATCATCCAGGTACTGCTGCACCGCGAGTACGTGATGCTTGACAGCCGACGCTTCAAGCCCAGCGATGTCGGTCGCGCAGTCAGCCGATTCCTGACCCAGCATTTCACGCAGTACGTTGATTACGACTTCACGGCAAAGCTCGAGGACGAACTGGACGCTGTCAGTCGCGGCGAGACCGCATGGCGGCCGCTGATGGAGCGCTTCTGGGTTCCGTTCAAGCGCCTGGTGGACGAGAAGACCGAGTCCGTGGATCGCAATGAGGCAACCGGCGCGCGGGAGCTGGGCGTCGATCCCAAAACCGGCAAACCGGTATCGGTGCGGCTTGGTCGCTACGGACCGTATGTCGCGATCGGGACCAAGGAAGACGAGGAAAAGCCGACCTTTGCCAGCCTGCGCGCCGGACAAAGTATGCACTCGATCACCCTGGCTGATGCCTTGGAGCTGTTCAAGCTGCCCAGACAACTCGGGCAGGCGGAAAATGGCGATGAGGTGCTGGTCGGGGTCGGACGCTTTGGTCCATTCGTGAAGCAGGGCAGCACCTACGCATCGCTCAAACCTGAGGACGATCCGTACACCATCGAGTTGCCGCGCGCACTGCAAATCGTTGCCGAGAAACTGGAGATGCTCGCGAATCGTTTGATTCTTGATTTCGGCGACGGGGTGCAAGTGTTGAACGGGCGCTATGGCGCATACATCACCGATGGCGACAAGAACGCGCGCATACCCAAGGAACAGGAACCCAAGCTGCTGACTCAGGCGCAATGTCTGGAACTGCTGGCAGCGGCGCCTGCACGCAAGCCGCGATTTGGCAAAAACGGCGCAGGCAAGGCGACGGCAAAAAAGACCGCGACCAAGAAGGCCGCGACCAGGAAAAGTGCGGTGAAAAAAGCTGCGCCGGCGGCGAAGCATGCGGCAGCCGGAAAAACTGCGATAAAGAAGCCAGCGGCGCGCAAGACTGCAGGCAAGACAGTCAAGAAGTCCGCAGCGCGCAAGCCCCCCGCGGGCCCGGCGGCGAACAATCCGGACGCTTGAGTGTTGCAGCATCTGACCCTGGCTGACTTGCATGCGGCCGCGACGCTGCTGCGCGCGGGCGGTGTACTGGCCTATCCCACCGAGGCCGTGTTTGGTCTGGGGTGCGATCCGCACGACCAACGCGCGTTTGAGCGCTTGTTTGCACTCAAGCAACGACCGTCGACTCAGGGCGTTCTGCTGATCGCCGCGGATTTTGCACAGGTCGCGCCGTACATTGACCTGACTGCCGTGCCCGCCGCGATGATGGAGCGCGTGCAGCGTAGTTGGCCCGGGCCGAACACGTGGGTGTTTCCCCGCGCGGCTGCGGTCCCGCAGTGGATCTGCGGCAACCATGCCGGAATCGCCTTGCGTGTCACAGCCCATCCCGCCGCCGCCGCGTTGTGTCGCGAATTCGGCGGGGCGCTGGTGTCCACCAGCGCCAATCCACACGGGCAACCGCCGGCGCGGGCAGCGCGTACCGTGGCTGCTTATTTTGGCGACGCACTGGATGGATTGCTGGACGCGCCGCTGGGGGACCAGATCACACCTACGTCCATTCGCGACGCGCTCTCGGGCGCCGTCCTTCGCGTGTGATACGTCTCCATCTTGTCGACTGGTGCGTGAAGCCTCGTTCTGCTGCGCTCGCCTGCGGAGGCCGGCGACTACATTTCGGTTCCACATCGTCTGCACCTGATGGGTGTATTTCTATCGGTGCACGCGTGACCACTACTTACCGCAGAGATGCTTTATGAGCCACGTTCCGGACACTTTCGTGCGTACTGCGTCGCGGCAACTGCCGTTGCTGCTGGCGGCAGATCCGCATCGGGTGCTGGCGTGGCGCCACGGCCGCGCAATCAGTGCGCGGCAATTTCTTCAGCACGCCCGTGCTGTTGCGGCGATGCTCCCGCCCGCCGAAGCGGTGGTCAGCCTGTGTACCGACCGCTACGCCTTCATGGTTGCGTTCTGCGCTGCCATGCTGCGTGGACAGGTGACGCTGCTGCCCTCCTCCCGTGCGCCGCGCGCGGTGGACGAAGTCATGGCGACTCATCCCGGGTGCTACGCATTTGGTAACGAGGCTCTGGATCCTGCGCCGCCCGGATACTGGCGTTTGCCGGATCTGGATCATCTGCCAGCAGTCGAGGAGGAATGGGAGTGGCCGGACATACCTGCCGATCAGGTGGTTGCCATCGGCTACACCTCTGGCTCAACCGCCTTGCCGCATCCAAGTCCGAAAACCTGGGGCAGCCTCCATGCCAGCAACGCAGGCAACCTGGGCATTTTGAGTGCGGCGGTGCAAGGCAGCTTCAGCATCGTCGCAACTGTGCCACCGCAGCACATGTACGGTGTGGAGATGTCCGTGTTGCTGCCTCTTCTGGGTGGACACAGCGTGCATTGTGGACGACCGCTGTTTCCTGCCGATGTCGCTGCCGCTCTCGCCGGCATACCCGCGCCGCGCGTGCTGGTAAGTACTCCGGTGCATTTGCGCGCGCTAATCGAATCAGGCGTCTGCTTGCCGCCGGTGGAACTGATCATTTCTGCAACTGCGCCGTTGTCAGTTGCACTGGCGCGTGCCGTGGAAGATGGTTTTGCTGCACCCGTACAGGAAGTGTTCGGCTCTACCGAAACCTGCGTATTTGCCAGTCGACGCCCTACCGTCAGCGAGGACTGGCAGTTGTATCCTGACGTCACCCTCCAGGCGCAACCGGACGGCACTGCGGTATGCGCGCCGCAGTTGAGCTGCGCCGTGACGCTGGCGGATATTGTCAGCATCGCCGCCAATGGTCGCAGTTTCACTTTGAGCGGACGACGCGCGGACCTGCTGGAGATTGCCGGCAAACGGGCGTCATTGAGTGACCTCACCCGACGTTTGCTGGCCGTTCCAGGTGTGCGCGACGGTGTCGTGTTGCAGCTTGACGAACGCGACGCATTGGGAGTGCAGCGCATTGCCGCAGTGGCAGTGGCGCCGGAGCTGGACGCAACGGAGATCATCGAGGCGTTGCGACGCTCCATTGATCCGGTATTTCTGCCGCGCCCACTCCGCCTGGTAAAGGCGCTGCCGCGCAACGAGACCGGAAAGCTGCCACGGAGCGCCTTGCTCGCGTTGCTGGCCGAGTGCAAGGTTTGACCGTGCCCTTTTCGCGTGGGCATCAGCGGTAGCCGCACCAGCCGCTGCGGCAAGTCAGCAGCCAAGTCGCAGCTCGGTCTTGCGCGACGTCCCCGATGCTGGTCGCTTGTTGCGCAATACCCTTTCCGTGCCCCGCTCGTGAGCGACCTGAAAGCACGTTGCGCGGCGCGCCGGCGGGCCTGAGTGACGCATCACGACGGGATCTTGCCTGCCGCTACAATGCGTGTCTTCGCGATGCGCGAGATCATTGGAGCGGCAATGAAGGTTCTGGTCATCGGCAGCGGAGCGCGCGAGCATGCGCTGGCGTGGAAGCTGTGCCAGTCGCCGCGCGTGGACTGTGTCCTGGTGGCACCGGGCAATGCGGGTACGGCAAGCGAACCGCGTACGCGCAACGTTAACGTGGCGATGGACGATCTCGATGGATTGCTGGCCCTGGCGCGCAGCGAGAAAGTTGGTCTTACCGTGGTCGGTCCGGAAGTGCCGCTGGTGGCTGGCATTGCTGATCGTTTCCGTTCGGCAGGCCTGCGCATTTTCGGCCCGCGCGCTATTGCCGCGCAGCTTGAAGGCTCCAAGGCGTTCGCCAAGGACTTCCTTTTGCGCCACGGTATTCCGACTGCTGACTACGCCTCGTTCACCGAGTTGCAGCCGGCACTCGCCTACGTGCGTGATCAGATCCATCGCCGTCATGCTCCGATCGTCATCAAGGCCGATGGCCTCGCTGCGGGCAAGGGAGTGGTGGTGGCGTTGACTCTGACCGATGCCGAGCAGGCGTTGCATGACATGCTCGGCGCACGTCGCTATGGAGCGGCGTCGTCGCGCGTGGTGATCGAGGAATTCCTCGAAGGTGAGGAAGCCAGCTACATCGTGATGTGCGACGGCACGCACGTGCTGCCGTTGGCCAGCAGCCAGGACCACAAGCGTCGCGACGAAGGTGACCTCGGCCCCAACACCGGCGGCATGGGCGCGTACTCGCCGGCGCCCGTGGTCAGCGCGCAGGTGGAACAGCGGATCCTGCGCGAAGTCATCGAACCGACCGTGCACGCAATGGCCGCCGAGGGCGCGCCATTCATCGGCTTCCTGTATGCGGGGCTGATGATTGACGCCAGCGGTACGCCCAGGGTGATCGAGTTCAACGTGCGCCTGGGCGACCCGGAGGCGCAGCCGATATTGTTGCGTCTCAAATCCGATCTGGTGGAGCTGATCGACGCTGCAATTGAGGGTCGCCTGGAGCACGTGCACGCCCATTGGGACCGGCGACCAGCGATTGGCGTGGTCTTGACGGCAGCCGGATATCCGGGCCGGGTGCGCCTGGGTGACGCCATATCGGGCCTGGATTCCGCGATGGGTGCGGATTTGCAGGTTTTCCACGGCGGTACGCAAGTGGACGGCGAGGGCCGCGTGGTGACTGCCGGCGGGCGGGTATTGACCGTGTGTGCGCTTGGAACGGATATCGCCGATGCGCGCGAGCGCGCGTACCACGGGGTCGATGCGATCCAGTTTGCAGGCAAGACTTATCGGCGGGACATCGCCCATCGTGCCTTGCATCGCTGAGTTTTACCGTGCCATGACCAAGTAATCCGCATAGCGATGCGTGCGTAGTGTTCGTGCTGCTCAATTCTACGGCTCGGGAATTTTCCGCTATGCTTCGCGTTTTCCGCTCGGGAAGAAGGCTGTGGCGAACTCGTGCCGGCCTGCTCTCGTGTCCGTTTCCATCGCTTGATGAGGTCTTTCCATGCGCAGGATGGTTTTGTCGCTGATGTCAGCCGCAGCGCTGACACTGGCCGGCTGCAATGCTCCTTCTTCGACGGCTGCCAAAGACGCCGGCACGCCTTCCGCGTCCAAGACCGCCGGGGCCGGCAGCGCCAGTGCACCCATACCCGGCGAAGTCACCGGCACGGTCGCTTTGCGCGAGCCGACGCAGTTGTCCACCAATGCCCGGTTGGACATTCGTCTGGTGGATATTACGGCCGATGCGGCCGCCAGTGGCGCACCTCTGGCTAGCAAGACCGTCATGCCTGCCAATCAGTTTCCACAGACGTTCCAGTTGACGTTTGATCCGGCGCAGGTGAAGCGGGCTGACTTGTATATCCTGCAGGCCACGCTGGTGGATGGCGACCGTCATTACACCATGCCGATCCAGGCACCGGTGCTGACGAAGGGTCATCCGAACACGGCGGCGATCGAGCTGGTTGCACAGGAAACCAAGAGCGAGAAGCTGCTGGCGGCATTCACTGACGTGCAGAAACAGCTGGGCGGGATGAAGATCACGCGCGGCACGAAACTGGAGAAGGACAGCTCACGCGGCTGGCAGTTGTTCCGTCAGGGCGGCGAGATCAAGTTCATTCGCGAACTTGTCGACTACACGGGCAAGAATTTCACCAGTACCGATTATGCGTATCGGGACGGCAAGCCGTGGGTGGTCGAGCAGCAGACCAAGGCCAGCAGCGGAGCCAAGGCGAGCGTAGTGGATCGAGCCGGCTGGGATGAAGCCGGGAACTTGGTGCTCAAGCAGCACCAGACTGGTGGCGAGAAACAGGAGCTTGATGCCGATACTGCTGCCAACCTGCGCAAGCAGGCAGCGGACGTGCTCTCGCTCGCGACGAATGGCAAGGGCAAGTAATAGCGAGCTGCCGTGACAAAAAAACCGCCTGCGCGAGCAGTCGGTTTTTTCTTGTCCGTCATACAGGCAGATCAAAACACAAAGCGGAAACCCATGTTGATGCTGTGGTACTTCTGGCTGTCATCGCTGATGCGACCGCTGTAGCCGACCCAGCTGTTGATCGTTGGCGTGAGCTGAGCGGACAGACCCAGTTCCGCGGTGCCCCAGGTTTTATCCGGGGTAAACCCATTCAGCGCAAACGTACCGTTCATGCTGTTCAGGCCCGCGGTCACCATGCGCGGGTCCGCCTTGCTGTCGTGATTCCACGCAAGTTCAGCGTATGGCGACATGACCATGTTGCCGGTCTGCCAATGGCCCTGCAGCCGCCAGCCAAGCGTGCTTACCAACGCGTCGCGTTGCTGACGGCCGAACGACATTGAACTGCTGTCGTTGCCGCCCTCGTGATACCCGCTCACCTTGGCCGTGTCCCAGGCAAACGTGGCGAATGGGCCGGTGCTCAATTCGTTGAAATCAAACCACCAACCGCCAGTGACGCCACCACCCAGATGGGTGCCATTCGTCTTGCCGGTCTCCGTGCGCTGCGTGGCGGCGATGTCGAAGCGACGTTCAATGTCCTTGAAGTTGGATTGGCCAAAGTTCGCGTAGCCGCCGACGTAACCGCCACCCACGCGATAAGTCAGATAGCCCAGGCCGCTGATGTCCTGCATCTTGTAACCGCCGCCGCCGCCGGAAAAGTTCGCATTGTTCTGACCGGCGCCCAGCGCTATGCCGAGCGAGACATTGTCGTTGGCGCGCACATCGGCACCCACGGTGAAGTTGAAATTGTCGCTCGTGGTGCGTGGAGATGAACTGCTTCCATCGAACTTTTGACGTGCGTAATCGATATTGACGAAGGCGCGAGTTTCACCCGCTTTGCTATCCAGCAGCATCTGTCGGCGAACTGCACGCGCTTGCGCTCCGCTGGATGCCAGCGGCGCTTCCCCAAGCAGTGAGATTTGTTCCGGTGCGCGGATGATGGACATAACGTACTGGCCAAGCATCGCGTGCGCAGCCGTCGTCGGATGCACACCATCGGCGAAAATGTACGTTTGATCTGTGCCCGGGGCATAGGTGAAAGGCAGGCCCGAGCCCTGTGGGCCGCATGCCACCGAGCTGGAGCCGGCGCCGCATGCCGGGTCGGTAACGTTGCTGAAGCCATAGGCGGTCGGATTGGCGATGGCTTCGGAGAGCAGGCCGAACGCATTGACCGGGATGATCCCGGTCTGCATTTGTGCAAGCCCGGCGTTGAGTTGGCCATTGAAGATCAGGCTCAGACCTGTCAACGATGCCGCTCCGGCAGGGCCCTGCGCGGTGGCGGAAGGGGTGGTGCCGATGTTGGGCAAGTTGAAGACGAGGATGTTTTTCACGCCCGCCGCCTGCAGTTGTCCAATGAGCTTTACTTCCTGCTGCGCGGCAGCGCCAACGGCAGCCTGGGCTTGCTCGGCGGTCATCAGGGAAGACACGCCGGCGACTGCCTGTACTTGCTGCACCACGGCAGCGGTCACTGCTTGCGTGATCTGCGGAATGAGTGCGTTGATCTGCGCCTGCGGAACGCCTGCAGTCTGCAGTTGCGCAATCTGCGCGGCAACGTTCTGGGCAATCAGCTGCTGCGCGGTGGCGGCAGCGCCGGCCGATGTTGCAGCATAGAAGATGTCGTTCGCTCCGCCCCAGATGGAATACAACGCGTTCGGGTCAGTCGTGCCACTGGCCAGATATGCGCCGACCTGAGCGGTGAGCGTTGGCACGGCTGCCGGCGTACCAGGCGAATTGTTGACTACGCCAGCACCGCCCCACGCGAAGTCCGTGCCGCCCAGCAATGACGGCTTCAGCGTGAAGCCGAGGTTGCTGGCCACGTTCTCGATGCCGACCGTGCCCGGGTTTGTCGTAAAGCGCAGCGGCGGCTGCAGTGTGGGTCGCGTAGCCAGGGAGATATTGCCGTTGTCGCTGAGGCTGTCGCCGAACACGACGACTTGCGAAAAGTTGGCCGCCGCAGCGGAAGCACTGAAGAGCAGCGCTGCCGTGATGGCGCCAACGAGGTGACGGGTGCGAAGCATGGACGGACTCCTGGCCAATATGGCCTTGTTAATTGTTGGTTACGTTAGTGCACTCCATACGGAAGCGCATGCTGCAACGCAGCGCCTCCTCTATGGCCTGGAAACGCCTGCGTGACACAGCCAGTGGAAAGGCTTGCCTGCTTTTATTCTGCGCCGATGGGATGGCCAAATCACGTTGAAATACTGAGCGTCACAATGCTGAAACAATGGAGGTTGGCTGGATAACCAGGCGCGCGCAGGCTCAGGAATGTTGTCTTTCTTCACCATGTCGCAGGTCTGGGGCAGCGTCCAGTGATGTTCGATAGCCAACCTCATTGCCGTCGTGACTGCAGCGCTGGCGGCGCTTGCAGAATCATGCGCCAAACCGTCGTTCGGTGGCGCCGTCGTCGTCGTGCCAACTTGTGCCACTTGGATCAACGACCGCACTGCACGCTAGCCTCCCATCCGTCGCAGCGGACGTTGCGCCCAGCATCAGCACCGCCAACAGCCACGGCCGATCACGCGTCGAACGAACCGCCCGTGGGCTGGGTCGGGTTGTTGCCACCGGCGTTTTGAAACTGACTGGCGCGACCATTGAGCACCAGAGTCTGGGCCAGCATGTCGTGCAAACCCTGCTTGCGCCCGGTCCACGCCACCATCAGAAAGCCGATGCCGAAGATGATCAAGCTGAGGAACTTGGCCAGATAACGACCCAGTGCGTGAGGCAGGCTGATGCGCGCCCCACGCAGGTCGGTGACGCGGATGCCCAGAACCAGTTTGCCGATCGTGGCTTGCCAGACCGAGCTTTCCAGTAGCGCAAAGTACAGCCATACGACGATGGTTGAGAGCACCAGGCCTGGCCACATGGTGTGCAGGTAGACCTCAAGGCCGGCGACGAGCACCTGCGGGTCGCTGCCCGCGCTTTTCTGCGCTTGTTCCAGCGCGGCAGACGCGGCAGTTGCACCGAACATCGAACCGATCAGCTTGCCCGGAATGAGCAGCACGATGTAATCGATGACGTAGGCCGCGACGCGCTTCCAGAAGCCGGCATGATCTTCGAGGGCCGCAGTCGTGGTCTGCGGCAAAGCTGTGAGCGCAGGCGGCGCCGCACCTGCGCTGGTCCCTGCGGCGCTGGCTACGGCATCCGGGAGCAGAACGGACAACGGCTGCCAATCGGCCAGGCCTTCGTACCAGCCCAGGTCGGCGCCACTCATCTTGCCACTTTGCAGCCACTGGCGGACATCTTCTTCCTTGTAAGGACCATGTCGTTCACCGTCGCGGCCGATCCAGATTTCCATTTTGCGCGTCCCCGCTGTGGAGTTGAATTGTCGGTGAGCATGATGCCACGCGCGCCAGTGTCGGCGCGGGCTGCGTAGTGTGCGGCATTTCCATCGTGCAGCCCCGGTTTCAGGCCGCCCGGCGCTGCAAGTGCACCAGCAGCAGCGAGATCGCGGCAGGCGTGACGCCGCTGATGCGCGCAGCCTGACCCAAAGTCGCCGGTAGCGTGCGTTTGAGTTTAAGCAACACTTCGGCCGACAGACCGCGCACCTTGTCGTAGTCGAAGCTGGTAGGGATGGCCGTGTCGGCGTGGCGGCGCTGGCGTTCGATTTCTTCCCGCTGACGCTGCAGGTAGCCGGCGTACTTGGTCTGAACTTCCACTTGTGCGGCCACGTCTGCACGCGGCACGGGCGGTCCGAAGCCGTCTACGGAGGTGAGTACGGCGTAGCTGATTTCCGGCCGCCGCAGCAGATCGGTTGCGCTCGTTTCATGACCCACGACGATGCCAAGTTCGTGGGCGATGGCCGCGCCCAGCCCATTTGCGGGAGTGGACCACAACCCCTGCAGGCGCTGCATTTCAGCGTCGACCGCATCGCGTTTGGCGCGCATCGCGTCGTAACGTGCCTGCGGCACCACACCCAAATGATGACCGATTTCGCTCAGTCGCAGATCCGCATTGTCTTCGCGCAGGTGCAATCGGTATTCGGCGCGCGAGGTGAACATGCGGTAGGGCTCGATCGTGCCGTTGGTGGTGAGATCGTCGATCAGCACGCCGATGTATGCCTCCTCGCGGCGGGGGTACCAAGGCTCCTGATCGTGCACCGCGCGCGCCGCGTTGAGGCCGGCGATAACCCCCTGCGCGGCAGCTTCTTCGTAACCGGTCGTGCCGTTGATCTGACCGGCAAAATACAAACCGCCGAGGGCCTTGGTCTCCAGCCACGGATACAGTCCGCGTGGATCAAAGTAATCGTATTCAATGGCGTAACCAGGACGTGTGATGTGCGCGTGCTCGAAACCCTTGATGGACTGCACCAGCGCGAGCTGCACGTCGAACGGCAGCGAGGTGGAAACCCCGTTCGGGTAAATCTCGAAGGTGTCCAGGCCTTCCGGTTCGATGAAAACCTGATGGCTGGTTTTCTCCGCGAAGCGCACCACCTTGTCTTCAATGGACGGACAATAGCGCGGGCCGATACCTTCAATCTGGCCGGAATACAAAGGCGAACGATCCAGCCCGCCGCGAATGATTTCGTGCGTGCGATCATTGGTGTGAGTGATCCAGCAACTGACTTGCTGCGGATGTTCCTGTGCGGTGCCGAGGTAGGAAAACACCGGCGCCGGAAGGTCGCCAACCTGCTCTTCCAGATTGCTGAAATCGATACTTCGACGGTCAATACGCGGCGGGGTACCGGTCTTCAGGCGACTGGCTGCGAGCGGCAGGTCGCGCAGCCTGCTCGCCAGCGTGGTGGCAGCTGGATCCCCGGCGCGCCCCCCGGCGTAATGGCTCTGCCCGATATGGATCTTGCCGGCGAGGAATGTGCCTACGGTCAGCACAACTGTGCGAGCGTGAAAGCTCAGGCCCATCTGCGTCACCACTCCGGTGACCCGCCCGCCGTCGATGATCAGATCATCCACCGCTTGCTGGAAAAGTTGCAGGTTCGACTGCGTCTCCACGAGATGGCGAATCGCCGCCTTGTACAAATTGCGGTCGGCCTGGCAGCGCGTGGCGCGCACTGCCGGACCCTTGGACTGGTTGAGCGTGCGCCATTGGATTCCACCCAGGTCCGCCGCGTGCGCCATGCCGCCGCCCAGGGCATCGATCTCCTTGACCAGGTGGCCCTTGCCGATCCCGCCAATGGCTGGATTGCAGCTCATCTGCCCGATCGTTTCCACGTTATGCGTCAAAAGCAGCGTACGCGCGCCACAGCGCGCAGCGGCCAGCGCGGCTTCGGTGCCGGCATGGCCGCCGCCGATCACGATGACGTCATAAGTGGTTGGATGCAGCATGGGAAAGCCTTGATCCGGCAGGCGAATGCGTGGAAGTGCCCATGGTAGTGCCATCGCGCCCTGCGGACGATCGCACGTGCGAAGACTGGGCCGTGCCTGCGCCGAACGTTGAGATATGGCATGCAACGTGCTTGGATGTTTCTGCACTTTCCCGGACGGATGCTGCGCACGACGCGCGCTGAGATCGATTACAGGGGTTCGATCGCGACTGGGAAGGAAGCATGGCGGCACGGTCATCTGTCGCCACCTTGTGTTGGGGAACACGAGGGTCGCAAAGACAAAACCCCGCAACGCGAGTTGCGGGGTTTTGTCTTTGTACACCTGGCGCCTGCTGGCAGCGTGGAGCACGGCGAATTCCACATGACCGTATGTCCCGCGCCAGGAACGAACGGTCGCAGCGGCACAACCGTTCGCCACGGATGAAGGTCCACGTCACTAGACGGTGGTCACACCGCCATTTGTGCCGATGCACGGCAGCAGATGACGTGCTGCGGCAATCCCTGCGTCGCCAGCGCTTCGCTTAGACGTCTGGTTACGGCTGGCACGACGATTGCTTCATCAGTTCCAGAGAAGGCAAACCTGAGGAGAGCGAGATGGAAGTGAACCTGCAAACTTTTTTTCCGCACCACGATCTGCTGGTGGAACTGGCCACGGTGGAAATGGCCATCGATCGTCTTGATGAGCAAGCTGCCACTGAGCGTGCCACGCTGCGACCGGTACTGACATCACGTTTGTCACGCCTGCGCGAAGAGCTGGTCCAGCTGGCTGCCTGAAACATCTCTGATGGATGTCCGCGGCGGTGCGGCAGTAGGCACGCGGGGAACCGCGACGAGCTGCTCGCACACCAGATATGGCCCAGGTAAGGGATGCACTGGTGCGCTGCTCACCGCGCTGATCGCCGATCTCGTTGCCGATTTGTCGGCGCTCTCATCGCCGCTCTCATCGCCGATCTTCAGGGTTGCTGCAAGCGCTTGAGAATTTCTGTCAGATTCGGTGACAGATGTGCGCAGTCAGCAAGTGATTCGAGCGCAGCTTGTGCCGCCTGACGCCGCTGTGGTTCCAGGCGTTGCCAGTCATTGAACGCAGTCGCCAGGCGCGCGGCGATTTGTGGATTGAGTGCATCCAGCGCCTGCAACCGCTGCGCGATCTCCCTGTAGCTGGCTCCGTCGGCGCGATGAAATCCGCTGGGGTTGCCGCGCATGAACGCGCCAAACAGCGCATTTACGCGGTTCGGGTTTTGCCAGCTGAAAGCAGCATCGCTTTCCAGCGCAAGTACGCGATTGAGTGCCGACTCCCCGGGTAACTGCGCTTGCAGCGAAAACCATTCGTCCAGTGCCAGTGCGTCGTGTTCGTGACGGGCGCGAAACTGCGCAAGCATGGGCTTTGCGCCAGCAAAGTCGCTGCGCGCGAGTATGCGCAAAGCCGCGAGGCGATCGGTCATGCCCGGCGCGCCCGCGAATTGGTCGGCGGCCAATGGCCATGCGCGCGCCGGCGCTGCCAGAGCGAGCAGAGCCAGGACGCAGCGCTTGAGCCGGCGCCGTCCCTGCGCCACCGGATCCAGCGCTGTTGCCGGCGCGGCAGCTAGAACGTCATAGCGTTGCTCGAGCGCAGACACTCCCAGATGCGTGGCCAACTGCAGCAACATCTCTTGCCGCAGATCGTGAATACGCTGCGGATCCACCGACGCTTCACGCTCGGCCAGTTCGACCTCCGCTGGGGGCGTCAGCAATTCAGCAAGCAGAGCGTCTTCCAGCACCTTGCCGCTGAACAAGTGACCGAGCGCCGAGCGCCATGCATGCAACGCAGCCGTGGTTTGCCCATTACGCAAGTCGTCGTAGGCCAGCCCCGCCAGGCGCTGGCACGCATCCCAACGATTGAAACCGTCGGCATCGTGCTCCACCAATACGGCAAGCTCAGCTGCGGTGGCGGCGTACTCGAGAATCACTGGCGCGGAAAATCCGCGCAGCAGAGAGGGAATGGGTGCGCAGTGCATATCGTGGAACACAAAACTATCTTTCGCAGCGTCCAGAACAAGCACCAGTTCGTTGCCTGCAGCAGCCTGCCGGCCATCCAGATGCAACGGCAACATCTCCCCGGTGGCGGAGAACAGCGCCATCTTCACCGGGATCGGAAGCAACGCCTGGGCACCGCCCGCCCGTGCGGCTGGAGCGGCCTGCTCCAGCGTCAGGGTGTAGGTACGCGCGAAGGCATCGTAGCTTCCCTGCGCGCGCAGGCGCGGTGTTCCAGCGTGGTCGTACCACTCCAGGCTGGATTGCAGGTCCACGCCATTGGCCTCGCCCAGCGCCGCGACGAAATCCTCAAGCGTTGCCGAACTGCCATCGTTGTGAGCGAAATAGCGGTCCATGCCACTGCGGAAACCCTCCGCGCCCAACCTGCCGGCCAGCATGCGCACCAGTTCGGCGCCCTTCTCGTACACCGTGGCCGTGTAAAAATTATTGATCTCGCTGTATTGCGCCGGACGTACGGGATGCGCGAGCGGGCCGGCATCTTCCGGGAACTGCACGCGGCGAAGAATCGACACGTCCTCGATGCGCTGCAGCGGCGCAGAGTTCATCGCCGCGGCAAACGATTGCTCGCGAAATACCGTCAGACCTTCCTTGAGCGACAGCTGGAACCAGTCGCGACAGGTCACGCGATTGCCGCTCCAGTTGTGGAAATATTCGTGGGCGACAACTGACTCCACGCGACGATATTCGTCGTCCGTGGTGCTGTCCAGATCCGCCAGCAGACATTTGGTGTTGAAGATGTTGAGGCCCTTGTTCTCCATGGCTCCCATGTTGAAATCATGCGTGGCGACGACATGAAACACGTCCAGATCGTAGTTGCGTCCGTAGGTTTCCTCATCCCAGCGCATGGCGCGTTCCAGCGCATCCAGCGCATAGTGACAGCGCTCGATCGCATCGGCCTGGGCCCAGATCCGGATGTGCACCGCGCGCCCCTCGGCGGTGACATAGTCGCGCTCGATGTGTTCCAGCCGGCCTGCCACCAGCGCAAACAGATAGCTGGGTTTGCGATGTGGGTCGACAAAGCGCGCCCAGTGGCGACCATCGGCCAGCTGGCCGCTGCCGTCCGGATTGCCACCGGCCAGAAGCACCGGAAAGCGTTCGCGGTCGGCGCGCAAGGTGACGGTATAGCGGGCCTGCACGTCGGGCCGATCGGGAAAATACGTGATGCGCCGAAAACCCTGCGCCTCGCACTGCGTCAGCAGGAATCCGCCATCGCGGGTGCCTGACAGATACAAGCCTTCCAGCGCCGTGTTCGCCGCCGGGTGCAGGCGCACGCGCGTTTCCAGCACGCTGCCGTCATGTGCGCCGCGGATCTCCAGCACGTTGTCATGCAGTGCGTAAGCAGCGGATTCCAGCGCCTGGCCGTCGAGCGTGATGGACAGCAAATCCAGCAGTTCGCCATCGAGCTGCAGCGGCGCACGCGCGTCCGTGCAGCGCAGCACCAGGCTCGCCGTCACCTCGGTGTGGTCAATGCCAAGGTCGAAATCCAGGGTTACCGTATCGACCTGCCACTCTGGCGCGCGATAATCGGCCAGGCGCACCAGCGGTGCGGCAGATTCCACTTGGGTGTTCATCTGTGCTCGAGTGGCTTGCAGAATGCAAAGGCTAGCATGCACGCGGTTTGCCCCAGACGTTTGCGTGTACTGCAAACGTGTCGTCCGAGGAGATTTAGAATGTCCCGATATACCGCTACGCAGACCCGGCTCGGCACGCAGCCCATTGTGGTGCTGCACGACGAATCCGGTGGCCGTGAAGTGCGCGTGGCCTGCCGCGGTGCGGCGCTGCTCAGCTTTGCGCTGCGTGCCCGCAATGGCGTGCGGCGCAACGTCGCTGCGGGATATCAAAATGCCACGGAGATCGCCGAGCGCCCTGGCTCACGCTTCGCGATCATGGTGCCATTCGCCGGTCGCGTTGCGGATGCGCGCTACAACTTTGCCGGCCACGCGCAGGATCTGCAGCCCGGCGCAAGCGGCAGCGCGCGTGCCAGCCGCCACGGTTTTGTGCGCGACGCGGACTTTTCCATCGTCGCGCTGGCAGCCGATGAGGACAGTGCACGCGTCACGCTGGGAACCTCGGCCATCCGCCCACGGCCAGGGTATCCATATGCCATCGATTTGCGTGTCACCTTCACTCTGGATGATGGCGGGCTGGCGCTGGAAGCGCTGATGCGCAATGTCGGTGCCGATGCCGCGCCGTGCTTCTTTGGCTGGCATCCGTATTTCGCCGTCGGCGAGGGTACCGTGGACGCCTGGGAGCTGCAGATACCCGCGCAGGCGCTGATTCGCACGGGCGCTGATTTGATTGCATTGACCGGCGCGCAAGCCTACGTCGCACTGGATGATGCTCCGGCCCTCGATTTCCGCGAGCCAAGGGTGATTGGCACCAGCATCCTGGACCAGGGTTACACCGAGCTTGAGGCAGATGCCGATGGCCGCATCCGCACGCATCTGCGTGATCCGACCAGCGGCTGGGCGGTTGCGCTGTGGCAGGAGCGCGGAGTGTTGCACGCGTTTACCGCTGATACCGTAGCGCGCGACGCACGCCGCGCGGTGGCCCTGGAGCCGATGGAATACATGGCCAATGCGTTCAATCGGGAAGAGTGCGCGGTGGGCATTGCCCTGGAACCTGGAGCCGAACGTCGATTCCGCTGCGGCGTGGAGGTAACCACGCCATGAGCACCATCGTCGACGCGCTGCCGGGCATCGAGCACATCCGCGATGCGGCGGCGCGCATTTCCGCGCACGCGGTGGTAACGCCGGTGTTGCGCAGTGACACGCTTGATGCCTTGTGCGGGGCGCAGTTGTATTTCAAGTGCGAAAATCTGCAGCGCGGCGGCGCCTTCAAATTTCGCGGTGCGTGCAATGCGGTCTGGGCACTCAGTGCGCAGGACGCAGCGCGTGGCGTGGTCACGCATTCATCGGGCAATCATGGCAACGCGTTGGCGTTGGCGGCCGCTACGCGGGGCATCGAAGCGCATGTTGTCGTGCCCGAGGGCGCGGTGCAGGCGAAGGTCATGGCGATAGAGCGCGCCGGCGCCGTGCTGCATCGGTGCGCACCCACACTGACAGCACGCGAAGCGATGTGCGGGCAAGTCCAGGGCGACACCGGCGCGGTGCTGGTGCATCCATACATCGACCCGCAGGTGATGGCCGGGCAGGGCACCATCGCGCTGGAGCTGATGCAACAGGTACCCGTGCTGGATGCGCTGATAACGCCCATAGGCGGCGGTGGACTGGCCAGCGGCATGGCAATTGCCGCACATGCGCTGCATCCTGCCTTGATGTTGTTTGCCGCCGAGCCGTGCGGAGCCGACGACGCCGCGCAATCCCTGGCTCACGGGGTGCGCATCACCAGCGTAGTCCCGGACACGTTGTGCGATGGTTTGCGCGGACTGGTGGGCGAACCCAATCTGGAAGCCTTGCGCGCGCACGACGTCGCGGTGATCACAGTCAGCGATGTGGAAGCCGTCGCTGCCATGCGCCTGCTCTGGGGCGAGTTGAAGCAGGTGGTGGAGGTTTCCAGCGCAACGGTGCTGGCCGCGATCCTCAAGGCACCGCACCGTTTTGCCGGAAAACGCGTTGGCGTGGTGCTTACCGGAGGCAATGTCGATCTGGATGCGCTGCCCTGGTGAAACCGGGCGCGCTCAAACCTGGCGGCGCGCGCCAACGCCGCTGACGGCGATCAATCCCAGCAGCACCAGCGCGATACCGAGCAGTTCCATCGCCGAGGGGCGTTCGCCCAGGATCATCCAGGCCAGCAACACGCCAACGATCGGCACGCCCAGGCTGGACAGGCTCGCAACGGTGGTCGACAAACGCTGCAAGACAATCGACCACAGCCACCAGGCAAGGCTCGAGGCCAGCAAAACGCTGTACGTCAGTGCGGCGATGAACGGCCAGTTCCACACCATCGCGCGTTGCGGCACGGCCAGTGTGACCGCACCAAGCGCGAGCGCACCGATCAGCATTTGCCACGCTGTGAGATTCAGCACTTCCGGCTTGTGGCGATGGAACATGCGCTTGCTCAAAACGGTACCGCCGGCCCATGCCACGCCGCCGGCAATGGCCAGTGTGGAACTCAGCGCACTGCCCATTGCATGCCATGGCTCGATGATGCACAGCAGGCCCAATGCCGCTAGCGCGAGTCCGAGCCAGTGTCGCGCGCTCGGCTTGTCCCCGAGCACCAGCCACGCCAGCAGCACTGCCCAAAATGGCATCGTATACGCCAGCAAGGCCACGTGGCCGGCGCCGCCGTTGATCAACGCCCATTGCTCCAGGCCCTGAAACGCGGCGGTCTGACATAGTCCGATCAACATCGTCGGCAGCAACGGTGGCGGACGCAGCGATTTTCCGCTCAGCCCCAGGGCTGCAAACAACACGCCTGCGCCCAGCAGATAGCGCAACGCCGCGAAGTCCAGCGGCCCGGCGTAGGCCATGGCCTGCTTCATTACTACCCAGCTGTACGCCCACACCGCGATAGTGACGCCGAGCGCCAGCAGCGCGCCGCGATGGGATGAAAGTGCAGGTGGCATGGGCAGCGTGACGGCACGAAAGTCGCCCAGTCTAGCTGCGTCCACTACCGCGCGTGGCTACCATCGACGATCACTCGTCACCTGTGCCTCCCATGACACCAACCACTGAGCAACTGCGCTGCGACTGGGCGCGTACCGATCCGCAATTGCAGGCGTACCACGATCACGAGTGGGGCACGCCGCTGCACGATGATCAACGCCTGTTCGAGTTTCTCGTGCTGGAAGGGGCGCAAGCCGGACTCTCCTGGCGCACCGTGTTGGTAAAACGCGAGCAGTACCGCAAGGTGTTTCGTCAGTTCGACATTCGCCGCGTGGCCGCACTGACCGATGGCGAACTCGAAACACTGCTGCTTGACCCGGGTATCATCCGCAACCGACTGAAGGTCGTCTCAGCACGCAGCAATGCCCTGGTCGCGCTGGATGTCATCAAGGAATTTGGCAGTCTGGACGGCTATTTTTGGTCCTTCGTGAATGGCATGCCGCTCGTCAATCACTGGGCAAACAGCGGCGAAGTGCCGGCCAGTACGGCCACATCCGATGCCATGAGCAAGGCCATGAAAAAGCGTGGCTTCTGTTTTGTCGGCACGACGATTTGCTATTCACTGATGCAAGCCACCGGAATGATCAACGATCACCTGACGAGTTGCTTTCGGCATGCCGCGTGCTCGTCAAACGATGCTGCAGCAGGCGCTTGAACGAACGGACGTTTATCTCCGCTTGCGCGCAGGTTTGCTCCTGGTCCGTAGCGCTTTGCCGTTGCATGGCCACGATCTCGCCGGCCCCCCGGCTTCTGCGCGCGCTTCGGTCAGATCGTTGGCATAGGTATAAGCTGCGCGCGGCGACTCACAGGGGCCGCATTGCATGTGAGGAGAACTGCGCATGGCACAAACGGAAATTCGTGGCACCGCTGCCAGAACCTGGCCAGCAGTAGCCGGGGCTGCACTGCGGGTCGGCTTTGGCGTGGTCTGGGCAGTAGGCGCTGCGCTTACCTGGTCGCCGGATTTTGCGGTGCACTATGTCGGCTATCTGCACAACGCCGCACAGGGTCAGCCGGACTGGCTGGCTGGCTGGTTTGCGATGTGGATCGGATTGGTAACGCCACACGCCGTGCTGTTTACCTGGCTTACGCGCATCGTTGAAACCACGATTGCGCTGGCCCTGCTCACCGGCTTTGCGCGCAAGGTCCTGTACGTGGCCGGGGCACTTTTCAGCCTGCTGGTGTGGAGCACGGCCGAGGGCTTTGGCGGCCCTTACACGGTGGGCGCAAACAACATGGGCACCGCGATCACCTACGTGCTGATCTTTGTGGGCTTGATCGCAATCAACACGCGCGCCGGATCCAGCCCGTACAGCCTGGACTATTACATCGAAAAGCGCTGGCCGCGGTGGCGACGGGTTGCCGAATTTGGCGGCGCCGAAACGCTCGCGCAAGGCCCGCAGCGTCTGCCCTGGAGCGTGCAGATACCGGCGATGCTCGGCGTCGTGGTGCTGGTGGTCCTGCTGATTGCAGGCCTGCACAGTTCACTGGACGTCAAGTCCGCATCGCCGACGGCGGCAGCCGCGGCCGTGTCACCGCTTGCGCTCGCCTCCGGTACGCCTATTGCCAATCCGCGCGACGCGCGCCTGCCGCCGCTGCTCGGCACGGGTGACAGCGTCAACGTGGATCTGGTGACGTCCGACGACAAGGTAGCCATTGCCAGCGGCGTCAATTACCAGGCGTGGACGTATGGCGGAACGGTTCCGGGGCCGATCATTCACGTGCGCCAGGGGCAGACGGTCAACGTGTCGTTTACCAACCACGGCACGATGCAGCACTCCATTGATTTCCACGCCGCGATGACGCCGCCCAGCCTGCATTACGTGGACATCCTGCCGGGCAAGACGATCAAGTTTTCCTTTGTCGCGCGGGTGCCGGGCGCGTTCCTGTATCACTGCGGCACGCCGCCGGTGCTGCTGCACATCGCCAATGGCATGTACGGCGCGTTGATCGTGGATCCGGTCACGCCGCTGCCAGCGGCCGCCGAGAGTTACGTGATCGTGCAAAGTGAGTGGTACACGCAGCAGATGGCGGACCACCTGATGGGCCCCAGCTACGAGAAGATGACCCAGGAACGGCCCGACGAGGTGGTCTTCAATGGCGCCGCGTTCCAGTACCGCGATCGTCCCCTGCAGGTGACTGCAAACAAGCGGGTTCGTCTGTATGTGATCAACGCCGGCCCCAACCTGTCCAGTTCGTTCCACGTTATCGGGGCCATCTTCGACAAGGTGTATCCCGATGGCGATGCGGCGCACGCGCTGAGTGGCGTTTCGACCTATTCCGTTGGCCCGGGCGCGGGCACGGTGCTCGACCTGCTGCTGACGGAGCCTGGCAAGTATCCGTTCGTGGATCACGACATGGCGCACGCGACGGTCGGTGCGATTGGTGTGCTGGAAGTGCCTGGCAGCGGCGCCACGCCTGAGCCGGACATTTCCGCAGCCTCGCCGTCGACGGCCGCAGCGGTGCCCGATGTGGTCGCCGCTTCAGCCGCACTCGGTCCCTACCACTTCGATCCGACCAATGGCGCTGCGCTGTATACCACCAACTGTTCGGCCTGCCATCAGCCGACCGGCGCAGGCGTTCCGGGCGCGTTTCCACCACTCAAGGGCAACAACGCCGTGCTCGACGCAGATCCAACGCGGCAGATCGATGCCGTCGAGAACGGCTTGCACGGCCTGACCATCGACGGCGTCGCGTACGCGACGGCGATGCCGCCGTTCAGCAAGTTGTTGAACGATGCGCAGATCGCGGACATCGTCAACCATGAGCGGACGTCCTGGGGCAACCAGGGCAAGCAGATCACCGCCAGCGAGGCGAAGGCTGGTCGGGCGCGCAGTTCTGCGGCAGCAGGCAGCAGCGCACCGGCAAAACCGTGAGGGCTGCCGCCGCACGTGGTGACTTGCCACGAGTGATTGCAGCGGTGCTGGTCACAGCCTGTCTTAGCGCGGTTGGCTCGGCGCGGCGGGGCCGGCGCTGAGCCGGGCGTGAGCTGGCTTGTCGCTCCTGCTTGGCGCGATCAATCCTTGCGTCCAACGGTCTGCAATCGCTCCACACACAGCTGGTGTTGTGCGTTGAAAAGCTTGCGAAACGCCAGCAGGATCACGCCCAGCGTTGCCAGTGCCGTGGCGGCGGCGATCATGAACATGATCACGATCTGATAGCGCACCGCATCGGTGGGTGCAGCCCCGGCCAGGAGCTGGCCGGTCATCATGCCCGGCAGGCTGACCACGCCCATCACCATCATCGAATTGATGGTCGGGATCATGCCCGTACGCAGGCTGTCGTTGAGCAGCGGATGGGCGGCTTCCCAACGGCTTGCGCCCAGCGCCAGGTCGCTCTCGATCATGTTCGCGTCGCGCGCAACTCCCTCCATGAACCGGTCCAGTCCCAACGAGACGCCACTGAGGATATTTCCCAGCACCATGCCCAGCAGCGGAATGGTGTATTGCGGTTCGTACCACGGCGACACGTCGAGTATGCCCAGTACCGCCGCACCGGTGACCAGGAACGCGGCGCCGAGCACGGTCAGCATGCTGTCCCAGTACACGCCGGCAAAGCGGCGCTTGGTGCGGTGCACGGCCGCGATTCCGGCCAGCGCCGACATCACCACGCCGATACCGAGCACCGGCAGCGGCGTCTTCAGTTCGAACACCGATTGCAGGATGAAGCCGACCAGCAACAGCTGCACGACCATGCGTGCGCTGGCCACCAGCAGCGTCCTTGCCAGGCCCAGGCGCAACCACACCGAGATCGCGACGTTTACCAGAATAAGCATGGCGGCGATGACCAGCTGCCAGTTGCCGAGCACGATGTAGCTCGAATTCATGCCGCGGCCTGCAGCGTCAACAAGCGCGTCGTCGTGCGCTCCAACTGCGCATGATCGTGGCTGGTCCATACATAGGCGTGCCCGGCTACGTCGCTGACCCAGTGCGTGAGCAGTTGCTCAATGGCACTGACGGTGGCCGGGTCCAGTGACGCAGTTGGTTCGTCCAGAAGCAAGACGTCAGGTTCGATCAGCAACGCCCGCAGCATGGCAACAATTTGCGCTTCACCGCCGGACAGGCGCTCGGCGCGCTGCCGCAGAAATCCGGCGTCGCGCCCAAGCGCATCCAGCAAGCTGCGTAACTGCGCTTCGGGAAATATTTGCGCGCGGCGCAGGCGCAAGGCAAACGGCGCACGCAGCGCAGCCTCGACCGTGCCCTCGCGCAACACGGGGCGTTGCGGTACGTACACCACGCGCGCGCGCCACGCCGGCATGGACCACTGCGCGAGCTCCCGACCAGCACCCTGCAAGTCGCCGGACTGCAGTGGTTCCAGCCCCGCCAGCGTGCGCAGCAGCAGCGTCTTGCCACAGCCGGACGGTCCGCTGATACCAAGGCGGTCACCGGCACGTAATGTCAGGTCGAGATCCCGCCACAGCACGCGGTCGCCGATGCGGAAGGTCAGGTACCGCGCGCGCAGCAAAGTGCAGTCTGCAGCCAGCGCACACTGCACATCATTGGCTGTGTTCTTGATGACTTCAGCGGCGCTGGACATGAGATTCTGCACGCGGAAAGGCGGTGGAGATATGCGCTGCATGGATCCATTGAACGCGCATGCTGAGGAGAACCCACGTGATCAACCCGACGCTTCGGCGTCGATCCCGCATTGCCAGCGACCTCTGATCTCGCTGCCTGCCGTCGCAGTACTGGCCAGCCGCCGCTGCACACCGTAGCACCGCGCTGGCTGGACTGACGGATTTCGTGCATTGTCGACTTCGGCATACCCTGCCGCCGAGCTGGACGCGGTGAAGTGCGCGGGCGTCCGGCGCTGTGAACAATTACGTCCTTGTTGACCAGTCGCACGCCGACGCGGTAACGCGCGCAGCCTGATTCAACGCTGGCGGCGGGAACCGCGCAAGCTGTCCACCGCGAAGCTTGCGATCTCCACGCCGCCGACGCGCCGAGCCTGACCGGCAGGTGCGCCCCAGGCGTGGGCAGTGACCACCTCGCAGGTTGCCGGAATGCGACCGTCGGCGCGCTGCGCCGCGTAAGCAGCGAGCATGCGCTGGTAGCGCTGCTTGCCGGTAAGGCTGCGGCGGCGCGTGTGGTCGACGTTGGTGACACCCAGGCCCTGCAGTTCTTCCAGCAGTTTGACCGGTTCGCTGTAGGTCAACGTGTAGCGCTGCACGTCCAGGACTGGATCGCGCAGGCCAGCGGCCAACACGGCGTCGCCGACATCGTGCATGTCAAGGAAGCGGCTGACGTGGGCTTGATCATCTACCTCGGCCCACGCGGAGCGCAGTTCGCGCAAGGTATCCGGCCCGAGCGTGGAAAACACCAGCATGCCGTCGGCTTTGAGCACGCGCACGCATTCGGCAAACAGCGTTGGCAGATCATTGACCCAGGGCAGGCACAGGTTCGAGTGCAGGATGTCGACACTGTGGTCGGCCAGGGGCAACATACTGGCATCGCCAGCAACGCGCAGAAACGGTTTGCGCCACGTGCTGTGCTTGCGCGCGGCGTGCAGCATCATCACCGCGGAATCGATGGCGATCACTTCGGCCTTGGGGTAACGCGCCTTGAGCAGGGCCGCGCCGCGACCGGTCCCGGCGCCGATATCGACGACGCGCTGCGGAGTCTGCTGGTAAAAAGTCAGCCGCTCCAGCAGCAGTTGTTGCACTTCGCGCTGCAGTGCGTCGTGCTGCTCGTAGCTGGCCGCGGCGCGCGCAAAATTGCGCTGCATGCGGGCAATATCGAGCAGGAATTCGCTCATGCCAGTGGTTCGGCGGAGCGGGCACCCAGCAGCGGCTGCAGCGCCAGCGACACGGCGTCGGCGTGCCCGAGGAACGGCGCGTGGCCGCAGTGATCGATCTGGACATAGCTGCCGCCACAGCGTGTTGCTGACCACTGCATGGCTGGCGGCGGCACGAGTCGGTCGCGTTGCCCGGCGATCCACACGCTGGGCAGGCCCAGGTCCGGCAGCGCGGCGCGGCGATCCGTGTTGTCCAGAATCCCGATGCCTTCCTGCAGCACGCGCACGTCGGGTTCGCCACGCGCGAAAACCAGCTCGCGCAAGTGCCGCAGTTCGCCACGTGGGTCAGCGCTGCCCATTGTTTCGAGCGCGAGGAAACGTTCCAACGTTGCGTGGTAACCGGTTTCCAGAGCGCTCGCCAGCTGCCGTACCAGCGCAGGATCGCTGGCGTGCGGCCAGCTCATGTCCCGCGCAAATTTCGGCGTTGCACATACCATTGCCAGCGCCCGCACCTGTTGCGGCAAATCGAGCGCTGCCGTCAGCGCGATCAAGCCGCCAAGCGACCAGCCGAGCCAGATGGCGGGAGGCGTGATGGCGGCGATCGCCGCGGCGCAGGCGTGTGGTTCCAGCGGCACTTTGCTGGCGCGCGACCAGCCGTGGCCGGGCAGATCGACGACGTACAGCGTGCATCGTGTGGCGAGAGCATCGGCCAGCGGCCGCATGACTCCGCCGTGCATCGCCCAACCGTGCAGCAGCACCATCGACACGGGGCCGTGGCCGACTTTGTCGACGTGCAGGGTCATGCGCCGGCGGGCGTCGTCAGCGGCGCGGGCACCGCAGTTTGGTAACCGGCTATGGGTGCAAGCTCGGCGTTGATTGCGCCCCGCTGATCAAAGACGAAACAGTCGCCATGCCAGCCGTCGCCATTGGTGTGTTCCAGATAGCCAAGGATGCCACCGTCAAGTTGATAGACGTGGGTCAGGCCCAGCTCGCGCATGTGCAACGCGGCCTTTTCGCAGCGGATACCGCCGGTGCAGTACGGCACAACGGTCTTGCCCGCATAGCGCGCGCGGTCGGTGGCGATCACGGCGGGGAAATCACTGAAGTGCGCCAGGGGATAACTGACCGCGCCTGTGAATCGGCCAAGTGCCATTTCGTAGGTGTTGCGCGTATCCAGCAACACCAGCTCACGGCCCGCATCGTCCTGGCCGCGTTTGATCCAGTGTTGCAACGTGGTCGCGTCAACCGCCGGCGCGCGGCCGTCAGTCGGACGGATGGCAGCGTGGCGCATGGTGATGATTTCCCGCTTCAAGCGCACGCGCAGGCGGGCAAACGGCACGATCGCCGATGTGGACTGCTTCACCTGGATATCGGCAAAGCGCGGATCGTCGCGCAGCTGCAACAAGAACGCATCGGTCGCCGCGCGCGCCCCGGCCAGAAACAGGTTGATACCTTCAGGTGCCAGCAAGATCGTGCCTTTCAGCGCCAACTCTGCGCAATGCGCAAACAGCCGCTCGCGCAGCACGGGCGTATCGTCCAGGCCGACAAATTTGTAAGCGGCGATGTTGGCGATCGACATGCACTGAGCCATCAGAACGAGCTGGACATTATACGTAGTGTCGGCGCGGCGCTCATGTCGCCTCCGGGCCGTAATCGAAGCCGGACCTGGGCAGCGCACCAAACTTCGCAACGTGTAGGCGTGCGGCGTCCGCCAGTTGCGCATGGAGCTGACATGACGTGGACACGGATCACCCCTTACCATCGATCGGCATCCACAAAGAGTGGCAGGCATGATTCAGGGACAAGGCAGCAGCGGCAATGTCCTGGCCGCGATCTGCAGTTTTTTCATTCCCGGCCTGGGCCAGCTGGTGCAGGGACGCCTGATCAAGGCAATCATCATGTTTGTGTTGGCTGCGGCACTGTGGTTGATCCTGATGGGCTGGCTGGTGCATCTGTGGTCGATCCTCGACGCTGCCTTGTACCAACCGGCGCGCTGAGTCGATCGTCGCGTGCGCGCATGGAGCAACGCCTGGCAACACCTGCAACCCTTCGTGTTGCCGTGGCATTGCCTGCTGTGTGGCGGGGCCGGTGCCCAAGGCTTCGACCTGTGTACGGAATGTGCTGCGGAGTTGCCACGCAACGCACGCTGCTGCGCACGCTGCGCGTTGCCTTTGGCCGTCCCGGCTGCGCTATGCGGCCAGTGCCAGCGGCGGCCTCCACCTTGGGATACCGCGTGGGCGCCGTTTCGCTATGGATGGCCGCTGGATCGACTGGAAGCGCGTTACAAGTTTGGTGGTGACCTCGCGGCTGGTCGCGTGCTGGCCAGGCTGTGGCAGTGTGAGCCCAGGCCGCTAGCTTTGCCGCAGGCGTTGCTGGTCGTGCCGCTGCACCGGGATCGTTTGCGCCAGCGCGGTTACAACCAGTCCTTGGAGCTGGCCCGGCCAATGGCACGGGCGCTGGCCATGCCGCTGTGCCTCGACGCCCTGCGTCGGGTGCGCTCCACGCACGCGCAGACCGAGCTGGACGCGCACGCGCGTCGGCGCAATGTGCGTGGAGCATTTGCGCTGGTCGACGGTGCCGCGTTGCCCAAGCACGTGGCGATACTTGATGACGTCATGACCACCGGCGCGACGCTTGCCGAATGTGCGCGTGTACTCAAGCGCGCCGGCGTGCAGACCGTGGATGCGTGGGCATTGGCGCGGGCGCCAGCGCCGGGCCGCTGAGCATGGGCGCAAGCGCTGCAGACTCAACCATGGCGTCCGCATGAAAACCTTTCGATCAGCGCACTGCCAGTGCCAGCGCAATACCCAGCCATACCGTCAGACCGAGCCAGTTGTTGTGGCGGAAGGCTTGCAGGCAGGCATCGCGTGCACGCTCGCGAATCAGCCACATTTGATATCCAAACAACCCGGCAGCGGCCAGCAGACTGAGCCAGTACGGCCAGCCCAGGGCAGCACGCTGCCCGATGAACACCATCGTCAGCAAAAACGTTCCCATCAACACGCCGATAATCGGCAGATCGGCATCGCCAAACAGCAACGCGGTGGATTTCGCCCCGGCCTTGCGATCTTCTTCGCGATCGACCATTGCGTACTCGGTGTCATAGATCACCGACCACAAAATGTTGCCGATGAACAACAGCCAGCCAACTACCGGCACGCTGCCGGAGACTGCGGCAAACGCCATCGGGATCGACCAGCCAAACGCCGCGCCAAGCACCACTTGCGGCATGTTGGTATAGCGCTTGCTGAAGGGATAACACGCCGCCAGCGCGGCGCCGACAAACGCGAGTTTGATCGTCAGGGCGTTGGTGAACAGCACCAGCACAAACGAAAACGCGAGCAGTGCAGCAAATACCCATAGCGCTTCGCGCGGCGTCACGCGCCCGCTGGCCAGCGGCCGGCCGGCGGTGCGTTGGACTTGTGGATCCAGCTTGCGGTCGGCGTAGTCGTTGATCGCGCAGCCGGCCGCGCGCATTGAAAACACCCCGATGGTAAAAATAAGCAGCGGTTGCCACGGGGGGAAATCCCCAGCGGCAAGCCACAGCGCCCACCACGTGGGCCACAGCAGCAGCAGGGCGCCGATCGGGCGATCCATGCGCGTCAGCACCAGATAATCCAGCGCCTTTTCACGTTGCTGCGCGGGCAGATTCTGCAGCAGCCAAGTCAGCACGCGGGTTGCGCGCGTGGAGCTGTCGGCTGGATGCGCCGCTGCACGCTTGTTGGCCGGTTTGGCTTTTGCGCTGTCGGGGCGCGGGCGCGTGGCGGGCACGCGTTTGCGCTGCTGGCGTTTGCGGGGACGGGGAGCCATGCGACAAGTTTAACGTGTAGCCTGCGCAAGCCTGCGAGTTTGGCCATGGCTCAGGTTGCGGAGCTGCGAGTCCGGTCACAGCGCCGGTGCTCTGCCAGTACGCTGGATCGCGCTTTCGCCCGCCCATGCACGGACCACGGCAGGATTGAACTGGCGCGTGCCGTGCGTTTGGCCGGGCCAATGTTCAGCAAAACCGTGCTGTGGTTTTCGTCGCATTGTTTCCCGGGCGGGCGTGTCGGCGCGCTGCGCGCTTCCAGGCAGCGCAAGCGTGCCCGCATCATCGGCACTCTTTGGGGAGCATGCGTTCGGCTGTGCGCGTCCGTACCAGTGCTGGCACGCGCGCCTGTCAGTCCGCGTCGAGCGAATCCAGCAGCGCCGCGGCCGGGCCGTTGATCGGCGAGACCCAGGCATCACTGTCCAGCGCCCCATCGGCAAACGCGACTTGCATGGCTGCGGCTGCGGCTGCGGCTTCGGCGCTGGTTTCGTACCAGCCGAACACGCTCGGGCCGGCGCCGGAAATACTCGCGCCGAGAGCGTGGTGGTCCATGGCGGCTTGCTTCACCCGTGCGAAATTTGGAATCAGCGGTGCGCGCCGCGGTTCCACCAGCACGTCGCGCAACCCTTCGCGCACCAGCGCGGAGTCACCGCGATAGCATCCAGCGAGGACCAGCGCGAGATTGCTGCTCTGCGCGACGAACTCAGCAAGGGCGTAGCGGCCCGCCAGCACGGCGCGAGCCTTGCGCGTTTCCAGGACCAGACGTGGATGCACCAGCGCGCAATACCACGTGTCTGGCACCGGGATGCGCACCAGTCGCTCGTGCGTGGCCAGCACCAGCCCACCGAGCAACATCGAGCCGATGTTGTCACCCTGGCGGCTGTCACTGGCGACCGCTTCGCCGTCCAGTGCAAACCGATACAGTGCAGCGAGCGGCAGTGGCCGATCCAGCAATGCGTTGGCCGCAACCACAGCGGCAACGCTGGAAGCAGCGGAACCGCCCATGCCCGAGCCGAGCGCAATGCCCTTGTGCAGCGACAGCTCGAAGCCGTAGGCCAGACCAAGTCCCGCACGCATCGAACGCAGCGCGACCCCAGCCGTGTTCTGCCGTGGATCGGTAGACAGATTCGCCACGCAGCCCTGGATCCGGACGATACGCACCTCCGGCTCGGCAATCCGGCGCACCTGCGCGCGGTCACTGGCGCCAGTGACGCTGTGCCCAAGCAAGTCGAAGCCGACGGCGACATTGCCGACGCTCGCCGGGGCCATGGCGCACGCGACTTCTGAAGATCTGGCAGGCGATGATGAGGACATGCTCATTCCGGCGATAAAGCTCAAGCGAGGATGGACAGGCTTCGCTGCTGCACTACACGCAAGCGAGCCCGGCCAGCTGCGCAAGACTGGATCAGCCAGCCGTTGCGCCACCGCTGGATTATCGCAGCAGCGGCGCGCGGCTCAGCGCGCGATTGGCGACGCCAGCGACTCCATTGCAGCTTCGGCTTTTCAACGCCGTTTTGCTTGCAGTCGGTCAGCAGCGCTTGTGCATGGGCGAACGTGCACGAAATCAAGGTTTGCCCGCCTCGTGGTCAGTGCGCCAGGTCGATGACATAACTGGCGGTGCCGTCGCCGTGATCAACAACCTGGCGCACAGTGCGCACACCGGCTGCGCGCGCCACATCCTGCTTGCCGCTGGCAGCAGTAAACACGACCGGCCCGCGGGTTTTCAGCGCAGCGAACTGCCATGAGACCGGTTCGAGCATCTGTGCGTCGATGGTGCGCTGGCTGCGCAACCACCGGGCGAGAATTTCGCGATTGCCATCAGGCGCAGCGAGCACGATGCTGCTCCCATCCAGTCCGGGGAAATGCCCACCGCCGCTGGCTCGGTAATTATTCGTCGCGACGATGAACGGCTGGGTCGGACTGACCGGTTTGCCCCGATACGTCAGCGTGGTGATGCGCTGACCAAGTGGTTTTGAAACATCAATCACGTAGTGGATGCCGCCCTGGATCTGGTCAAAGTTGTAGCCGACGTAGCGCGAATTGATCAACTGCTGTTCGCCGGTCTTTTGCGGATCGATCTGGTTGAAGCGGCCGGCGGATTTTTCCAGCCAGGCCTTGAGTCCAGCGCCGTCAGTTTTCACCGCGGCGAGGGTATTTGGATAAAAATACAAGTCAGCGGCGCTGCGCAGCGTGAGCGGCCCGGCGGCAACGTTGGTGTAGTCGTCAGGTCCGCCAAAGCCGGTGCGAAACGCGGCCGCCGCGGACAACACGGGCACGCCGGCCAGTTCCGGATGCAGGCGTGGCAACTCCTGGCGCACGTAATCGGCTTGCGCGGCGTTGACCGGCGCCAGCGCCGTCATGTTGCCTTCGTCCGCAAAATAGCTGCTCATGCGCACGGTGCTGGTGCCAATGGGCGTGTTGACGTAAGCGACTGCCGCGTCGTGCACCTGCTGCACCAGTGGTGCAATGGACGCGTCCGCCGGCACGCATTCCAGCGCGCGCGCGCCGATCTTGCCGGTCTTGCCGGCAGCGGCCGGCTTGCTGCAGATTGGCCGCACCTCGCTGTGCGTTTCATTGTGGTTGATCATCCAGCGACCCTGCTGGCGATCCAGCACCAACTGGATCACCCCAAGATCCTTGCCGAAGAAGCCGCCCATTACCGCCGGCTTGGTGCGCACGAATCCGCGCGTGGCATCGACATTCTTCATGCCCATGTAGCGCGGGCCGGGAAATTCCGTGTGCGAGTGGCCGAGCAAGAGCACGTCGATACCGGGTACGTCTGCCAGATACCAGCCCGCGTTTTCCATATCCGGCGTGTATGGCGCGGTGTTCAAGCCGCCGTGCAGGATCGCCACGATCAGGTCCGGGTGCTGCGCCTGCAGTTCGGGCACATATTTCCGTGCAGCTTCCACCACGCCGCTGACCGTGACCTTGCCGGCAAGATTCTGCTTGTCCCATTGCATGATGGGCGGCGGCGTAAAACCGATGATGCCGATCTTCAACGGCACCTGGAGCCTGCTGCCGTCGGCGGTATATGCCTCGATGGTTTTGCTGACCACCGTCCACGGCCGGAATATTGGCTTGCCGTCGCGGGCGCTGAAAACATTGGCCAGCACCAGCGGAAAGTGCGGCCCAGCGCAGCGATTGTCGTGGCCACCGGCGACGTTCATCGGCGTGCCGGTCACTTGCGAAAGAAACTGCAGGCCGTAGTTGAACTCGTGATTGCCGACGGTTCCGCCGTCGTAACCAAGCGCATCCATCGCCTGGTACATCGCCAGTTCCTGGCCGCAAGCTACGGGTTTCACCTGCGCCTGATAGTCGGCCAGCACCGTGCCCTGGATGGTGTCACCGCTGTCGAACAGGAAGGTGTTGGGAAATTCATCGCGCGCTTGCCGGATCAACGTGGCGGTGCGCTCGAAACCGAGCGATACGTCCGGCTTGAGCTGGTAGTAGTCGTAACTGAGGATGTTGGAATGGATGTCCGTGGTTTCGAGAATGGCCACGTTCGCACGAGCGCCATCGGCTACCTCAACCTTGCGCGGGGTAGTCGCGCAGGCACTGAGCAGCGCTGCGACGAATAAGAGGGATCCGGAGCAAACAAGGCGTGATGGCATGGAGGTTCCATGGGCTGAGGAGCGGATTCGATCTTCGCACGGAGGGTTTGCGTTTGCCGGGTTGCAATGCGCGTCGGCTGTCGAGCAGAAAGACGTGCGGTCCTGGCCGCTTTTCAGGTGAAAGGCCAGCGAGTGGAGCTATCGGCCTGTTCAGCGCGATTGATGTATCCAGGCGGCAGCGCAGGCAATCGAAAAGCGCCGCACCGTGAACGGCGGCGCTTTTGCCATGGCGCAAGCCTGCGCGACTACTTTGCCTGATCGACCAGCCAGTGCACGGCGTTGGTTACCTGCTCGTCGGTCAGCGCCGGGTTGCCGCCCTTGGGCGGCATGAAGTTGCCATCCGGACCGTGGTAGCCCTCGATGGCGTGCTTGACCAGCGTGTCGATGCCTTCGGCCAGGCGCGGTGCCCACTTGCCCTTGTCGCCAGTCATCGGCGCGCCGGCGACGCCGGTGGCGTGGCAACTCGTACACAGGTGGTCGTAGATTTCCTTGCCGTCCGTGGTGCCGCCGTAGGCAACCTCGGCGGTTGCTGCCTTGCTGGCAGCCTCTGCCGCCGCCTGCATGGCAGCGCGTCCCGTATCGCCGGCATACACCGCGCCTGCCGGCGCTATGCGCGCGCTGACCTGAGCCGGAGTGTTTGGGTTCTTTTCTTTCGGCGTGCGGTTGTATACCGATAGCGCGATGGTGATCAGCAACCCTGTGACCAGGGTCAGCATGCCGATCATGATGGCGAACTGCCGCCCAGTGGTCTGGTCTGCCTTGCTTGTCCGACGACTCACGCACGTACTCCTGTCAATGGCAACACAGGCAGCCCCAATGGCTGCCCGGCAATGCCGCAATCGCCGCCTCGCGGAGCGCGCAGCCCGGTTTGCACCTGCAGTCGCGCGTTGGAGTTGCCCCGGCACTGCCCGACCGCACTGTGGCGGACCGACAACAGTTGGCGATTATAAACGAAGCATGTGGCAAGTTTCAGGAACACTTTCGACGCCGGCTGAGTGGGTAATTTCAAGCGCCATGTGTACGTCATGTGCACGCTCTGCCTGTGCCATCGGTCATGCCTCGTCTGTGTCAACCGGCATTGTCCAAACCCATTCCATTACCCGTATGCTTCGTCCGCAATGAGGCCCAAAGTGGTGCCGGTTTTCAGTGGCGCCACCGTCCCCGCAAGTCATGCCGCATGCCGCGCCGATGGTGTGCCGGAAGGTCGTGTCACTGCCGTTTCGGGAGTTTTGCATGTCGCGTTTTTGGAAGATCGCGCTGGTGGTGCTTGCCGTGATCGTGGTGGCTGCGGTGGGTTATCGCGTGCTGCACAAATCAGCGGGCGGCGATACCGGCACCTCGCCGCGGTCAGCTGGCAAGGGTGACGCGGACACTGCGCCGGTGCCGGTAACCGTGGTGCCCGTTGCCAAGCAGAACGTGCCTGTCTACCTGACTGCCATCGGTACCGTGCAGGCGTTGAACACGGTAACCGTGAACCCGCAGGTGGCAGGGCAATTGATCAGCCTGGACTTTGTCGAGGGTCAGCCGGTGACCAAGGGCCAGCTGTTGGCGCGCATCGATCCGCGCACCTACCAGGCTGCGTATGACCAGGCGGTCGCGCGCCAGCGTCAGGACGAGGCGCAACTGGCCACGGCGCGCAGCAATCTGTCGCGCAGCAACGACCTGGCCAGCAAGGGCTATATCTCCAAGCAGGATCTGGACACGTTGCGCAATACGGCCAACCAGCTGCAGGCGGGCGTTGCTGCTGATGCGGCAAGCGTGCGCGACAGCAAGGTGCAACTGGATTACACGCGGGTGCTGTCGCCCATTGACGGCCTGGCCGGCATTCGCGGCGTGGACCCGGGCAATGTCGTGAACACATCCTCGGCGCTGGTTACGCTCACGCAGCTGCATCCGATCAATATCATGTTCAGCCTGCCCGAGCAGAGTCTGGAGGTCGTGCGCAAGGCGGTGCAGGCCGATCCGGCCGCACTGCAGGTGTCGGCGCTGGACAAGACCGACGCGCATCCGCTTGCGACCGGCGGCGTGCTCAAGGTGATCGACAACCAGATCGATGCCAGCTCCGGCACGTTCCGCTTGAAGTCGGAATTTCCCAACGTCGGAAACGAGCTGTGGCCCGGCCAGTTTGTCAACGTCCAGCTGCTGGTGAAGACAGTGGACGGTGGCTTGGTGATCCCTGCGCAGGCGGTCGGTCGCGGGCCGGACGGTGATTACGTGTACCAGGTGCAGCAGGACGCCACGGTCAAGATGACGCCCGTGGTGATTGCCGGCGAGGTAGGCGACAGCCACGTCATGATCAGCAGTGGCCTGAAGGTGGGTGAGCAAGTGGTCACGGAAGGCCAGTTTCGGCTCAAGCCGGGGAGCAAGGTCAAGGCGCTCAAGCCCGGCGAACTGCCGGCCGCACCCACTGAAGCGGAGTTGCAAAAAGCCAAGCAGAATGCAGGCAAGGGTGGTCGTCGCGGGCGCTGACGGTCATCCGCTCGCGCCGCGCGGCGGCCATGCTGGTGGCCGCTATGCCAGTGGCAGCCGGCGCTACTGTCGCGGCTGCCGCTGACGTCACTCCAACACGTTACGGATAGTCATGGGATTCTCGTCAATCTTCATTCGCCGGCCAATCGCCACCTCATTGCTGATGGTGGCAGTGCTGCTGCTCGGGATCCTCGGCTATCGGGACTTGCCGGTATCTGCATTGCCGGAAATCGAAGCACCGAGCCTGGTGGTTACCACGCAATACCCGGGTGCCAGCGCCAGCACCATGGCGGCGTTGATCACCACGCCGCTGGAGCGCAACCTCGGGCAGATATCCGGCTTGGCGATGATGAGCTCCGATTCGTCCGCCGGCTTGTCCACGATCATCCTGCAGTTTGCAATGGATCGCGACATCGACGTGGCCGCGCAGGATGTGCAGGCTGCGATCAATCAGGCGCGCGGCACCTTGCCCGGCAACCTGCCTTATCCGCCCGTTTACAACCGGGTGAATCCGGCCGACGCTCCGATCCTCACCTTGATGCTCACCTCCGACACGCGGCAGTTGCGCGAGGTGAACGATCTGGCCGACTCGATCCTGGCGCAGAAACTGGCGCAGGTGCAGGGCGTGGGACTGGTGTCGATTGCCGGCAACGTGCGGCCGGCCGTGCGCGTGCAGGTCAATCCGGGGCAACTGTCGAACCTGGGAATCACCCTGGAAGACGTGCGCAGTGCGTTGACGCAAGCCAACGTCAACGCGCCCAAAGGCACCTTGAACGGCAAGACCCAGAGCTATTCGATCGGCACCAATGACCAGCTGAGCAACGCGCAAGAGTACAAAAACACCATTATCAGCTACAAGAACGGCGCGCCCGTGCGCCTGTCTGATGTGGCCAAGGTCGTCGACGGGGTGGAAAACGACCAGCTCGCGGCGTGGGCCAATGGCAAGCCGGCGGTGCTGCTCGATGTACGCCGCCAGCCCGGCGCGAACATTGTGCAGACGGTCGAACAGATCCGCACGGTGCTGCCCGAGTTGCGCAGCGTGCTGCCAGCCGATGTGCATCTGGACGTGCTGGCCGATCGCACGGTGACCATTCGCGCCTCGGTGCGCGATGTGCAGTTCACCTTGATCCTGACCATCTTTCTGGTCATCGGCGTGATCTTCGTGTTCCTGCGCCGGCTGTGGGCTACGGTGATCCCGTCGGTGGCCGTGCCACTGTCGCTGCTGGGCACGTTCGGGGTGATGTCATTTACCGGGATGTCGCTGGACAACCTTTCGCTGATGGCGTTGACCGTCGCCACCGGCTTCGTCGTGGACGATGCGATCGTGATGATCGAGAACATCGTGCGCTATATCGAGAAGGGCAAGAGTGGCCTCGAGGCGGCGGAGATCGGTTCCAGAGAAATTGCCTTCACCGTCGTGTCGCTGACCGTTTCGCTGGTGGCGGTGTTCCTGCCGCTGCTGCTGATGCCGGGCGTAACCGGACGGTTGTTCCACGAGTTCGCCTGGGTGCTGACCATCGCGGTGACCATCTCGATGCTGGTGTCGCTGACGTTGACGCCGATGATGTGCGCCTACCTGCTCAAGCCGGACCAGCTGCCCGAAGGCAGCGACGCGCACGAGCGTCACGCCAGCGACGGCCGCAAGCCGGATCTGTGGATGCGCACGGTGAGCCTTTACGAGCGCACGCTGGACTGGGTGCTCGACCATCAGCGTTTCACCATGCTCGTGGCCGGCGCGGCCGTCGTGCTTACGGTGTTCCTGTACATCGTCATCCCCAAGGGCCTGCTGCCCGAACAGGACACCGGGCTCATCACTGGCGTAGTGCAGGCCGATCAAAACGTCGCGTTCCCGCAGATGGAGATACGCACCAAGGCCGTCGCCGAGGCGCTGCGCGCTGACCCGGCTGTCGAAGGTGTGGCCGCATTCATCGGCGCCGGCACCATCAACCCGACGATCAGCCAGGGCCAGCTCAGCATCGTGTTGAAAGACCGCGGTGATCGCGAAGGACTGGACGCCCTGCTGCCGCGACTGCAAAAAGCCGTGGCAAATATTCCCGGCGTGGCGTTGTATCTCAAGCCGGTGCAGGACGTGACGCTGGACAGTCGCGTCGCCGCCACGGAATACCAGTACACGTTGTCCGACGTGAATTCGGTCGAGCTGGCCGGCTACGCCAATCGCATGACCGAGGCGCTGCGCCAGCGCAAGGAACTGGCCGACGTGGACAACAATCTTGCCGACCAGGGCAACGCACTGAAGCTCAACATCGATCGCGACAAGGCCAGCCGCCTCGGCGTGCCGGTGCAGACCATTGACGACACCTTGTACGACGCATTCGGCCAGCGTCAGATTTCCACCATTTTCACCCAACTCAACCAGTATCGCGTCGTGCTGGAAGTAGCGCCGGAATTTCGCTCCAGCAATGACCTGCTGAACAAGCTCACCGTGCGCGGCAACGGCAGCGGTGCGCTGACTGGCAGCGACGCGACCAGTTTCGGCCAGCTCAAATCCAGCAATTCAGCCACACCGTCGGGCATTGGCAACGCCGGCAACGTCGGTTTTCAGCTCGGCGGCGGTGGCACCATTCCGCTGTCCGCGCTGGCCAGCGCCACGGTAACCAGCGCTCCTCTGGTCGTCAGCCATCAGCAGCAACTGCCCGCGGTGACGCTGGCGTTCAACGTCGCCCCCGGCTTTTCGCTATCAGACGCGGTGGCCGCGATTCACCAGGTGGAAGGCCAGCTCGATTTCCCGCCGCAGGTGCGCGGCGAATTTGTCGGCAAGGCGGCGGAGTTTGCCTCTTCCATCGGCGACGAAGTGTTGTTGCTGCTCGCCGCGGTAGTGGTGATCTACATCGTGCTTGGCGTGCTGTACGAAAGCTACATCCATCCGTTGACGATCATTTCCACGCTGCCACCGGCCGGGGTAGGCGCGTTGCTCGCGCTGATGCTGTGCGGCATGAGTCTGTCCGTGGATGGCATTGTCGGCATCGTGCTGCTGATAGGCATCGTCAAGAAAAACGCGATCCTGATGATCGACTTCGCGATCGAGGCCAGACGCAAGGGCATGAACGCGCACGACGCCATCCGCCGCGCGTGCCTGCTGCGTTTCCGGCCGATCATGATGACCACCTTCGCGGCCATGCTTGGCGCCCTGCCGCTGGCACTGGGCAACGGCATCGGTGCCGAACTGCGGCGACCGCTGGGCGTATCCATTGTCGGCGGCTTGCTGCTGTCGCAATTGGTGACGCTGTACACCACGCCGGTTATTTACCTGTACATGGAGCGCTTCTCCGACTGGCTGGCGCACCGACGCGAGCAACGCGCGTTGCGCCACGCGCAGCACGCCACGGCGTGAGTTGCGAACGCTGCGCCGATGCCTTGTCGCACTTGGCGCCGGGCAGCGCCCGGCGCATGTTCCACGCCGTGCGGCTGCATGGCGTTGGCCGGCCAAGACGGGCGGCCACTTGCCGCCGTCACGACGCACGAACCGCGGCAGTCTCGGCTGCAGCCGGGGTGCGGCCGGCCGAGTCACGCGGGCCAAGTTTTTGCCGGTATGCACATTGAGAGTGGGATGATCCATTCACCAGCTGCATCCCGTCTCCCTGTCAGCGGTACAGTCGAACGCGTCGCATGAATATTTCCAGCATCTTCGTCCACCGCCCGATAGGTACGTCGCTGCTGGCGATGGGGCTGTTCGTGGTGGGCATGATCAGCTACTTCCTGCTGGGTGTGGCGGCGCTGCCGAACATGCAGTTTCCGGCGATCTTCGTGCAGGCGAGCCAGGCCGGCGCCGATGCCAGCACCATGGCATCCACCGTTGCCGCGCCGCTGGAGCGGCATCTGGGTCAGGTGCCGGGCATTGAGACGATGCGCTCTTCCAGCTCCGAGGGCAGCACGTTCGTATTCATGTTGTTCCGCAGCGGCACGGATCTGGATTCGGCTGCGCGCGACGTCGAGGCTGCAATCAACGCCTCAGCGCCGGACCTGCCGACTGGCCTCAACGGCTCGCCGAGTTATCAAAAAGCCAACCCCAACGACGACCCGATCATTGCCTTTGCGCTGACCTCGGATACGCAGTCGGCTGCGGATTTGTACAATAGCGCCGACACCTTGCTGGCACAGCGCTTGCGCCAGCTCAAGGGCGTGTCCGCGGTGGAGATTGCCGGCGCGGCCACGCCGGCAATCCGCGTGGACGTGAACCTGCGCACGCTGAACGCAATGGGCCTGTCGCCGGATCAACTGCGCAATGCGCTGAGTGCGGCCAACGTCACTTCGCCCGAAGGTTTTCTGTCCGACGGCAAGACCACGATGGCGGTCAGCGCCACCACCCAGTTGCATACGGCTGACCAGTTTGCGCAGCTGGTCATTGCCAGCCAGAACGGAAACCCGGTGCGCCTGCAGGATGTGGCCAGGGTTTACGCCGGGCAGCAGGACGCTTATCAAGCCGCGTGGTTCCGCGCCAAGCCGGCGGTGCTGATGTATGTCTACAAGAAGGCGGATGCGAACGTCATTGCCACCGTCGATCTGGTCAAGGCGCAGATCCCCCAGTTGCGCAGCTATCTGCAGCCGGGTACGGACCTCACCCCGTTCTTTGACGGCACCCCGACCATTCGCGCCTCGCTGCACGAGGTGCAGGCCACGCTGCTGATCTCGCTGGCGATGGTGATCATGACCATGGCGCTGTTCCTGCGGCGGCTGGCACCAACGCTGATTGCCGCCGTCGCCGTGCCGCTGTCGCTGGCCGGCGCGTTCGTGGTGATGTATGTGCTCGGTTACACGCTCAACAATCTGACCCTGCTGGCGCTGGTGATCGCCATCGGCTTCGTGGTTGACGATGCGATCGTGGTGATCGAGAACATCATTCGGCACATCGATGCAGGCATGCCGCGCATGCAGGCCACGCTGACCGGGGCGCACGAGATCGGCTTCACCATCGTGTCGATCACTGCCTCGTTGATTGCCGTATTCATTCCATTGCTGTTTGCCGGCGGAGTGACCGGCATGTTCATGCACGAATTTGCGGTGACGCTGGTGGCCGCGATCGTGGTGTCGGCCACGGTGTCGCTGACGCTTACGCCTGCGTTGTGCGGGCGCTTTCTTGGCGGCCACAATGTCGGCCTGCACTCGCCGCGGCCGCCGTCCCGCTTCGCGCGCGCGCTGGATGGTTTCCACGCCGGGTTGCTGCGCGGGTACACGCGTGCGCTGGATTTCTCGCTGCGCCACGCCCTGGCGTTTGCGCTGACGCCGCTGCTGTTGATCGTGGCCACGTTCTTTCTGCTCAACGCGGTCCAGACCGGACTGTTTCCGCAGCAGGATACCGGCCTGATCTGGGGCCGCGCCAGCTCCAGCGCCACCGTGTCGTTTGCCGAAAGCAAGCAGCGCCTGACCGCCATGCTGCTGGCTGATCCGGATGTGGCAACCGTGGGTTCGCGCCTGGGCAGCAGCCGCCAGGGCACCAGCGGCTCGTTCAACATTGACCTGAAGACGCGTGCACAAGGGCGCACGGACGACACGTTTGCCGTGCTCGCGCGGCTCAGTGCGAAGGCCGCAAATTATCCTGACCTCAACTTGCGCCTGCGTCCCGTGCAGGACCTGCCCAGTGGCGGCGGTGGCGGCACCAGTCAGGGTGCGCAGTACCAGGTATCGCTAAAAGGCAACAACCTGGCCGGGCTGCAGGAGTGGTTGCCGAAATTGCAGGCTGCGCTGAAGGCCAGCCCCAAGCTGATGGACGTGGGTACCGACGTTGATGAAGGCGGCCTGCGCCAGAACATCGTCATCGACCGTGACCGCGCCGCGCAGCTTGGCGTTTCCATTAGCACCATCGACGGTGCGCTGTACGATGCGTTTGGCCAACGCCAGGTGTCTACCATCTATTCGGACATCAACCAGTACAAGGTGGTGGTCAACGCGCTCCCGGCGCAGACCGCCACGCCCGAATCAATCAACAAGATCTACGTGCGTTCAACCAGCGGCAAGATGGTGCCGCTAACGGCGCTGGCGCACCAAGAGCCGGGGTTGGCGCCCTCACAGATCACGCACGAAAACCAGTTCACCACCATGAGCCTCAGTTTCAACCTGGCGCCTGACGTGAGCATGGGTGAGGCGATGGCAATCATTGGCGCGACCGCCAGCAACTTGCGCATGCCGGGTGACATCAAGCTTGCCCTGGGCAATGACTTCCGCCGCTTCCAGCAATCGCAGAGCGGCATGGGCTGGCTGGTGCTGGCCGCCGTGCTCACCGTCTACATCGTGCTCGGCATGCTGTACGAAAGCCTGTTGCATCCGGTGACGATCCTGTCCACGCTGCCGGCGGCCGGCGCCGGTGCACTGTTTGCGCTGTGGGTAACCAACACTGAACTATCGGTGGTCGCGCAAATTGCGTTGGTCTTGCTGATCGGGATCGTCAAGAAAAACGCGATCATGATGATTGACTTTGCCCTGGTGGCAGAACGCCAACATCGGCGCAGTCCGCTGGACGCCGTGCGCGAAGCCTGCATCGTGCGCTTTCGCCCGATCATGATGACCACCATGGTTGCCATCCTCGCGTCGTTGCCCATTGCCATCGGCCTGGGTGAAGGCAGCGAACTGCGCCGCCCGCTGGGTATCGCGCTGATCGGCGGGCTGCTGGTGTCGCAAAGCCTGACCTTGCTCAGCACGCCGGCGTTGTACGTGATCTTTTCCTGCCTGGCCGAACGTCGCAAAGCCTGGAGCGCACGCCGGCGCGAACGCAGGCTGCTGCGCCTGCGCCGCCGCTTGGCCGGGGCCTGACGCGTATTTCGCGTGCGAACAAGACTGTTCGTGGTGAAGTCAGACAGCAAACTTGCTTTGGTTACCCGTTTGTCATCCTGCGTGTCTGCTGCGGCAGGAAACTGCGACGTGCCCGCACCTCCCGCCAGCCCTGCGCAGTCGTTTCGCGCAAAGGTTGATACGGCGACGCACCGCTGCCGCGCGCGCGAGTCGACGTCTGTACCCTCATTAGGCCAGGCAGCACGTGCCGATCGCAGCTTGCAGGAACCGCGGGTCGCACCGCTGGGGCAGCCATGACGAAGTAGTCATCGGCTGCCCCAGCGGGTTGCGACGTTGTCATCAGGTGTACGTCATCGGCGTGATGGCTCACCCGCCTTCGACTTGCGCATCGCTATTAATGGCTCCTGTTTCTCACCAGAGCATGCCCGATGACCAGCGATACGAAGAAGCCCGACTTTTCCAATGTGCGCAGTGAGGTGCGCTCGCAGGCCGCTGACATGTCACCGGCTTCGAAGGCGGACTTCAGCAACGTGCAATCCCACGTCAGCTCAACCGCCGACGCGGCGACGAACTACACGGTTGCTGCCGGTGACACGCTGTCGAAAATCGCCAGGCATTTCTATGGCGACGGCAACGCATGGAAGCGCATCTTCGACGCGAACCGCGACCAACTCACGGACCCGGACAAGATCAAGCCCGGGCAGATGCTGAAAATCCCCTCCGCGTCGTGATGACGCCTTTGACCTTTTCGCTTCCCGATCCAGGAGATACGTAAATGAAGATGATCACCCAGCCGCTCATCCTGGTAGTTTCAGTTGCCGCAGCGCTGGCGCTGAGCGCCTGTAACAAGACCAACGACACAGGCTCGACGTCCGGCATGCCGCCGTCCGCGATGACTGCCCCGTCGACGGCGCCCGCACCCCCGGCGATGACGCCTACGCAGGCGGACACATCCGGTGCAGTGAGCGTGACCTCGGTGGACGTCGGCAAGAGCGTGGATTCCTCAAGCAATCGCGTCACCGGCGCAGGTAGCAGTTTTGCGCCCAAAGACAATATCTATGCCTCGGTGGTGACCAACGGCAGTGGACCGGCCAAGCTGGATGCGCGCTGGACGTTCCAGGATGGCCAGGTTGTCCACGAGGACAGCAAGACTATCAACGCCAGCGGTGAGCAGGCCACGTCATTCAAGATCGACAAACCCGACGGTTTCCCCGCCGGTAATTACAAGGTTGAAATTTCCTTGAACGGCAGCATGGTGTCGAGCAAGGACTTCTCGGTGCAGTGACGCGGCCCGTTTCTACAATCTGAATGCACGCGGGTGACGCCGATTTCCGTGCCGTTTCCGTCCATCGGGACCGGTCTGCAGAAAGCCCGGTGGTACTGACCCTGAGCGTGACGCTCACGTCGCCCGTCGCATTTTCAGTTACCGCGGCACGCGCGGATATGCGTGCCCTTCACCGATAACGAAGCTCGTGGAGTTTTTGCTGCCGGCGTAACTCGCGTGGAGCACGCCAGTTGTTGTTGAACAACGCTGGCTCCCACGAGCCGTAGGTAGGATTGGCCAAGACAAACCAGCGCGTGCCGATCCATGGCAGATAGTTGGACACCACTTCGCGCCGACCGGCTGGTGTGTTCTGCGCGACATCGATGAAGTCGCCAATCTGGTCGCCGAACTGCATGAGCACGCGATAGCGTTCGCTCACAAGCTGGCGCCGGCAGCCTTTGTCGGTGCCGGTTTGCGCGCAGCCTTTGCGCAGCGTGCCAAGGCCGAGCAGGGCGTCAGTGCCGCTGACCGGAAAACCGACCTTGCGCAAGTTGGCGATCGTGGCCGAGTCCAGATCCTTCTCACGGTTGGAGATGTAGAACACGGCAATTCCATGACTGGCCGCGAATTGGGTGAATGCGAGGGCTCCGGGCAGCGCCCGCGCCCGCTCCTCTCTACACCACTCGTTCCAGTCGGCCGGGTTGAACTCGCCGCCGCTTTTGATCACCCGCGCTTGATACGGTGAGTTGTCCAGCACTGTCTCGTCAACGTCCAGCACGACTGCCGGCTGCAACCGGGCAAGTGGCCTTACGCGATCCGACTTTGCCAACGCATCCCAGCCGGGATCTGCCAGCGCCGCCAGCAGGCGCGACTGCGCGTCGCGATAGGTTTGCAGATAGATCAGATCGTGTTCAATTGCGGTTTGCGTCCAGGCCACCGCATTCAGATTATCGTCTGCGGCCGGCCGCGCGCTGGGCAGCGCCGCAGTCGCCAAAGGCTCTGCCGTCGCAAGCGGGGAAGGATGTGGCGCCTGGGTGGCGCAGCCTGCGGCCAGCAACCCGGCAACGGTGAGGGCAAACAATCGGCGAGACATGTCGGTTCCACGCAGTAGGTTAAGTGGGCCAGTTTACGGCAGGCGGGTGAGCTCCCGAGCGGCGGGTCGACCCGCTGATATCCAGCGGCCGGGAAGAACAGCAAGCGTCTGCGGGTGGTCCGCCTGGTTAACTATCAATGCCAAAAGCCATGGCGAAGGTTGCGTACACAGACGTGTCCGGGAAGGTTCGTCAACCGGGTTGGCTGCCCGCTCGGGTACTGTGCTAATCCGAGGCTTTTGCGCAGCGCTGCGCTGTGCCTGCATTACGCCAGTGCGCTGCCAAAGCGACCTACTGGCGGTTGGCTGCGGCTGCTGACAGACTGCGCTTCTTCTCTTCGTGCATGGTCGGCGCCACTATGGATTATCCGTTGCCCACGACGCGGGAGCCATCCGCCGCTGTGCGCATTGCCGGCTATTTGCTGGCCGCAACCGGGTTACTCGCGGTTATCGTCCTGCGCCTGCTGCCGGCGCTTCTGGCGGCATTACTGGTGTACGAGTTGGTTCGCACCGTGACGCCGCTGCTGGGCCGACGCATCTCCGGCGACCGCGCGCGGGTTGTCGTGGTTGCCGTGCTGGGCGCGCTGGTGGTTGGCCTTTTGATCGGGCTTATCCTGGGCATCATCAGCTTCTTCCGTAGTGAACTGGGCAACCCTGAACTGCTCTGGCAAGAGCAGCTGATGCCGCTGGTGGAAAAGGCGCGTCAGCAACTGCCGGCAATCGTGGTCAACAACCTGCCCGACAGCGTGGACGACTTGCGCATCGGCGTAGTCGAGCTGGCACACAAGCACGCAGTGACGCTGCAACTTGCCGGGCGTGAAGCGGCGCGCATTTTCGTGCACATCATCATTGGCCTGGTGTTGGGTGCGATAGTGGCGCTCAGCCGCACGCGCGCCACGCACCAGGTTGGCCCGCTGGCAGCAACGTTGAGCCTGCATTGCCAGCGTTTGTCCATGGCCTTTCACAACATCGTGTTTGCGCAGATCAAGATTTCCCTGATCAACACCATCTTTTCGGCGATCTTCTTGCTCGTCGCGTTGCCACTGCTGGGCGTGCACGTGCCGTTGGCCAAGACTCTGGTGGTGGTGACCTTCATCTTCGGCTTGTTGCCGGTAGTCGGTAACTTGTTGTCCAACACAGCCGTCTGCATTGCTGCGCTGTCGGTTTCCCTGGGCGTGGGCATTGCCGCCCTCGTGTTCCTCGTCCTGATCCACAAGCTCGAGTACTTCCTCAACGCGCGCATTGTCGGCACGCAGATTCACGCGCGGGCGTGGGAACTGTTGATTGCGATGCTGGTGATGGAAGCCGCATTTGGTTTGGCCGGCGTCGTTGCAGCCCCGATCTACTACGCGTACTTGAAGAGTGAGTTGGAAGCGCAGCGGCTTATTTGAGGGGTGCCCGTCCAACCTACCTCTACGTGGATTCAGCAGGCAGCTGTGCGCTGCAATCGAGCGGCTGCTTTCTTCGAGGGATGCGCCGCGCAGCAGGTGACGCATGTGCAAAAACGTTCAAGGCGAGCCGCACATTCCCGTGTGTTTATTCGGGACGGTTGCCCGCGCGACCCGTCGCGCATTTCATTAGCCGAGCCGGCGCATATCGAGCCGAGGCTGGACGCAACCGCAACATTCTTTCGGGCCGTCCAAGACTGCAATGAAAGCTGGCTGACCGGAAAGCCGCAGGTCTGCGTTTCAACTTTCGCGCAAGAAGTTTCGCGCGAGTTGCAAAAGAGTTAAGCGGCAGTTAAGGTGACAAGGGAAGCCCTTCTTGACCCCGTAGCGCGATGGATGCGCAGCGCGGATTTACTGGGCGTCACGCTTTTGGGGATTTATAGGCTGGCATCACCGCACGCGGATCTCACGCGTGGGAATTTGAAACGGGCGGCGAGCCGCAATTTTCCATCCAGTACCACTTTGGGGAGTGTTCCTGATGAATCGTAATATCCTGGCTTCGACCATTTGCGCCAGCTTGCTCATGGCCGGCACGGCGTTCGCACAAAATAACGCGGCGCCAGGCGCACAGCCGCAAAACCAGTCCACGAGCGACCAGTCGTCGACCAGCAGTGCCGACAATCAGTCTTCAAGCGACGCGGACAAGCGTAAGGCCAAGACGCTTGATTCGGTGACCGTATCCGGCACCTTGCTGAAGCGGCCCGAGTATCAGGAAATCGTGCCGGTCCAGGTGGTCAGCATCCAGGCCGACCGCGCCGCCGGTTCCTTCGGTACCGTGGGCCTGCTGCAATCGACAGCCATAGCCATGGGCTCCACCCAGATCAACAACCAGTTCAGCGGTTTCGTGGTGGGCGGCGGTACCGGCATCCAGACGATCGACTTGCGCGGTCTGGGTGCCAATCGCACGTTGGTGCTGCTCGATAGCCAGCGCCCAGGTCCAGCTGGCACGCAGGGCCAGACCGGCTCGGGCTTCGATCTGAACGTCATCCCCGAAGTCATTCTGGGCAGTGTCGAAATCGTCAAAGACGGCTCGTCTTCGATCTACGGTTCCGATGCCATTTCCGGAGTGGTCAACTTGATCACCAAGAAACGCATTGACGGCACCGAGCTGGAGGCGTTCTGGGGCGTACCGCAGCACGACGGCGGACAACAGGTAAGTACGTCGATCGCGCACGGGTTCAACTTCGACAAGGGCAACATCGTGATTGCCGCCCAGTTCCAGGAGCAGTTTCCCCTGGCGCAACGCGACCGCAGTTTTTTGCGGTGCAGCCAGGATCTGATTTTCAACCCGGATGGGCAACGCATCGACCGCGAAGACCGTTCCATCTTGCAAGGCACGCGTTACGCGGGCTGCAACAACATGCTGCAGAACGAAACGATTTCGTTCCTCACTGGTACGCGCTACGTGCCATCCAAGGATGGGAGCACCATCGGGCCGCTGCCCGGCACGCATCCGGCCAAGCGCGGAACCTACGCGAACGGTGGCCAGGCGTTCTACGAGGAGGTTCTGAACTCGCCGTTCCAGGATGAGGAATGGACGATCAACAAGAACCGCAATTCCAGCTTTTACGGGAGCAGCCACTTTATTTTTGGCGACCTGACCTGGGACAACCAGGTGCTGTTCAATCGCCGTCAAACCGATACCAAAGGATTCAGGCAGTTCTTTCCGGTGGTGGTGCATGACGTGCCGGTGGGCAGCCGCGAAGACGCCAGCGAAGACGTTCTGGGTCTCCCACCAAGCGGCATCGGCGTGTTCCAGCCCATCATGCCGTACGTCTCTGACAACCACGTCACCAACACCTACTACTACCTCAAGAGTGGGCTCAGTGGCGGCTTCGGCAGCAGCAGCTGGGACTGGCACGCGAATGGCACGTACAGTCATAGCAGTGGCTACTACAGTCACATGGGGATCGACTCGCGGCTCAGCGGCGACCTCACTGACGCCGCCAATGCGCAGCCAGGTTTTGACACCCCAATTGATTACTTCGACCCCGGTATCCTCAACGGTGATCGCATGGGCGATTTGGTCAACGCCGTCGGTCTGTTCACCAAGGGGCACACGTCCTACAAGCAAAGCACAGTCAACGCCGTGGCGACTGGCAGCTTGTTCACGTTGCCCGCGGGTGACGTTTCGGCCGCCGTCGGCGCTGAGTTTCGGCACTATCAGATCAATGACCAGCCCGATGCCAACAACTCTGCCGGATTTGAGTGGGGGTTCTCTTCGGCCCAGGTGACCAAGGGCGCCGATAACGTCAGGGAAGCATTTGGCGAGCTGGGTATTCCACTGCTGAGCGGCATTCCGGGAATCGAGTCGTTGACTGCCGACGTCTCGGCGCGCGTGTTCAAGTACCAGAGCGTGGGCGACTGGTCGCACGTCTGGAAGTACGGCCTTAACTGGCAGATCTTCCCGACCTTTCGCGTTCGCGGCGCCATTGGTACTTCCTATCGCGCACCACAGCTGTACGAGCTGTATCTGGGTAACCAGTCCGGGTTCCTAGGTCAGCTGGGCATCGATCCATGCATCAACTGGCGCGACAGCAACAACGATTTCGTCCGTGCCAACTGCGCTGCGGTGGGTATAGCAGATGACTATACGGCGGCAAACAACGGTTCTGCGGAGATTTTCCAGGGCGGCGGCAAAGGTTTCCTGACGCCCGAAACCTCCCGCGCCAAGTCGTTGGGCGTGGTGTGGACGCCCACGTTTGCCAACGTCAGCCTCGCGTTGGATTACTTTGACTACGACATCAAGGGCGAAATCGGTACGCTCGACGCCAGCGACATCGTGCTTGGGTGTTACGGCAGTCAAGTGTTCCCGAACACGTTCTGCGACCTGTTCAATCGCAACCCGGCCAACGCGACGGGAAACCCGAACATGATCACGGACGTCCACGCGACCTTCATCAACATCAACAGCCAGCGCCAACGCGGTTATGACCTGCAGGCGAACTACAATCAGGACTTCTCGTTCGGCACGATCCGTGCGGATGCGCAGGTGACCTACACGATCGAGGACGTCACGCAACTCTTCAGTTCAGCGGAAGCGAGCGGTTTCGAGAATTCAAACCGCGTTGGCTATATTGGCAGTCCGCAGTGGGTAGCTCTGCTTCATGCCAGCTACAAGCGCGGCGACTGGACGGTTGCCTGGCAGGGTCAATACTTCAGCACCACCCGGAACAAGGACATTTCCGATACGTTTACTTATCAGGGTTTTCCAGGTGCCATTCGCGACATCAAGGCAGACTGGCAGTTCCTGCACAATCTTTCGCTCGCGTATGACCGCGACGACTGGAGTGCAACGTTTGGCGTGCGCAACCTGTTCGACAAAAAGCCGGATGCGATTTCCACCGGTGCGGGTACGCGCTATGGCAACACGCCAGCCTTTGCCACGCAGTACGACTTGTTCGGGCGCACGTTCTTTGCGCGTGCAAGCTACAAGTTCTGAACGCGAATATTTCTAGATGTGAAAAAGGAGGCGACAGCGTGTCGCCTCCTTTTTTGTGGAGCGTGGCTGGGGTAAATGCCTGCAACGAGATCTATGCGTTGCAGACCCCGCCAGCGCCAGCGTTTTTGATGTCGTTACGATGCTCTTTAGGCTTCGCGCGCGCGCCTGCGAAGTGACATACCCCTGAGTGCAACTGGAGCAGACAGATATGCGTCGGATACTTACGCGAACCTTGCTTTTCGGCATGTTGGCATCGATCGTGGGCGTGAGCTCGGCTCAAGCGTCCGAGCCTATTCCCATCGAGGATCTGGCGCGTCAGCCGGCATTGCAATCGGTCAGCATGAGCCCGGATGGCAAGCACCTCGTCGGCTTGGTTCCAGCGCCTGGCAACAAGGAAGAGACGGCGTTGGCCACGTGGGACGTGGACGCGTTGGCTGCCGGGCCGAAGGTGGCAACGCCGTCGGGCGACCATATGAAGTTCATTGGTGCATTTGCCTTGAAGGCTGACAAGATTCTCGCCGTTGCGCGCCAGGAATGGACAGGGCAATTGCGAGGCTGCGGCGAGGGCAAGGTAATTGGCGCCACCAAGACGTTCGTCACCAAGGTCTATCTGACGGGAAACGCCCAGAAGAAGTTTGACGAGGCCTTTGCCAGCAACGCCCGCACGCTGGGGGTGAGCCGCGACACCGAGATGTGCCTGGAGCTGGCGGGTACGGCAGCGTTGGTCAACATGCTTCCGCTGGACCCGGACAACGTCATCATCCAGCGGTCCGGTGGCGTGGGCCAAACCTCAAATTATTACCTGTACAACCTGAAAACCGCCAAGACCGAGTTGCTGTTTACTGGCAGCACGCGTACCAGCCCGGCCTTGTTTGACTCGCGGACGGGCAAGGTGTTGGTCAAGTCGGAGATCGAGCCGGTTGGCGACGACTACGAGCAGCGGTTTCTGATCCTGAACCCCAAGAGCGGGCAGTTTGAGCTGCAGGATCCACTGACCACCAAGCTTTCCAAGCGCCATGAAATGAGCGTGGTGGGTATGGATGACGCCACCGGCAAATACTACGTGCTGACTGACCAGTTCTCGGACCTGGCGCAAGCGCGTCTTTACGATGCAGTTACGCACAAGTTTGATGCGGAGCCCGTCGTTGCCGACAAGGCGTATTCGATCATGGCATTGCTGTTCAGCACGCGGCGCAGCAATTTCAACCAGGTTGTGGGTTTCGTCATCGGTGGTCCCGCGCCGCAGACGGTGTACATCGATCCGACGCTCAAAGGCATACAGGTCGGCCTGGAAAAAGCGTTTCCCGGTCAACAGGTCGCTCTATCCAGCTATACGGAAGATTTCTCCAAGGTACTTTTTTCAACGCAGAGTCCCAATGTCCCCGAGGCGTATCACATGCTGCTGGACAAGAAGCAGCTGGTTACGCTGGGCAGCGAACGGCCCTCGATCAAGCCCGGCATGACGGGAGAGGAAAGTTGGGTTACCTACAAGGCGCGCGACGGGCTGGAGATCCCCGCGATCCTCGATCTGCCGGCCGGCTGGACGAAGGGTGACGCGCCGGCGCCGGCTATCGTCATGCCGCACGGTGGGCCCTGGGCGCGTGACTACATGATCTGGGATGCGTCGGGCTGGGTGCCGATGCTCACGTCGCGTGGCTACGCGGTGCTGCGCCCGCAGTATCGTGGATCACAGGGGCTGGGTCGCGAACTATGGCTTGCGGGCGATGCGCAGTGGGGCCTGAAGATGTCCGATGATCTGGACGATGGCGCGGCCTGGCTTGTTGCGCAGGGCATAACACAGAAAGGTGACATCGCGATCTTCGGCTATTCCTACGGCGGCTTTGCGGCAGTGGCCGCAACCGTGCGCTCGCCGTCGCCGTACCAGTGTGCAATTGCCGGCGCGCCCGTGGCCGATCTGGGACGGCTCGGTACCTCGTGGAGCGACAATCGTCTGCAACGCATCCTGCAAGGAAAAACCGTCAAGGGCATGGACCCGCTGAAGAATGCCGCCAAGGCGCACCTTCCCATCATGCTGTTCGACGGCACGCGCGATGTGCGCACACCACCGGCCATCCATGCCCATCCGTTTTACGAAGCAGTCAAGGACAAGGTCGCTGCGCAATACCACTGGATAGCCGACATGCCGCACAGCATGCCGTGGTATCCGAGTCAGCAACGCGAAACGCTCACTCTGATTGAAAACTTCCTGGCCAAGGACTGTGGCCTGACTGCCAAGTAGCAAGTTCACCCTGCTGCACTGTCTGGCCCGGACAGTGCAGTCATCGGTGAGTCCATGAGCAAGGCCGGGCGCGTTGTTGTGCTGGATGGCCAGGGATTTTCTGGCGGCATAACGACATGACATATCCGGTCGGCGCTGGATGCTTTGGGTACGCTCCGCGGCGGACAGGGCAGAAGTGGAACCCGCAGTTCAGCTCGGCGCTGGGTGCATTGGTCAAGCACCGCAGTGGTCAGGTAAGAAATGGAACCGGCACTTCTGCAGTGCTGGTTCACATGACACAGGCGCGCCGAGTGTGGAGATGGCCGGAAGCTTGCGCTTGCCGGGCGTCAGCGCTTCATGCATCAGCCACCCGCGAGCATCGCCTTGATCTTCGCCATGTGCGATTGCGCGGTCTCTCGGGTCGTTGCGATGTCCGCTTCCGGATCCTTGCCCTGCCAGTGCAGGTCCGCTTGCGGCAACTCCTGCAGGAATCGGCTGGGTTGGTTGGCGTGCACGGAGCCCCAGCGTTTGGTCTTTGCCGACCATGACAGCGTCAGCATGTCCTTGGCGCGGGTGATGCCGACGTACATCAGGCGCCGTTCTTCCTCGATGCGGCCTTCGTCGATGGCGCCTTCGTGCGGCAGCGTGCCGTCTTCACAGCCGATGATGAAAACGAAGCGAAACTCCAGGCCCTTCGCAGCGTGCAACGTCATCATGCGTACCGCGTTGCCCGGGTCGTCGCGATCGGCGTGGCTGAGCAGCGCCAGTTGCGCAGCAAGGTTGCCGGTGGTTGCACCATGCTTCTGCATTGCGCGAAACCAGTCGGCAAGTTCCGTGATGTTGCCCAGTCGCCGGTCGCGCAAAGTCGCATCGCTGGTGCTGGCTGCAATCTGGGCGGCGTAATGCGTGCGTTGCAGGATCGTTTCCACCAGCTGCGCAGCGTCCTGGTGCAGCGATGCGCTGCGCAGTTCGTCGAGCAGGGTGGCGAACGCGGCCAGTGCCGCCGCGGGACGCGGAGTGAGCTGGCGCAGCACGCTGTCGCTGTGCGTGGCGTTGAGTAGCGAGGTGCCGCGGGTCTGCGCCATCTGTCCGAGTTTCTCCAGCGTGGTCGCGCCGATTTCACGTCGTGGCACATTCACCACGCGCAGGAACGCGGTGTCATCGCTCGGGTTGGTCAGCAGGCGCATGTAGCAGAGCAGGTCTTTCACCTCGGCGCGATCGAGGAAGCTCAGTGCGCCAGAAAGATGGTAGGGAACACGCGCCAGGCGCAGGGCTTTTTCCAGTGGTCGCGCCTGGAAATTGCCGCGATACAGGATGGCGATGTCGTGCCAGCGCGCCTTGTATTTCTCCACCAGCGTGGCGGCAATGGCGGCGACGTGTTCGGCCTCGTGTTCGGCGTCCCGGCACTCGAGTACGCGAATCGGTGCGCCTTCGGCGTGCTCGCCCCACAATTTCTTGGTGTGCAGGTGCGGGTTGTTCGCGATCAACGCATTCGCCGCGCGCAAAATGCGCTTGCCGCAGCGATAGTTTTGCTCCAGTTTGATCACGCGCAGGTTCGGCCAGTCGCGGCCAAGCTGGTCGATGTTCTCCGGGTTGGCGCCACGCCAGGCGTAGATGGACTGGTCGTCGTCACCCACGCAGGTGATGCCGCCGCGCTCACCGACCAGCGCCTGCAGCAGTCGGTATTGCGCGTCGTTGGTGTCCTGGTATTCGTCCACCAGCAGATAACGCAGGCGCTGGCGCCAGGCATCCCGGCACTCTTGGTCGGTTTCCAGAACCTGCAGTGGCAGTCGGATCAAGTCGTCAAAGTCCACCGCATTGAACGCCGCCAGGCGCTGCTGGTACAGCTCGTAAATCGTCGCTGCTTCCAGTTCGCGCGCGCTGCGCGCGGCCGCCAGCGCCTGGGCCGGAGACAGTCCGCCATTCTTCGCCCGACTGAGCAGACTGCGCAGCGCGTACAGGGCCTCGTTCTTTGCCCCTTTGGGCGCCAGTTCCTTGATGATGCCGCTGCTGTCGTCCGCGTCCAGCACCGAAAAGCCGCAGCGCAATCCGGCGCGCTCGTGCTCCATTTGCAGAAATTTCAAGCCCAGTGCATGAAACGTGCTCACCGTCAGCGCTTGCGCGTCCTCGCCGCTGATCAGCGGCGCGACCCGTTCGCGCATCTCCCGCGCGGCTTTGTTGGTGAAGGTGATGGCGGCAATGCGCGATGCTGCCAGATGTTTGCGCGTAATCAGCCAGGCGATCTTCTGCGTGATCACCGAAGTCTTGCCGGAACCGGCGCCGGCCAGAACCAGCAGCGGGCTGTCGCAATGTTCGACGGCAGCCAGCTGTTGCGGATTGAGTATGGTCAAAAGGGCGCGCACGAAGGACAGGTGGTGCTCAAGGTTATAGCGCCGCTGCGGTCAAACCAAGCGTTGACAACCGGCGTGGTTGAACTTCGGCGCACGTCCCGGCAGCGCTACCATGGGCACTCGCGCTCACGATGACGGCTCATGGCGAAACTCTATTTTTATTACTCGGCAATGAACGCCGGCAAGACCACGGCGCTGCTGCAGGGCGCGTACAACTATCACGAGCGCGGCATGCGCACGCTGATTCTCACGCCGATGCTCGATGATCGCTATGGCGCGGGCGTGGTTGCCTCGCGCATCGGCCTGAAGGCGAACGCACAGCGCTTTGCGCCGCAGGACGACCTGCTGGATCTGGTAAACACCAACATCGCCGCGCACGGCACGCTGCACTGCGCGTTTGTGGATGAAGCGCAGTTCCTGACCAAGGCGCAGGTATGGCAAATCAGTGACGTGGTCGATCAGCTGCATATTCCGGTTCTGGCGTACGGCTTGCGCACGGATTTTCGTGGTGAATTGTTCGCTGGCAGTAGCTATCTGCTGGCGTGGGCGGACGAGCTGCACGAGATCAAGACGATCTGCCATACGGGCCACAAGGCCACCATGGTGGTGCGCGTGGATGAACACGGACGTGCCGTCACTGAGGGCCCGCAGGTTGAGATTGGCGGCAACGACCGCTATGTCTCGGTGAGCCGCGCCGAGTTCAAGAAGATCAACCAGGGCGCCGGTCGCATCGAGTTGCAGCAATCGGTGTTGCCGCTGGACGACTCCCGCTGATCACCAGGAAACCCACATGACCGACCCACAACCGCCCGCTGCCTGGCCGCGACCGTACTGGCACGCGAGTGCCGAGCAGGTTGTGCTGGATTTCTACGTCTTCGGAAAGTTTTTGCCGGAGTTGGTGATTCCGTCGCCGCGTTATGACAGCCCTGGCTTGCCCTCTGGTGTGACCATCGAGCGCTTCCAGAACGCCGTGTTGCGCAAGTGGGATGGTTATCCGCTCGCTGGTGAGTTGGGTGACATCCTGCGCGAAGAAACACCCGAAGCGTTCGAGCAATCACGCGTTGCGCCCGAGGTGCTGGTAGTGCGTGGACATCTGCACGATGCCGCGACGCTGGATTACCTGCGCGACACGCTCGGCGTGCTCGCCGGCGTGCTGGATATTGGCGGAACCGCGATCCTCGACCCACAAACGCTGCGCCTGTTTGCGGCCGCGGACTGGCGCGCGCAGTACCTGATCAAGGGCGGCGCGCCGGCGCGCAATCACGTGTTGATCCTGCACAACGCGGACGAGGGCCAGGCCAAACGGTCATGGGTGCGTACGCGGGGCATGCGCAAATTTGGCCGTCCGGATATCAGTATCCACAACGTCCCGGCGCGCGATGTGGATCGCGCGGGCGCGTTGTGCGAGCAGCTCGTCGAGTTGCAATCGCTCGGCGCACGCTTCGACGCCGGTCAGCCGCTGGCGGTGGATGGCTTGCCGCCTGGATTGATCGCCCAGCCCGGCGGCGACATGAGCGATCCGCGCTTCAACAACACCCATGTGGAATTTCGCTGGCCGGATTGAGCGTTTGCGCGTGACCGGAAACGCACGCGGTCAGGTTTGGCAGTGCGCGCACCAGAAGGTTGAGCGCTGGCCCAGCGTGGCCTGGCGGATGGCCTTGCCGCACACGTTGCACGCTGCGCCGGGGTGTCCGTACACATTCAATTCGCGAAAAAAATAGCCGGGATTACCGTCCGGGCTGATGAAGTCGCGCAACGTGGTGCCACCGCGCTCGATGGCTCGCGTCAGCAGATGCTTCACTTCGGTCGCCAGGCGCGCGTAGCGGGCGCGCGAGATGCTGCCGGCGGCGCGGCGCGGATCAATACGCGCGGCAAACAGTGCTTCGCTCGCGTAGATGTTGCCGACGCCGACGACAACGTGGCTGTCCATCAGCAGCGTCTTTACGGCGGCGACGTGCCCGCGCGACGCTCGCCACAGCGTGTCACCATCGAACGATGCGCTGAGCGGCTCCGGGCCAAGCGCGGCCAGCAGCGGGTGAATTTCGCCGCGCGCCTGCCAAAGCAGGGAGCCGAAGCGGCGTGGATCGGTAAAGCGCAGGATTTTCGCGGCATGCCCGGCGCCCGGCTCAAGCAGGACGTCGACATGATCGTGTTTTTGCGCCGGCGTTTCCGCCGGCAGCACGCGCAGGGAGCCAGACATGCCAAGGTGCAACAGCGCGCTGCCTACTTCGGTGTGCAGCAGCAGGTACTTTGCGCGGCGTTCCACGCCCGCAATGCGCTGGCCGGGCAGCAGCTCGCTGATCTGCGGCGGAATTGGCCAGCGCAGGTCGAGGCGGCGTAGCGTCACGCTGCGCACGCGCCGACCCGTCAAGTACGGTTCGATGCCGCGACGAGTGGTTTCAACTTCAGGGAGTTCGGGCATGTGCACCTGATGAAAAGCCGGTCACCGCAGAAAGTTCCGGTCTGGGTTTATGCATCGTGGCGCTCGGGCCAACGCTGCAACTCACGGTCCGGCCTGGCGCACGGTGCCGGTGGGCGGTCGCGGGCTGAAGCGCAGCGGCACCAGCGCAACCCGCTTGCCCACGCGCACATATCGCTGGGCGCCGGTGACCGCGGTGTCACCAAACTCCAGCGTCTGGCCATCCAGACGAAGTATGGCCTGCGGCGGTTGCAGGCCGATTTTCGCCGGATCGAAGTCACTTGCCGCGCGCCAGCCGATGACCGGCGCGGCGGCCGTGCTTGCCAGCTCTGCAAGGCGCCCGTCGTCTGCTGGGGTGGGCGTGCCGTCCACGCGCCACCAGTGGCCGTCGCGTTTTTCGTAGCGCATGGCTGGCGTCGCACCAAGAGCCAGCGCGATGTGCGTGATCGAGTCGGGCGCCAGCGAAAGCAAGCTGCCCGCTGCCTTGCGCGCGTCGTGCTGCCATTGCCAGGCGGCGAGCGCGAGCAGCACCAGCACGCCGACGAGCAGACTCAGACGCTGGCCAGTCGCGCGCCGCACCGATCAGCGTCGCCGCCGGCGCCACACGATCCAGGCGCCGCTCAACAGCAGTAGCAAGGGCAGACCAAGCAGGAAACCCAAAGTTGCGGCATTCAACTCACCTTGCGACATGTCCAGCAAGCGATCGGGCGCGCCGCGCACCGGCATATCCACCAGTTTGTCATCACCAAGCAGCCAGTCAAACATGCGCTCGCCAAGCGCGCGATTGCCGCCATTGCCAAGGTAGGTGTTGGACAAAAAGTCGCCGTCCCCAACCACCATGGCCCGCTGCACGCTCTTTTCCGGGTTGGGCGAAAGCCGACTCAGGGCAAAGCCGAAATCCAGCGGTCCCTTCAGTTCTCCAGCGCCAGCGTCGTAGCGGATGGTGGAGCTGCCGTCGTTCGTGATCGGTTGAAACTCGGTCCAGCTTTGCGGCCCCGAGCGCAAAAACGGCACGACGGCCCACGCGGCATGGCTCACCTGGGCCAGTGCGGCAACCTGTGGAAACAGCGTGGTCATGCGCAAGCCGTTGGTCACCGCATGCGGCAGATACGCGCCAAGCGTGATCATGCGCGGGTCCTGCAGACCCAGCGCGCTGCCCGCGCCATCCACGAGCACCCCGGGCAACACCTGCACGCTCAACGCAGCGGCGAGCGGGCCAAGGCCCAGATCCTCGTTGCCAGGCTCGGTCAGCCACAGCAGGTTGCCGCCGTCGGCCAGATAGTCAACCAGCGCCTGCACCACGCTCGCAGCCAAGGGCGCCGAAGGGCTGGCCAGAACCAGCAGGTCGGTGTGCTGCGGCACCGCGCTGACCTGGGAAAAATTCAGCGGCACCGCGCGCACACCGCGGCTTTCCAACTGGCTGATGAACATGCCCAGGTCGGCATTTGCCTTGCCGTCAGCCTGGCGCTCACCGTCGCCGGTGACGAAGGCGATGATGCGTTCGCCGCCGCGCGCAAGGCGCTCCAACGCGTTGCTCAGCGCGCGCTCGGACAGTTCGTCCAGCCGCTGCTGGCGGCCCTTGTAGTTCACGATCAACGCGCCGTCGACGGTGATGCCCAGTTCACGCATGGCTGCCGGATCTTGCGTGGGGTCGACAAAGCGCAGGCGCAGATCGCCCTTGAGCGCGGTGTAGCGCGCAATGACCGCGGCAATGGTCTGGCGCAAATCGCCGTGCGGACTGGCATAGCTGACGATGTCCACCGGACCGTCCAGCTTGGCCAGGACGGCGCGCGTTTCCGCCGATACGCTGGCGCGCCCGCGTGCGGTCCAGTCGGCTATCTGATTGTGCCGCGTGGTGAGGTAGCCGATCGCCGCGGCGCCGAGCAGCAGTGCCAGCGCCAGCAGCCATCCGTCGAGGTGTCGCACCGCGCGCATCAGTTGCGCCTCCGTTCAATGCCCAGTCGGTGCGCGGCCAGCGTCAACGCAACGGCAATGACCAGCAGAAACCACACCACATCTGCAGTGGAAACCAGTCCGCGCAGCAGCGCTTCCAGATGCGGACTCAGCGCCAGCCAGTTGATCGCGCCATTGTCCACGCCGGCCGCTTGCGCACCGAGGTTTGCCATCATCAGGCCAAGCGCCAGCAGCAAACTCGCCGTTGCGGCCACCGCTGGATGTGAGGCAAACGCAGAGCAAGCCACGCCAATGGCCGCCAGCGCCGCCAGCAGCAGGCTCATGCCCAGCGCGGCGGCAGCCAGCTTGCCCCAGTCCAGATGGGTGGTACCGGCCAACGTCACTGGCATCACCAGCACGAGCGCCAGCCAAGCGAGCAACCAGAGCAGCACGGCGAGATACTTTCCCAGCACGATCGAGCGCGCCGGTGCGCCGCTAGCCAGCAGCAGCGGCAGCGTGCCGCTGCTGCGTTCGCCGGCCAGCGTGGACATGGTCAGCAATGGCACAATCAGCAAGGCAAGCTCGGTCACTCCAAACGGCACGATGCCGCCGGTCAGCAGGCTGCTCATCAAGGGCACCGCTACCAGGTCGGTAAAGCCCGGCCCGCCGGGCATTGCCGCCAGCTTGATTTGCGCGCCCAGAAAGTTTCCAAGCAGCAGCACGAAGCGCCATGCCAGTTCGGCGAACGTGAGCGCAGCCAGTACCCAGCCAAGCGGGCGTACCAACATGCGGCGCAGTTCCAGCTGCATGATCACGCGAGTATTCATGTGGCGTGGTCCGGCGACTCGCCAGCGCCGCCAACTTGCTGCGCAATGTCGAAAAAAGTGCGCTCCAGGGCCGCATGGTCAGCGGCGCTGACCGCACTGTCGTGCCGTAACGTGCCCTCGTGCAGGATCGCCACGCGATCACACACGGCGGTGACTTCGCTCAGCACATGAGTTGACAGGATCACTGCGGTGCCAGCGGCGGCCTGGCTGCGAATAAGCGCGCGCAACGCCGCGACCTGCACGGGATCCAGCGCGTTGGCGGGTTCGTCCAGCACCAGCAGCGCCGGCCGATGCACCAGCGCGCAGGCAAGGCCCAGCCGTTGGCGTTGACCTTGCGACAGCACACCGGCCAGGCGCTGCGCCAGTGCTTGCAGATCCAGTTGCTCGATAACCTCGTGGCACGCTGCTATCAGTTTGTCGCGCGCTATTCCGCGCAGGCGGCCGTGGGCGCGCAGGTGCTCCATGACGGTGAGTTCTTCCCATACCGGCGCGCGTTCAGGCAGCCAGCCAAGCAGCCGGCGCGCCAGCTCGGGATGCTCGATGAAATCCTGACCGTTCAGTATGATTGCGCCACTGTCAGGCACGAGCGCACCGGCGATCATCGACAGGGTCGTGGATTTACCGGCGCCATTCGTGCCCAGCAGTCCCAGTACCTCGCCATGGTGCAGCGTGAGGCTGAGTTCGTTGACGGCAGGGCGGCCGCCACGACGGCGAAAAACGCGGGTCAACTGCAGCAATGGCAGTGGAGCAGATGAAGTCATTGCGTCATTGTCATGGCGCCCCCATGGTTAGACAACAGGCAATGTGGCGCTGCTGGTTGCGAACCGTGGGCGCGCGCACCGCCTGTTATCATTGCCCGTGACGCCGTCAGCAACTAAGAGGACGGCGCAAAGGATCCCTCTCACTACGCCCTGGTGTCTGTCCATGCTCGACGCGGTGCTCAATTTTCTGATCAACGGCCTGACCAGCGCGAGCTGGGTCGCAATTTTGATCTACATGCTGGTGATGACCCAACTCACCATCTTTACGGTGACGTTGTATCTGCATCGCAGCCAGACCCATCGCGGCGTGGATTTTCATCCTGTGCTTGCGCATTTCTTCCGCCTGTGGGGATGGCTCACCACGGGCATGGTGACGCACGAGTGGGTGGCGGTGCATCGCAAGCATCACGCAAAAGTCGAGACCGCCGAAGATCCGCACAGCCCGATGATCTACGGCATCAAGAAGGTGTTCTGGGACGGAGTGTCGCTGTATCGCGACGCCTGCGCATCGAAAACAGACATGACCAAGTACGGTCGGGGCACTCCCGACGACTGGGTGGAGCGTCATGTCTACGGCGCCCATCCGTATTGGGGTCCGACGTTGATGCTGTTTATCAGCATCGCGCTGTTTGGTGTGATTGGTGCCGCGCTGTGGGCGGTGCAGATGATCTGGATTCCGTTCTGGGCCGCCGGCTTCGTCAACGGCATCGGCCACTGGGCCGGCTATCGCAACTTCGAGAGTGCCGACACTTCGCGCAATCTCATACCGTGGGCGTTCTGGATCGGTGGCGAAGAGTTGCACAACAACCATCACGCGTTTCCCAGTTCCGCCAAGTTTGCGCTGCGCAAGTGGGAGTTCGACATTGGTTGGGCAGTCATTCGCAGCTTGCAGGCGTTTGGTCTGGCCAAGGTATTGCGGGTCGCCCCGTCGCTGGACGTGCGTCCAAACGTGCATCGGCCTGACGCCGACACGTTGAAAGCCGTGCTCACCCACCGCTTCCAGGCCATGACTGACTACTACCGCGACGTGATCGTGCCGACGCTGGCCGACGAAGCCCAGCGTGCTGGAGAAAGTTTCAAGTCCATGCCCCGGCGCATGCGGCGCGCCCTGGCCGATGGTGGCCGCTGGCTGGACAGCGAAGGCCGCGACCGGCTGCAGGCTGTGCTGGCCAAACGCCCGATATTGAAAACGGTCTGCGAGTTTCGCGCTCGCTTAAATGCGCTCATGGAACAACGTGGCGCGGATCAGGCGTTGAAAGGTTTGCAGCAGTGGATCGCCGAGGCCGAGGCCAGCGGCATCCGCTCGTTGCAGGAATTTGCGGCGCGGCTGAAGGGTTATACGGTCGCTGCGGCCTGAGTGCCTGCAACCATGGCAGTGAAACAAACCCGCCCATCGGCGGGTTTTTTTTGGACGAGCCGGGAGCAAACACATGGCTTTGCGAGTTCTGTTGATTGGAGCCGGTGGCGTGTTTGGCAGCCGTATCGCGCGCCAGCTGGCAGGTGACAGCCGCTTCGAGCTGATCCTCGGCGGGCGGCATCTGGCCGCCCTGGAAACATTGCGCGCAGCGCTGGCCGACTCCGCGATCGAGCTGGCGACGCTCGATGTGACAGCGTCAGAGTTCAGCAAAGCTCTGGCTGCGCTGCGACCACGGCTGGTGATTCATGCGGCTGGCGCGTTTCAGGGTCAGGACTATCGGGTGGCCGAGGCGTGCCTGGCCTGCGGCAGCGACTATGTCGACCTTGCCGATGCCCGCGATTTTGCCCGCGGCATATCGGGACTCGATGTCCGCGCGAGGGCCGCCGGTCGGTTGCTGATCAACGGAGCGTCCACCGTCCCTGCGCTGAGCAGTGCCGTGATCGATGCGCTGCTGCCGCAATTCTCGCGACTGGAAGCGATTGAAAGCGCGATAAGCCCGGGCAATCGCACGCCCCGCGGGGACGCCACGGTAGCGGCGATACTCGGCTATTGCGGCAAGCCACTACGGCTGTGGCGCGACGGCAAGTGGCAGCGAGCGTATGGATGGATGGCGGGTCGACGGCAGCGCTTTGCGTTCGGCAATCGCTGGGTTGCGTTGTGCGATGTCCCTGATCTGGAATTGTTCCCGGTGCGCTATCCCGATGTGCGCACCGTGCGTTTCGCGCCGGCCTGGAATTGAAGCGCTTGCACTTTGGCACCTTGCTGGCGGCATGGCTGGTGCGTTTGGGCCTGGTGCGGAATCTTTCACGATACGCATCCCGTTTGCGCCACATCAGCGAATGGTGGCTGGCCAGTGGCAGTGACGTGGGTGGCATGGTCGTCGAGCTCTCTGGCCGTGACGTGCGTGATCGGCCGTTGCATCTGCGCTGGTCACTGACCGCGGCAGCGGGCGAAGGCCCGCAGGTTCCCGCCACCCCGGCCGTGGTGCTGGCGCGCAAGATTGCCGATGGTGAACTCCGTATCCACGGTGCGATGCCCTGCATGGGGCTTTTCACGCTGGATGAGGCGCTCGCGGCGCTCGATGGCTTTGCCGTCACCACCGAGCTTGAAGTGCTTACGACATGAAACGTGCGCGCTGCTCCGGCGTCGGCGCGAAGCAGCTGCGGCTCTGGCCGAAAATCCGGTAGCGATGGCGCGCGACAAAGCGGTACACGGGATCACGCAGAGCGCGCGGAATCAGCTGAATGGCGCTCCCCAGGCAACGCCAGCGTCGATGGCCAAGGCTCAGCAATACGCGCGCAATCGCGTCGCTGTCGGTGTGACCCTGACCGCCATCCACCAGCAGGAAGGATTGCGGCGAGTCCGGGTCCAGTCCGTGCGCCAGCAGCAGTTCGCGACCGCTCGCCGATTGCATGGACGCGAACCGATAGTGCGAATCCTCGTCGTGCTTGAGCAGAAAGCGCACCCAGCGGCTGCACAGCAGGCAGATGCCATCGAACACGATCACGGGCCCGCCCGCTTGTTCATGCACGGTTGATTTCCTCCAACCATCCGTCGTAGGCCACCAGCTGTCCGATCCAAGGCAGACGTACCTCGACCTGGAAGTGATAGCGGCCCTCTCGCACGCCGCTGCGCGACAAAACGTCGCCGCGCAGCGCGCGGGGCAGCGGCACGCCCAGCACGTGCACGCTGCGCAGTAGCCAGGCGATGCCATCGCCGTCATGCCGCAGGGCGAATCCAAGTCTCGTCGGACCGAGCTGCTCGTACAGCAGGTGTGAGCCGGCGCGGCAGTCGAGTATCGACCGCATGGGCCGGTGGTTGAAGCGGCGCGTCCACACTTCGCGTGTGCCTTGGCGTTCGAAGGTGACCGTCAGGCGCTGACCCGCGCCGGGCTGCGGCAAGCCGAGCATTCGACGCAGCCAGCGCGCCGGTAGATGGGAGTCCCCGGCGACATCAGCCATCCCTCGCGTTTCGAGGCAGGGTGCAGCGCCGTGCATGGCCTGCACGGCCGGTGGCAACTGCCGCCAGACATGGTCACCTAGCAGCTGGGGAAACAATGCGTCACGCATGCGCAGATGGTGCAAGCGCGCAGGCCGGATGGCAAGCGTCCGGGCATGAAAAACCCGCCGGTGGGCGGGTTTTTCGGGGTGCAGGAAAGCGCCACTGCGCGGCGCCGGTGCTGCCCACCTCGAACGCGCTTGGTAGCACGCTGAGGCATAGCTGTTCGCGGCTGGCGCGAACAGCCGGTCACCTCACTTGATCTTGCCTTCCTTGTAGATCACGTGTTTGCGCACGACCGGATCGTATTTCTTGAATTCAAACTTTTCCGGCGTGTTCTTCTTGTTCTTCTTGGTGGTGTAGAAGTGTCCGGTGCCGGCCGAGGAGATCAGGCGGATTTTATCTTGTGATTTGCTAGCCATGATTCAATCCTCAGACCTTGTCGCCGCGAGCGCGCATGTCGGCAAGCACGGCTTCGATGCCATTCTTGTCGATCGTGCGCAGCGCGTGGTTGGAAACGCGCAGCTTGATCCAGCGATTTTCGCTGGCCACCCAGAAGCGTCGTTCGTGCAGGTTTGGCAACCAGCGGCGACGGGTGCGGTTGTTGGCGTGCGAGACGTTGTTGCCGCTCATCACACCTTTGCCGGTGACTTGACATACACGAGCCATGACTTGCCTCCATTGAATGGCTTCAAGCAAGCCGCAGCCTGATGAAAACCTTGTTTGCCGCCCATTGGCCAGGGCAACATCGGCCCAGCGGCAACCACGGGTTAGCGGGGTGCCATGCGCTGCTGGTGGGACACTTGTCGCCGTGTCATGAGGTCCGCAGTGCATGACGGACTACCCGGGTTGCCGGGTTGACAGGGGGCGAGCCGGGTATTCTCGCAGGAAACCAGCGCAGCGTGCAATCGCCGCAGGCCGATCGTTGGCGCCTGCGCGTGCGCGGGGCGTGGAATTATGGAACAATCAGCCTCTTTTTATGACGTCCTTGAGGGTTTTCCGATGGCAGAAGTGACTCCCGCCGAGCAGTCCAACGGCCAGGCGAACACGCCGCAGCTGGTGCTGCAGAAGATCTATGTGAAGGACGTCTCGTTTGAAGCGCCCAACGCCCCCAAGGTGTATCAGGAGATTAGTCAGGACGAGCAGCCGCAGGTGCAGCTCAATCTTGCGCAGAAGGCCAGCGACTTGGGCAACGATTTGTTTGAGGTGGTACTCAGCCTCACCCTGACGTGCACGATCGGTACGCGCACTGCCTATCTGGCTGAAGTTCAGCAGGCCGGCCTGTTTGGTATTGCCGGCTTTGGGCAAGACGAGCGCGACAACATCATCGGCAGCTATTGCCCCAACCTGCTGTTTCCGTACGCTCGGCAGATGGTCTCTTCGCTGGTGCTCGAGGGTGGATTTCCGCCGTTTCTGCTGCAACCGATCAACTTTGATGCGTTATATGCCGAGCAGCGGCGCCGGCAGGAAAGCGGCGACACCACGCCAGCCGTGCTCAACAGCTGAGTCGAGACATGTTTGCCCATCCGACCGTTGCCGTACTTGGCTCCGGGTCCTGGGGAACCGCGCTGGCGGCTCTGCTGGTGCGCAACGGCACGCCCACGCGCTTGTGGGGGCGTGATGCGCGGGCCTTGGCCGAGATCGACGCCACACATTGCAACCAGCGCTATCTGCCGGACGTGCAACTCCCGCCAGGACTGATTTGCGAAAGCGATCTGGCGCGCGCCGTGGGCGGCGCGGACATTGTCTTGATCGCGGTGCCCAGCCATGCCTTTGCGACTTTGCTGGGCGACCTTGCGCCTTTGTTGGACCCCAACGCGGCAGTGGCGTGGGCAACCAAGGGGTTTGAACCAGGTACCGGGCGCTTCCTGCACGAACTGGTTGCGGCGCAGTGGCCGGGTCGCCGCGCTGCCGTGATCACCGGTCCATCGTTTGCCCAGGAAGTGGCTGCCGGGCTGCCCAGCGCCGTCACCGTGCACTCGGACGATCCGGTGTTTGCCAAACAGCTGGCGGGGTTGCTGCACGCGCCAAACCTGCGCGCCTATTCCGGCGGTGATGTGCTGGGTGCCGAGCTGGGTGGCGCAATGAAAAACGTGCTGGCGGTCGCCACCGGCATTGCCGATGGCATGCAGCTCGGCCTCAATGCCCGGGCTGGACTGATCACCCGTGGCATGAACGAAATGCTGCGTCTTGGCGTTGCGCTGGGCGCGCGCCCGGAAACGCTGATCGGCCTGTCCGGTCTGGGGGACCTGGTTCTGACCTGCACCGGGGATTTGTCGCGCAACCGGCGGCTGGGCCTGGCGCTGGGTCGTGGGGTCGCCATCGACGTGGCGCTGCGCGAGATTGGCCAGGTCGTGGAAAGCGTGCTCACCACCGATGAAGTGATGCGGCTGGCAACCAAGCATGGTCTGGACCTGCCGATCAGCGCTGCGGTGCACTCGGTGTTGCATGGCGTCGCGACGCCGGCCGATGCGCTGCGCGCAATCATGGCCCGCGAGCGCAAGCCGGAATATCCGCAGGGGTTGTTCGGCAGCGTTTGAACATGGCCGGGGGCGGAACGGCACATGCGTGCCGCCGCTGGGCAAAGTCGGTAACTGAGCATGGCCTCATCGCGCCCGGCTGCCCACGGCCCGGCGAATTCGACGAAATCTGGCGGACGTTGTACTGACCCGGCCTGCTAAGCTCAGGCATTTGACCGCCGCACGGATCGCATGCGCATGCAGCAGCAAGCGGACGACAAGCAACCCGCTCCATCCACATCCGGCACGGTTGATGACCGCATGTCGCCCGCGTGGCGCCAGTGGTTGTCCGCGCCTTCCCCCGCGCTGGACGTGCAGCGCGGCGTGCTCGGCTTTTTCGTCGAAGTTATCGCAGTGGACGGCGGCGCTTTCGCGCATCTGGATGTCGCTCCGGTGTGGCTGACCGTGGCCGAGCGCGGCCGCTACACGCGCCCGTTGCCGCTGGACAGCCGGCACTTGCTGCAGTCGCCGCTGCAGGCGCACGAGCAGCGGCTTGCCGCGACCATGCTCGGCCTGCCGCAGACCGTGCGCAAGAGCCGCAGTTATGCACGGCTCAAGGGTCATGTCGGTGACAATTTGCTGACGGA
>JBBSSI010000004.1:0-164980 GCA_038242205.1 Lysobacterales bacterium
CGCGATGCTGAAAGCCGCTTCCATAAACGGCTGGCTGGATGAGAAGGCCGTGGTGCTGGAGGCGCTTACGTCAATCAAGCGCGCCGGGGCGGATGCGATCCTTACGTATTATGCGGTGGATGCGGCGAGGTGGTTGCGCGGTGAGTAAGTTCCACTAGCACGAGAACACTGGGCCAAGACTTTTTGCATCGAGTGAGGGCATGCGCATCGGTTTGCGTCTGGTTTCTTCGGCAGGCCAGATTGCGCAGGAGCGGCAAGAGCTTTCGTGCGCCGTTGGCGCCCGAGTTACTTTCTCTTTGCGTGGCCAAAGAGAAAGATAACCAAAGAGAAAGGCCACCCCGCTTGGCGCTTGCCGGGCATCCCTGCCCTGCAAGTTCGTGAGCCGGGGCCGGGCTTTTCGAGCGAGCATCCTGCCCGCGCGAAAAGGAACCGACGTCCTGTCGGTTCCCGCTAAGCGGCCTGTCGACCCCGGCTCACCGCCGCACAGGGGCCCCGGTAGAGCAGCGGGTCATCCTGACCCGCACTCGGTGAAAAGCTCAACGGCAACGGCAACTGCAACGGCAACGGCAACGGCAAACGCGAGGGCTAAGGCATCGTGCTGTGCTGTTGTTGCTCTACCAACTCCCTTCTGCAGCGGCAAGCGGGTGGAGAAAAAGCCCGCAGGGTGGTTCGCATGGATGCGAACCAAATTGGCGTCAGTACTATGGCGATGGCATGGATGCCCGAGTTGAGGCAACGCAGGAGGAGTTGCCCGATGGACTGTCGACAAACCCCGCAACCCGATCGCGGACTTTTCGGGCATTTATGCCCGGAAAGCGCGGAAGCAGGGCGCCACTCTCTTTGGTCACTTGCTCTCGGGCAAGCGAGAGAAAGTGACTCGCCCTCGCAGGAGGAGGAATGCTCTTGCTCGCGATACACGCTCGCGATCAAGGCTGTGACTGCGGCCGCGCGATACCATTGCTATCTGTCATTGCAAATCCGAGTCACCGCCCATGACCCCCACGCGCCTGGAAATCACCCGTCCCGACGACTGGCACCTGCATCTTCGCGATGGCGATGCCATCGCTTCGCTGGTCGGGCACACGGCACGTCAGTTTGCGCGTGCGATTGTGATGCCGAACCTGGAGCCGCCGGTAACGACGGTGGCGCAGGCAGAGGACTATCGCCAGCGGATTCTTGCCAGCCTCCCAGCGGGATCACGCTTTCAACCGTTGATGACGCTGTATCTCACGCAGGACACGACGGCCGAGGAGATTGTTCGCGCCAAAGCCAGCGACAGCGTCTTTGCCGTGAAGTACTACCCCGCCGGAGCTACCACAAATTCGCAATCGGGCGTGCGTGATCTGACGCGCGTGTATCCGGTGCTGGAGGCAATGGAGCGCTGCGGGTTACCGTTGTTGATGCACGGCGAGGTGACTGATCCGGACGTCGACATCTTTGATCGCGAGCGCGCTTTCATCGAACGTCATCTGCAGCCGCTGCGCGCGCGGTTTCCTGCCTTGCGCATGGTGCTGGAACACATCACGACGCGTGACGGCGTCGACTTTGTCAGTGCAGCTCCAGCCAACATGGCGGCAACGATTACGGCTCACCATTTGTTGCTCAACCGCAACGCGATGTTTCAGGGAGGCATTCGGCCGCACCGCTACTGCCTGCCGATTCTGAAACGCGAGGTGCACCGCGCTGCCTTGCTGCAAGCGGCCACCAGCGGCGACGCGCACTTCTTTCTTGGTACGGACAGCGCGCCGCATGCCCGCATGGCGAAGGAGTCGGACTGCGGCTGCGCCGGTATCTTTACGGCGCATGCCGCGATCGAACTGTATGCCGAGGCTTTTGAGCAGGCGGGGCGGCTCGATCGGCTCGAAGCATTTGCGAGCTTCCACGGTGCGGACTTCTATGGACTGCCGCGAAATCAGGATCGCCTTGTCCTTGAACGCACGCCGTGGACGGTGCCGGATGAGTATTCGCTGGGAGCAGGTGCCTGCAAACCCATGCGCGCCGGAGAGTCGATCGCATGGTCTGTTGTGCAGGACAATGCGGCATGAGCGCGGCAGTCTGAGATCTCCACGTGTGCGCATCACCACAGGCGGGTGGTACAAAAACCGGGATCTGTGACAGCAGGGAAAACTGTCTGTATGTTTTCCGCAGCCTGAGGTTCAGTAGGCAAATTCGCTGAAGACGGGATCGACGCTGCCGTTCCATTTCCCGTGGAACAACTCAAGCTTGAGATCGGCCGGGGTCTGGTTGGCTTCGACGATTTTCTGCAGCGGGTCGAGAAAGATCGCCTCATCGTTGCCCAGACCATTGAGTCGTGCGCGCCGACGCAGGCCGTGCTTGGCAATCTCCACCGCGTGCGCGGCAAGCTCGCGCACGGTACCGTGGCGAAAGGGCAGCTTCAGGGCGTGCCTGGGGACGCCATCGCGCAAGGCGTGGCGCTCTTCGCGCCTGAAGTCCTTGACCAGATCCCAGGCGGCGTCGAGGGCTTCCTGGTCGTACAGCAGGCCAACCCAGAACGCAGGAAGAGCGCACAGTCGATTCCACGGGCCGCCGTCGGCACCGCGCATTTCCAGGTATTGCTTGAGCCGGACTTCGGGAAAAGCGGTGGTCAGGTGGTCAGCAAAGTCCGTCATGCTGGCCTTGATGCCTGGGAGCGCTGGCAGCTGCCCAGCCATGAATTGCTTGAAGTCCTGCCCGGCAAGGTCGACGTAATGACCGTGCTGGAAGCTGAAGTACATCGGCACGTCCAGCAGGTAATCGACGTAGCGCTCGTAACCGAAGCTGTCGTCGAAGACGAAATCCAGCATGCCGGTGCGGGCCTTGTCCGTATCCGTCCAGATTTCCGAACGATAGGACTGATAGCCGTTTGGACGTCCTTCAGTGAACGGTGAATCAGCAAACAACGCCGTCGCCACTGGTTGCAGCGCGAGCCCGACGCGAAACTTGCGGATCATGTCGGCCTGACTGGAAAAATCCAGGTTGACCTGCACTGTGCACGTGCGCTTCATCATGTCCAGGCCGAGCGAACCGACCTTGGGCATGTATTCGCGCATGATCTGGTAACGGCCTTTGGGCATCCACGGCATTTCGTCGCGGCGCCACTTCGGCTGAAAGCCCATGCCGAGAAAGCCGATGCCCATCGCTTCGGCCACCGAGCGGACTTCGTGCAGGTGACTGTTGACCTCGGCGCATGTCTCATGCACGTTTTCCAGCGGTGCGCCGGAAAGTTCCAGCTGACCGGCCGGCTCCAGTGTTATCGAGGCCTTGTCGCGCGAGAGCGCCACCGGATTGTCGCCCTCGCGGGTGACCTCCCAACCGTAGCGGGTAGCCAGCGTTTCCAGCAGTTGCCGGATACCCCGCTCGCCTTCGAAGGTTGGCGGCCGCAACGTGTCGGTGAGGAAGCCGAATTTCTCGTGCTCGGTGCCGATGCGCCATGCAGCACTTGGCTTCTCCCCGGCGGCCAGATAGTCAGCCAGTTGCTGGCGGCCACCGCTGATCGGAGTGTGCTTTACCGCACTGGGTATGGACACGGGCGTGAGCCTTGCAAGGTTAGGCGGACACTATGGGGCCAATGTGTGACCGCGAAAAGGGGTGCGCGGCATCGTCGGCCGTACAGGCAGTTTGCGAACCAGGAAAGAGGCACGCCTTTGGCTGGGTCAGAAGGCGTGGGTTTCGTGCACTGCGGCTAGCGCCCGGCGTGCGGGGCGAGCAAGCACGGCTACCGGAAGCGCTGGGCTTGTGCCAATCCGCGCGAGCGTGTGCGTGGACCTCGTCGGATGCTTGCGGTGGAATCGAGCGATGTGTTGATCGTCCGCGCATGGGTCTGCACCGTGGTCGAGAAGTAGCGGCACCACGGATGCATCGCCGGTTACGATGGCCAAGGTCAACGCATAGGTGTCGTTTGGCGCCACGCGCTGCGCGATGTTGGCGTGGTGGCGCAGCAGTACGTCCGGCGTGGCCGCGTCTGCGCACTTTGTGCCAGCCATCAGGGCTGGTCCCGTGTAATGTCCCCGATACTGCATAACCGTCGCCATCGCCCCCTTGACTGCGTTCTGACCAGCGAAACGCGGATCGTGCTGCATGGCGTTGACTGTCCGGATAAAAAACGCGGCCTTGTAGGGCGGTATCCAGCCAGGATCATTGTCTGCGGCGCCGTCATTTAGCAATCCGTCGACCACTGTGGATTGACCGGTCCATGCGGCAGTGAGCAGCACGGTCTGGCGCCAGTGCGAAGCGTCGGTCGGCTTCATTGCGTGCAGTTGCCGTCGCACCCGGGGTAATTTCCCGTCGATGACATCGACCATCATCTTGCTGATGGCCGGCGGAGCGTCATAGACGCCTTTGCTCCATCCATCCCCGATCACCGGGACTGCTTGACGGCAGGTGTCGTGGCGCTGCGGCGCGTTGCTGCGCGCAGCGCCAGTCTGCGCTGCCAACCCCAAGCCCAGTACACATAGCCCGTGCGCAAGAACATGTGTGTCTCATCCATGATCTGACGTCCGATTAGAGCCCCATGTTCTGCCCACCGGCAAGCGCCGCAACAAAGAAGCCGGCGATGTGCCGGCTTCTTTGTTGCATGGCATGCGCGCGCAATGCCTGCGTTCCTGCGACTCCTGATTTCCAGCTTTTTCAGCGCTTCATCAAGTTGAAAAATTCGTCGTTGGACTTGGTGTTTTTCATCTTGTCGAGCATGAACTCCATTGCCGACAGCTCGTCCATCGGATGCAGCAGCTTGCGCAGGATCCAGATCTTGGCCAGCAGTTCCGGATCAATCAGCAAGTCTTCGCGGCGCGTACCGGAACGGTTGATGTCGATCGCGGGAAACACGCGCTTCTCGGAGATGCGCCGGCTCAAATGGACTTCCATGTTGCCGGTGCCCTTGAACTCCTCGTAGATGATGTCGTCCATCTTCGAGCCGGTGTCGGTCAGCGCGGTGGCGATGATCGTCAGCGAACCGCCTTCCTCGGCGTTGCGCGCGGCGCCGAAGAATCGCTTGGGGCGTTGCAACGCGTTGGCATCCACGCCGCCGGTCAGCACCTTGCCGGAACTTGGCACAACGGTGTTGTAGGCACGCGCGAGACGAGTGATGGAATCCAGCAGAATCACCACGTCACGCTTGTGCTCCACCAGGCGCTTGGCCCGTTCGATCACCATTTCGGCAACCTGCACGTGACGCACCGCTGGTTCGTCGAAGGTGGAACTGATGACTTCGGCATGCACGGTGCGCGATATTTCAGTGACTTCTTCCGGACGCTCGTCGATCAGCAGGATGATCATGTGCACTTCCGGGTGGTTGTGCGTGATCGCTTGCGCGATGTTCTGCAACATCATTGTCTTGCCGGATTTCGGCTGCGACACGATCAGGCCGCGCTGACCGCGCCCGATCGGCGCAACCAGGTCAAGCACGCGCCCGGTGATGTCTTCACTCGATCCGTTGCCACGCTCCAGCTTGAAAGCCTTGCGCGGAAACAATGGCGTCAGGTTCTCGAACAACATCTTGTTCTTCGAGGTCTCCGGAGGGTCGCCGTTGATAGTCTCCACGCGCAGCATGGCGAAGTAGCGTTCGCCTTCCTTGGGATGACGCACGCGGCCGGTAATGTAGTCACCAGTGCGCAGGTTGAAGCGGCGAATCTGGCTTGGGGAAACGTAAATGTCGTCCGGGCCGGCCAGGTAGGACTCATCCGCCGAGCGCATGAAGCCAAAGCCGTCCTGCAAAATCTCCAGCGCACCTTCGGCCCAGATTCCGCCGCCGGAGCGGGCGTGCGCCTTGAGCACGTTGAAGATCACGTCCTGCCTGCGCGCGCGCGCGATGCCCTCGTTTACACCAAGTGATTCGGCAAACTCCAACAGCTGGGTTGCGTTCTTGCGCTTGAGCTCGGTCAGGTTGATGACGCGATCGTTGCTGCCTGGATCGGCGTTGTCGTCATCGACAGGCAGACCGTTCGGATTGTTGTGGCGCGGGTTGCCACCGTGCGGGCGTTGGCCCTGTGGGGCACTGCTGCGTTCGTTGCGCCGGCGCCGACCACGGCCCTCGCGCGGATTGTTCGGATTTGCAGCGCCGCCATTTGAACCCTGACCACTGGCTTGGCCAGGATTCTGCTCGCTGTTCGGGTTCTGGTTCTGCCCCGGCTGGTTTTGATTCTGGCCCGGATTTGCATTCCGCGGCTGACTGGGTGCTGATCCACCGTCCATGCCGGAAGGTGCTTCCTGACGGCTCTGCTCTTGATTTGCGTGGGCATTCGCGTGTGGTCCGGCATCACGGTTGCCGTCCGAAGGTTGCCGCGGTGCCTCGTTGGCGAATGCAGGTGCGGGGACTTCGCGCGCCGCCGGCGCCGTACCCGATGCCATCGGGCTCGGGGCTGTGGGAGTTGATGCGCCGGACTCGGCTGCGACCTTGCTCGCGCTTGCACCCTCACCCTGCGCCTTGGCGGCAGCCATTTGCGCCGCGGTGCGCCGCGGCGCGCGCGTACGCGGTCGGGGGACATTGTCCGTGGCGATCTGGCTGTCGGAATCGGGAAAGTGGTTATCGGTATCAGACACGGGCAATCCTGGCGGGAGCCGTTGCGTTGCGAAAGGGAGGATGTGTATCGCGCGGACCGCGCAGGGGACAGAAAGTCCCGACATACAGAAGAGAATCTAACACCCACCGCATGCAGCCGTAAAGCCCGCGGTGGGGTAACTTCGCGCGAATCAGATGGCGCGATCGATCATCTGGCTGAGCTGACCCTTGCTGACGGCGCCAATCTGTGTGGCTTCCACCTTGCCATTCTTGATCACCATCAGCGTGGGAATGCCACGCACACCATACGTGCGCGGGGTTTGCTGGTTCTCGTCAATATTGACCTTGACGATGCGCAAGCGGCCGGCGTACTCGGTGGCCAGCTCATCCAGCGCCGGGGCGATGGACTTGCAGGGCCCACACCATTCAGCCCAGAAATCCAGAAGCACCGGGGTTTCTGACTTCAGTACTTCCTGCTCGAAATTCGCGTCACTGACGTGCGTAATCAAATCGTTCACCAGAACCTCCTTGCGCGCGGCATCTGCCGCAAACCAAAAAATCGGGACTGCCAATAAATAAGGCGGGGCTACAAACAAAGCAAGGCAACGCAACCCAGTGGCCCTGCATCAGCTACACTCAGGCGCCCACAATACGCGGGTCGAGCCGTTGGGGCGTGTGGCGATGTCCCATTCCAACGCAACCACGCGCATGATTCAAGGTCGGCCGGTGCCCGCGACCGGTAGATGGTGCCGAGCATGTGCAATATACCCGGCCAGCCGTGGGGCTGCTTGCTGCACCCGTTGACTCTTGTCCTGCCGCCTGACGTCGCTCCCTGACCGTTCGTGGTGGCAGTGCCTTATGCCGCCATTTGGCGAGGTTATCCATTCGCTCATGTCACAAACCGTACTCACTGACACATTTTTTGCCTCTTTCGATTTGCACCCCCTGCTGCAGCAGGGCATCGCCGACAGCGGCTTCACCCGCTGCACTCCGATCCAGGACATGACCCTGCCGGTGGCATTGGCCGGACGGGACGTGGCCGGGCAGGCACAAACGGGAACCGGCAAGACCTGCGCGTTTCTGGTCGCGGTGATGAACCGCCTGCTGACCACCCCGGCGGTGGCCGAGCGTCGTGACAGCGATCCGCGCGCACTGATTATCGCGCCGACTCGCGAACTGGCGATCCAGATTGAAAAGGACGCACTGGCGATCGGCAAGCATACCGGCTTGCGCATGGCGCTGATTTACGGTGGCGTCGATTACGACAAGCAGCGCCAGCAGCTCAAGGATGGTTGCGACATCATCATTGCCACGCCAGGACGTCTGCTGGATTACTACAAGCAGAATGTGTTCGGCCTCAACGGCGTTGAAATGATGGTGGTCGATGAAGCCGACCGGATGTTCGATCTGGGCTTCATCAAGGATGTGCGCTTCATCTTCCATCGGCTGCCGGCGCGAGAAAAACGTCAGGTGCTGCTGTTCTCCGCCACGCTCAGCTATCGCGTGCTCGAGCTGGCCTACGAACACATGCACAACCCGGAGAAGGTAGTTGCTGAAAGCGATCACGTGACCGCCGATCACGTGCACCAGTCGGTCTACTTCCCCGCGCGCGAGGAAAAGATGCCGCTGCTGCTCAATCTGCTCGACAAGCTCAAGCCGACCCGCAGCATCATCTTCGTCAACACCCGCGCCGCGGCCGAGCAGATCACCGAGCGCGTGCGCCGCCATGGCTGCCGCGTGGGCGCAGTGTCCGGCGACGTGCCACAACTGAAGCGGCAAAAGCTGCTGCAGCGATTCAAAGCCGGGCAGTTGGACATCCTTGTGGCCACCGACGTCGCCGCGCGCGGTCTGCACATCCCGGAAGTCAGCCACGTTTTCAACTTTGACCTGCCACACGAGGCGGAGGATTACGTGCATCGCATTGGCCGCACCGCGCGCCTGGGCGCAGAAGGCGACGCGATCAGTTTTGCCTGCGATCGCTATGCCATCGCGCTGCCGGATATCGAAACCTATATCGGCCAGAGCATTCCAGTGGCACACATGGACGCAGATTTGCTGGTGATGCCCAAGCCGCGCGCCGTGGACCCGGAGTACGCCGCCAATGCTGCCGCAGACAGCGCCGCGTTTGGTGATGTGGTGCCGCCGCGCCCGGGTGATCCGCCGCGCCATGGACGCGCGGGCAGTGCGCGTGGGACGGCAGGCACCGGTAACGCGTCACCCGGCGCGCGCGCGCAGCGACCTGCGAAGCACGAAGGACATGCGGGAGCCGATGGCGCCGTACGGAGCCCTGCTGAAGCCATGGCGCAGACGCCTGCCGCGGTCGCCCTCGACGCACATGCAGCGGTCGATGCAAGCAGTGCGGAACATGCGGAATCCACGCGCAAGCCGCGGCGTCACCGCGGTGGTCGTGGGCGAACCCACCGGACCGAGGACGTCGCTTCGGCTGAAACCGGTGCGGCCAGCGCGGACAGTGCGCCAGCCGAGGGCAATCGCGCTGCGCGCGGATCGCGCCGGCAGCCGCGTGAACGTTCGGATGCGCCGGCTGCGACCGGCGTGCATCATCGGCCATCGCGCCAGATAGCGGTTACTGCAGGCGCACCCAGCGTGCACGCACACCCGAAAAAGCCGGGCCTGTTTCGGCGTCTGACCCGGCTGTTTACCGGGCGTTGAGGGCGCCAGTCGTTGCGGCGCGATCGCCGCGACGACAGGTGGACGGCGCAGATGGCACGCTGAAAAGCGTTTCATCGTCGGCTGCTTCGCTTATCCTTGCGCTGGCGCAACAGCAGCGGGCACGGTGAGTGGCGGTGATCCATTTCGATCAAGTGAGCAAACGCTATGACAGCGGCCATGAGGCGCTGTCGCAGCTGTCCTTCGAGGTGGCCAGCGGCGAGATGGCCTTTGTCACGGGACATTCCGGCGCCGGCAAGAGCACGTTGCTCAAACTGCTTGGTGTCATCGAACGCCCATCGGATGGTGTAATCACGCTGGATGGCAAGAATCTCGGCCGCATCCGCAGGCGTGGGATCCCGAAGCTGCGTCAGGGCATCGGCATGGTCTTTCAGGACCATCGGCTATTGATGGAGCGCACGGTTTTTGCAAATGTGGAGTTGCCGCTGGTGATTGGTGGCGTTGCCCGCCAGCAGCGGGCGGCGCGCGTGCGCGTGGCGCTGCAGAAAGTTGGTCTGCTGGCCTACGAACGGCAACTGCCCGACAGCTTGTCGGCCGGTGAGCGGCAGCGGGTGGGCATCGCGCGCGCCATTGTTGCGCAACCAGCGCTGCTGATTGCCGACGAACCCACGGGAAATCTCGATCCGCAGCTGGCGGTGGAGATCATGGGTTTGTTCGCGGAGTTTCAGGAGGCTGGTACCACGGTGCTGGTAGCCAGCCACGATCTGCCGCTGATCAAGCGCATGAGAAAACGCGTGATCGTGCTTGACCACGGCCGCCTGGTGGCCGATCTCGCCGCGCAGGAGGTGTTGTGACCACGCCTGGGGAAGACGCGCCGGTGTCCAGCCCGGACAGCGCCAGCGCGGCACCCGCCGACGTTCCGGGTGAAGCGCCGCTTCGCGCGATAGCGAGCGTTGGCTCGCCGCACCGGCATGGTCGGCGACGGCGTTTTGCGAACTGGCACGAACATCATCGCTGGAGCGCGTTCGCCAGCCTGCAACGGCTCATGGCGCGCCCGTTGGGGAGCCTGCTGACGATAGCGGTGATGGGGCTTGCCCTGGCGCTCCCGCTCGCCTTTTTCCTGCTGTTGGCCAACGTGCACGGGCTTGGCGCAGCGCTGGGACAAAATCAGGCAGTAAGCGTCTTTCTTCAGCCGGACATGGGTTCACCGCGGGCCCACGCGCTGGCAGCAGAACTTGGCGCGCGTGCAGAGGTGGCGGCGGTGAGCATCAAGACGCCGCAACAGGGCATGGACGAACTGGCTGGCATGCAGGGCTTTTCCGGCGCGCTCGACATGCTGGACCACAATCCCCTGCCATACGTGGTGCAATTGCAGCCGCGGGAGGGTGTGAACGCGGCCAGCATGGCGCGCCTGATCAACGATGTGCGCGGCATGCAGGGCGTTGACATGGTGCAGGATGCCGGCACCTGGCGCCAGCGACTGGATGCCTTGCTCGGCGTCGGCAATCGTTTGGCGTGGATGCTGGCTTCGTTGCTGGCGGTAGCGGCCTTGCTGGTGGTGGGTAACACGGTGCGCGTGGATATCGTTGGTCGCGCCGAAGAGATCGGCGTGCTGCTGTTGCTTGGTGCCAGCGCTGCCTTTGTGCGGCGGCCGTATGTTTACGCTGGCGCATGGTACGGGCTGTTTGGCGGCGCCTTCGCTTCACTGCTGGCCGCGGGGATTGAATGGTCGCTGGCCGCGCCGGTGCGGGAATTGAGTCGTGCCTATGCCGGCGCTTTGCAGGTGGAAAGCCTGCCCTTGTGGCTTTTGCTCGGCGTCCCGCTTGCCACTGCCGGCGTCGGTTGGCTGGCGGCGCGGCTGGTCAGTGGTTGGCAGCTACGACGGGCGCTCTGAGCCTGTCGGTCGTCCTTGAAGGTGACGGCGGTCGCACACGGCCTGGCCGTCATCAATGCACTATGGGGTTCTGCTCGCTTGGAGACGCGGGTATTCGTGTCGGCAATAATCGCTGTGCCGGGTGTGGGTAAGTCGCGCATGAATGCAAACATCAGTCAACGTCTGCCCACCACCGCGCCGCGCGTATTGGTGGTCGATGGTTCGCGCGTGGTGCGCAACTTGATCACCCGTGTGTTGCGTGCCGAACTGCCGGCCGTGGAAGTGGTGGATTGCACCACCGGCGCACAGGCCCAGACGCTGCTGCAGTCCGGCCTGTTCGACTTTGTCACCATTGCCCTGCGGCTGCCTGACATGGACGGCCTGGAACTGGCGCACTTTGTACGCCAGTCGACAACCCAGGCGTATGTCCCAGTGGTGGTGGTGTCCGGGGACGTTGACGATCGACTGCACCGGCGCGCACTTGGCGAGGACGTCACCGATTATTTCGACAAAGCTCTGGGATTTCAGGCACTGGCTGAATTCATCCGTGGATACGTGGGTCCGCCGAACCCGGCCAGTGGCGAGGTGTTGTACGTCGAAGACAGTCGAGTCGTGGCCTTGGCCACGCGGCGGATGCTGGAAAAGGTGGGTCTGACCGTGCAACACGTGATCAGCGTGGAAGACGCGCTGACCTTGCTGGAGACGGCCAGGGTGCAAGGGCGGATCGGCCCCGACCTGGTACTTACCGACGTCAGTCTGAAGGGCGAGTTGACTGGTGGCGACCTGCTCGATCGCATACGTGGCGAGTTTGGTTACGGCAAGGGCCGGCTGCCCGTTTTGGTCATGACCGGAGACGAAAATCCGGCCAACCAGGCCGCGCTGATCAAGGCTGGAGCGAATGATCTGGTGGAAAAGCCGGTCGACGAACTGCTGCTGGTGACCAAGCTGTTGTTCCAGTTGCGTGTCGCCATACATTTGCGCGGACACGATCACGCGGCATGAGCTCTGCATCGATCGAGCTGGAACCGTCATGGAAGTCGCGCTTGGGCGACTATTTGCAGCGACCGGACATGCAGGCGCTGGCAGCTTTTCTGCGGACCGAGAAACGTAGCGGGAAGCGCATCTATCCGCCAGGCGGCGAGATCTTCAACGCGTTCGCGCATACGCCGTTTGCTGCGGTCCGCGTGGTGATTGTCGGCCAGGACCCCTATCACGGTGCAGGTCAGGCGCATGGTTTGTGTTTCTCGGTGCGTCCGGGCGTCCGCACGCCGCCATCGCTGGAGAATATTTTTCGGGAAATCGAGCGCGATGTGGGCATCACGAGGCCGGCCCATGGTTGCCTTGAAGCATGGGCTGATCGCGGCGTGCTGCTGCTCAACAGCGTGATGACGGTGGAAGACGGGCACGCTGGATCGCACCAGGGCAAGGGCTGGGAAGGTTTCACCGACGCTGCCATCAGCGCGCTGAACTGCGAGCGCGACGGCCTCGTGTTTTTGCTCTGGGGCGCCTACGCCCAGCGCAAGGGCGCATTGGTCGACACACAGCGCCACTGCGTGCTGAAGGCGGTGCATCCGTCCCCGCTTTCCGCGCACCGCGGGTTTGTCGGCTGCGGGCATTTTTCGGCAGCCAATCAATACTTGCGCGCTCGCGGGGAAGCGCCAATGGATTGGTCATTGCCAGATGCGCATGCCTGAAACCTCAGCGAGCGGCCGTCGCTTGCACCTGTGCAGCCTGATTCCGCGAGCGTGCAGCCAGCAGGCTGGAGCGGACGCCAGATAACGCGTGCGCTTCAGCTGCCGCCGCTTCATCACGCCGGCTGGAACCGTGTACTGCGATGCTGTTGTCGCAGGTTTCTGTTTACGCGTTATAGACACACCCTTGATATATGTGTACGATCGAGTACATTAAATGTCCGATGGCACTCGGACTGAACTAAACCAGTGTTTAGCACTCTCAAAACGCGAGTGCTAAACTGGCCAACGCATCAGGAGTCGAGTTCATGTCGCAAGCTTTGGTTACTGCCAACTTCCCTTTGCCGAGCCTTGTCGGCAGTCTGGATGCCTACATTTCGGCGGTGCACCGCATTCCCGTGCTGAGCGTCGAGGAAGAGCAGGAATTGTCCCGCGAATATCTGGCCGATGGCGATCTTGCTGCCGCCAAGAAGCTGGTCATGTCGCACCTGCGCTTCGTCGTGCATGTGGCGCGCGGCTACAGTGGTTATGGATTGCAGCTGGCCGACTTGATCCAGGAGGGCAATATCGGTTTGATGAAGGCGGTCAAGCGCTTTGACCCCGACCATGGCGTGCGTCTGGTCAGTTTTGCGGTGCACTGGATCCGGGCCGAGATGCATGAGTTCATTCTCAAGAACTGGCGCATCGTCAAGGTGGCGACGACCAAGGCACAGCGCAAGCTGTTCTTCAACCTGCGCAAGAACAAGAAGCGCCTGGGCTGGATGAATGCGGCCGAGGTGACCAAGGTCGCCAAGGATCTGGGTGTTCCCGAGGCCACGGTACGTGAGATGGAATCGCGGCTGTCAGGGCGCGATATCGGCTTCGAAGCGCCCGTGGACGCCGACGACGATGTCAAGCCGGCACCGGCAGCGTTCTTGATTGACGAGGGCGCTGATCCGTACGAGAACGTCGCCGACGAAGACTATGCTGATAACCAGCTGCAGTCCCTGACCGACGCTCTGTCGAACCTGGACAAGCGCTCGCGTGACATCATCCAGCGGCGTTGGCTGGACAGTGACAACAAGGCTACGCTGCAGGATCTTGCTGATGAGTATGGCGTGTCGGCCGAGCGCATTCGTCAGGTCGAAGCAAACGCGATGAAGAAGATGCGCGGTTTGTTCGCAGCGTGATTTGATCCGCTTCACAGGAGCTCCCTGCACGCAAACAGCGACGGCCCGGAAAACCGGGCCGTTTGCTTTCTTGCGGCCAGTCGCTTGCGGATGGGCACGCGGTGGATCATCGCCGCCTCAACGTTTGCGGTCAGGTCGACACGCGCTGTCGCGCGTGAAGTGTCAGCGCTGTGGACCGAAGCGCGCTTGGGCCAATCAGGCGACGGCGCAGCTGCGGGACGCTTGCACACTGCGGCATCCATCCGCGTGCGGGAGAGGCCCGATCATGGCTGGGTTGCTGTCGCAACCCGTCCAAGGGCCATGCCCTTGACCACGTTCAAGCCTTGCGCCAACGCGTAGTCACCGGTTGCAAGCTTTGCATCAGCGGCATCGGCCGCCGCATTGTCGGCCACGGTCGCCGTGGAATTCTCGTTGGCGAGGTGGTTGGGCAGGTCGGCTTCCGAGCTGATCAGCCGCGGCCCTGTATCTGACTTGCCAACAGCGAGCTCGGCCAGCGCGATGTCCGGGCGGATGCCTTCGGCCTGGATTGAGGTGCCGTTCGGCGTGTAATAGCGCGCCGTGGTGATCTTGACGGCATGCTCCGCATCCAGCGGGAGCACGGTTTGCACGACGCCTTTGCCGAACGTCCGCTGGCCGACGATCAGCGCGCGATGATTGTCCTTGAGCGCACCGGCGACGATCTCCGCGGCTGACGCGGTACCGTTATTGGTCAACACAACCATCGGCGCGCCATTCAAGAGGTCGCCCGGATGCGCCTTGAAGCCCATGTTGGCGTCGGGCATGCGCCCACGTGTGCTCACGATGACACCACTTGCCAGGAAATCGTCGCTTACACCCACGGCCGCCGTCAGCAGGCCGCCGGGGTTGTTGCGCAAATCCAGTATGGCGCCCTTGGGTGCGCCGTGCTTGCCGATGAAAGCAGCCAGTTTGCGCGTCAGGTCGTCAGCGGTGTCGTCCTGGAACTGACTGATGCGCAGGTAGACGTAACCGGGCTCCAGCTCACGCAGCTTGACGCTGCTGATGGCGATGTTCTCGCGCACCAGATTCAGATCGATCAATTTGTCGCTATTGGAATGCACGATGGTCAACGCAATTTTGCTGCCCGGCTCGCCGCGTAACTTCTTGAACATCGCTTCGATGTTTTTGGCATCGACCACCGTACCGTTGATCTTGACAATGTTGTCGCCGGGCTTGATGCCGGCGCGCGAGGCCGGCGTGTCGTCAATGGGCGAGATGATGCGCAGTCCGCCATCTACCTGCAGCACTTCGATACCCAGCCCGCTGTATTCGCCGGTAGTGTCTTCCGTGAGCTGATCCAGGCCTTCCTTGTCCAGATATTCACTGTGCGGATCCAGCCCGCTGAGCATGCCGGTGATGGCCGCCTTCATCAGCGTCTTGCTGTCGACCTTCTCCACATACGCCTGGCGTACCACCTCGAACACGCGACTGAAGTTGCGGATGTCATCCATGTCCACCGCATCGGTGGAACTTGCACTGGCCGGCGCGATGGCACCGGGTTTTGCGACCACCGCCGCCGGCGAAGCGCTGCTGGACGCAGCTGCGGCCGGCGTTTGCGCTTGCGTCAGTGGTGCGACCACCGCCAGTCCGATGGCCAGCAGGGCAAATTGTTGAACGCAAGAGGGAAGACGCATGCACATGGCTCCGGACAACAAGCGGTCGTCGCGCAGCGCGCGGCGTTTGGAAAAAAACAACCGAGTCATTTCAGCCCCGGAACCTGCAATAAGTGCGTAGCGCCAACGACAGGTTCCCAGTCTGCGCCCATGCCGTCAACGGCGCTGGTTGAGCCAGCTGCGCGGGTCGACCGGTTGGCCGCCCTTGCGCAGTTCGAAATACGTGCCGGTGTTGACTCCGGTGGGCGGGCTGGCAGTTCCGATCGCTGCGCCAGCGTCAACCTGATCGCCTACTGCGTGCAAGAGCGCTTCGTTGTTGCCATACATGCTCATCCAGCCGCTGCCGTGGTTGAGGATCAGCAGCAATCCGTAGCCACGCAGAAAACCGGCATAGATCACCTTGCCGCGGGCTACGGCGCGTACTTCGCTGCCTCCGGCGGCCTTGATCAGTACGCCATTGCCATAGCTGTGGACGACGCCACTTGCCGGCCACGGCAGATTGCCGCGAATGTCCGCGCCGACTGCAGCGCTATTGGCCGGCGGAATGGGGCTCTTGTCGCGCCCGGTACCACGCGGCGCTGATTCCCGGGCTGCCCTGGCGCGCTCCCGCTCATCCCGTGCCGCGTCGTCGGCGGCCTTCTGCAGACTTGCGACCAGGCTATTGAGCGCTTGCGCGTTCTGCTTCAAAGCGGCCAGCTGCTCGGCTTCGCTCTTGTATTGGGCATCTGCTTCGGCAGCCAGTTTCCGCTGCTCGTTGCGCTGGATGCCAAGAAGCTTGGCCTGCTGCGCACGCTGCACCCGATCGGCCTGCATTGCTTGTTGCCTCAGCGCGATCTCGTTCTCTACCTGCTGCAAGGCGGCCAGATCGCGCATCAGCTGGTGTACGCGCTCGGTCCGGTCACGCTGAAAGTACTTCGAGTAGACCAGCGCACGGGCAATGCGCGCCACGTCTTCATCACCGAGCAGCAAACGCAGGTCAGACCCGCGACCGAGTGCGTAAGTGGCACGCAACAGTTCGGCGATCGCCACGCGCTGGTCGTGCAGCCTTTGCTGCGAATCACTACGCTGTAGCTGCAATGCCTGCAGTTGCTGCTGGCCCGTGGCAATCGCCGCGTCGGCTTCGCGCACGGCGCGCGCGGCACGGGCTACGGCGTCGGCCTGGCGGGCCAATTGGGCGTTGTACCGTTCGCGTCGAGTGGCGGTGTCTGCCTGCTGCTTGCTCAGCGCTTCCATCTTGTTGTTCAGGTCACGCAGTTTTTGCTTGGCCTCGGCTTGCTGGGCGGCCTGGCTCTGCGCACCCGCCGGCGCGGTTGCAACGGCGCAAGTCAACGCAGCTGCGAGCAGGCAGCAGCGAATGGAATGTGCGCCTGGAAGGAGAAAATGCATGCGCCGATTATCCCCGAGCTGGCCGCAGGTAGCGAGACACATGCAGGTGAAAGGCAAGCGACCGTGCGCAGACCCACGCCGCCATGAAAATTGCCAGGCGGCATCAGACCGCCGGTATGCTCTGCGCATGTTTTGCACGCTACCCCTGCGAAAATCTCCGACCTGCTCTTTGCCGGGGATTGCATGTGCCTGATTGCCTTTGCCTGGCGCGTGCACCCGCGCTGGCGGCTGGTGCTCATTGGCAATCGTGACGAATTCCACGCGCGTCCGAGCGCAACGCTGGCGCGTTGGCCGCACAGCCCGATCATGGCCGGTCGCGACCTGCAGGCTGGCGGCGCCTGGCTCGGGGTTACGGCGGCCGGCCGCTGCGCAGTGGTGACCAATGTGCGCGATCCTCATGCGTCCGTAGCCGGGCTCTCGCGCGGGCTGCTGGTAGCCAATTATCTTGCCGGTGCAGACAACGCCTCGACTCACGCGCACATACTGCTGGCCAACGCCGCGAGCTATCGACCGTTCAACCTGCTCCTGTTTGACGCGGACGCTGCGCTGTTCCTGGGCAATCAGCCGCAGCCACTTTTACGCACGCTCGCGCCATCTGCCCATGCTTTGTCCAACGCCGATTTGGATACACCGTGGCCAAAAACCACGGTCATCCAGCGACGGTTGCGGGAATGGGTAGAGCACGGTGATGACGACCTGCAATTGCTGTTTGTCGCGCTGGCTGATGAACAGACGGCTGCCGATGAGAGTCTGCCTGACACCGGCATAGGTCTTGAGCGCGAGCGTTGGCTGTCCTCGGCGTTTATCCGCGGTGAACGGTACGGCACGCGTGCCAGCACCATCGTTGCCTTGGGCTATGACGGCAGCGGCACAATCCTCGAGCGCAGCTTTGCTCCAGGTGGCAGCTGCGCGCGTGAGACGCGGCTGGATTTCGCCATGGGTGCACAGATGGCAGGGCAATAGCGGGTTCCGAGGGCGAGGGCCCAGCCCCGGAACCGTCCGACCCTTACGCCGCGAGGCGGCACCGGCAACTGCCGTGCGCGCAGGCGGTGGAGTAGCTTGCCTGCAATCTGCAGCAACGGAGTGCGCGGTGAACCAGCCATGGCTGCTATTGATAGTGATGAGTGTGGTGTGCGCCGGGCCAGCGCGCGCTGCGGATTGTCCATCCTGGTCGACCACCCAGGCGCGGCAGGAGATGTCTGCCCTGGCCGGGCGGGTGGATGGCTGGAACCATGCGTACCGGGTGGACGGTCAGTCGCCCGTGGATGACGCGGTCTACGATCAGGCGCTGAGTCGACTGGTGCGCTGGCGCCAGTGCTTTCCAGCGCAGGCGCCCGCACTGCCGGCGCACCTTGGCGATGCCAGCGGCGCCGTAACTGCGCCAGTTGCGCAGACCGGTCTGGACAAATTGCCGGACGCTGATGCGCTGACGAAGTGGATGCGCCAGCACCGGGAAAACGACCTGTGGGTGCAACCAAAAGCCGATGGCGTGGCGGTGACGTTGCTGTATGTGGACGGCCAGTTGCGCAAGGCTGTCAGTCGCGGTGATGGCCTGCATGGCAGCGACTGGACAGCCAAGGCTGCGCACATCGAGTCCATTCCCCGGCGGCTGACAAACGCACCATCACGCGTGGTTTTGCAAGGTGAGTTGTATTGGCGCATCGCCGATCACGTGCAAGCACGCGATGGTGGGGTCAACGCGCGCTCAGCGGTGGCAGGTGCCCTGGCTCGGGGCAGCATGGATGCGGCGACGGGACGGCATATTGGCCTATTCGTCTGGGACTGGCCGAGTGGCCCGCCAGACATGGCACAACGCCTGGCCGGCTTGCACGCCATGGGTCTGGAAGACAGCGTGACTTATACCCATGCGGTTGCCACGCTGGCTGACGTGCAGCGCTGGCGCGAGCAATGGTATCGGCGGGTCATGCCGTTTGCCGCCGACGGAACGGTAGTGCGTCAGGGGCACCGGCCGCAGGCATCGACCTGGAAGGCACGGCCGCCGGTCTGGGCGGTGGCCTGGAAATATCCTGCAGCGCAGGCACTGGCAGAGGTGCGCGCCGTGACCTTTACGGTAGGCCGCAGCGGACGGATTACGCCCGTGCTGGAGTTGCGCCCGGTGCAACTTGACGACCATCGGGTGCAGCGAGTCAGCGTTGGATCACTGCGGCGTTGGCAACAGCTCGACATCCGTCCAGGCGACCATGTCGAGGTGGCGCTGGCCGGATTGACCATTCCCCGTCTGCTTTCGGTTGCCTGGCGTACCGTGCAACGCGCGCCGGTCGTCGTGCCTGATCCGCGCGCACACGATACGTGGAGTTGCTGGCAGAACACCGCTGGTTGTGAGCAGCAGTTTCTCGCGCGTTTGCTCTGGCTCGGTGGCAGGGACGGCCTGCAGCTCGATGGCTTGGGTCGTTCGACGTGGCAAGCGTTGATTGATGCCGGACTTGAGCGCGACTTGCTGGACTGGTTGCAACTGTCTCCAGAGCAGCTTGCGCGGGTGCCCCAGCTCACAGCAGCAAGTGCGCAAGCTCTGGCGCGCACGTGTGCCGCCGCCCGCCAGCAACCGCCGGCGCGCTGGTTGCTCGCTCTTGGCGTTCCAGCCAGCGCTACATTGGTCGCGGCGCCCTGGAGCACGTTGAGTGCGCGTAGCGCGAATGATTGGGCGCAGGTTGACGGCGTGAGCGCCAGCAACGCACGACGGCTTGCGCAGTTTTTCCGGCAGCCGGATCTGCGCGCCCAGGTGGATCGTTTGCACGCAGCGCGGGTGCCAGGCTTCTGATGCCGGTCATGGCACAAGCAGCGGATGGATGAGGCAGGAGTTTGATCTGCTTGCGCTGCAACATGCGTTGCTGGCGTGGATCGCCACCGGTTCAGTCGACACTCTGTGATGAATCAGCGCATGCGTTCGCCGTCGAGGTAATACCAACGCGCACCGTCGAGTTCAAAACGACTGATCTCGTGCTGACGTTGTGCACGGCCGCCGCCGAGACGGTAGCGCGCGACAAACTCCACCGTGGCGTGCTCAGCATCAATCAGGCGCTGGCCGCGAATTTCGAGTCCGAGCCACGTGGGCTTCGCCTGCTGGGTCATCAGGGACAACGCGTCGGGCCGCGTGTCGGCATGCCAAGTGGCCAATAGATAGTCTTCGCACTGCATGACATACGCGCTGTAACGCGAGCGCATCAAGGCCTCGGGGGTGGTTGCTGGAGTACCGGCGTGCAGAGGCCCGCAGCAACGCAGATAACCGGCGGCATTGCCGCACGGGCAGGGTGGCTCAGGGTCACGCATTGCCATGTGCCCTAGCTCCGGCTGCGCGTGTCCGCCAGCACTGCGTGTCCGTTGGCAGCCTGGAAGGCCTCAGCAATACCGCTGGCAGCGTGGCACGGTCGTAATCGCGGACCTGTGCGCGGCGGCGGCTCATGCCACCCGCTGCCATACGCGACACCGGTTGTTGGCTGGCATCGCGATGTCGACACGCAATGTGAATCCGGCACGGCCCGCCAATACATCGACTGCTGCGGCGTCGCGAATTCCCATGCGCGGGTCACTCGCGCGCAGCGAGCGATCAAATGCGGCGTTGCTGTCGCTGCTGAAGCACCCGTCCGTATTGAACGGGCCATAGATGACGAGCTTCGCGTCGGCATCGGTGAGTGTCGGCAGGCGGGAAAAAAACTTCTCCACCTCGGGCCACCCCATGATATGCAGGGTGTTGGCGCTGAAGATCGCGTCATATGACGTTGCCGGCCATGGACCGGCATTGACATCCAGGTCCAGCGGCGCGGGTGTGTTAAGCAACGCTGCGGCTTGCAGCCATGCACGAATACCCGGGAGGTTTTGCGCCCTGTCCGAGGCTTGCCAAATCAGGTGTGGTAACCCAGCTGCAAAATGCACCGCGTGCTGGCCGCTGCCGCTACCCACTTCCAGCACCTTGCGCCGGTCGGCAAAGTGCACGCGCAACACTTCAAGTATCGGCTCGCGATTGCGCTCGCAGGCAGCGCTGCGGGGCTTGTCCATCATGCTCGACGGCGTGCGCAGCTCATCCGGGACGGGCGCCGAGCGCACGCGCCGGCAGCATCAACAGTGCACGGAGAAAGGCAAAGACGACGCTCAGGGTGATCCCGACCAGGCGCAACGGCAAGGTCAGCAGCCATACGATCGGATACAGCACCAGTGCCAGGAGCGCCAGAGGCCAACAGAAGACCAGCAACAACATCCACAAAAGGAAGCCGACCATGCGCGATCCCTCAGTCCGATTCAGTTGCGTCGGACTGTACTGCATGCCCGCCATCGCGCACAGGTGACTTTCGCCACATCCGGCCGTCGTGGCGTTCGACACGTACGACAAGCGCCAGCGTGGCGCGGTGCAGGATGGCCTCGCCAGTCGCGATCTGGGCAGGCTTCCACGCATCACCGGCGTGCAACGCACCGTCGACCGTGTCAATGGCACCGCGCACGCAGTAGATGAGCACAGTCGCCGGGTCGCACAAGTGCGTTGCCGGCCCGCACATTACCCGCAGTTCGCCAGATGCGAGGGTACGCCGCACCATCAAGTTGAAGTCGCTGGTGGGGCCGCCGACAAGCTGCACGCTTACGCCCGCCTCACCGGGGAAAGCAAACGGCTTGAAAGGCGTGGTCAGGGCGTGCACCTGGCCGCTATCAAACGACATGCTGAAGCCGGCACCAGAGAGCAATGCGATCACGCGATCGATGCCCGGGAATATCGAGAACGGTGCGGCACTGTTCACCTGGGCAATACTCACCCGCCAGAGAAAATCCTGCCCGTCGTCAGCAGACGGCTGGACGGCTATTTCACGCGTTTGTCCTTGGCCATTTTTCCACGGCTGCGGCGGACAGTCGGCCAGGTGGATGATCACGCCGTCTTCTCGATCACCTGGCGAAATGGCGGCAGCGCCTGCAGCATGCCGCTGCCGTAGCGCTTGGTCACGACGCGACGGTCGAGCAGAACGATACGGCCGTGGTCAGTCTCGTTGCGGATCAGGCGGCCGCAATACTGGGTGAGCAATCGCGTGGCATCGGGCACGCTCACCTCAATGAACGGGTTGCGACCGCGCGCTTCCAGCCACTCCGCATAGGTCGCACCGACGGGATCGGTCGGCACTGCAAACGGCAGCTGAGTGATCACCACGGTCTCGCACAGCTTGCCGGGCAGGTCCAGACCTTCACCAAAAGAGGCCAGTCCAAACAGCGTGCTGCCCTTTCCCGCTGCAATGTCTGCACAGTGCTCGGCGACCAGTTGCGATTTGCCCAATGAGCCTTGCGCACGGACTTTGCGCACTTGGGCGATGGGCAGCTTTTGCAGCACCCGCTCCAGTTTTGCCCGTGAAGTGAACAACACCAGGTTGCCGGCTTCCCAGTCAAGGTTTTCCGCCAGCCATGCGCTGACCTCATCAGCGTGGGCGTCGCGTGCGTCCGGCAAGTTGCACATTGCCGGGACCTCCAGGCGCGCCTGCCCGGCCAGATCAAACGGGGATGGCAGACTCAGCGTCACTGCATCGTCGGGTAGCCCTACGGCATCGGCGAAGCCGCGAAAGTTGCCACCAGCGCTGAGCGTGGCCGAGGTCAGTACAACGCCGCTGGCGTTGCCCCACAGCACGCTGCGCAAAAGTCCGCCAGCGGACACCGCCGATGCGTGGCAGCGCAATTGCTGATCTGCGCCCAGAGTGACCCAGCGGGCGAGCGGCGGGACATCGTCGGGATCGTCACTGGCCCACGCGCGCCAGCACTCGGCCTGCCTGTTGATGCGCTCCAGCGCCATGCCCAGCTCGCGCGACAACGCTTCCTGGGTCGGTCCACCGTTGGTCATCTCAACCACGGCGCGGCGCACCGCAGTAATCCAGCGCAACACTTCACCGGTGCCCAGGTGCAATCCTCGCGCGTGTTCAACCCACTGCGCTGGAAGTTGCCCGAGAGAGCCCCGATATATGGGCTCCCGGGCATTGGGATCAGGCACCCAGCCGAGGCGGATTTCCTTCTCCAGCGCCTCCAGCGCATGGCCTAGATCCTGAAGCTTTGCGTCGCCTTGGTCGAGCCGAAGCTTGCCCAGCGTTTCCTTTTCAGTGAGCGCATAGGCGGCGTGGACTTGCCTTCCCAGGCGGCCAAGCTGGCGTGCGTTGGCGCCCATGTAGACCTCGGCGGCGCCGCGTGCAATCGCCTTGTCCGCCAGATGGTGGCCCTCGTCAAATATGTACAGCGTGTCCTTTGGCTGCGGCAGGATCACGCCGCCCCAGCCTTCCTTCTCGCCGGGCATGGTCAGGTCGGCCAGTACCAGGTCCTGATTGGCGACGATGATTTCCGCCTCCTCCACGGCTCGCCGCGCAACGAAGAACGGGCACTTGACGAAGTAAGCGCACTTGCGCCCGGTGCAGCCCCCGGCGCTTGTGGTCACCATCGGCCGCAGAAGGTCACTGACCGGCTCCGGGGCGCTGTCCATGTCGCCGTCCCACTCTGCGCTGGCGAAGGTGCTGGAAAGTCCCGCCAGCGCCTGCCTGTCGCGCGGCTGCGGCGGCTTGGCCCACAGTGCCAGATCGGCGTCGAATCCGGCCAGCCCCAGCTGCCCGGCGTCGTCCAGACTGTGGATAGCCAGGGCCAGGTTGCGTGGACACAAGTAACGTCCACGGCCCTTGGCCAGCGCAACGCTTGCGGCGATACCGTTCAGTCGCAGATACAGCGGAATATCGTTGCGCACCAGTTGCTCCTGCAGGGCCACGGTGGCGGTGGCGATGAGCAGCTTCTTCTTCTGGAAACGTGCGACCGCGACGCCGGCGATCAAATACGCCATGGATTTTCCGGTTCCTGTCGGCGCTTCGATCGCAGCTGCCCCGCCGTCGCGAGCAAACGCCTTGGCCACCTCGGCGATCATCCGGCCCTGCGAAGCGCGCGAACGAAAACCCGGCATGCCGGCCTTCACGCGGGCATACGCAGCGCGGATGGCATTCTTGGTGATATCTGCAAGCATGGCTACAGCGTAGTGGGCTGGTAATTCTAGCGGTGCGTGCGGCATACGGGCAGGCTGGTGCGGCGGGTGAACCGCACTTGGCCGATTTTTTGCTTCAGCTTTCAGACAGACCGGTGTGAGGAGGCAAGCCGCTTTTCCCACGTCAACATGGATTTTCCACCAGGGACCGTTTGCGCTTGCCATGAGCAATCTCGACAACACCGCCAGGTCGGCTCACGAGGAGCTTGGCCAGTCCGCATGGTTCACTCGTCTCGTCGAGGCCACGACGCCGTTGCAGGTCGGCGTGCTGATCGTCGAGCTGGTAGAACGCACTTGCGCGGGCGTCGAGGCGGTGCTGTTCTGGCCGAGTGGCAGATCCGAGCGGTTTGCCTCAACCGCCCGGGACTCTCCCGAAGCGTGGGCGCCAACCCTGGTGCAGGCAGCTTTGAAAGCGCCGGATGGCACGGCACAGTCCGGTCGCGTAGCAGCAGTGCGTTTGCTGGACCACGAGCGCCTGGTGCTGTTGCTGACGATGCCGGACGATACGGCGCCGCGCGCCCTGCTGGAAGGTTTGGGCACGGCCTTGCAGCTGGGTATTCGCCGGTTTTATCACGCGACCAAGCTGCTGGACCTGCACGACTCGCACAAGCAACTGGAACGTTCCGAACACCTGCAACGTGCATTGTTCGCCATTTCCGATCTGGCGGGCTCGGCGCTTGACATGCCGCAGATGCTCAAGGGCATTCACCGCGTGATCAGCACGCTGATGTACGCCGAGAATTTTTTCATCGTCCGCTGCGATATAGCACTGGGTACGTTGCGCTTCTTGTACTACGTCGATGAGCGCGATGAGCAGGCCGATGAGACCGCGGCCGAGGAAGTACTGGATGATCTGCACGGATCGGCTACGTGGCATGTGTTGACCAAGGGCCGCCCGTTGATGGGCGACTACGCCCAGCTGGTTGCGCAGACCGACGGCGAGTTGGTGACCATTGGCCCGTCCAGTACGGACTGGCTCGGGGTGCCGATGTTGCGCGACGGCGAGGTACATGGTGCGCTGGCTGTGCAGACTTACGGGGCTGGCTTGACTTACTCGCCGGACGACCGCTCGCTGCTGGAGTTTGTCGCCAATCACGTTTTGACGGCGCTGGAACGCAAGCAGACCAAGGACGAGCTGGAGCAGCGCGTGTTGACTCGCACCAGCGAACTGGCTGCTGCCAACTTCGGCCTGCAGCAGGAAGTAGTGGAGCGTCAGCGTGCTGAACAGTTGCAGGCAGTGTTGTTCCAGTTGGCACAATTGGCTACCGCCGACATCGACGAAAATGAGTTTTACCAACGGGTGCATGCCGTAGTTGGCACGCTCCTGAATGCTGCAAATTTCTATATCGCGTTGCTGTCGCCCGATCGCTTGCAACTGGATTTTCCGTATTACGTTGACAGCGGCAGGCGACAGATGAAGACGCGGCTGTTGGGCCGCGGATTGAGCGAATATGTGTTGCGCAGTGCCGAGCCACTGCTGGTTCAGTTTTCGCAGGTGGACGCTCTGGTGGCAACCGGTGAGATCATGCTCACCCCGGGCCCGCGCGCTTCGTCGTGGCTGGGTGTGCCGTTGCGCGTCAATGACGCAGTGATCGGCCTGGTTGCAGTGCAAAGTTATGAAGCGGGCGTAAGTTATGCCGCGGCCGACCAGGAGCTGCTGGCATTTGCCGCACTGCAAATTGCCAACAGCATCTTTCGCCGCAGCGCCGCGCTTGCATTGCACGAGGCGAATGCGCAGCTTGAGCAGCGCGTGGAAGCCCGTACCTGCGAGCTGCGCGAGCAGATCGCCCAGCGTGAACAGATCCAGCAACAGCTCAAGCATCAGATTCTGCATGACCAGTTGACGGGACTGCCGAACCGCGGTCGCCTGCGGCTGCGCATTGACCAGTTGCTCGAGCTCATGCAGCGTGAGCCCGAGCGCCGCTGCGCCTTGCTGTATTTGGATGTGGATCGCTTCAAGGTCGTCAACGACAGCCTTGGCCATCTGGCTGGGGACGCCGTGCTCAAAGGCGTTGCGCAGCGCCTGCTCAGCTGCGTGCGCGAACCGGACATGGTCGCGCGACTGGCCGGCGACGAGTTTGCGCTGCTTCTGGATTCAACCGAGTCAGCCGGCAATGCAATGCAGGTCGCCGCCCGCGTGCTGGAGGCGGTCAACATGCCGCTGCACATAGCCGGTGAAGACCTGTTGCCCGCGGCAAGCATTGGCGTCGCCATCGGCGACTCTTCCTATCAGACCGCGGATGATTTGCTGCGCGATGCTGACGTCGCGCTGTACCGCGCCAAGCGTGAGGGACGCAACCGCGTCGAACTGTTCACTGCGGCGTTGGCGCGCAACGTGGTGGACGTGCTGGGCATGGAGGCGGACCTGCGCCATGCCCTGCAGCACAATGAGTTCGAGCCGTTCTTCCAGCCTCTGCGGCGCCTTGACGATGGCAAGCTGATGGGCGTGGAGGCACTGCTGCGCTGGCATCATCCACGACGCGGGCTGTTGCTGCCCTATGACTTCCTGAAGGTCGCCGAAGACAGCGGGCTGATTGAGGCAATCGACTGGCACATGTTCGAGTTGAGCTGCCGGGCGATGGCCGACTATCTGGTGGATGACATGTTCGTCACCCTCAACGTTTCTGCGTTGCATCTTGGCCGTAACGGTTTCGCCGCGCGGCTGCTCAATTTGCTGGAGACGACTGGCCTGCCCAGCTCGCGGTTGATTATCGAAATAACAGAAGGTTCGTTGCTCGACGACCCGGAGCAGGTGCGGCGGGTACTGCAGGAACTGCGCGAGCACGGCATCGGCGCCGCCCTGGATGATTTTGGTACCGGCTATTCGTCGCTGAGCTACCTGCATTCGCTGCCATTGCGTCTGCTCAAGGTGGATCGCGCATTCGTCCAGGCCATGGGCGAGCGTGATCACGAAAATTCGTCCACGGTCGTGGCCGCGATCATTGCGCTGGCCCGCGCGTTGAACATGCAGGTGATCGCCGAAGGTATCGAAACCCCGCAAGAGCAGGACGCACTGCGCGCCATGGGTTGCGAGCTGGGCCAGGGCTATCTGCTTGGTTGCCCGCTGCCACTGTCGCAGTGGCAGGAATTACGTTCGTGCACCATGCCGCATCCGGCGGACTCGCGCGTATTGCCTGCACTGGGAGTACATGTTGGGTGATCCGCGCTTCGGCTGTGATCCGGCAGTCTGCAGTTACCGCGCGCGAGCCAGGTCGGCGTGAAGTGCCAGCGCAAGCGCCTCGGCAACGCGAATGCCGTCGACGCCTGCGGACAAAATTCCGCCGGCATAGCCGGCACCCTCGCCAGCTGGATAAAGCCCCCGCGTGTTGCGGCTTTGCAGGGTTTGATCGCGCGTGATGCGCAGCGGTGAGGAAGTACGCGTCTCCACGCCGGTGAGCACCGCGTCGTGCATGGCATAACCCTTGAGTCGGCGCTCGAAAGCCGGCAGCGCTTCGCGTATGGCGGCAATCGCGTAATCAGGCAGCGCGTGTTCCAGACTGCCCGGCGTCACTCCCGGTTGATAAGACGGCAGGACATCGCCCAGCGTCGTCGACGCTCGGCGAGCAAGAAAGTCGCCGACACGTTGCGCCGGCGCGTTGTAGTTTTCGCCGCCGAGTACGAACGCCTGGCTCTCCAGCGTACGTTGCAACGCAATGCCGGCCAGCGGACTGCCGCTGGCGTCAAACGGTGCGAAATCCGACGGCTCGATACCCACCACAATTGCCGCGTTTGCATTGCGTTCGGTGCGCGAATATTGGCTCATGCCGTTGGTAACGACGCGGCCCGCTTCGCTGGCGGCAGCGACCACGGTGCCGCCCGGACACATGCAGAAGCTGTAGACCGTCCGACCATGAGTCGCGCCGTTGGCCGCACAGTGGTGGACCAGTTTGTAATCCGCCGCACCCAGCAACGGATGGCCGGCTTGCGGCCCGAACAGAGCGCGGTCGATGACCGATTGCGGATGCTCGATCCGGAAGCCGACGGAAAACGGCTTTGCTTCCATGTAGACACCACGAGCGTGCAGCATCGAAAAGGTGTCGCGCGCGCTGTGGCCGATAGCCAGTACCACGTGGTCGGCGCGTATCTGCTCACCGCTGGCCAGCGTCACGCCACGGACTCGAGCCGGGCCGTCCGCGGCTGAGTCCAGCAGGAGATCGTCAACGCGACTGCTGAAACGGATCTCGCCGCCGAGCCCTTCAATCGTGGCGCGCATGTTCTCGACCATTGTCACCAGGCGGAAGGTGCCGATGTGCGGCTTGCTGACATAAAGAATTTCTTCCGGCGCGCCGGCCTTGACGAACTCTTCCAGCACCTTGCGCCCGTGGTGCAACGGATCGCGGATCTGGCTGTATAGCTTGCCATCGGAAAACGTCCCGGCGCCGCCCTCGCCGAACTGCACGTTGGACTCAGGGTGCAGCGCGCGCTTGCGCCACAAGTCCCACGTATCCCTGGTACGTTCGCGCACCGCCTTGCCGCGATCCAGGATCAGGGGCCGAAAACCCATCTGCGCCAGGATCAGGCCGGCAAACAAGCCACATGGGCCGGTACCGACCACGATCGGGCGAAGCTGATTGCCACGGCTTGCATGCGTAACGAAGTGATAGCTGGTATCTGGCGCGATCTTGACGTGCGGATCGTCGGCAAAGCGCTTCAGCAGCGCGTCTTCCTGAGTCGTTTGCACATCGAGTGCGTAGATCATGGCGATCGCGCCGCGTTTGCGTGCGTCATGCCCACGCCGCGCGATGGCATAGCTGGTCAATGCGCTTGCATCGATTTCCAGGCGCTTGAGAATGGCGGCGGTGAGCGCTGTCGCAGGGTGATCCAGCGGCAGCCTCAGGTCAGTCAATCGCAGCATGCTTGGGCAGCCGGGCGGTGGGCGGGCAGGTGTGTATTCCAGGCGGACGCTACCGCATTCCGCGCGGATCGCGCCAGCTCATTTCCGGGGTCGAACCATGGCCGGCCAGAGGCCGGTCGTGGCAGCGCAACCAGATCGGTTGTGCGCGTGCCTATCCCCCGAGAAAGTCCTTCTTGCCAATCTCGGTGCCGACCTGACGCAGGATGTCGTAAGCGGTTGTGCAATGGAAATACACATTCGGCAGCACGTATTCGAGCAGGTAAGCCTGCCCGCGAAAGTGATGATCGCCGCTGTGCATGTGCAGCACGATGGCCCGATCTTCACTGCCATCAATTTGTTCGGCAGTGAACGTATTGAGGTAGCCGATGACGCGCTCGATGCGCGCGCTCAATTGTGCCAGCGTGGTTTCGTTGTCTTCGATCTTCATCGGATCGGCGCCGGCCAGGCGGGCCACGCCGCCCTTGGCCATGTCAGTGGCAGTCTGCACCTGGCGCAGCAGCGAAAACATGTCTGGCGTCAGTCGGGTCTGCAGCAAGACCTCGTCGCTGACACCCTTGGTCTTGGCGTGCGCAGCGCCTTGTTGCAGCACGTGTGCCAGATTGGTGAGCGCGCGGGAGAGGACTGGCACGCTGGCCTGATACATGGAAAGGGTCATGGAATACTCCGCTGGGAAAAGGGATGGAGAGGCGTGCGGACGCATGTCTACGACGCGCGCAGCGCTCCGGTTGCACCGCACATCATACGGCGACGCCCTGCCGTTTGGTGTGGGGCAGAGCGCGATACGATAGGAACATCCATAGCGAGGCTCACCCATGTTGCGACGAATTCTCGGAGTTTCCGTGTTGCTGGCCCTGACTGGCTGTGCTCCCGGCCATGCTGCTGCGACGGACGCACAGCCTGCGCCGTCGACCCAGTCTGCGCCGGAACCTGCATCTACCGCGCCGGCGCACGTGATCAGTGACGTCAGCTCAGTGACCGGGCAGACGGCAGTGGAGCATCCGGCGCAGCAGCGTCTGGATGCTTATGCCACGGTCAAGCTGACCGCTGATCTTTCGGCTTTTGACGCCAGGCAAAAGAAAATGCTCGCCTTGCTGGTTGAAGCTGCGGATGGCATGAACGCCATCTACTGGCAACAGGCATGGGGCGATCAAGAAGCATTGCTGGCCAAGCTGCTTGACCCGGCCACGCTTGAGCTGGCACAGGTCAACTACGGACCGTGGGATCGACTGGACAACGACACGAGCTTTGTTGATGGCGTGGGCAAACGCCCTCCGGGGGCGCAGTTTTACCCTGCGGACATGACCAAGGCCGAGTTCGAGCGCTCGCCGCTCAAGGACAAGACTTCGCTTTACACCTTGCTGCGTCGAAATAGCCAGGGCGAGCTGATCAGCATTCCGTATCACGTGGCATACAAAGTCGAGCTGGAGAAGACGGCCGGACTGCTGCGCGAGGCTGCGCAGCTGGCACATGACGCCGGCTTCAGGAAGTACCTGACGCTGCGCGCCGCCGCGCTGCTCAGCGACGATTACCAGCCAAGTGATTTCGCATGGATGGCGATGAAAAAAAATCCCATCGATATCGTGATCGGGCCTATCGAGACGTACGAAGACCAGCTCTACGGTTACAAGGCAAGCTACGAATCTTACGTGCTGATAAAGGATGAGGCGTGGAGCAAGAAGCTTGCGCGCTTTGCCAAGTATCTGCCCGAGCTGCAACGCGAATTGCCCGTGCCCGATCGCTACAAGGCGGAGAAGCCCGGCTCCGACGCGGACCTCAATGCCTACTACGCGATCTACTACGCCGGCGATGCCAATGTTGGCGCCAAGACGATCGCCATCAACCTGCCCAACGACGAGCAGGTGCAACTGCAGAAAGGCACGCGCCGCCTGCAGCTGGAAAATGTAATGCAGGCAAAGTTCGAGCAAATCATGTTGCCCATCGCGCGTGAGCTGATAGTTGCTGAGCAGCAGCCGAATCTCACGTTCGATGCGTTTTTCCAGAACACCATGTTTCACGAAGTTGCACACGGCCTGGGCATCAAGAACGTGCTTGGTGGCAAGGGCACCGTGCGCAAGGCGCTGAAAGACCAGGCTTCCAGTTTCGAGGAAGGCAAGGCCGACATCCTCGGCTTGTACATGGTGACCAAGCTGGCAGGGAAGGGCGAGCTGGACCAATCAACCCTGATGAACAATTACGTCACCTTCCTCGCCGGAATTTTGCGCTCCGTGCGCTTTGGCGCGAGCGATGCGCATGCCCGCGCAAACATGGTGCGTTTCAATTTTTTCAAGCAGCAAGGCGCATTCACGCGCGATGACGAGACCGGTGGCTACCGCGTTGATTTTGACAAGATGACCGCGGCCATGAACGCACTATCTGCCAAGCTGCTGACCATACAAGGCGACGGCAATTACGCCGCGGCCAACCAGCTCACTGATCAACTGGGCGCAGTGGATGCAGACCTGGCCGGCGACCTGCGGCGTCTGGACAAGGCGCATATCCCGGTGGACATTCGCTTTGAGCAGGGGCTTGAAGTGCTCGGTTTGAGCAAGCCCTGATGTGCGCTGCCGCTCAAAGCGTGAACTCGGCGACAGGGGCCATGGTCATGTGACGTGCAGGACGACGCAGGCAACTGGCGATGGCACTATGGGGCGCGCAATGCCCGCCAGCGCGTTATGTGAAACCCGCTGGTAATGGTCAGCCGGGCAGCGGTCACGGCAAGCTTTAGCCCGGCTGCGCGGTGTGCGCGGCGTTCACCCATGCGGCGACGGCGTGGGGATGCTGCAGATGCAGATGGTGACAACCATCCAGGTAGCTGACTTGCATGCTGCCAACGCAGGCGGCGCGCTCACGCATGCCGGCGGCAGGCAGGTATGGTGTTTCCGGCTGCGCCAGCAACATTGCGGTGGGTGCTTGAATACCGTGCAGCAGCGCTCGGATTTGACTTTCGGGCATGCGCAGGTATGCGCCGCGGGTCAAGCGCGGATCGCTGCTCCAGCGCCATCCACCTTCCACTTCGCGCAAACCTCTTTCGACGACGGGCCGCGCCAGATCGCCGCACAAGCCGCTGGCGATGCTACGTGCGTTGATTGCCATTTCCACAGAGGAGAACAGCCGCAATGGCCGGCGCGTAACGGGGTTGGGAGCCATGGCGTCACGAAAACGCTGCAGGGTCTGCGTACCGTCGTCACCCAGTGGCCCGAGTCCTTCGATCAGTAACAGCCGGTGGATGCGCTGCGGCGTTGCCGCAGCTACCAGCGATGCGACGCCAGCGCCGAGCGAATGACCAAGCAGGGTGTAATGCTCAAGACCCAGCGCCTGGACTGCTTCCAGCACAGCGCGCACGTAATCAATGAAATGGTAATTCGCGCCAGCCGGTAGATGGTCCGAACCGCCATGGCCCGGCAGGTCAAGTGCCAGTACGTGGAAGTGCTCGGTGAGCAGCGGCGCCAGCAGCGAAAAACTGCCGGCGTTGTCCAGCCAGCCGTGCACGGCCACCAGCGGCGGCAGCGCCGGATCGCCCCACGTTTGTGCGCTCAACGCCAGGTGTGTCAGGTCGATGCGGAGTTCAGTTGGACCAGTCACGATGGTCGGGCAGCGGCGGACGGAAGCTCTGGCCAGCCCTGCATATGGCGCATGACCAACGCCCCCAGGCTACACACTTGCCCGGCGCTGGCGTTCAGTGCGGGTATGTAACGCAATGTGCTTCCGCCGGCTGCAAGGAAAAAGTCGCGGTTCTGCATGGCAATTTCCTCCAGTGTCTCCAGGCAGTCCACTGCGAAGCCAGGGCATGCCACATCGAGACTTGCGACGCCTTGGCTTGCGAGCTCGCGCACGGTCTCGTCGGTGTATGGGTGCATCCAGCGTTCCCGACCGACGCGCGACTGGAAGCTGATGACCAGCTCGTTGTCGCTTAATTGCAGGCGCTCCCGCAGCAGTCGCGCAGTGGTCAGGCACTGGTCGGGATAAGGGTCGCCCAATCGCGCATAACGCTCGGGAATGCCGTGGAACGACAGCAACAATCTGTCGCCGCGCCCGTTTGCCGACCACCAGCTCTCGATGCTGCTGGCTAGCGCCTCGATATGACCCGGATCATCGTGGTAGTCGTTGATCATGCGCAGCTCGGGCGGCCAGCGCAGCAACTTCAGCGCGTCCGCAACGGCGTCGATGACCGAGCCGCTGGAGGTAGCTGAATATTGCGGATACAAAGGCAATACCAGAAGCCTGCGCACGCCTTCACGTTGCAATCGCGCGATCGTCGACACCACGGCAGGCTCACCGTAGCGCATGGCCAACTCCACCCGCATCGCGCCCGGGACCTGGCGGTTCAGCTCCACTTGCAGGGCCGCAGCCAGCGCCTCGCTGTAGAAACGCAAGGGCGAACCTTGCGCACTCCATATCTTTGCGTAAGCGCGTGCCGAGCGTGCCGGTCGCGTGCGCAGAATGACGCCGTGCAGGATCAGCCACCACTGCCATCGGCGATAGTCGATGACGCGCGCATCGCCAAGAAATTCCGCCAAATACGGTCGCACTGCAGCGGCCGTCGGCGCCGTGGGCGTTCCCAGATTGACCAGCAACACCGCCGCCTGAACGCTGGCACCAGAGGGCGCATGGGAATCGGCGACAAGGCCGGTATAGTGAATGTTGCCTGGCATCGGGGCGCGCTTGCGAGTGAAGACAGCCAGTCTGCCACAAGCGCCGGTCGAGTCAGAATCATCACCTCCAACATCACCGTAATCTGTGGAGACGTATATGCTCAAGACATCGCTGTACCGTGTGCTGCTGGGGTCCTTGATCCTGCTTTTGCCGGCGTTTGCCGTGCATGCCGAAGATCCGCCGCTGGTGCGCGCGGACAACGCCGTTCGCGTGCTCAATGAAATCATGCAGGCGCCGGACAAGTCGATTCCGCAGGATCTGCTGCGGGAGGCGCGCGCGATCGCGGTCATTCCGGACATGATCAAGGCGGGCTTCATTTTCGGTGGGCGTCGCGGCGAAGGTCTGATTTCGGTCAAGACCGCAGATGGCACCTGGTCCAATCCAAGTTTCATCAGCATGACCGGCGGCAGCGTGGGTTTCCAGGTGGGCGTGTCGTCCACGGATGTGGTGCTGGTGTTTCGCACCCAGCGCGGCGTCGATTCCATCGTGCGTGGCAAGTTCACTCTGGGCGCCGATGCATCGGCTGCAGCCGGACCGGTCGGGCGCACTGCGTCGGCGGCCACGGATGGCAGTTTGAAAGCCGAAATCTATTCATATTCGCGCACTCGGGGCCTGTTTGCCGGGGTGGCGCTGGATGGCTCAGCGCTGCGTATTGACTACGACGCAAACGTGTTAGTGTACGGATCAGGGGTAACACCGCGGCGGATTTTCGAGGGAGGGGTGAGCAACGTCCCAGCCGCTGTAGTGAAGTTTCGCGATCAGCTCGAAGAGTACACTTCGCGCTAAAACAGACATCAGATCGCGTGGAGCGCACAGGCCGTGCCGACGCTTTCATCCGGAGGTGAATCATGAGCATTTGGCATCTGGTTATTCTGCTGGTGGTGGTCGTTGTCGTGTTCGGCACGGGCAGGCTGGCAAAAATGGGTCCCGATCTTGGCGCCGCGATCCGTGGCTTCAAGAAAAACATGAATGGTGATGACGCAGACGCAGCAGCCGTCAAACCGGCCGCGCCAGAGGTCTTGTGTGCGGATCCGCCGGCTGCTGAAAGCACCACGCAGACGCAGCGCGACCACACTCAAAGCAAGTAAGTGCGCGGCGATGATTGAGATCAGCTTCGCGAAGTTACTGGTGCTCGCGCTGATCGCGTTGATTGTGCTGGGGCCGGAAAAACTTCCCGTAGTCGCGCGCACCGCCGGGGCGCTTATCCGGCGCGTGCGCAACGGCTGGGATACCGTGCGCGCCGAAGTCGAGCGCGAACTGGAGATTGAAGAAATCCGCGGCGCTGCAAAGGAGCTGGTGGCGCAAAAGGATGCAGTGGAGGCGAGCCTCAACTCAGCCTTGAAACAGGTCAAGGACGTCGCCGACACGTCCCTCTCCAGCCATGTCACGCTGGCGCCCTCCGACACTCCAGTTCAGCCCACAATTGCGCAGGACGATCACGTCGTGGCGGCATTGCCAGCGGATGCGGCGGCAAGCATGGAGAGTCACTCAGCATCTGTCGCACGGGCAACGGAAGCAGGCGCCGACGATTTGTTCCCCGGCGCCGTGACACCGGGAACGCCGAGTGCAGCGCAAGCGGCAGTCACGCCGGAGCTGGCACATGGCAACCACTGAGCCAGAAGCCGACGCCGAGGTCGATCTGGAACAAGGTTTGTTCTCGCACTTGATGGAGCTGCGTTCGCGGCTGCTCAAGGCGGCTATCAGCGTCTTCGTGGTGCTGATTGCCTTGGTCCCGTTTGCCAATCGATTGTATTCGGAGCTGGCCGCGCCGTTGGTCGCGCGCCTGCCGCAAGGGGCGCACTTGATTGCAACCGAGGTTGCAAGCCCGTTCATCACGCCGTTGAAATTGGCCATCTATACGGCCATGTTCATCTGCATGCCGATCATCCTTTATCAGCTGTGGGCATTTGTCAGACCCGGGCTGTACAAAAAGGAAAAACGCCTCGCTCGACCGTTGCTGATTGCCACGGTGGTGCTGTTCTATCTCGGCTGCGCCTTCGCGTATTTTCTCGTGCTTCCAGCAGCGTTCCGTTTCCTTACAGCCGTCACTCCGAACGGCGTGGAGATGATGACGGATATAACGCACTATCTTGATTTCGTGATGCTGATGTTCTTTGCTTTCGGGTTGTGCTTTGAGGTGCCTGTGGCTGTAGTGGTGCTGGCGGCCATGGGTGTGGTGGACGTGGCGCGACTGCGCAGCAGTCGACGCTATGCGGTGGTCGGCGCGTTTGCCATTGCTGCGCTCATCACGCCGCCGGACATTACCTCGATGATCATGCTGGCGGTGCCTATGTGCATTCTGTACGAGATCGGGATTATCGCGGTGCGCTGGCTGGTCAAGGCAGAAGAGGCGCCTGCTGAAGTCGCTTGAGCAAGCAAATGCTGCGTTGTCTCCAGCGTTCGTTGCCTCTGCTCAGAAGAAATCAACTAATTGGCACCTCTACGCGCTCGTTTGCATGCACTGGCCGGCCAATACCAGGGCGGATCGCCCAGCACGTTGTCGCCACACGTGGCGGGTTCAGGGCCGCGAGTGGCTAGCCTGGTCGCTGCGCAAGCCGCCTGATGGATGAGGGGCGCCGGATCAGTGCTTCGGGCGGTCATCGGCAGCGACGGCCGTGTTCAATACAGGTCAACAGGATCCACGTCGAGCGACCAGCGCACGCGGCGTGCGGACGGCAGCCCATGCAGTTCCAGCCACCATGGGCGCAACACGCTGTGCAGCAGGGAGCGCTGGCCGCTCTCCAGCAGTAACTGGCCGCGTTGTCGGCCGGCGCGCAATGCCATGGGTGCCGGCATGGGCCCGGCGCTGCGCAGGTCGGCACAGGCAGGCAGCGCGCCGCGCGCCGCAGCCAGAAATGCGTCCACGTGCGTTCGTTGCGCCGCGTCGGCGCGCAGCAAGGCCTGGTAGCTGAACGGTGGAAGCTGGCTCGCACGCCGCTCCGCCAGAAGTTCCTGAGCGGTGGCGGCGTACCCATGCGCGAGTAGATCGCGCAGGAGCAAATGCTGCGGCTGATGCGTCTGCAACAGCACCAGGCCGGGCTTTTTCGCCCGTCCGGCACGTCCCGCCACTTGCACGACGAGCTGCGCCAGGCGTTCACTGGCGCGGAAGTCCACGCTGTGCAGTCCTTCATCGACGCTGACAATGGCGGCCAGTGTGAGGTTGGGCAGATCGTGCCCCTTGGCCAGCATCTGTGTACCGACCAGGATGGCAGGCTGATCATCGGGCAAGCTGGCCAGCAGCTCGGCGAATGCGTCACGGTGCTGCGTTGTTTCGCGATCTACGCGCAAAATTGGCACCTGCGGAAAACGGGCGTGCAGGGCCTCTTCCAGACGCTCCGTGCCCTGCCCTTGCGCTGTCAGCTCGGTGGAACCGCATGCAGGACACGCCACTGGCGTGCGGCGGCGGAAATCGCAGTGATGGCAAACCAGCTGCTGTGCTCGCGCGTGCAAAGTCAGCGGTTGTTCGCAATGCGGACAATCCGCGTGCCAGCCGCAGCTATGGCACAACAGCACCGGCGCGTAGCCGCGACGATTGCGAAATACCAATGCCTGCTCGCCGCGTGCCAGCGTGTCGGCCACCGCTGTCAGCAGGGCCGGCGACATGCCATGTTGCAAGTGCTGGGCGCGCATGTCGATGATCTGCACCTGCGGCGGGCGCAGCGCCCCGGGCCGCGCGCGCAAGTGCAAGCTGCGGTATCGGCCCGTTGCCACGTTCGCCAACGACTCCAGCGATGGCGTGCCCGAACCCAGTACCACCGGTATGTCCAGCGCCCGCGCCCGCACCAGGGCCAGGTCCCGGGCGTGATAGCGAAACCCGTCCTGCTGCTTGTACGAACTGTCGTGTTCTTCGTCGACGATGATCAGCCCGGCGCGCGGCAGCGGGGTGAAAACCGCTGAGCGCGTCCCGAGGATCACCGACGCGCTGCCATCTCTAGCACGCAGCCAGGCACGCGCGCGATCGCCTTCGGCAAGGTTGGAGTGCATCACTTCCACGCTGACACCCAGGCGTGCGCGCAAGCGCCCGACCGTCTGCGGTGCCAGACCGATTTCCGGTACCAGCAATAGCGCTTGCTGACCTCGCGCCAGGACTTGTTCTATGAGCGCCAGATACACCTCGGTCTTGCCGCTGCCTGTCACGCCATCGAGCAGGAACGGCTGGTAGTGTCCAAGGCTCGCGCTTATCTGCTCGACCGCATTTTGCTGTTCTTCACTCAGCGACGGGGCGGTCGTGGTTGGCTGCGGAAGCTGGACCGGAAAGTGCGCGCAACGATTGATCAGGCTGGCAGCTGCCAGGCGGCGCGCCGCAGCTCGCCAGCCGGGTATACGGATGGTCAACTCACGCGCGCTGAGCGCGCCACACGCCAATGCAGCAAGCAATGTGCGACTCGCACCGCGTCGCTTGCCGACATCCAGCGCGCTGCGCCCAGCGTTGCTCAGTTCCCAGTACTCCTGGGCTATGGTCGGCAACGAGCGGGTTCCGCGCAGCGCCAGCGGCATCGCGCTTGCATATACTTCGCCTACGGGACACAACCAGTAATCGGCGGCCCAGGCCAACGTTTGCATGAGTTCCGCATCCAGCAAGGCGTCAGCATCGGGCAGGCGCAGGGCCTGTTTCAAGCGATGCCCTGCGATGCTGGACTCGGCAATAATTGCCAGAACCACGCCAACCAGCTGGCCTCGCCCAAACGGCACCACGATTCGTGCTCCCACGCTGGCGGTGCCACTGGCCGGCGGCAGGTACTCGAAGGCGTGCGGAACAGGTACCGGCAGGGCGACGCGCAGGACGACAGGCATGCTTACCTCACGGCCACTTAGTGTACCGGCAATTTTTTTGCCCGCTTTCAACCTTCTGCTTGACGACCACTTTGGCGACACCAGTTGTCCGGCAGTTGAGAAAAAGATGCTAAGTGGCTCACTGCGGGGCGGTTTTACGCTTATCCACATTAGCTGTGGATAAGTCTGTGGATGCAACGCGGATGGGAGGCTGCAAAGCGCGCTGTGGCGCGTTTCACGACGGCTTGGCGATATTTGTGCCACCGTAGAAAAGCATTTACTTTCAAATACTTGTAAATCCGAGTCAGCGCTCGTTCACCAGTCCGCGCCAACGGTGACCTGGCCCTTGACAGTATGCGCGTGCTGTGCAAAACCCCGTTTCTCCGGGCTTGCCAAGGGTTCAAAGCCTGCAATCGCACGCGGCAGCCCACGCCTGCAGGTTTTCCCATACTTTCCCTGCCCCCGCGGGAAATAAATCTTTGCCATGCGTACCGGCCAAGGTTTTTGGCGCGAAGAAGCCCCTCGATGCCGACCGCATCCAGGCCTGCATGGTCGACGCAAGTTTGGCCGCCAGGTCAGCGTCGCGCGCCGTCGCTGGTGACCAAGCTTGTCTGCGCACACCACCGCGTCGTCCGCCGGTTTCAATGCGACGGAGCAATGACGGTACGTTGCTGTTTTAGCGTTGGCGAAAACCATTGCGCGCCAGCGTGGAGTCGCGCTCAGGTAGAATCACGATCCCCGAAGCCCGCCGCAGCCCATGAATTTCCGCCATCCCGAGCGCGCGCGCTTCGTCCACGAAGTGAGGGCCACCGTTCGTCTGGCCCTGCCGCTGATTTTCGCGCAGCTGGCGGCGATGGGCAGTAACGTTGTCGATGCCGTGCTTGCCGGGCACGTCAGCGCACACGTGCTGGGAGCGGTCGCTGTCGGTGCCAGCATATGGTCGCTGGCCATTGTCAGCGGCATCGGCATGATGATGGCCGTGCCGCCATCGGTCGCGCAACTGGATGGTGCGGGACGTCGGCTGGAAGTAGGCGCGGTATTTCGCCAGGCCCTGTGGCTGGCGCTGGGAATGGGCGTCGCGTTGTGGTTTGCGGTAAGGCACGCTGCACCGTTGATCAATCTGATCGGGGTGACGCCAAGCCTGCGCCACGATGTGCAGCGCTTTTTGTTCGCCATCAGCTGGGGCGCGCCCGCGCTCACCACTTATTTTGCGCTGCGTGGCCTGTCTGAAGGTTTGTCACTGACGCGGCCGTCCATGTATTTCAGCTTGGGCGGGCTGTTGGTCCTGGTGCCGTTGGGCTATGTGCTGATGTTTGGCAAGTTCGGCATTCCTCCGCAGGGTGCACACGGCTGTGGGATGGCTACTGCTTTGGCGCTGTGGCTGGAGGTGATCGGGTTTGGCGTGTACGTGTGGCGCCATCACAACTATCGTGGCCTGAATTTATTCGAGCGCTTCGAATGGCCGGATTTTCGCCGCATCGGTGCGCTGGCGCACATCGGCTTGCCGATGGCGGTGACGTTGCTGGCGGAGGCGGGTTTGTTCGTGGCGGCAGCCTTGATCATCAGCACGCTTGGCGAGGACGTGATCGCCAGCCATCAGGTAGCGATCAACATTGCCTCGCTGTTTTTCATGATCCCGCTGGGGCTGGCCATGGCCATTACGGTGCGCGTCGGCAACGCAGTGGGCCGTGGCGACGAACGCGGCGTGCGCTACGCGGGCTTTTGCGGCATTGGCCTGACGCTGGTGACGCAAGTGCTTTCCGCCGCGTTGATGCTCACCGTGCCGCATTACATCGCGGCGTTGTACACGCACGATCCCAAGGTTGTTGCTCTGGCCGCACAGTTGATCATGCTGGCCGGGTTGTTCCAGTTTTCCGACGGTATCCAGGTGGCGTCCAATGGCGCACTGCGCGGCCTCAAGGACACGCGTGTGCCAATGGTAATCACGTTGTTTGCATACTGGATGGTGGGCATGCCGGTCGGCTGGTGGCTGGCGTTTCATCACGGCATGGGTGCCAAGGGTATGTGGATGGGTTTGATCGCCGGTTTGTCGGTGGCCGCCGTGATGCTTTTTACGCGCTTCTGGCGCAACGCCTGGCGCCAGCGTTGGCGAACGCTGCCGATGACCGCATCAGTCAAGACCGGGTACGCTTGATCTCAACCCATCGGGACGTTGCCGCATGACACCACCACCTTTCCCACCGCGCCGCCGCGGCTTTCCCGGTTTTCTGCGCAGCGTGGGTCGCGGTCTGAACATCACCCGTTTGCTGATCATCAATCTGGTGTTTTTCAGCGTGCTGTTGGTGGTGCTGTTGCTGCTTACGGCAGGTATTGTCGGTGGCCGCAGCGAGCTCACGGTGCAGAGCGACAGCGTCCTGGTGCTCAAGCCGCAGGGCGCACTGGTAGAGCAATACAGCATCGACCCGTTGCAGCGCGTACTCACAGGCTTGTCCGGAGAAGAGGTCAACCAGGTCCAGCTACGCGATGTGATCGGTGCCATCGATGCCGCCGCCAGGGACAAGCGCATTACCCGCATCCTGCTTTTGCCGGGCGATCTGCAAGCTGGTGGCTTTGCCGCGCTGCGCGAGGTCGGCGCCGCGCTTGATCGCTTTCGCGAAGCCGGCAAGCCGGTTATTGCGTGGGCAGTGAATCTGGACCAGGGCCAGTATTACCTTGCTGCGCATGCCGACCGCCTGCTGCTTGATCCGCAAGGCGGTGTGATGCTTACCGGGCTGGCGAACTACCGCTTGTACTACAAGGACCTGTTGGCAAGACTCGGGGTGGACGTGCATCTGTTTCGCGTTGGCGAATTCAAGAGTGCGGCCGAGCCATACATTCTTGACCACGCCTCGGACGAAGCCAAGCAGGCAGACAGTTTCTGGATGGGTGGACTGTGGGACACATATCTGGCGGAGGTCAGCAAACTGCGCAAGCTTGCACCGGCAACGCTGCGCGATGACATTGAACATCTGCCGCAGCACATTGCCAGCACCCAGGGTGATCTGGCCCAGCTTGCGATCAACGAACACCTGGCTGACGGCGTGGCTACGCGTGCCGAGCTGATTGCCATGATGCGCGCCGCCGGCGTACCGGCAGACAAGCGGGGTCACAGCTTTCGCCAGGTAAGTCTGGCGCAGTACGTCAGCCGCCAGAATAAAACCGGTTCCGTGTTGGCGCCCGGGGTAGCGGTGGTGGTTGCCGAGGGCGAGATCAGCGGCGGCAAACAGTCCCCTGGTGCCATTGGCGGCGAGTCAACCGCGCAGTTGATACGTACTGCACGTGAGGATCGCAAGACAAAAGCACTGGTGCTGCGCGTCAACTCGCCCGGTGGCGAGGTATACGCCGCCGAGCAGATTCGCCGCGAAGTGGCGATTACCCGCGCCGCGGGGATTCCCGTGGTGGTGTCGATGGGCGATGTGGCGGCGAGCGGCGGCTACTGGATTTCGATGGACGCCAATCGCATATTTGCCGAGCCGAACACGATTACCGGCTCCATCGGCATTTTCGGCTTGTTCTACACCGTGCCCGATACGCTGGCCAAACTTGGCGTCCGCAGTGATGGCGTCGCTACCGGACCGATGGCCGGGGCGTTCGATGTCACCCGGCCGCTGGATCCGAATGTGGGCGCGCTGATCCAGGCCACGATCAACAAGGGTTACCGTGACTTCGTCGGCAAAGTAGCCAAGGCGCGTGGACAGAGCTTTGCCAGGATAGACGCGATCGCGCAAGGTCGGGTGTGGACCGGGCAGCAGGCGCTGGAGCGTGGCCTGGTCGACCAGATCGGCAACCTGCAGGCGGCAACCGCGTACGCCGCCAATCTGGCCAAGTTGGGTAACGGTTACCCGGTGCGATATCAGGAGGCGCCCCGTGGCGCGTTCGAGCGCATGGTGCTCAATCTCAACCAGAATGTCAGCGTGCACGTGCTGCGCGCGTGGGGCTTGCGCCTGCCTGCCTGGGTCGCGCAGGTACCGGGGTTGGTCCCACAACTGCAGTGGCTGCGCACCGCACGCGCAGGAACCCCCAACGTCTACGCCGATTGTCTGTGTCGCCCACGCTGACCGGCTGCCGCGCCGGCATTTAACCGCCAGAGATCACTGCGATTGGGCGTCGATCTGCCGACGCTGCTGTTCGGCCGCCTTGTCCACGACTTTTTGCACATCGCGCGCGCGCTGCTCGGTGGCGCGCAAGGTATCGAATGGCGTGCTGATCGGCGTCGGCGGTTTTGGCTCGGCCGGCGGTGGCTTGGGAGAGCAGGCCGCGACGGCGCAAGCGCACAGCAATAGCGGAAGGCATTTCATGGGCGTCTCGCGTGCAGTCCAGTGGCCGCCAGTGTGCGGCGCCGCGCCAGACCCGGCAAGTTTTTGGCTTGGCAGCCGCTGCGCAGCCTACTCGGCACAAACAAACGCCAGCGCAGGCAGCGTTCTGACTATGCGCGCGGTGGGCTTCCAGCTTAAGCTCGGCACATGAACAGCCGTCTCGACGCCTGGCAACTGCACGGCCACACAGCTCTGGTCACTGGCGCCAGTCGGGGCATCGGTCTTGCTACTGCGCGCGAGTTGGCAGCACTTGGAGCCAACCTGCTGCTGGTCTCCCGCGATGCAGATCGGCTTGAACACATCCGTGTGGAACTGGCCGATGATTTCAGCGCATGCCAGATCCTGGCGTTTGGCGCCGACCTGACCGAACCGGAAGAGCGGCTGGCAGTGTTTGACTGGATCCACGACCTGGATACGCCCTTGTCGCTGCTGGTCAACAACGTCGGCGGCAACCAGCCTGCAGCCACGGTGGATTACGTTGAAGACGACGTGCAGCGCATCTTTGAGCAAAACCTGTTCAGTGCGCTCTCGATGTGCCGGCTGGCGCATCCGCAGTTGGCGCAGCACGCGCATGCTGCGATCGTCAACGTCGGCTCGGTGGCCGGTATCACGCACGTGCGCACCGGTTCCGCTTATGGCATGAGCAAGGCCGCGCTGCATCAACTCACGCGCAATCTGGCCGTCGAGTGGGCGGTAGACGGCATACGCGTCAACGCCGTGGCGCCCTGGTATATCCGCACCCAGCGCTCCGAGCCGGCATTGGCGGATGCCGACTATCTGGAAGAAGTGCTGGAGCGCACGCCGCTCAAGCGCATCGGCGAACCCGAAGAGATCGCTGCCGCGATCGCTTTCTTGTGTTTGCCGGCGGCGAGCTACATCACCGGCCAGATTCTGGCAGTGGACGGCGGCCTCCTCAGCTACGGGTTTTAAGCGCCGGACTTGGCCGCGCGTCGCGACAAGAGCACGTGGCAGGACACACTGCGCAGCCCCGGCAAGGGAATGTCTTGCGGTATCTAACGGAGGAGGCAATGACCTGGATGTCAGCCTTTGCGGCGCTGGCGTGGACGCCCGGCGACTGGCCGCACTGGATAGCACCTGCAGAGCCAAATACTTTGTCCGGCCGCGGCGTTTCGCCGCATGCGCCCGAACAGAGGCGCGCGACCGCCTCAAAGCACAGAATGAACGAATCCACAACGTGCAAAGCGCGCCACCAGTGGCTGGGAAACATGCTGCTGGCGCCTCATAGGGTTATGGCAACCCAGCTGGCATAACGATCCAGGCAACGCGACGCGCAGCACGCTTGGCCGCGCACAAGCGGCTTGCTTCAGTCCACGCCTCAGTTTCTGCCTATCTGCAGCCGACCGCGAGCCTCCATCAAAAAGTTAGGAAATCGTTGCTTTTTGCTGTTTATTTCGCTAACGTCCGCTCAGTGCCCGCCGTTCTCGATGACCGGGGTGGTCGCCTTGCGGCGTCGCCTGCCTTTTCGGGCCGCTCTTTATGTCCCTCCATCGCCGACCAAAGGATTTGCGATCGAGGGGTTGATTGGTCAAGTAACCAGAAGTTGGAGAGTTCCATATGAAGCTGCTCACGAACAAACTTACGACCGCCGTACAAACCGCGCTGGCGGTTGGTGCATTTGCGTTAGCGGGTAGCGCGTTCGCGCAAGACGCACCAACTCCTGCCGACCAGACTGCCCCTGCGCAAGCCAAAACCCTGCAGGCCGTCACCGTAACCGGTACGCGCATCCGCAGCGTCGACTTTGAGACGGCGCAGCCGATCATCGTGCTCGATCGCGCTGCCATCGAACGCCAGGGCTTCAACTCCGTGGCAGATATCCTGCAGAACCTGCCAGAGGCAGGCTCGCCGCCGATCAGCCGCTCCTCGGTGCTGGCTTCAGGTGAGGATGTCGGTGGTTACTACATCGACCTGCGCAATCTCGGTAACAACCGCACGCTGGTCCTGCTGAACGGCAAGCGCCTCGGCACCACCACCAGCGGCTCACAGGATCTTTCTCAAGTCCCCATCTCAGCCATCGACCGTGTGGAAGTGCTGAAAGACGGCGCTTCAGCGATCTATGGTTCCGACGCAATCGCGGGCGTGGTCAACTTGATCACGCGCAAGGATTTTGACGGCGCCGAAGCCAGTGCCTACGTCGGCGAGTACGACCAAGGCGACGGTGACAAGCAGACCTACAGCATGACCTTGGGCGCGCACAGCGACCGCGGCTCAGTGCAGATGACCGCCGAGTATGCGAAGGAAGATCCGGTTTGGGCGCGCAATCGCCCGTACAGTGCGTTCCCGAGCACAAGCCGTCACCCCACATCCGGATTCTCGATCGTCTCCAAGGAAGGCAACTTCTTCATGCCGCCGGGTTACTGCTCGTCCGGCTTGTGCGCACTTAATCCGGGTGGCAATCCGGCCAATCCGGCTGACTTCCACAACACCGGTGCTGGCGGTGCTCCGAATGACCGCACCAACACGAACGAAAAGCAGATGCTGCAAACCGGCATCGAGCGCCATTCGCTGTTTGTCAGCGGCGACTATGCGATCACTGACAACATCAAGTTTTCAACGGACTTCCTGTACAACAAGCGCGCCACCACGCAGCAGGTCGCCGGTTATCCGTTCCAGCCCGCTTTCGGTTTGCCGTTTACGTTGCCGCCGGCCAGTTCAGACATAGGCGACCCGATCGGACTCGAACCGGACAGCTTTTTCAACCCGACTGGCGAGAAGGTTTACTTCTATCGCCGTGGCTGGGAAGTGCCGCGCGTCACGCAGAGCAATCTCCAAACTTACCGGTTCTCCGGTACATTGGAAGGCAGCTTCGAACTTGGCGAGCACACCTGGAACTGGGACATCGGCGGCTTCGTCAACAACAACGACCTGATCAAGACGCAGCATGGCGACTTCAGCTTGGTTGCCGCGACGGGTGCGCTTGGACCATCGTTCCGCGATCCCACCTCTGGTCTGGTGACCTGCGGCACGGCGCCAGGACCTGACACCTCACTACCCTACGGAAGCGCGCCGGGCTCCTGCGTGCCATGGAACCCGTTCGTCCCGTTCGGTGGCGCTGGCTCGAACTCGCTGGGTGACCCAACGCTGCAAGCCTATCTGTTCCCGTTCTACCACGACACCGGTAATACGCGCACTGTCGACTACAGCGCCAACCTCACTGGCGCGGTCTTCACATTGCCGGCTGGCGACCTGAGCGTTGCCGGTGGTGTCGAGTATCGACGTGAATCCGGCAATTTCTCGCCGGACGCGTTCAGCCAGGCCGGCATCAGTACCAATCTGTCGTCCGGTCCGACCGGTGGATCTTTCGACGTCAAGGAATACTACCTAGAGGTCGAGGTGCCGCTGCTTAAAGACATCCCATTCGCGAAAATGTTGACAGCGAACGTCGCCAGTCGATACTCCGACTACAGCACGTTCGGCACCACCACCAACAACAAGTTCAGTCTGGCCTGGAAGCCGATTGATGACTTGCTGGTACGTGGCACGTATGCAGAAGGTTTCCGTGCTCCGAGCATTGCCGACCTGTTCGGTGGCCTAAGCGGCACGTTCGACTTCTACACCGACCCGTGCGACGTCAACAACGGTTCGGCGGCCATCAACCCCGCAGTTGCTGCACGTTGCTCGGCAGGTTTCGCTGGCCAACCAGGGACGCCCGCAAACTTCGTGCAGATTGGACAAGGTGGTGCGCCGTGCACGGCGTTCCCATGCCAGACTGGCACCCAGTTTTTCTCTGGCGCCAATCCAAATCTGCAGGCCGAAACTGCTATCAGCCGTACGCTGGGCCTGGTATACAGCCCGAGCTGGGTCGAAGGGCTCGATGTGAGCCTGGACTGGTACCGCATCCGCATCAACAATGCGATTACCGGCGACACCACAACCGATCAGCTCAGCGACTGCTACATACTTGGCGTGGCTTCACGTTGCGCGCCGACCTTGTTCCAGCGCAGCGCAGGCAGCGGTATCGTTACCTTCGCGCAGCGGGGTGGTCGTAATTCCGGTTTTCGTGACACGAAGGGTTACGACTTTGGTGTCAACTATCGCCTGCCGCAGTATTCGTTCGGGCGCTTTGCGATTCACTGGAATACGAACTACGTTGATTACAACAACACCAAGCCGGACAATCTGCCAGATACGCCGGTGTCGCCGGGAACAAGCTTCGCAGGCTCCTTTCGCATCCGTTCCAACGCCAGCTTGGATTGGGCATTGGGTGACTTTGGGGCGACCTGGACCTCACGCTACTACTCGAGCCAGAAGGAGCGGTGCTCGTTTGATAACGTCCCAGGTGGCGGGCCGGAGTGCAACTTGCCTGACTATATCGCTCCGGATGTCGGCGCACTTCGCCTGAACCGTACCGGCGCGAATACGTTCCATGACCTGCAGTTCCGCTGGAATGCGCCATGGAACGCCACGGTCTCGGTTGGTGCCAACAACGTCTTCGATCACGTTGGCCCGAACCTTTACTCTTCACCGAACTCGCAGTACTCCTACTACGGCGGCTTTGACATCGGTCGTTTCTACTACGTGCGGTACAACCAGAAGTTCTAGGCCCCGGCCTGGTTCCATGGTGTAACGAACGGCCCCGGAGACGGGGCCGTTTTTTTGCTTTTTCCGAGGGAGCGCCTTGAGGTGGTGCGGACTTACCTGCGCACGGAATGATGGGTTGAACAAGCGCGCGATCCGGAACTCAAGAGTGCGAGACACTCGGACGCGGCAGACTGCCCTGATAAGGCGGTGCCGTAACGACTAGCTAATTTCAGCAAGGCTCAGCGCGGATGCCGTGGGCTTTTTCAGCCCACGGTACCTGCGGGCGCGCGTTCAGGCGCAGCACAAAGCTCAAAAATTCGCTTCGTGCTCTTCCGCGGCAAAGCCGATCATTGCCGCACCTTCACCGACGTTGACCATGCCGGTGATGCTCATGGGCGCTTCCAGCAATTGGACGCCGGTTTCGGCGCACGCTGCCTGCAGCTCGGCATAGCCAGGCAGATTGGCCAAAACGGCCAGATCGCCGCCGTAACTGACACATACCAAAGGCACCAGCAAGCCTGCGCGCACGCGACGCGCGGTGTAAGCAAACAGCGTCCCCGCACCTTGTTCGAAACCGCGGATCTTGCCAACCGGACCAGTCTCTCCGCGATGGCAGCGCAGCAGCGGTTTGATGTCGAGCGCAGAACCCAGCATGGCGCTGAACAAGCCCACGCTGTGATCATTCTTTTTCTTTGCGCGCGCGCGCAGGTAATAAAGGTCACGGGGCAGAAAATAGCCGTAAGTGTTGTTCGCTATGTAATTGAGTCGCTCACGGATCGCCGCTGGTGGTTGCTCGGCGGTAATCAGCCGGGCAGCCTCATATATGGGTGGCGCGGTGCCGGCGAAAAGATTGCGCGTATCAACCACGCGCATCATGAACGGGCCGGTGACATGGGCCGCGTCCCGAGCAGCGCGGTAGCCTTTCAGTATGCCAAAGCTGGCGTGCTGCACGTTCTCGTTTATCGGGCTGCGCGTTGCGGTAACGGTAAGGCAGAACACGCAGTCGTACTCGAGTACCAGCTTGTCCAGAAACAGCTTTTGCACCTCCGCAACCGAGCAAGCTTCGGTCTCGGCAGAGTGGCTGCGATTGCCCAGACGATGATCGATGAAGCGCTGGATCTCAGCCGGACTGCGGTCATCCATGAAGACTTCGCCATCAACCCGAACGGTGATCGGCATCACGGTGACGTTGTGTTGGTGCAGGAACGCGTGCGGCAAGTCACACGACGCGTCGATAGCCAAACCTATGCGCATTGCAACTCTCCCGACAAAGCACCTCAGAAGAAACATAACACGACCCAACCGGCTGCTCGCACGAAGCGTTGCCTTGGGCCCGCGTGGAACCGGCGGGCCGCTTCCGTCTGGTGGCGCATGTGAGCAAACGCGTCGCACTCGCCAGCTGTCGTGCGTTTCAGCGCTTCCGCGCTTCGGCGGCGCCAGTGGTCGTCAGGCGTGAGCTGTTTTTCAAGCCTTGCACCGCGGCACGAGGATCCTTGACACCACCGCTGGTCACGTCTGGGAGACACATCGAGGCGTGGTATCTCGCGCGGACTCGATGGTCGTGTGCTACTCAAAACTGCAAAGCCCGCACGACAGTTGTTATGTTCAGAACCAGTGCCGGCTTCGGCACAGAAGACGGTGGGCGCGAACCACGCGTTGCCCGCTCGAGCAACTTTGGGTTTCAGCGACGCACGATCAGAACCAACATTGGCCTTGAATCCGGATGAAAAGAAGTGCGCTCCACAGGCAAGGTTTGCCACAGAAAATGGCGCAACAGTCCCACCTCGCAGATCACGGTCACGTTTTGCGTCCGCTTTAGCGTCTGTTTAGGTTCAGCGGTGAACGACACGCAAATTCCCCGGAAATCAGCGTTCAAACGTTGTTTCGCCGTAAGTCAATCGTTGACAAATCGTGAATTTGGCGCGATAAGGGCGGCAGATTGTCGCACTTCTGGGTCCCACGGGGCCTCCATCAAGCGCTGCTCTTTTGTGCAGATCCCTTGGGGAGGCACAGATTGGGGTGGATGTTGCAGCACGTGAGGTGGCATTGCGGCGTCAACTATTGCGGGTGTGGCGGGGCGGTCAGGTGTTTCGGTGGAAAGAGTTTCTGCCTGCGGTGCGACTCGACGAATTAATTCAAACTTGAGGGTGTTGTCATGAAGCTTGGGGTCAAGAAACTTTCTTCTGCGGTTCGCCTGGGGTTGTCGCTTGGGGCTGTCATCGCCGTCGGCGCAACTGGTACTGCGTTTGCACAGGACAGCACGCAGGACTCGGCCAACGCGCCGTCGCAACAAAAAGCCAAGACGCTGGAATCGGTGGTAGTTACCGGCTCGCGGATTCGCCGCGTCGACCTGGAAACCTCAAACCCGGTGCTGACCATTGACCGCGCGCAGATTCAGGCCAGCGGCAAGCAGACCGTGGGCGACCTGGTGCAGCAGCTGCCATCCATCGCCGGTGACGCGACCAATCCAAACGTCAACAACGGTGGCGGTACCGGCGCCTCGACCGTGTCTTTGCGCGGCCTGGATGCAAAGCGCACGTTGATCCTGGTCAACGGCCACCGCGTACTGAACAACGACATCAACTCGATTCCGGCCAGCATGGTCGATCGCATCGAAGTATTGAAAGACGGCGCATCGGCAACCTATGGTTCAGATGCGATCGGCGGCGTGGTCAACTTCATCCTGCGCAGTGATTTCCAGGGTGCGCAGATGAGCGCCAACTTTGGTTCGTCCGATCATAACGACGGCGAACAGCGTGGCTTTGCTGCCACCTTTGGCACGTCATCGGACAAGGGCAACATCGTTGCGGGTATCGACTACAACAAGTTCGATGCCATTTCATCGGCCGATCGCGACTACTCGAAGTTTGCCACGTACCTGTATTCGGGCTCGATCTTCAATGCCGGTTCCAGCCGCAACCCGAATGGTCGCTTGTCCCTGCCCGAGGGCGGCAGCGTCACGCTGGCCAATCCGGTTCCCGGCAAGACCGCGCGCGCTGACTATCGCCCGTACAACGGGGCGACTGACTCTTACAACTATGCTGCGCACAACCTGATCCAGACTCCGCAGGAACGTACCAACGTGTTCGCGTTGGCCAACTACAACCTGACGGACAATGTATCGGCGTTTTTCAACGCGTTCTACAACAAGACCTCTGCCCACGCGGCACTGGCGGCCTTGCCGTTCGACGCGAACGGCGATGGCGTGACGATCTCCAAGAACAGCTATTACAACCCGTTTGGCAATGACTTTGGTCCGGGTACAGCTTCGGCAAACGACCCACAGATTGGCGATGTCAACCCGGTCACCGGCCACGTCTTCGCTGCTGGCGATCCGACTGCCTACAATTTCCTCAGCCGCTTCACCAATCTTGGCCAGCGCGTACTGCAGTTCTCCACGACAACCGGCCAGGTCGTGGCCGGCTTGAAGGGTAACTTTGGCGCAGACACCAGCTGGCAATGGTTTGGTGACTTGAACTACGGCCACCAGAGCACGCAGCAGGTCAGCCCGGGCTACGTGTTTTACAACGGCCTGAAGCAGGCCTTGGGCCCGTCCTTCCTTGACACGGACGGTGTGGTGAAATGCGGCTCGGCAGGGGCAGTAGTTGACGGCTGCACACCGCTCAACATTTTCAACCTGAATGATCCGACGACCACGGCGGAGCTCGAAAAATTTGGCGCCGCGCCGTTCTACCAGAGGTTGCAGACCTCGCGTCGTCTGGATATCGGCGCCAACGGCAGCTTGTTTGATTTGCCGGCAGGTACCGTGCAGTTGGCGGTTGGCGCGTCCTATGACAAGGAATATCAGAAGTATCAGGTCGACCTGATTGCGCAGGTGCAGAACAACGACGGCACCTGCTTTATCTCGCAGGAAGCCTGCTCGTCGCCGTTGAGCGGCAGCTTTGATGATCGCGAGGTCTACTTCGAAACGTTCGTGCCAGTGCTGGCCGACATGCCGTTGATCAAGTCGTTGAACGTGACCGTCGGTTCGCGTTTCTCCAAGTACCGTCCGGGTGGCAGCAGCTGGAACCAGAAGTTCGGCGTTGAATGGCGCCCGATTGATGACTTGCTCGTTCGCGGCACGGTGGCAGGCGTGTTCCGTGCGCCGAACGTCAACGAACTGTTCGACGGTGCGACAGGTAGTGCGCCGCAGGTCAACGACCCTTGCAACAATCTGACCGCTGCGGATTTGGCAGCACACCCGATCGCCTGTGAGTTCGTTCCACCAGGTCACAAGGCGGCGACGTCGCAGATCACCGGCGTGCTGTCCGGCGCGGCGGCAGCTGGAGTCAACCTGAAGCCTGAGCACGGCCAGACCTATGACTACGGCATTGTGTACGACCCGAGCTTTGCTCCCGGGCTGTCAGTCAGCGCCGATTTGTGGCGCGTGACGCTGGATGACACCATCACGAATGTTGGCGCACAGACCGTCGCCAACAGCTGCTTCGCGAATGAAAGCAGTCCATTCTGTGCTCTGCAGCATCGCAACGTCAGCGGTGACTATGCGTTCATCCAGCAGCCGACCGTCAACCTTGGCAAGTTGAACACCAAGGGCATTGACGGCAGCATCAAATACAAGATCCCGCATTTCGACGTGTTCGGGACCAACTACGGCGACCTCACTGCTTCGCTGGATACCACCTACCTGATCCGCTACAACAACGATACGGCCCCGGGCCAGCCGGGCGACGTGATCGTGCACATGGCCGGTCACTACAACAACCAGTACGGCAACTACACGCGCTGGCGCGCGCTTGGTCAGCTGAACTGGATGAATGGGCCGTGGAACATCAACTACACCGGCCGCTACATTCACCGGGTGACGGTAGGTTGGGCTGACCTGCGCGAAGGCTCTTCGGCTGACCCAGGTATCCCGGGCACCGAGTTGCCGGTGTCCTCGCGGATTTACCACAACGTGGCGTTTGGCTACAACATTGCGCCGTACCACACGCGACTGGACGTTGGTGTAAACAACCTCGCCGACAAGCAGCCACCGACCATGTTCCAGAACAACGTGCTCAATTCGAACACGGACATCAATACCTACGAGGCAATTGGCCGCTACTTCTGGGGTCGGGTGACCGTAACGTTCTGATCGAACGCGTTACATCGTTATAATCGAGCCGCGCGGTGCAAGCCGCGCGGCTTTTTTTTGCGTTCACCACGGGCGTCCAGCGTTGGCCATCGAACCATCCGACATCGCGCGCGTCATGGCGGCCGTGGAAGCCGGCGATGCAGTCCGTGCCGAGCAGGATTGCAGGCGTCTGCTGCAAGTGCAGCCGGAAGAAGAGACTGCGCTGGTGCTGCTGGCGATCGCCTTGCAACATCAGCATTTTCCACTGCGCGCGGCCGCGATCCATGAGCAGCTGACCGTGTTGTATCCAGACCGGGCCGTGCACTGGACCAACCTGGCCACCGTCCTGCGCGAGATCGGGCGTCTGGACGAAGCGGAGGATGCCTACCGCATCGGATTGCGCCTGGCGCCGAACGACGCCACCATCCAGGGCAACCTTGGCCTGCTCTACAAGGAGCGCGCTGACTTTGCCAATGCGCGGTTTTATCTGTTGCAGGCTGCGCGTGCGCTGCCCGATGACCACGAGTTTTGCATTTACGCGGCCATGGCTTGTTGCGAATGCGGCGACAACGCAGACGCTGCCGAACTGGTAGCGCCGTGGCGAACCTGGCTGCCGCTCGGCGCGGAGTTGTCCGTTGACCTGGCATGGCTGTTCACGCAGACCGGCCGCATCGCCGATGCCGAGCTGTTGCTTGGCGATTCGTTGCGTCTGGATGGAGCTCGTCCGCGCACTCTGGCACGCATGGTCGGGCTGCTGGAACGGGTGAATCGCTTGCAGGATGCCGATGCATTGCTGGCTACCTTGCCCGCGCCCGAATCGCTGACCGACCCGGCCGATCAGGTGGAAGTCATCAGTGCGATGGGCGTGATGGCCTCGCGTGGGCGCGAACCTGCAGCCGCGCGAGCGCTGCTGGAGCGGCTGATCGCGATGACCACGGAAGCAAATCATCTCGGTAATCTGTACTTCGCCCTGGCCAAGGCGTGCGACAAACAGGGCGATACGCCGGCAGTGATGGATGCGCTGCAGCGCGCGCACTCCGCGCAGATGCAGAAGGCTTCGCAATTGGTACCCGAGCTGTTGGTGCCGGGGTTGCCGCCGTTGTCACCGGCGCTGATCCGCATGACTGAAGCGCAGGCCGCTGACTGGACTGTGCCGCAGCCCGATGCGGGCGTGCCGGCCACGCCGATTTTCGTCGTGGGCTTTCCGCGCTCGGGCACGACCATGCTCGAACAAATGCTCGACGCGCACCCGAGTCTGGCGTCCATGGACGAGCAGCCGTTTTTGCAGAGCGTGAGCGAACAAGTGATCCAGCGCGGATTGCAATATCCCGAAGCGCTCGGGGAGCTCGATCAAGCTGCTTGCACGGCGTTGCGCCAGCATTACTGGGAGCAGGTGCGCACGGTGCTCAGTTTGACGCCGGGGCAGCGGCTGGTCGACAAGAATCCATTGAACCTGCTGCATCTGCCATTGATCAGCCGCTTGTTTCCGGATGCGCCGATCATTCTCGCGCTGCGCCACCCGTGTGATGTGATCCTGAGCTGCTATATGCAGAACTTTCGGGCGCCGGGGTTTCAGGTGTTGTGCTCATCGCTGGAGCGCCTGGCTGGCGGCTACGTCAACGCCATGCATTACTGGATTTACCATGAGGCGCTGCTCAAGCCTCGCGTGTTGCATCTTCGCTACGAAGACTTGCTGGACGATTTTGATGCGGGTGTGACCCGTATCGGCGCCTTCATCGGGGTGGCGGACCCGACGGCGCTGCGCCATTTTGACGAGCATGCGCGAGCGAAGGGCTTCATCAGTACGCCGAGCTACGCGCAGGTGACACAGCCTCCGAACAAGTCGGCGGTTGATCGTTGGCGCCGCTATCAAATTCAATTCGCGCCTTTGTTGCCGGGCTTGCGAGACGTCATGGAGCATTGGGGCTATGCCGGTTGATCCGCCTGTCGCAAGCAGTTTTCCCGTGGGCAATCTGCGCAGCTACGTCCAGGTTTTTGACGCGGCTTTGCCCTTGCCGTTTTGTGCGCAGATGATCACATCCTTCGAGCACATGAGCGAACACCACGTCGAGCGCAAGCCCGGTTGGCGGGACGGTCTGGACGCGAGTGCGTGGACCGAACTGGACTTGTCAGTATTTGCCGATAATGCGTTCAAAGGGTTTTTCTACAAGCAGATCGAAGACTACCTGGCCATCTACAACAAGCGCATCGGACTCACCATCCCGGTGCCACCCACGCCACAGATATCGGCCATGCGCATCAAGCGCTACGTGGCCGGAAGTGGCCAGGCGTTCCAGCCACATTTCGACGCCATCTACGAGGTCGCCCATCGCTATCTGGTGTTTCTGTGGTATCTCAACGATGTCGACGAAGGCGGCGAGACCGAGTTTTGCGATCTCGGCATCAAGGTTGCGGCCCGGGCCGGGCGTCTGATCGTCTTTCCACCGTACTGGATGTTTCAGCACGCCGGTTTGCCGCCGGTGTCCAACGACAAGTACTTTCTGTCGATGTACCTGCTGTTTCCGCAAGCGCGGCTGGCGCCCGCGCCTTGAGACCCTGCCAGCGATGCGCAGGCTCGCGCATGCGCGGTGTGGTGCAAGGCCCGACCGGGAGTTTTGCGTGAGCAACGACGGCAATCTGGCATCCGCCACTGAACGCCCCGCGACTGCGCCGCTGCAACCATCGCCCGCAGTAAGCGCGCTCGTGCAACGCTGTCTGGCGGCTGCCACGACGCACGGTGCAACATCTGCGCTTGACGCTATCTGTGCAGGGTTGCGCACTGAGCACGCGCAGATCTGGCTCGACTGCGCGCGACTGTTGCTACAGCTTGGACAGCCGGCGCTCGCCGCTGCGCTGCTGGACCGCGCCGCCGCCGCAGGTTTGGCGCCAGCGCATGCAACCTATTGGTTGGCGCAGGCCCTGTGGCAAGCCGGCGCCGTCGATCGCGCCGAAGCGCAGTTGCGCTTGATGCTGGCCGCAGCGGTCGACATCGACGCTGCGGTTTTGCTCGCTCAGGTACTACGTGGGCAAGGCCGGTTCAATGCCGCCGTCGCCGCCATGCAGCTGAGCATGGATGCGCCGGGCGCCGATCACGCGCAGCTCATGCGCGTGGTGCAATTCGTGCGCGAATGTCAGCGCCAGGATGTGGGCTTGGTGCTGTGTGACCTCGCCCTCGCAAAGCGCTACGCCGATCCGGAGCTGCACGCACTAGCCGGCAACCTGGCGCAGGAGCTGGGTAAGTTCGATGCGGCTGAGCAGCACTATCGTGCCGCGCTCGCTCAAGGCGTTGACTTGAACCGGTGGTTCGTCCTGCACAGTCTGGCAATGCTCAAGCGCCACAGTGCTTCGGGCAATGCAGATCTGGAGCTGCTGCAGGCGCACGCGCATGATCCGGCGCTGACGCCTTTGGCGCGCGCATCAGTATTGTTCGCCTTGGGCAAGGCGCATGACGATGGCGGAAATTTTGCAGCAGCCGCCATCGCGTGGCGTGAGGCCAATAGCCTGCGTCGAGCGTCGGGTCGATGGTCGCGGTCCCACTGGGAGGCGTGGCTTGCTGCCAGGCTCACCGCCGGGCCATGGCCAGCCACTGCCGTCGAAGATCGCAGCGCGTGCCCAATCTTCGTAGTCGGCTTGCCGCGCACCGGTACGACCCTGGTTGCGCAATGGTTGGGCCGTCAGCCGCAGGTGTGCAACCGCGGTGAGTTACCCACGCTGCCTTATCTCGCCGAGCGTCTGGCCACAGTCGACCTCGCGCAACTGCCGTCCGCAATCCGTGAAGCGGCGGCGCTTTATCGGGCGCATGTGCAACGCGACGAACCGCGGAGGCCCTGGTACGTTGACAAGAATCCGCTCAACTGGCGTTATCTGGACGCCGTGATGGCGATGTTCCCGCATGCGCATGTCGTGATTTGTCAGCGTGATCGGCGCGACACGGCGCTGTCGATCTGGAGCCAGTCTTTCGCCCATGCGGACTATGCCTTCGCCGCTGACTTCGCTGATATTGCTGCAGTCGCTGACGGGTTTGATCGCTTGCTCGCGCATTGGCGCCAAACGCTGCCGTTGGCGATACACACGGTGGAGTATGAGCAACTGGTGCACGACCCGGAGCGCACCATGGAGTGGTTGAGTGCGCAGATCGGCCTGGATCGCCCTGAGCCGGTTCGTGACGCGACCGATCCGGGCGGGGTGATTACCTCGGCCAGTCAGTGGCAGGCGCGCCAGCCGGTGCACACGCGCTCGATTGGCCGCTCCCAGCGTTACGCCCGATTTCTGCCTGAAATGCAACGTTGGTTCAAACCGTAGACGCGCCGAGATGTGGTTGGCCGTCGCTCAGATCGAAGCGCTGGAGTTGAAGTCACCGATAGCCGCAACCAGGTCCGTTACCGCTGCGCGCTCCGCTTCGCTGAGGTCAGGGTTCCACGAATCCAGAATCAACACCACGCGCGTCTGCGAACTGTGGTTCCACGCCTCGTGTTCAAACGTATCGTCGAACGTCACGCAGTGATCAGCCTGCCAGACGTGGGTTTGACCACCAACGCGCAGCGCGCAGTCTGCGGGCACGATCAGTGGCAGGTGCGTGACCAGGCGCGTGTTGGTCACGCCGCGATGCGGCAGTATGTGGGTGCCCGGACGCAACACCGAAAAAAGTGTTTCCGGCGCGTGGTCGCGTATGCGCACCAGCGATGCCTGCGCCAGCAGTTCCGCGGTGTGCGGGCAGCGCGCGCAGTGCTCGTCAAAGCGTTCGCCGTGACGGTAGAAAAAGTATGCATCCCAGGCGGCCGGCGTGGCACCTGACGCGCGCAAGTAGGCTTCGGCTTCCTCGGGCAACCCCGAATGCAGAAACGATTCGAGCTCTTGTGGCTGAGCCAGGACCTCGAGCAATTCTTCGCGGATGCGCGCGGCGCCCCGCTCCAAGGCGTCCTGCCACGGGAAGCGCTCACGCGCGTAAAACGGCGCAGGCGGCAGGTCGGGAAAATACAGAAATTTTGGCGCCTGACGCGGGTCCGGGAGATTGGCCGGCCGCTGTCGCAGAAAGACTGCGAGGCACTGATCCACGCGCGTCAGTTCCGATCGGCCGTAGCGCTGCCGTAACGGCTCAAGAGTTTCTTCGAATAACTGTTGGCGACCGGCGTCGACAAAGTCCATCGCGCGCTTGACGATTGCGCGCAGCGCTGGCGCAGTCGTGGCGTCGCTGACCCAGCGACCTTGCGCCTGCGCGCTGGCCAGCGCCTTGAAGTATTCGACCAGCGCGGCAGGTTTGTCGTCCTGTTGTTCCAGGGCAATGGCCAGGCGCAGACGCGCGATGAACATGGCCGGGGAAAGTTGCACGCAGCGGCGCAGGCTGGCGACTGCGCCGGCGAAATCACCCGCGTCCAGTTGCGCTGCGCCAAGATGGTGCAGGGTTGGTGCATCCTGGGGATGCGTCTGTTCGATGTCTTTCAACAGGCTGACGGCGCGTTCGGATATGCCCAGCGTCGCCGCGCCGCTGGAGAGAAACTGCAGCGCCTCGACGTCGCCCGGTACCAGCTCCAGCAGGCGCGAAAAAGATTGCTGAGCCAGCAGCGTGTCACCGTTGCTGCGCTGGATTCGCGCCCGGCGGCGGCATTCGTCAGCATCGGTGTGGATGGTTGTGCTCCTGGCAAAAGGGCAGCTGGTTGCGGAACATCAGCAGAAGATCTCGTGCGCGGCGCGCCAAACCGCGCTGGTTGAGATCAATAGCGCGGCACGTCGAGGTCGATTTCACGCGACCAGCCGTCCATACCGCCTTCGACGTTGTACACGTCAGTGAATCCGTGCGCGGCAAAGCGCTCGGCCATGGCCCGGCTGGATACGCCCGTGTGGCAGATGAAAGCCAGCGCAGTGTCCCGCGCCAGAGCGCTCAGATTTTCGTAGCCTTCGTCCTCCAGCACCCGCGCCTGCGCCAGCGGCTTGGCCAGTGCGCGACCTGCGGCTGGGCGGACATCAATCAGGGTGATGTCAGCCGCTTCCAGGCGCGACTTCAACTGCTGCACGCTGAGTGACTTGATCTCGCGCACGCCGGGAAATTTCAGGCTGAGGCCTTCACCTTCAACCGTCGACACCCAGTCGATCACAATGCCCTGCGCGCGCTTTGCGCTGGCTGGATCAAAGTGCACTTCCAGTCCGTTGGCATGCGCGACAATGTCATGCTCGCCAGCCGGAGCAAGCTGAAAACCGGCGCTGTGATCCGGCCCGATTTCCAGGTGCAGGGCTACGTCGCGCGTGTTCCCTGTGCCATCGCGGATGGCTTGGGCCGCAGCGTCGGTAATGGTGAGAGCGGGCGGGGTGCGGTCCGGCACGGGCAGACCCAACAAGGTGTAGAGCTCGCCGCTGGTGTACATCTGGCGGATGATGTCTGCGCCACCGACCAGTTCGCCATCGACATACAATTGCGGAATTGTCGGCCAGTCGCCGTAAACCTTGATGCCGTCTCGAATCTCCTGGTCGTCAAGCACGTTGACGGTGTGATAGTCGGGCAGTAATTCGTTCAACGTATTTGTCGCGGCCATGGAAAACCCGCACATCGGCTGCGCCCGGTCGCCCTTCATGAACAGCACCACCCGATTCTCGTGCAGGGTGGTTTCAATGCGTTCGCGCGTAGTGGTGTCCAGGGACATGAGCTGCTCCGGCAAATAACCCGCATGATACAGCCCGGTGCCGCGTCAACGCTGAATCAGCCTCGCGTCCGCAAGCCTATTGCGCCACGTCGGCGGCCAGCCAGGCATCGCTGGCGAGCGGCAGGATGGCTTCGGTCCAGCGCCGATATTGTTCGCCCGAAGGATGCAGACCGTCGGCGGTCAGCGGCGCGCCGCGCTCGCGTGAGATTGTGGTGACATCGCACCACTGCGCGCCGGCGTGCGCGGTTTGCGCACTGGCGATGGCATTGAAGGCATCAATCTGGCGCGCCACGTCCAGCGCGTTGCGCTGTTGAGTACGAGCAAACGCGGTCCATCCCCAGTCGGGGATAGACACCACCAGCACGCGCCTTGAGCAGCCGTCAGCCAGGGCCACTGCGCGTGCAAGCACGGCGGAAAACTCTGCGCGGTAGGCGTGCGTGCTTTCCCCGCGATATTGGTTGTTGACGCCAATCTGCAATGTCACCAGTCGTCGACGCGCGGTCAATGTTTCGGCCTGCATGGCTGCGAGTAGTTCGCTGGTGGTCCAGCCCGTGCGCGCAAGTACTTGCGGATCGCCGATCGCCAAGCCGCGATGCTCCAGCGCGTCGGCAAGCTGTAGCGGCCAGGATTCCTTCCGCGCCACCGTCTCGCCGATGGTGTAGGAGTCTCCCAGGGCAAGGTACGGGTGCGCGGCGGCTTGGGTCATTGTGAGCGGTGCGGACGTCGGCAGGTGGCGTCTAGGCGACTGCGACGCGCGTGGCGGTCGATGGTTGTGTCGGTTCAATTGCCATGCGTTGCAACAGGCGCTCGGTGCGCACAAACATTTCCCGCAGTTGATCTGCTGGTGGCAGCAGCGTCATGCGGAAGTGGCGATTGTCCGGCGCGTTGAAACTGCTGCCCGGTACGACCAACACGGCTTCTTCCTCCAGCAGGCGCAGGGCGAATGCATTGTCGTCAAACACGGGTATACGCTCGGCGCGAATCTGCGGAAACGCGTACAGCGCGCCGGCCGGGGTCACTACGCTGAGGTAATTGCTGGCCTGGATCGCGTCCAGAGTGACGCGCCGCGCTTCGTGCAGGCGTCCGCCGGGTGCGGTCAACGCCTTGATGGTCGGCTCGCCCTGAAGCGCTGCGGGAATAGCCCATTGCGCCGTGACGTTGGCACACAGCCGAAGCGCGGCCAGCAACTGCAGCGCATCGCGATAGGCGGCACTGCTTTCGATATCTCCGGACAGGCTCATCCAGCCGACGCGATAGCCACATGCGCGATAGGCCTTGCTCAGGCCGCTGAAGCTCACGCACGGTACGCTGCCGGCCACCCCGGCCAGCGGCTGGAAGACCGTGCCGTCGTACAGAATCTCGTCGTAGATTTCGTCGCTCATCAGCAACAGTTGATGGCGCGCGGCAATGGCCACGAGGCGCTCCAGCAGCGCGCGCGGGTAGACCACGCCGGTCGGGTTGTTCGGATTGATCAACACCAGGGCGCGCGTGCGCGAAGTGATCAGGGACTCCACTTCCAGCGGATCGGGCAGGTGGCCATTTGCCGCCGTGCAGCGGTAATAGCGCGCGCGACCGCCGTTGAGGATGGTCGCCGCGCTCCACAGCGGATAATCCGGACTGGGCAGCAGCACTTCGTCGCCTGGCTGCAGAAGTGCGCGCAGGCTGATGTCAATGAGCTCGCTGACGCCGTTGCCGATAAAGATGCGCTCCACCGCAACTTCGCGCGCCCCATGCGCGCGCTGGCGATCGGCGATGGCCTCGCGCGCAATCTCCAGTCCCTGTTCATGGCCGTACGCTTCGCTGTCGCGCAAGTGGCTGGCGATGACCTCGCGCAGATGCTCCGGCACCTCGAAACCGTAGCGTCCCGGATTACCGATGTTCAGCTTGATGATGTCGTGGCCGGCGGTTTCCATCTCGCGTGCGCGCCGGGTAAGCGCGCCGCGGATCTCGTAGCGCACATCCGCCAGGATTGCGCTGGGGGTCAAAGCGGTCAAGGTGAAATTCCTGTAACGCGTCGCGCCACATGGCACGGCTGCATGCGTGATCCTAGCAGTGACCAGGGACCGTATATGCGACCGCAAATCCCGGCTCGCCACAGCGCGCCGGTGCGGGGCATAATTGAGAAAACCGCGCAGACAGATCTCCCATGAGTGACGCCGAATCGCTTCAACGCCTGCGCCGCATTGGTTGGCGCGGGGATGCGCTTGCGCAATCCGGATTGCGCGTGGCGCGCGTGGTGGTTCAACATCGTGCCGGCTATGAATTGCACGATGGTGACACGCTGTTCGGTGCGCAGCCCGATGGGCATTTTCTCAAACGTGGCATGGACCCCACGCAGCGTCCGGTGGTTGGGGATTTCGTTGAGGTGCAAGCCGGCACTCCGCCGCACATCATGCGCATATCGCCGCGGCGGACCGTGTTGTCCCGCGCCGGGGCCGGCGAGCGCTACGATCAGCAGATCATTGCCAGCAACATCGATTACGTGTTTGTGCTCACCGGTCTCGATGGTGATTTCAACCCGGCGCGGATCGAACGCTACCTGTCCATTACCGAGGGCTCCGGGGCGCTGCCGGTAGTCCTGCTGAGCAAGCTCGATACGCGCGACGATGCGGCCGAACAGATTGATGCCCTGCGCGAACGCCTGCCGGCGGACACCCCTGTCATTGCCTTGAACGGCAAGGATCCGGGCTGCGTGGAGCTGCTGGCACCGTACCTGCAATTGGGCGACAGCGTGGTACTGGTGGGTTCGTCGGGCGCGGGCAAATCCACCTTGACCAACACCTTGCTGGGTGCGGCGCGCATGGCAACGGCCGCAGTACGCTCAAGCGACAGTCGTGGACGTCACACCACCACGCGTCGCGCACTGCTGCAGTTGCCTACCGGCGGATGCCTTATTGACACCCCGGGCATGCGCGAGCTCAAGCTTACCGGTGAAGAGAATCTGGACCTGTTTGCCGACATTGAAGCGCTGGCCGAGCAGTGCCGCTTTGCCGATTGCGGTCACGGCAGCGAACCAGGCTGCGCGGTACAAACCGCATTGAATACCGGCGAACTCACCGCCGAACGCTGGCGCAACTATCTCAAGCTGCACGACGAACGCGAAGAGCAAGCCGCGTCGCTTGAAGCGCGCCTGCGCCGTCAGCGCGGGGGCCGCCCGCTGGAAAAACCGCGCGGCGTGCGCGACACCCGCGAGCGCGACTGATGCCGGCGTTGCGCGTGTGCACGAGCGCATGCGCGAGCGGCTGTCCGCGACAGGCTGACGCTCCGGTCCTTTGTGCATGCTGTTTTTTCTGTGCGCCTGCGTACATGCGGGAGCTGGCATGAACGCGCTGTTGGCCAGCAACTCGATGCAGCGCTATGCCGCGCTCGATCAACGTCTGCTGGCGGCAGTGCGCGGGGTGCACATCCTCACCACGGTGGCCTGGCCGGCGTCGCTGGAAAGTCGGCTGATCTCTGAATTTGCGCGCGGCCATCTGACCTTGCCGCGGGTGGATTATGTGCAACCGGACTTTTCCGCCGCGCGCGCCGAGTTGCTCGCGATCAAGGCCGCGACGCGAAGCGGGGACGCGCTGGATGTCGATCCGCTGGCGGACTATTTGTGCCGCACCGCTGCGTCCTGGCATCGCGCCGCGTGCATGCTGGAGGCGGTGGGCACGGCCGGCGTGACGGCGCCTTCGCTGGCGTTGTACGGTCGCCCGCTGGATGTGATCCCAGGCAGTGAGCGCAGCAATCTGGATGCTGCGAGCTATTTCGTCGAGTTGGCGGATGAGCTGGGTGCCGGTCTGCTGGCGGGCGAGCCGTTTGCAGACATCTCGGCAGAGGACTTGCGCGTGGATCTGGCCGGCGAGCTGGATGCGTTTTTCGGCCCGGGCGTGATTGCCGTCGAAACGGATCCGGAGCTCACCGCCAAAGCCGCCGCCGGCGCCACACGCATTCGCCTGCGCGGTGGTGCCAGCTTCAGTCAGTACGACCGTCATCAGCTGCTGGCGCACGAAGCGCTGGTGCACTCGCTTACCGCCCTCAATGGCCGGCGCCAACCGCTTCTGGCGTCGCTGGCACGCGCGTCACCGCGCGTCACCGCGACCCAGGAAGGTCTGGCGGTGTTTGCCGAACTCATGTCCGGCGTGATCGACATCACGCGCCTGAAGCGCATCAGCCTGCGCATCGTGGCCATTGACATGGCACTGAACGGTGCGGATTTCGTGCAGGTCTATCGCTACTTCAGCGAATGCGGCCAGACCGTGGCGGACAGCTTCCACTCCGCGCAGCGCGTGTTTCGTGGCGTGCCGGTGACCGGCGGTGCGGCGTTTGCCAAGGACAACGTGTATCTTTCCGGCCTGCTCACCGTGCACACGTTTTTCCGCTGGGCCTTGAAGCAGCGGCGCATGGATCTGCTGTGCCACCTGTTTGCCGGCAAGCTGGCGCTGGCCGATGTGATGACGTTGCAGCCGCACTTTGCCACGGGTGCGATCCTGCCGCCGCGCTGGCTGCCACCGTGGATGCAGCATGCCCATGGCCTGGCCGGCAAGCTTGCATTTGCCGGGTTCATCAGCGGCATAGCGATGGATCAAGTCGATCCCAGCACCTGGTCGGGCGCCGCGTGACTCCGGGCGATAAATGAAGCCGGTGCTAACATCACGAGAAGCTGCCGCCACCCTGGCGCGCGCCATTCCGTCCCTGAAAAAGCATATCCATGGCCCTCTCCGAAGAACTGCGACTTGCCGCGCTTGAATATCACCGCTTCCCGCATCCGGGCAAGATCAAGGTGACTCCGACAACGTCGCTATTGACGCAGCGTGATTTGTCCCTGGCTTATTCGCCCGGCGTGGCGGCAGCGTGCGACGAGATCGTTGCCGACCCGACCACGGCGGCTGAGTACACGGCGCGCGCCAACCTGGTCGCGGTGATCAGCAACGGCACAGCGGTGCTGGGCCTGGGCAACATCGGGCCGCTGGCAGCCAAGCCGGTCATGGAGGGCAAAGGCATCCTGTTTCAGAAATTTGCCGGGATTGATGTTTTCGATATCGAGATCGACGAGACCGACCCGGACAAGCTGGTCGACATCATTGCCAGCCTGGAGCCGACCTTTGGCGGCATCAACCTGGAGGACATCAAGGCGCCGGAGTGTTTCCTCGTCGAGCGCAAGCTGCGCGAGCGCATGAAGATCCCGGTGTTTCACGATGACCAGCACGGAACCTCGATCATCGTGGGTGCAGCGGTGTTGAATGCGCTGGAGGTCGTGGGCAAGCGGATCGAGGATGTGCGCGTAGCCACCACCGGGGTCGGTGCCGCAGGTATCGCATGCCTGGACATGCTGGTGGCGCTGGGGGTCAAGAACGAACACATTCTTGCGCTGGACCGCAACGGCGTGCTGCACAATGAGCGCACCGATCTGGATCCGGACAAGCAGCGTTACGCACGGGACACGCCCAAGCGCACGCTGGCGGAGATCGTCGACGGCGCCGATATCTTTCTTGGCCTGTCCGCCGGCGGCATTCTCAAGCAGGAGATGTTGGCGACCATGGCGCCGCGCCCGATCGTGTTTGCGCTGGCCAACCCGAATCCTGAGATCACGCCCGAAGATGCCAAGGCCGTGCGCCCCGACTGCGTCATGGCTACCGGGCGATCGGATTATCCCAATCAGGTCAACAACGCGCTGTGTTTTCCGTACTTGTTCCGCGGGGCGCTGGATGTTGGCGCCACGGTGATCAACGAGGCGATGAAAGTGGCCTGCGTCAAGGCCATTGCGGCGCTGGCGCGGCGCGAGGCGTCCGACGTCAGCGCGCGTGCATATGGCGGCAGGCCGCCCAGTTTCGGCGCCGAGTATCTGATTCCACAACCATTTGATCCACGCTTGCTGTTGCAGCTGCCACCTGCCGTGGCCAAGGCCGCGATGGACTCCGGCGTGGCAACGCGACCGATAACCGACTTTGCCGCCTACAGCGATCGTCTGAACAGTTTCGTGTTTCGCACCGGACTTTTGATGAAGCCGGTCTTCGAGCGGGCAAAGGCGTCGCCATGCCGCATTGCCTACGCCGAAGGCGAAGAGGACACCGTTCTGCGCGCGGTACAGACCGTGGTCGACCAGGGTCTGGCCATGCCCATTCTGATCGGTCGGCCCGACGTTATCGAGAAACGCATCAAGCGCGCCGGGCTGCGCATCAAACCCGGGGTGGATGTGGAAGTTTGCAACATCCACTCCGATCCGCGGTTCGATGCCTACTGGCAGCACTACCATCGTTTGATGGAGCGTCGCGGCGTTACGCCATCGATGGCCAAGGCTGTGGTGCGCTCGCGGCCGACGGCGATCGCCGTGCTGATGGTCGAGCGTGGTGAGGCCGATGCCATGATCTGTGGTCTGGTGGGCCAGTATCAAAGCAAATTGCGCTATATCCGCAACATCATCGGCATGGACGCGGGAGTCAGCGAGCCGTCGGCCATGGCTGCGGTAGCGACTGAGAAAGGCACGTTCTTCTTTCTGGACACCCACGTACAGGACGACCCCAACGCTGAGCAGATTGCGGAAGCCACCCTGCAGGTGTCCATCCGCCTGAAGCTGTTCGGCATCACCCCGAAAATCGCCTTGTTGTCGGCGGGCAATTTCGGCAGCCGCGATACCTGTGGCGCGAAAAAGATGCGCGCGGCGCTGGGTTTGATCCGCGCGCGTGCGCCGAATCTCGAAGTGGAAGGCGACATGCAGGCCGACACTGCGCTGGTGCCGGCGTTGCGCGAACAGCTGTTTCCAAACTCGCGGCTGCATGGCAAGGCCAACGTGTTCGTGTTTCCCAACCTCGACGCGGCGAACATCGCCTACAACATGACGCGCATGCTCAGCGACGGCGTGGTGATCGGTCCGATCCTGATGGGCATAGCCAAGCCGGCACATATCCTGATGCCGCAATCCACCGTGCGTCGCGTGGTCAACATGACGGCCGTGGCCTGCGTCGAAGCCCAGATCCGCGCCGGTATTCGCCAGCAGGCTTGAGCGTTCGCCAGAGCGTCACCGTACGGCTTGCCTCATGCCTGGCGGCATGTGGCACAGGACATCCGATGAATCCCGATTCGAAGCTGCGCACGCTGGCGCGCCGACTGCCACCGTTGTACTGGCTCGCAGGTCTGGTGAACTATCTGCGCTTTCGTCGTGGGCTGGCCCGCGAAGAGCAGGTCTATCGTGCGGGCGGCGAGGTGAAATTACCTCCGCCGTTACTGCGCTATCGCGTGCATCGTGCCTTTGATGCAGCCAGCTACGTGCGCAACGGGCAGATCATTGCCCAAGCCCTCGCAGATGCACTGCACGACGTTGGCATCGAGCTATGCGATCTGGATGTGCTGGATTTCGCCTGCGGGCCCGGCCGCGTGATTTGTGACTTTCAGGCGCATACGCGTGGTTGCCGCTTGTATGGCTCGGACATCGACGCGGAGGCGATTGCTTGGGCGCAGTCACATTTGGCCGATGTCGCGTCGTTCTCCATCAACCGCGCCAACGCGCCCAGCAACTTCGCGGACAATCAGTTCGACGTGATCTACTGCGTGTCGTTGTTCACCCATCTTGACGAACGTTCCCAGGACGAATGGTTGCGTGAGATGGCGCGCATCCTCAAGCCCGGTGGCGTGTTTGTCACCACCACGCATGGCGCTCCTACTTTAGGCAGTTGCACAGCCGCAGAGCGTGCGCAGTTGCAGCGCGAGGGTTTGGTCTACCGCGTAGAGCGCAAGGGTCGGTTCAAGGTTGACGGTCTGCCTGATTTCTACCAGACCACCTTTCACACGCGCGCCTACGTGGCTGCACACTGGGGCAGCATTCTGCCGATTGTTCAGCACATCGAGGGTGGCCTGAACGGGCATCAGGACATTGTGGTGATGCGGAAATCCTCATTGATTTGATGCAATTGGTTTAGACAGGGAATACAAATGAGAAAATCCTACTTCGTCAAGGACTACGAGCGATTGGTCAGGCGCCTCAAGTGGAAATATTCACTCGATGAAGCGATGAGCCGCGCGGTCGGAGGCGGTGGTTATGAGCAGATGGGTCAGATTGAGGCTGCCATCGTCCAATACGCCGGCCTGCGCGATGGTCAATCGCTGCTCGATCTGGGTTGCGGAAGCGGACGCCTTGCTTCAGCGCTTGGGCAGAAAATGTCCATCGAGTACTGCGGGATTGATGTCGTCAACGCGTTGCTCAAATACGCCAAGAAGAAATCTCCCGCCAACTACCGATTCATCCTGAATCACTCGCTTGGCATACCACTGCCAGATGCATCCTGCGACATGGCGACAGCCTTCAGCGTATTCACTCACCTGCTTCACCACGACAGTTATATCTATCTTGCCGGGTTCCATCGCGTGGTTCGGCCTGGTGGGATTGTGGTGTTCTCCTTTCTCGAGTTTTCCGAGCCGGGCCACTGGGCACAGTTCGAAGCGACCGTTGAGGCCCAGCGCTCGGGCGTGTTGCGTCACCTCAACCAGTTCCTGGAACGTTCGCAGATCGAGTTGTGGGCCGCCAAGCTCGGTTATGAGAGTGTGAGCTTTATCGATAGTACTGGCTCACCTTGGGGAACATCTGACGCGTTGGGGCAGAGTCTCGCCATCCTGAAACGATAACGTTGATGGTCTTGCCGTGGTCCGTACGATTGCGTATGGATCTTCATTTTGCGAGCGCCGTGGCCGCCCGCTAAACTTGACTGGTTTCGCGCGTATCCCCGTTAGCGCGATCCCCTTGCAGGCACGCAACCGTGCCGCGGAGAATTTCATGGATCAGCTCGACGACATCCTTGATCAGGACATCGACCCCACCGAAACCCGCGAGTGGATGGATTCCCTGCAGTCGGTGTTGAACCATGACGGCACCGAGCGCGCGCATTTTCTGCTGGAGAAGATGGTCGACACGACGCGCCGCTCCGGTGGCTATCTGCCGTTCAGTCCGACTACCGAATACGTCAACACCATTCCGTCGAGCCATGAAGCCAAGAGTCCGGGCAACGCGGCGCTGGAGTGGCGCATCCGCTCGCTGATCCGCTGGAACGCGATGGCCATGGTGGTGCGCGCCAACCGCAAGCCTGGCTCGCTGGGTGGTCACATTGCCAGTTTTGCGTCGTCGGCAACGCTGTATGACGTGGGCTTCAACCATTTCTGGCGCGCGCCGTCGGCCGAGCACCCGGGCGACCTTATCCTGCATCAGGGCCATTCGAGTCCCGGCATTTATGCGCGTTCGTTCCTCGAAGGCCGCCTGACCGAGGAAAATCTCGATCTGTTCCGGCTCGAAGTGGCCGGACGGGGCAAGGGGCTGCCGTCCTACCCGCACCCGTGGCTCATGCGCGATTACTGGCAGGTGCCGACTGTATCAATGGGGCTGGGTCCGATCCAGGCGATCTATCAAGCGCAGTTCTTCAAGTACATGGAACACCGTGGCCTGATGCCAAAAACCGACCGCAAGGTGTGGTGCTTCATGGGCGACGGCGAGTGCGACGAGCCTGAATCGCTCGGCGCGATCTCCCTGGCCGGGCGTGAGGGACTGGACAACCTGATTTTTGTCATCAACTGCAACCTGCAGCGGCTGGATGGCCCGGTGCGCGGCAACGGCAAGATCATCCAGGAACTGGAAGGCCAGTTTCGCGGCGCTGGCTGGAATGCAATCAAGCTCATCTGGGGCAGCTACTGGGATCCGCTGCTGGCGCGCGATCACGACGGCGTATTGCGCAAGCTGATGATGGAAACCGTGGACGGCGAATACCAGGCGTGCAAGGCACTCGGCGGCGCCTATACGCGGGAGCACTTCTTCGGAAAATATCCGCAGACGCGCGAGATGGTGGCCAACCTGTCCGACGACGACATCTGGCGTCTCAACCGCGGCGGGCACGATCCGCACAAGGTGTACGCCGCTTATCACGCTGCGGTGCACACGCAAGGCATGCCGACCGTGATCCTGGCCAAAACCGTGAAGGGTTATGGCATGGGGCGCGGCTCGGGTGAGTCGGAGAACCCGACCCATCAGCAGAAGAAACTGGATCTGGAATCGGTGCGGAATTTCCGCGACCGCTTCAACATTCCCGTGCCGGATGACCAGCTGGAAAACGTGCCCTACTACAACCCCGGGAAGGATTCCGAAGAGGTGCAATACATGCTGGCGCGCCGCGCCGCGCTTGGCGGCTTCCTGCCACAGCGTCGGCGCAAGACCGACGTCAAGGTGATGGCGCCCGATCTCTCGTTCTACGAACAGATCACCAAGGGCACCGGGGAGCGCGAGATCAGCACCACGATGGCGCTGGTGCGCGGCATGAACCTGCTGCTGCGCGACAAGCAACTGGGCAAACGCGTGGTGCCGATTGTGGCCGACGAGGCGCGCACGTTCGGTATGGAAGGCATGTTCCGTCAAATCGGTATCTATGCACCGTTCGGACAGAAATATCGTCCGGCCGATTCCGACCAGCTGCTGTATTACCGCGAAGATCAGAAAGGTCAGGTGCTGCAGCAAGGTATCAGCGAAGCGGGTGGGATGGCTTCGTTCATGGCGGCCGGATCGAGTTATTCGTTTTCCAACGAGCCGATGTTGCCGTTCTTTGTTTATTACTCGATGTTCGGGTTCCAGCGCGTGGGCGATCTGTGCTGGGCCGCTGGCGACATGCAGGCGCGTGGTTTCCTCGTCGGCGGCACGGCCGGGCGCACTACCTTGAACGGCGAGGGGCTGCAGCATGGCGATGGCCAGTCGCACCTGATGGCTGGGGTGATACCCAATGTGCGTCCGTACGACCCCACTTATTCCTATGAGGTGGCGGTGATCATGCAGGACGGCATTCGCCGCATGATCCAGGAGCAGGAGGACGTCTACTACTACATCACCGTGATGAACGAGAACTACACCCATCCGGACATGCCCGAAGGCTGCGCAGAGGGCATCATCCAGGGCATGTACCTGCTCAAGGATGGCGGAAAAACCAAGAAGAGCGTGCCGCGCGTACAGCTGCTGGGTTCCGGCGTGATGCTGCGTGAAGTGCTGGAAGCGGCAAAATTGCTCGAAGCAGATTTTGGAGTGATTGCGGATATCTGGTCTTGCCCTGGCTTCGTCGAACTGCGCCGCGAAGGCTTTGCTGCAGAGCGCTGGAATCGCCTGCACCCGGAAGCGACGCAGCGCGTGCCGTACGTCACCGGTTTGCTGGCTGACCGCCAGGGACCGGCCGTCGCTGCCACTGATTACGTGCGCGAATATCCCGACCAGATTCGCGCGTTCATGCCGGTGGGCATGCACTACACCGTATTGGGCACAGACGGCTATGGTCGTTCGGATACCCGCGAGCATCTGCGGCATTTCTTCGAAGTGGACCGCTACTGGATTGCGCATGCGGCGTTGGCCGCGCTGGCGCGCGAAGGCAAGGTCAACGCCAAGGACGTGAGTCGGGCGATTCGCGATTACAAGATCAATCCGGACACACCGAACCCGCTCACGGTGTAAGCGTGCGCGGTGCCCGGACGGTTTGCTTGTGGCGGGCGGAAAGATCTATCCGCCCGAATAAAACGCCACTGCGCGACGTTTTTCGCTGCAGCAAACATGCCGATGGCGCCCGGTCGGGGCGCCATCGGTTCAGTTCAATGATCTCAGCGGGTTGACTTAATCGTCGCTGCTGCTGCGAAACACCCGGCTGAGCAGCAGGAATGCACCTACAGTGCCCGCCACGATGGCCACCGCTGCCACTGGATGACGCGTTACCTGACGGCGCATGCGGCGATACTGGTAGTTTGCTTCGTCGGCGAGGTCTTCGGCCTTGTTCGCAAACTGGCGACCATAGCCGTTACCACGATTGCGGAATCGTGCGCCAAACGCGCGACCGCGTTCAGCAAGCGATTGCGCACCGCTGCTGGCCTGATCGGCGTAGTAGCGCGCGCGCTCGCTGGCGAGATCAGCGGTATCCCGAAGACGGGTTTCAATATCGCGATGATGCATGGTGGTTCTCCTGATACGGCGGGCACATGCTCTGACGAGATGAGCTTGAAGTTTGTGTCAATCATTGATGCGTGCGAGCCAGGCCTTCACGGCGTTGGCCACCAACCGCGTCTGTAAAACGCGTGGCTAGGTGCTACTGCTCGCTAGAGCAGACAGTGCCAGTGTGACCGTGAGCGCAGTGTGGACGCTAAGCCAATGCGGAGCGCGCGGCGGCCGGTACCGGACGATCAACCGAGCTGATATACCCCGCCCCGCTGCAGCGCGCGCTGGTAGGCCGGGCGCGCATGGATGCGGGCCAGGAATTCGCACAGGTGCGGACGTTTGTCGTCCAGTCCGCCCCGTGCCGCAAATGCTTCAAGCGGAAAGCTCAGCTGGATGTCGGCCACACTGAAGCGATCGTCGACAAACCACTCGTGTGCACCAAGCGCAGACTCCAGATAGTCCAGATGCAGCTTGAGCTGCGGGTCGATGAAGCGGCGTTGCACGGCGCGCGCGATGGCCTTGGCCACCGGACGCACGAAGAACGGCGCCGGTGCACGCGCAGTTCGCTGGAATACCAGCTTGAGCAGCAGCGGCGGCATGGCCGATCCTTCGGCGTAGTGCAGCCAATAGTTGCAGCGCAAGCGCTCGGGCGTTCCCGGCGCCGGGATCAGCTCGCCCGCACCATAGCGATCGGCCAGATACTCGATGATTGCGCCGGACTCGGCCAGCGTCAGCGCGTCATCCGTGATAACCGGCGACTTGCCCAATGGATGGATCGCGCGCAGCTCAGCCGGCGCGAGCATGGTTTGCGCGTCGCGCTCGTAGCGCTTGACGTCATATGGCACGTCCAGTTCTTCCAGCAGCCACAAGATGCGCTGTGAGCGTGAGTTATTGAGATGGTGAACAGTGATCATCAACTTTCCGCCGGGTGATCGATGTTTCGGCCAAGTGCCGCACGCATGCACGAGAGTTTTCGGCAGTTTGGCAGAGACGTACGCGTCCGGGCGCGTAGTGTCGGAATCGTGATCACCAGATCAAAAAATTTCGGCCACGCAACAGCGCAAGCTGCCGCCGGCTTTTTCAATTTCGTCCAGCTCAACGGCACCGGTCTTGAAGCCATAGCGCAACAGCGCGCCGCGCTGATCATGGTCCAGCGCATGCATTCCCGCTGCGCTCATCCACACGCGGTCTTCGCTCAAAGTGATCGCGTTGCCGGCAAACGCCTGCTTTTGCGCAGGGGTCAGCCAGATCGCTTGATCGCCACAGGCTTTGGCTATGGCGGCCGCGACCGCAGGGTTGCTGAAGCCGTCGCTGGCAATGATCGCCGCGCGGCTGGCCAGCAGCGACAGCACGACGTTGGTGTGATATTCACCGGGGGCCAGATCGAAGCAGAACATCAGGCGCAGGCCGAACGCCGCGGCCATGGCCTGGGCGCCAGGGAGATTGCAGCGTTCACTCAGGCCGCAGTAACCCACTCCACGCAGGCGATCGATGACCAGCGATCCGGTCAGCTCGACCACGCTGTCCACGCTGCTGGACAAATCGATTTCGCTGTAGCCAACCACGTCACGGAAAAACGCGCGGATATCGTCGCGCCCGGTTTCGCGTTGCCGCACGAGGTGGCACATGCGCCCGATGATCAGCCGCTCCGGCACGGTGGCAAACACGTTGTTGGGAAAAATTCCGTCGGGCGCGGCGGGGTCGCCAGGAAAAGTGATGACCGGGCAATCAGCGCGCAATGCCTGCGCCAGCGCGCTGTGCTGGGCGAGCGCGCGAAGTGGCTCGACCGGTACCGCGACGTCCATGTAGCTATTGTCCTGCGCCGATTCCGCGGCCAGGGAAAAATCGGCTGGCGCAACCATGAATGCAGCGTGCGCAGTGGCTGCCCCCCAAGTCGCGGGCAGTGCAGCATATGCGTCCAGAAATTCCGTTGGCGACTGGGTAATCATCGGACCATTCAGGGCAGCGGCAGGATGGGCTGCGTCGGTTTGCGCATTTGCCGCCAGCGCGCATTGCCGAGCATATCCGGGAGTGCGCTGGCGGCCAACAGTCATGCGTGACACTTTGCCTTCTGCTACTTGCCTTCGCCGCATTTAGCGCCGAGAGTAAGCGCTTCAACTCCGGAGAAAAATATGGGAGCGCAGGCCCCGCAAGTGTGCGTAGAGGAGCGCGACATCCAGCGCCTGGTGGCGTTGATAAGCCAGCTGCCTGCGCATGGCCATGTCAAGTTGCATATGCGCGACGGCAGCGTGTGCGATGGCGTTGTGCGCACGCGGCCCAATGTGCAGGTGTTTCGTGATCCAGCACAAACCGAGGGCATCAATGTCAGCCTGAGCCTCGCGTCGCGTGAAGCGCCAAGCCAGATCCAGCGCGTCTGGCTTGATCAGGTTGCGCGTGTGGAGCACCTGGATTCGACCCTGGGCAGCGAAAACTGATCAAGCTGGCAGCGTGTTTTTCCACGGCTGCGATGGCGCAAGGGTTATCGGCACACTTTATTGACCGCAGTTGCGCTGCAACGGGCGTCGCGGCAAGCTGGCACCTTGTACTTCAGTGGTGACTGCGATGATGTTTCTGCGCAATGGTCCGGCAGCTGTGACCCTGAGTGTGGCCTTCGTTCTTTGCGGCTGCTCGCAACAAGCTGCCGCACCCACTGCGGCGCAGGCTCAGGCGAAGACCGACGCGGCCACTGCCAACGTCAATCTCGACACCTATCGCCAATTGTTGCGTATTCACAACGATGAAATGGCGGTGACGATGGGCAAGGACATCGTCAGTCGATTTCCGCAGAGCGCCGCAGCCACCGAAGTGCAGCAGACGCTGCCGGCAATTGAGCAGCGCTATACCCAGAACAGCGAAAAGACGCGATTGGCGGCCCTGTGGTGGTACCAGGTGGCGCCTATGGCCGGCGGCAAGCAGTCCACTGCAACCATTCGCAATAGCCAGCCTGGCACCGCTGAGCCGGTGAAGCTGGTGTTGCGTCGCCATACCCAATGGGGACAAAGCGCATTTTTGTATGGCAGCGGTCGTGGCTTCGCGTGCCGTCGAACGTGCACGCTTGCGCTGTCGGTGGATGGCAAAAGCGTGCAGATGAAGGCGTTTGCCCCGCCAACGGGCGAGCCCGCACTGCTGTTTCGTGACGACAAGGGTTTTATCGCCCTCGTGCGCAAGGCGCACAAGATCGGCATCGACGTGACTATGGTTGACGGCGACAAGAAGCAGACGTTGTTGTATGAAGTAGGCGGCTTTGACCCCGCAAAGTGGGTCGAATTGGGCAAGACGAAAACCCGTTGAAACGAGAATCGCATCCGCTGCTGACGTCCATGGCGGGTCGCCTGCGCAGGCCGATCACGGAGGCGATGATGTCGATCGGGCGGATGCTTCTTGTCCTGGGCGTGTTGGCCCTGAGTGCGTGCAGCAGCGTGCCGTTTGTGCAGCGCCAGGTTGGCCGTCTGGCCGCATATACGGCTGCTGCGGGTGCGCCGGTGTCGAGCTTCCGCTTTTCCACCTTGTATTCGTGGGAGCCCTTGAGTGATACGGAGTTGGCCGTATACACCCAGGCGAACAGGGCGTGGTTGCTGAACGTGGACGGAGGGTGTGGCCAGCTGGCGTTCACCCAGACCATCGGCTTGACCTCCACCTTCAACCGCGTGTCCACGCGTTTCGACAGGGTGCTGACTGGACGTCGCGATTTCCCGTGCATGATCACGCAAATCCGTCCGCTGGATCTTAAGCAGCTGAAAGCCAATGAGCAGGCGCAGCGGGAGATCGAAACGCAGCCTTCCACGCCGCCGACGCCGCGCGCAGACTGAACTCACTGCGAGTCAACGCACAGACGCGTGTTCGGTGACGATGTTCCCCCGTGGACGATCGATACCATTTCGTACGCGTACGGGCGAGGTTGGCAGCCTGGTGGTGGGCCACCGGGGCGATCAGCCAGCGAGAGAGGCGCGTAGCGCTCCGCGTCATCATTCGGAACAGCTGGGCGGACATCCGCTGAAACTGAATGATCGACAAAACCGTGCACATCTCTTTCACGATATTTTGTTCACTCTGAAATCACGCGATGCGCCACGCCTGAATGCTGTGGCGCCGCACCACCTTTTTCTGGAGATGACTATGGTCAAGCATACGTTTGGCATGGCTGCGCTGGCTCTGGCTTGTGCAGCCGCGATTTCGGGGTTGCCGATCAGCACCGCACACGCGGCTGATGCCACCGTGAAATGTGACCTCACCTACAACCTTGCCGGTTGGTCCCTGATCTACAAGCACGCTGAAGGTAACGGCCGGGTGACCTGCAACAATGGGCAGCACGCCAACGTCACGATTTCGGTAGTTGGCGGTGGGCTAACTGCCGGCAAATATCGCATCAATAATGGCAAGGGCGAAATCAGCAACGTGCATGGGATCACCGAAGTGTTTGGTGACTATGCGCAGGCCGGTGCCGAAGCCGGCGTTGTGAAGAGTTCGCAGGCGCAGGTATTGACCAAGGGCACGACGTCGCTGGCATTGGCCGGTACCGGCGAAGGCGTGAATCTTGGGATTTCAGTTGGAAAATTCACCATCTCCAAGCGCTGACGGGGCGAGTTTCGCCTTGGTCGGTGTCTGGCCCACACGAGGGCGCCGCATGGCGCCCTCGTGCTCTGTTTTCGATCGGATCCGGACTAGACGCCATACACGCTCTGGCCGCAGGATAGGCGAGCGGATCCGCGGGCACAGTGGATACACCCAATAAGCGCACTTGACCTGGACGCGGCACGCTTGCCGCGATTTGTTTGTTGAGCACTGGCGTACAGCCCATTCACCGCACGCGCACGTGCCGTCGCTCGCCACTGCTGATGGGGGTAACACAATGCGGGCGCAGCTTCCCAGCCTATGCTTACTGCGCGGCCGCGCGCCCTTTGTGCAAGGCGCGCGACGTTTCCCGCCCGGCCATGGCGCTTGACGCTCATGCGGAGTCCAGTGGTGCGTGCAGAAAACGAGCCTCGCAAGCAAGCGCACAAGTTTGCGCCTTGGGCGCTGGGCGTATGGATGGTCTTGCTGCTCGCCATGTTCGGCGCCGTGCAGTATCTGCGGCGGGCCGATTTCGTCTATCTGGCCGCTGCGGCGATCGTGCTGGTGGTCTGCGCGGGCTGCATCCTTCGCCAGTCTTGGGCACGCCCGGCCATGCGTACGGTATGTGTAGTGCTGGTGCTGTGGGCACTCGCAAGCGGCGGCCTGATGCTGAGCCAGTGGGGGAGTTTCGCGCTGGCTCGGCAGCATGCCCTTGCGCAGCCGCAGCTTGCCGACCTGGCGCTATGGCTGATCGCGCGCGCGCAACGTACCTGGCAGGTTGCGCTGGGATTGAAAGTGCTCGCCATTCCGCTGCTGGCATGGTTGGCGTGGGAGCTGGGACGTCCGGCGGTGTGCAGGCAATTCAATGGGCGCATTGCACTACCGAAAGTTTGCTGATTGCCAGGCGCGAGTGGCCTTACACTCGCCAGCGGGTCGCTTATCAAGGGCGTGCGCATGAAACGTTGGCTGCTGGTTTTCTGCTCTGCACTAGTGTCCGTCGTCGCCTTCGCCGCGCCTGCCCCGGCGGGCAAGCGGGTCGTCGAAGCGAGCATGCTGGTAACCGGTTCGATAGTCATTGCGCCGGATGGCAGCGTGCGCAGTTACGGTGTGGACAAGCCCGACAAGTTGGCCCCGACCATCAGTTCGTTGATAGACGAGACAGTCAGAGCCTGGAAGTTTGTACCGGTTGTGATGGATGGCCGGCCGGTAACTGCGCAAACGAAAATGCATTTGCGTTTGATCGGAGCATCCACCGCGGATGGAAATTACGCCTTGCGCGTGGCCGGCGCTTCGTTCACGGGTGATATGCCTGCTGAGTACGAACAATCAGACGACAAGGCGTTTCGCCGTTTGCCGCCGAGGTATCCGGTAGGTGCTCTGCGCGCGGGGGTGGGTGCCACTGTGTATCTGGTCGTGAAGGTCGGCAGTCAGGGCCAGGTGCTGGATGCCGCGGCCGAACAGGTCAATCTGGATACTCTGGGTACTGTCCGACAAATGGCTGGCTTGCGCGATGCGTTTGCCAAGGCGTCAGTGTCAGCGGCACTGCGCTGGACTTATCCGCCGCCGACGAGCGGTGTGGTATCGGGCGACGCCTATGTGGTCGTACGCGTCCCTGTGACATTCACTGTCAGCCGCAGCGGCGCGCGCCCGGTTGATGACTATGGGCGCTGGCATACGTACGTGCGTGGGCCGCGCGAAGTCGTGCCATGGCTGGACGTAACGCAGCTGGCTGCCGATGGCGTGGACACTGTCCCCGACGGCAGTGTCCTGCTGCTTGGCCAGGGTCCGAAGCTGGCCACTCCGGTATCGGGCGACTGATTTTACGGGCGCAGCGCGGGACGCAAAGCGCAGCGGTTTCGTCGTCGATTCGCGGCCATGCGCTTAGACTGGGTGCGATTCAGGCAGGGATGACGCTCATGAAAAGCTTGCTGCTGCGTGGCGTCTGGGTGGTAGCAGCTGGCCTTGCGTTCTGTGTGCAGGCGGCTCCGCGTCTGCCGCAGGTTGAAGCGAGCATGCTCATTTCCGGCACGATCGTGATTGCGCCCGATGGCAGCGTACGCAGTCACGTGGTCGACCGGCCAGAAAAGCTGCCGCCCGCAATTCAGGACGTTGTCGGCAAGGCAATTGCATCCTGGAAGTTCGATCCGATCATGGTGGACGGCCAACCCGTGCTCGCCCAAACAACGATGAATCTGCGCCTGGTGGTCGATCCGGTGGACCGCGGCAGCTACGCCATTCGCATAGGTGGCGTCTCGTTTTCCGGTGGCGACCCGCGCGCGGACCCTCAGTCAGACGCCACCGCAAACCGCCGCTACATGCCAACCTATCCATCCGACGCGATGCGCGCGTATGCAGGCGGCACGGTGTACCTGTTGCTCAGGCTCGGCCGTGAAGGCCAGGTCCTGGACGCGGCGGCAGAACAAGTCAATCTGACGGTGTGGGACAGCCCGGAAAAAATGGCGAAGTTGCGCGAAAAGTTTGCCAACGCAGCACTTGTGGCGGTGAAGCGCTGGACCTTTATTCCGCCGAACATTGGCCCGTCGGTGGATGAGCCGTTTTGGTATGCGCGTATGCCGGTGACGTTCAATGTGCGCTGGTATGGGCACACTGCGCCAGAGGCAGATGAATACGGCCACTGGGAACCGTATGTGCGTGGGCCGCGACAGTCCGTGCCGTGGCACGACCTCCCGCAACTGGCGGCTGACGCCGTGGACACCACGCCGGGTGGGCGCGTGCTGGCGCTGGGTAAAGGTCCGAAGTTGACGAATCGTCCGCCCGGCGGCTGAAGCTTGGTACGCCGCTGGAACGTCGCACTACACTGCGCGCAAGTCATGGAAGGATGGCACGGATGAAACGTTTGCTGATGGCGTTGGCGTGCATGATCCTTTGCTCAGCTGTGTTTGCCGCAGGACCCAGAGGCGTGCGCAAGCGTGTGCAGGCGAGCATGCTGGTAAGCGGATCAATCGAGGTGACGCCAGCTGGCAGCGTCTCGCAATACACGCTGGATCATCGCGAGAAGTTGCCCGTGGAGGTCAACGCGTTGCTCGGGGAAGTAATTCCAACCTGGAAATTCGCGCCGCTCGCGGCCGATGGCAAAGCCGTGATGCAAGACGCGAAGATGAGCCTGCGTATCGTGGCCACGCCGCGGGATGATGGAAAATACGCCATGGCCGTCACCGGCGCGTGGTTTGGAGACGGCGCCAGCCGTCTAGCCAACGTTTCGGCGCAGACGATCTCCTTCAAACACCGGGTACAGCCGATTTATCCACTGCAAGCGCTGCGCGCCGGCGTGGGGGGTACGGTATACCTGTTGCTGAAGGTGGGTCGTGACGGCAAAGTCGTGGATGCGGTGGCAAGGCAGGTGAATCTGCGCGTGATTGCCAGCGACAACCAGATGGCAGCGTGGCGTCGGACGCTGGCCGATGCGGCGTTGAGTGCGTTCCGCCAGAGCACATTCAGTCCGCCCACGATGGGCGACGCCGTTGATCGGCCGTACTGGATTGCGCAGATTCCGGTGGAGTTCTTCCTCGAGGGCTCAAGGGCTCCGGCTTCTGCACAACACGCGCCCTACGGGCAGTGGCAGCCATACGTACCCGGGCCGGTGCAGCAAGCTCCGTGGTCCGACGAACACGAGGTGGCTGGAAGTCCCGACGCAGTACCGGAGGGCGGCGCTTTACTGGCTGCTACAGCGTTGCGTCTGCTGACTGCACCCGATCGCAATCAAGTTCCGTGACCCCTGTTCATTGCCTTGTCTGGTAAAGCGCGCATGTCCCGGGTCGGCGCATTCAGCAGGGGTTGACGCATGGACCAGTATCCATGGGTCATTCGGTTTACTGGAATCATGTCGATGAGATTGTTCTGCTGCCTGTCTTTTCCCCTGCTGTCGCTCTCGCTGGTGGCCCTGCCGCTGCACGCCCAGGATCTGGCGAGCACTTGCCGCGCCAGCAGCAGTTACGACGTAACGATCAACAGCGACAACCTGGTTTTTGACCGCGCGTCGCCGGCACCGCTGCGCGTTGAACTGAGGCACGGCGCGCTGCGTGTCGATGGCGTAGCCGTGCCGCAGCCTGCCGAAAGTCAGGACCGCCTTGCCGTGTTCGAGCGCGAACTGCGGGCACTGGCGCCGCGGGTGCGCACGGTCGCCCAAAGCGGAGTGGACATGGCCGCGCGCGGCGTGCTTGCCGAGAGCTCAAGCCTGGGTTTGAGTGCAGCCACGCAGGCTGAATTGACGCAGCGCTTGACGCGACACGCCAGCGATTTGAAGCAGCGCATCGCCAGCATGCGCAGTACACGTGACCTGCAGGGTGACGTTGCCAGCCGCTACGAAAACGAGATCATCTCGGACCTGGCGCCGCTCGTGGCCGGCGACCTCGGCCAGCAAGCGGTGGATGCCGCACTGAGCGGTGACCTGCAGGCCGCAGCGGACCTGCGGGATCGCGCAACCACACTGGCTACCCAGATGCAGCCGAGCATGCAACAGCGCATGCAGGCGCTGCGTCCGCAAATTGCCGAGCTGTGTCCTGCGATCGAGCGTCTGGCCGAATTGCAACAAGGGGTCCGTGACGCGCAGGGCCAGCCCTTGCATTTGCTGCAGATCGAGCCTTGAGCTGAATCGACACTGCATATCTCGCGCGCAGAGCGTCAGGATCTGCGCCGAGGTTAATGCGTGGCTAAGTGAGTGCGGCTCACCATGACAGCATTGTCTGCTGCCGATACGGCTGGAGGCGGTCATGTCGCCGCGCTCGTTTTCCTCGTTGAGTGGGTCACTGCAGGGTCGCACTGAAGCTTTGCTCTGGCTTTATCGTCGCGCCGCGGCGGTTTGCGAGCCAGGCCTGCGCTTGATCCTTGAAGAAAATGCCCAGACGCTCGCTGGCGTGATTGCCGATCTGCGCGCGGCGTCCCTGGCGATCGCTAAGTGGAAGCAGAAATCACTTTCGTGCAGTGGCGCGGTGGGTGCACACGTGCTCGTGGGCCTGCTGCGTGTCGCCGGAAATCGCGAGCCACTCTGGGTTGCTTTTCTGGCGCGCCGCGAAGCGGCATTGCTGCACGCATTCGAGCATGGGGCCAAAGCCGCCCCGCCGGTCACCGCACGCCTGCTCGAGCGTCAACTGCGGCATTTGCGCGCGTTGCAGCGGGACATGCACTGCTTGCTGTCGGCTACGGGTAGCTGACGCCATGCACGAACTGGCGAAAGCTGAAGAGGTGCTGGCATTCTGGTTTGCAGATACTCACGTCCCACAGTGGTTTGCCGGCAGCGCCGGATTTGACGAACGCATTCGCCAGCACTTTGCAGCGACCGTGGATGCTGCCAGTTCGGGGCGCCTTGACGATTGGGTACACACGCCCGATGGATGGCTGGCGTTGGTGATCGTGCTTGATCAGTTTCCTCGCAATCTGTATCGCGACGACGCTCGCGCCTGGGCATGCGACGACAGGGCACTTGCGATCGCGCTGACCGGCATGGAACGCGGCGACGATCAACGGCTGCCAGCGCTGCAGCGCGCGTTTGTCTACATGCCGCTGGAGCATGCCGAGGACGTGAGCCTGCAGGAACGTTGCGTCGGCCTGTTTACGCTGCTGTGTGCAGCCGTTGTTCCCGAACAGCGTGCATTGTCGGAGGCCTTTCTTGATTACGCCCGCCGACATCAGCGCGTTATCCAGCGCTTCGGGCGCTTTCCCCATCGCAACGCGCTGCTTGGACGTATCAGCACGCGCGCCGAGCAGGATTATCTGGCGACGCCCGGCGCGGGGTTTTGACTGACACACCAGCGCGAAATGACTTGCAGCGCAATGGCGCCTGCATGACTTGGCCGGCGCGCGCGCGCATTGCATGCTGCACCATCGGCCGCGCATCTTCGCAGCAGCCGGGTGGTCACGGAGGCAAGCCATGCAGCGAACAACACTGGCATTGAGTGCGTTGATGATGCTGGCGCTGGCGACGGCGGCGCAGGCGTCCAGTACGCTGCGCGTCGGCAACCAGGTGCTGACCGCCGGCGACAGCAGCGAGCGGGTGACCGCCTTGCTGGGCCGGCCATCGTCCAGGACGCATCGTCACAGCAGGAAAGCGCACGGCTCCGGCCGTGGCGGAGTGCGCGTGGTGGACAATCGCGGGGACGGCGAGCAATGGCACTACCGTCGCGACGGGCACGTTACCGTGGTAACGATCGTCGATGGTCGCGTGGTCGAGATCGACGACCGCCGGATCTGATTGCGCCGGTTGCAGGCGCCAGTGCTGCGTGTCGGCAGACCAGCCTATGGCAGCGTCACTGCACGCCGGTTGTCGCTGGAAACCTTGTCGATCAGCTCGTTGTACGGATCAATACCTGCCTGCGCCGGCTTGCCGCTGACGGTCACCGTTAGCGTGCTGTCACCGTTTGGCAGCAGGCGTTTTTGCAGATACAGCGGCGCTCCATCCTTGCCGTCGACCGGCGCGGCAAACACGCCGATGTCGATGGGGATGTCCGGTTTGGCAACTGTTTCCTTGCCCGTGCCATCGACGTAGACCTTGCCGGCGTGCACCTTCATGGTGACCGCGTACTTGCCATCGGGCAGCTTCGTCGCCTTGGCATCGGTAATGCGATTATCGAAAAGCGTGATTTTCCAGAAAAAATCGTTCAACAGCGGCTGCCAGCGCGGGCCGAAGGCCTTGCCCATCGCGTCCATGAATTCCTGGGACGTGGTGTACGGGGGCTGCTGAAAGCCCTTGTCGATGAGAAACTGCTTGAGCATGGCATTGAGCTTGCCTGCGCCGACGTAATCCTGCAGTGCGTAAAAAACCACCGAGCCCTTCCGGTAATGGATGTACTGCTGGTTTTCGACTTTTGCCAACGGCTCCTCTGCAAGTTTTTCGGTAGCGCGGCCGGTCAGGTAGCCGTCCAGTTCGTACTTGAGAAACTGGCGCATCTGGCTGGCGCCATACTTCTGCCGCATCACCATCAGCGCGGAATACTGCGCCAGGGATTCGCTGAGCATGGTCGAGCCCTGCATGTTGGCGCCGATCACCCGATGCGCCCACCACTGGTGCGCGACCTCATGCGCGGTTACGTAGTAGACGTAGTCAATCTTGCTCTTGTCGCGTAAATCGGCAATGAAGCCCAGCCCTTCGGAAAACGGAATGGTGTTGGCGAACGATTGCGCAAAGCCTGCGTAGTTGGGGAACTCCAGGATCCGCAGCTGCCTGAACTGGTAGGGGGTGAAGTTGGCATCGTAATAATCCAGCGAGTCCTTTGCGCTCTGGATCATGCGGTCGATATTCCGGCCATGGGCGGGGTTGTAAAACACCGAGATGTTCACTCCCTTCCAGGGCTCGCTTTTCACTGCGTAGCGCGCGGACAGGTACGAGAAAAAATTCAGCATCGGCTGCTGCATCTGGTAATGGAAGTAGCGCCGCCCGTTCGCGGTCCACTCCTTTTGCAGCGTGCCGGGTGCCACCGCGATCTGGTCGGGCGCGGTGGAGACGGTGGTGTCGAAACTGATCCAGTCTGCATCATTGCTGATGTAGGTATTGGCGCGCGCTTTTTCATCCCCGAGCTTGGGCATGCGCGGTACATCGAGTTTCAGCCCGTACTTGCGCCGGTCGTTGCGATCAGTGAGCTGTGCCTGCGCGAGGTAACCAAATTGCGGCATCACGCCGTTGTTGAAGAACGTGCCGTTGTGCGCAAGGAACATCCCCTGCGGACTGTTGGTGAACCCTTTTGGTGCGTAGACAAGATTGAACGCGAAGTCCATCGACGCGCCCGGTGCCAGCGGCGTCTGCAGACGATAAATCGTGTAGCCAAGATCTGCGTCGGCGCTGATGACTTCATGCGGAGCGAAGGCGACCGACTTCACCGTGAAGTCATCGTTGAAGTTCACGTGCAGCTGGCTGATGGGCGCAGGGGTCTTGTTGACCAGCGTGTAATGCGCGCGGATCTCCAATGCGCGCTGGTAGGGATGGATGTCCACGTCCGCTTGTACGGCGGTGATCCGCGGTTGCGGCAGATCCCGGTACTTTGCGTACTTTTTTTCGTAATCCGCGCGCTGGATGGTCTTGGCCGTGCTGTTGCGAAATGTGTTGAGCACGTTGGTGTTGTAGTAAATCCATGCGCCGCTGGCGACAAATGCGCACAGGCCGATCCCGAGCATGAGCGCCGTGGGCGCGTGCAGACGCGCGCGCGCTTCGCGCATGCGCTCGCTCCAGCTGTGTTCGGTGCCGCGCGCCCAGAACAATGCGGCCAGCACCAGCAGCACTACGGCGCAACTTGCCCAGTAGAAGTCAAACCACAGTGTCGCCTGCAAAAAATGCCCGAAGCCGTTCATGTCCGAGTACGGCGTGCCCGGCGCGTTGCCGTAGTTGTAGATGTTTTGTTCCCAGTGCAGCAGTTCAAAACCGATTTGTGCCACGAACCAGATGATGGTCAGCAGGTAGCCCAGGAACTTGTTGTTGGACATCACCTGCAGAAACAACGCGAGTGCCGCCAGTAGCGCAAACGGGATCACGTTCAGCGCCAGCGCAGCCAGATACAGGCTTGGCTGCAGGTCGAAATACCCGTGGCTGAGCTGCCAGACAATGCCCACCAGCGAACTGATGGTCAGGTACACCACGATGACGGCCAGCAACGCGCCAAGCTTGGCCAGCAGCGGAATCCAGTCCGGTAGCGGAAACGCGTCGGTGACCTCCGCCGTGCGCATGCTGCGCTCGCGCCACACCAGTTCACCGGCATAAAATGTGAGGACGATATACAACAGCCACTGCGAGCTGCCACGTATCGTCTCCAGCACTTGATGGGTCACCGGCCAGGTGGCTGTGCCATAGATCTGGCCGGACAGCAGCAGTGCACCCATCAGGTTGGCCAGGCCCAGCGCCAGGATGATCAGAAATGGAACCCCGCGCAGTACGCCCAGAGTGTCGAACGCAAACTGCGTGCGCAGTTGCAACAGCTGCGTGCGCAGCGTCGTGCCGATCTGCACGTGCGGCAGGCGCAGCGTCGCAGCGCTTGCCGGCGGCCGCAGGATCGGCGGCTCGGCGCGCTTTTTGCGCGTCGGCAAGCGCAGGCCTTCGCTGTTCGGGCGAAACAGCGCAAGGGTCACAGCAAGCATGCCCAGGCTGACGCCAATCCACAGCGCGCGGTTGAACAGCAGTACGCCGGCCAGCGCAGGCAGCTCATGGTTTGCCTGATAGGCCGACCAGTAACGCGTGACCAGGCCAATGGTGCGTACGCCAAACGGATCGAGCATCGCGGAGATGTAAAGATTGTTCACATCTTTGGTCAGCTGGCCGACGACGCCCTGCAACACGAAGTACACGATCACGCCGATGTACGCAGCCAGCAGCGAACGCGTGGTGGTCGCCAGCAGGTACAGCAGCGCGGCGATGAACAACATGTCCGGCACCACCATCACGCCGAACGCCCACACGTAGCCGTGCCAGTCCGGCGGCCCGAGGCGCGCAGCATCTATCCAGGGCATCAGGCTGCCCAACGCCAGGCCAAACGCGCAGGCCAGCATGATCGCCAGCGAGGCCAGATAACCTGCGGCGAAGCGTCCACCCACGTACGCACCACGCGACATCGGCGTGGTGAAGAACAACTCGGACGTGCGGTGATCAAAATCGCGCAATGCCGCGCCGGCCACGAACACCGTGACCAGAAACATGCTCAGTATGGTGAGCACGCCGAGCAGGCGCACGATGACCAGGGGCGCATTGCGCAAGACGTTGCCGCTGGCGCCACCGATCGTCACCGCGTCCGTACTTGCCAGCGCAAACGCCAGTGCGGCAAAGACCACGGCAATGATCCAGAACAGCGGCGCCTTCAGCTGCTGACGCAGTTCAAATCGGAGGATCTCGGAGAACATCAGTGGCGGGTCCTGGTGAGCAGTCGGCGGCGGTGCAGGCAGACTGCGTCGATCGTGAGTAGCTACGCGGCCTTGGCGGTGGCTTGCGCGCGCAAGTGGCCGAAGTAGACGTCTTCGAGATCGGGCATTACCACCTCAAACCCTTCCTCAGGCTGGGCATCGGCGAGCACATGCAGCTGCGTGCGGCCAGCAGTCAGGCGCGTGGAAAGGATGTTCATGCGCGCGCGGTAGCCATCCAGATCCGCCTTGTCGATGCTGCGCCGCCACACCCTGCCGTCCAGCGCGCGGATCGCTTCGGTGGGCTCACCGGCCAGCAGCACCTGACCCTGGCCGATGATCGCCATGCGCGAGCACAAGTCGGTCACGTCTTCGACGATGTGTGTGGACAGGATCACCACGACGCGTTCGCCAATTTCCGCCAGCAGATTCAGGAAGCGATTGCGCTCTTCCGGGTCGAGCCCGGCGGTCGGTTCGTCCACAATCACCAGGCGCGGATCGCCAATCAGCGCCTGGGCAATGCCGAAGCGCTGGCGCATGCCGCCCGAATACGTGCCGAGCTTGCGCTTGCGCACGTCCCACAGGTTTACCTGGCGCAAAAGCGCCTCGACCAGTTCGCGCCGCTCGCTTTTGACGGCGACGCCTTTGAGCACTGCAAAATGGTTGAGCATGGCCTCGGCGGAGACCTTGGGGTAGACGCCGAACTCCTGCGGCAGATATCCCAGCAGCCGTCGCGTGGCTTGCTTGTCCGCGAGCAGGTCGGTGCCATCGAGCGTGATCGTGCCGCTGTCCGGATCCTGCAGCGTGCCGATGGTGCGCATCAGCGAGGACTTGCCGGCCCCGTTTGGGCCGAGCAGGCCAAACATGCCGTTGGGAATGTCCAGCGACACATCGCGCAGCGCACGCACGCCGTTGGCGTAAGTTTTTGACAAATTGCGTATCGTCAGCATGGATGGTCCCCGAACGGCCGTGCGCTGTGTAATGGCAGCAGGTTACGGCAAGCGTCGCGTTCTCGCGTGCGCTCAAGGTCATGCATACGCCAGCGTATGGTGGATGTCGCGAGCAGGTCTGCATGCATGTGCGCGCACGCGGCCAAGGCGCGTTCGCTATGATTGGCACTCAGGAGTCTGCCGATCAGGACGGTCGAGACGGCGCCGGTAATGCGACGGCCAGAAGGGCCCTCGCGCATTGCCGGCAGTCGGGATGTCGGTGAAGTGCAGAGTGACGCGAGTGCGAGAGCAAGCGCGCGACGCCTGGCTGACAGATTCCGAATCCGCCACGGCCTTGTCGGTCGGCGTGCCCATGCCATTGCAGGAGATCCCATGGCTGACCTCAAACAAGTGCTTGTTCCAGATGTCGGCCATGCAGATGTGCCGGTAATTGAAGTCATGGTCAAGGTCGGTGACCACGTCGACAAGGAGCAGGGCCTGATCACGCTGGAGTCGGACAAGGCCACCATGGAGGTGCCCGCGCCGTTTGCCGGTACGGTGAAGGAAGTGCATTTGAAAGTGGGCGACGCCGTGACCGAGGGCGCCGTCATCGTCACCATCGAAGTTGAATCCGGGGCTGAAGCGCCAGCGCCTGCCCCGGCCGCCGCGGCGCCTGCACCTGCACGTGCTGCAGAGCCAGCCGCAGTGGCGAAGCCGGTTTCCGCGCCTGCCCCGGCCGCCGCGGCGGCGCCCCCGGCGCTCGATGCAGACGTCAGCGGCGGCGCGGCCGAGCACATTCCAAACCAGATCCCCGAAGGCGACGTGCATCCGGCCACGCGGCCGCCGTTCGATGCAGCAATCGTCATGCCTGGTGACGTGCCGTACGCCAGCCCGGCGATCCGCGCCTTTGCCCGCGAACTCGGAGTTGACGTCACCCAGGTTCGAGGCTCCGGCCGCGGTGGTCGCATCCAGCGCGATGACGTCAGCGCCTACGTCAAGCACGCGCTGGCATCGGGCGCGCGTCCGCAGGGCGGAGCCGTGACCGGCGTCGGCGGACTCAGTTTGCTGCCGTGGCCGAAAATTGATTTTGCGAAATTCGGCGCGGTCGAAGAGAAAGCGCTGTCGCGCATCCAGAAGATTTCCGGCGCAAACCTGGCGCGCAACTGGGCGATGATTCCGCACGTCACCCAGCACGAAGATGCCGACATCACCGAGCTGGAGGCGTTCCGCAAAGCGCTTGGCGCGGAGAACAAGGGGCTGAAAATCAGTCCACTGGTATTCCAGATCAAGGCGGTCGTGGCTGCGCTGAAAGAATTTCCGCAGTTCAATGCTTCGCTTGATGGCGGCGGCGAAAAGCTGATCTTGAAAAAGTATTTTCATATCGGGATTGCCGTGGATACGCCCGACGGACTGGTGGTGCCGGTGATCCGCGACGCGGACCAGAAAGGCCTGCTCGACCTTGCGCGCGAGCTGGGAGAAATCTCGAAAAAGGCCCGCGACCGAAAGCTCGGTCCGGCGGAAATGTCCGGCGGCTGCTTCTCGATCAGTTCGCTCGGCGGCATCGGCGGCACCTACTTCACGCCGATCGTCAATGCGCCGGAAGTCGCCATTCTGGGCGTATCCAAGTCGACGCTGAAACCGGTGTGGAACGGCAAGGAGTTCACCCCGCGCCTGATCCTGCCGCTGTCGTTGTCTTACGACCACCGCGTGATCGACGGCGCGCTGGCCGCGCGCTTTGCGGTTTTCCTGGCCAAGGCGCTGGGCGATATCCGTCGTTTGCTGCTGTAACGGATGACCCGGTGCAGTTGACTTCCGTATTGGCGCAAGCGGGTCCGACCCGGTCGGCGCAGGCCGCTGCGCTCATCAGCCGCGGCGGTGACCGTCTGGGTACGCTGCTTGACCACGAGTTCACGCTGGGCGGAATTCACATCACGACGGGTTCGATTCTCGCCGGGCTGATGACGTTCTTCATTTTCGTGATGGTGACGATTGCCCTGAAGCGTCTGCTGCACCGCTACGGCGAGCGCAATCAGCACGTCAATCAGTCTTCGTTGTATACGGTCGAGCGCCTGCTGCACTATTTGTTGCTGGTCATCGGCCTGCTCTGGGCCATGGATGTCGTCGGCATTCCAATCGCCAAGATGACGGTTTTTGCCGGCGCGCTGGGCGTCGGCCTGGGCTTTGGCCTGCAGGCCATCTTCAACAACTTTGTGTCCGGCCTGATTCTGCTGTTCGATCGCAGCCTCAAGGTGGGCGACTTCGTGGACCTTGCCTCCGGCGTGCACGGACATGTGCGCGAGATCCGCATCCGCGCCACGCTGATCAGCACCAACGACAACATCGATATCCTGGTGCCGAACTCGGAGTTTGTCACCGGGCGGGTGGTCAACTGGACCTTGCGCGAGATCGCGCGAAGGCAGCGGATCCCTTTCCGCGTTGCCTATGGGACCGACAAGGATCTGGTGAAGAAAGCGGCGCTGGAGGCAGCTGCGGCCGTACCCTTCACGCTGAGCATGGAGGGGCCGCGCGAGCCGCAAGTGTGGCTGACCGGATTCGGCGAATCGTCACTGGATTTCTCACTCGTGGTGTGGCTCAACGCGGAAGCGACGCGCCGCGTCGGGGCGGTGCTTGCGGCATACAACTGGGCCCTGCACACCGCGCTTGAGGAAAACGGCATAGAGATCCCGCTGCCGCAGCGTGACGTGCACGTGCGCAGCTGGATCGACGGCGCGCCGCACATGCTCGAGGGCAGGGCGCGAACCGTCAGCAGCGCAGGCACGCACGACAACGATGCGGCACGAGACGTCCAGCGCGACATTGCACAATCCACCCGCGCCCGCGCCGGTACACCGACTCCCCCAGATCCGGATGCAGCGCGCTGACGTCTGCCCAAGCAGGAAAACACAGCATGACCAAGACGATTGAAATCAAGGTTCCTGACATTGGCGGTCACGGCAAGGTGCCCGTGATCGAAGTGCTGGTAAAAGTTGGTGACACGGTCGAGAAGGAACAAGGCCTGGCGACGCTGGAGTCGGACAAGGCAACCATGGAAATTCCCGCCGCCGCCGCGGGCGTGATCAGGGAAGTGCGGGTCAAGGTGGGTGATGAAGTGGACGAAGGCGCGGTGATTGCGCTGATCGAACTGGCCGGAGAAGAGGTTGATCCGGGTAGTGCTTCGGCTTCGCCGGTAACCGCGGCGGCTGCGCCAACGCCAGCGCCAACGCCAGCGCCAACGCCAACGCCAGCGCCAGCGCCAGCGCCAGCGCCAGCGCAGGCCGCCGCCGCGGCGCCGACGGGTGCGGCCAACCCCGATTCACGCGCGGGGTCCGCGCCCGGCAAAGCAGCCGGCACGCCGCCGGTCCAAACGGAAACGGGGGCGCCTGCAGCGCAAGCGGCGGCACCGTCGGGAAAAGCGGCCGACATCGAATGCAAGCTGGTCGTGCTTGGCTCAGGTCCGGGCGGCTACAGCGCCGCGTTTCGTGCGGCGGATCTGGGCATCGACACCGTGCTCGTCGAACGCTACGGCACACTCGGCGGCGTCTGCCTCAACGTGGGTTGCATCCCGTCCAAGGCGCTGCTGCACGCCGCAGCGGTGATTGACGAAGCGGCCGCGATGGGCGCGCACGGGATCACCTTCGGCCAGCCGGAGATCGAGCTGGACAAACTGCGCGAGTTCAAGAGCAACGCGGTCGGCAAGCTCACCGGTGGGCTTGCGGCGATGGCGAAACAGCGCAACGTGCGCACGCTTGAGGGCGACGGGAAGTTTGTCTCACCGCATGAAATGGAAGTCCAGACCAGCGATGGCGTGAAGTTGGTCCGCTTCGAAAACGCGATCATTGCCGCCGGTTCGCACTCCGTGAAGTTGCCGGCGTTCCCCTGGGACGATCCGCGCGTGATTGATTCCACCGGCGCGCTGCAACTGGTGGATGTGCCGAAGAAATTGCTGGTGGTCGGCGGCGGCATCATTGGTCTGGAAATGGCGACCGTCTACGCGGCGTTGGGCAGCGAAGTGACCGTGGTCGAGTTCATGGATCAGCTCATCCCCGCGGCCGACGCCGATCTCGTCAAGCCGCTGGCGCAACGTCTGGGCAAACGCTTGAAAGGTATTCACCTCAAGACCAGGGTGACCACCGCCAAGGCCACAAAAAAAGGCATCGAGGTGGGTTACGAAGGCGCCAGCATTCCGCAGACCACGGTGTTTGATCGCGTGCTGGTTGGCGTTGGCCGCTCGCCCAACGGCGCCAAGCTTGGTGCGGACAAGGCCGGCGTGGTCGTGACCGAGCGCGGTTTCATCCCGGTCGACACGCAGATGCGCACCAATGTGGCGCACATCTTTGCCATCGGCGACCTGGTCGGACAACCGATGCTCGCGCACAAGGCCACGCACGAAGCGCACGTTGCCGCCGAAGCCGTTGCCGGTCTGAAAAGTCACTTTGATGCGCGGGTCATCCCGTCCGTCGCTTACACCGATCCGGAGATTGCCTGGGTCGGCGTGACCGAGCGCGAGGCGAAGGAGCAAGGGCTGAAAATTGGCGTCGGCAAATTTCCCTGGGCGGCGAGTGGGCGCGCAATCGGCATGGGTCGCACCGAAGGTTTCACCAAGCTGATCTTCGATGAGCATACTCACCGCATCGTCGGCGCAGGTATCGTCGGCGTGCACGCCGGCGACCTGATTTCAGAGCTTGCGCTGGCGATCGAAATGGGTAGTGAAGCCGCCGACATTGCGCTCACCGTGCATCCGCATCCAACCCTTGGCGAATCTGTGGGCATGGCCGCGGAAGTCTATGAGGGCACGATCACCGACTTGTACATGCCCAAGAAGAAGTGATCGGCAGCACGCGCGAAGCACAGCGCTGGCGATGGTCCGGGTCTGCCGAGCAGCCGTGTTTCCGGAATTCCCACAAGACTGCATGCAAGCGCGGTCCCGCTGAACGATGGATCGGGGTTCGACACATAATCAGGTGCGCGAGACCTTCCCTGCGCCGTGAGTCGCCCTGAGGCAACGTCTGCGATCAACGCTCGGGCAGGGACGGGTTTCTCATACTGCAGGCCAGCCTCCAGCCATGCATCGCGGGCTGGCGTAAAGCACAGCCCTTGTGTCCGGGCAACTTGAGTTTGTGCTCAATAACCAATTGGCTGCGCGGCACATATGTCGCCTCCTGACGCCGCCATCGGCTCAGGCCACGAGGCGCGGGTGGCGCTGCTACGGCTGCTTGCCGATCTCCCATTGTCCGCATAGCCAGGACGCGCCAAGGCAGCCCGCCAATGCCAGAAGCCAGCCACTTGCTGGTGCCTGTGGGGCGGGCAGGAGCGCGTGAAACGCAGGCAGCCACGCCCCGGCATAGATCGTCATGGTCGTGCCTGCAGCGGCGATGAGGACCAGGCCCAGCGCAAGCGTCAGCACGAGCTCGAAACGTGAGTCCGCCAGTACGCGCTTTGCCGGTCCAGCCGCGGCGCAGGCTGCCACGCGTTGCGCGAACTGCGCTGGCAAGGTTTCGGGCAGCGGTGCGCGCAGCGCACGTGCGAGCAGGCGATAGCTCTGGCTTCGTGCGTCCTCGCCGACTCCGTCAAGCTGCAGGCGTTCGCACTGCCGCGCGCGCTCCTGCGCCAGCCACTCGCGCTCGTGCGCCGGATCCTCGAAGGGCGGGACGTGATTGTCGGTGTTCAAATTCATGCCGTCACTCCAATGCGCGCTTCCAGTATGCCGCGCAAGCGCAGCCGTGAGCGAAACAGATAGCTCTTGATGGTGCCACTGGCCAAGCCGGTTATTTTGGCGATCTCCGGAATGGACATCTCTTCGAGGTAATACAGCGTCAGCAGCGTGCGCTGCAACGCCGACAAGTCTTCGATCGCCGTGTGCAAAAACTGCGCCATTTCCTCATCGGCGCATGCCGCTTCCAGATCGAAGCCATCACCGATGCTGTCGATCAAGGCATCGTCGTCCGTGCCGGTGGATTCAACCAGCGGGATGCGCTTGCGTTGCAAATGGCGCAGCGCGGTGGTGTAGGCGATGCGCCCGATCCATGATTTCAACGCACTCTCGTAGCGAAACTGCTGCAGGCTCTGGTGCACGCGCAGGAACGTGTCCTGGCACAGCTCGCGCGCGTCTTCGGGATTGCGCACCATGCGCTGGATGATGTGCCAGCACAGTCCCTGATGGTCGCGCACGAGGCGCTCAAACGCGCCCGGCTGGCGGGCCAGCACGGCGTCGACGAGCTCGCGGTCGGAGCTGCTGCGATGGTCCTGCATGGCGCAATGGATACCCGCAAGTGGCGAACGGTTGCAAGCGTCGTCGTGCAACCGTTGGGCTCTGCGTCGTATCTATCCGATCACCTTGCATCATTCCGGGTCTACCCAGCAGGAGCACTTCATGGACTTCGATATTCTGGTACCGATTTCGCTGTTTGTATCCATCACTTACGCGATCAAGGCCGTGGTGGATGCGCGGGTGCGTCGACGCATGGTCGAGTCTGGCGGTTCGCAGGAGCTGATCAGTTCGGTGCTGCGCGACGAGGAGCTGCGCCGTCGTCACGCGTCATTGCGCTGGGGCGTGGTGCTGGTGTCGCTGGCGATCGGCTTCGGGCTGATCCAGTGGTTCGGTTGGCAAACAGTTACGCCCGGCTTGATCGCCGTGCTGGCGGCCGCCACCGGTCTTGGCAACCTCGCGTTTTTCGTGATCTCGCGGCGCATCAGCTAGATTCAGCAAACGTAGCCTGCCGCCTGGCGGCACAGGCGTCATGAGCTGAGCGCATGCACGAACAGTGGTTGTTCGACCTGGTCGATCTGGCGGGCACGTTCGCGTTTGCGATCAGCGGCGCGACCGCTGCGCGGCGCGGCAATCTGGATTTGTTCGGCATTCTCGCCATTGCCTTCATCACGGCCTGCGGTGGCGGCATTGCGCGTGACCTGTGTATCGGCGCGATTCCGCCAGCCGGACTTGCGCAGTGGCGCTATCTGTTCACCGCAATCGTCGCTGCGCTGCTCACCATGCTCGCCTATCCGTGGGTGGAACGATTGACTTATCCAGTGCGTTTGTTTGACGCGATGGGTCTTGGATTGTTTGCGGTGTACGGCGCGCACAAGGCACTGCTGTTTGGCACCAATGCCGAGGTCGCGATTTTGCTGGGCGTGGTCACGGCCATTGGCGGTGGCATGGCGCGTGATGTGCTGCTGGCACGCGTGTCGGTCGTTTTGCAAAAGGAAATCTACGCCAGCGCCGCACTGGTTGGCGCGGCGCTGGCGGTGACCGGTGAGTATCTGCACTGGCCAGCGCTGTGGGCGACCTGGCTGCCGATCCTGGTGTGCTTCGGCCTGCGTTTCCTCTCGCTGCGCCATGGCTGGAACCTGCCACGCTTCGGGCGTGGCACGGGCGCTTGAGCAGTGTTTGGCTGACAGCTGCGGCCGCCGCGCGGCGGGTGGTTGCAACGGGCGTGCAACCGGGACCGTGCCATCGGTCATCTGGGTAGGTTTCCGGCATGCATGCTACTTTCAGCCGCTGACGACCACCCAAGCACGGCTTCAGCCAGAGGGATTTATGCCATTGCCAAGCGTGCATATCACCGCCGTCACCAAACGGTTTTCCGGACACCTGGCAGTCAATCAGCTTTCGCTGGATGTATTTCCCGGCGGGATCTTCGGCCTGCTCGGACCCAACGGTGCCGGTAAATCCACGACCATCCGCCTGATCATGGGCATCCTCGAGCCGGACGAAGGTTCCATTTCGTTGTTTGGCCTGCCCGATGGCAGCCGCAAGTTGTCCGCGCGCATTGGATATCTGCCCGAAGAGCGTGGCCTGTACAAGAAAATGCAGGTGCTCGATCACCTGATTTTCCTGGGGGAAACCAAGGGCATTTCGCGCCGCGATGCGCGCGTACGGGCGCAGACGTGGCTGCAGCGGCTGGGTATTGCCGACTGGACCCAGAAAAAGGTCGAGGACTTGTCCAAGGGCATGCAGCAGAAGGTGCAGTTTGCCGGCGCGCTGCTGCATGAGCCGGAGCTGGTGATTCTGGACGAACCTTTCTCCGGCCTTGATCCGGTCAACGCACAGGTGATGAAGGACATCGTTGTGGCGATTGCCGCCGAAGGACGCACCGTGCTGTTCTCCACCCACGTGATGGAACAGGCCGAGCGCATGTGTGATCACATTGCAATCATTGCCCGTGGATCCACGGTGGTCAGTGGCAGCGTGGCGCAGATCAAGGCGGATTTTGGCGGACGCCACGTGGCGCTCGGCTTCGCCCGGGACAAGGAGCGCGCGGCGGCGATCCTGGCTGATCGCACGCTGGTGGCCAGCATTGATGACTATGGCGCGAGCGCCGAATTGCAGCTGGCCGCCGGTGCCGATCCACAAGCGCTGCTCGCCGCGCTGGTGCGCGAGGGGGTCGGCCTGCGCCGTTTTGAATTGGTCGAGCCGTCGCTGCAGTCCATCTTCATAGCCAAGGTCGGTGCCGATGCCGCCGTGGCCCACGCAGAGGTGCCTGCATGAGCATGAAAAAGATCTTTGCCGTCGTGCGCCGTGAGTTTGTCGAACGGGTGCGCACCAAGGCGTTCCTGATTTCCACCTTGCTGCTGCCGGTGCTCATGGTGGTGGTGTTGCTGCTGCCAATACTGATGACCGGCAGCAGCCGCACGAGCAGGGTGGCAATTGTGGATGCATCATCGGCCAGCGTCGGCCCGCAGGTTGCGGCCGCCCTGAGGGAAGAAAAACTGGGGACCCGGCCGGACGCCGAGGCGCGCTACAGCGTGCAGGTATTCCCTACCACCGCCAGCCAGCTCGCCGAAGTGCGTGATGGCCTGTTGGCGAAGACCGGCTTTGGCCGCAAGCAGCAGGCCGACCGCTGGAACGGTCTGCTGGTGATCACTGACGAAACGCTGGCCAGCGGCAAGCTGGCCTATTACGGCGGTAACGTGGGTGGCCTGGAGGCGATGGGCAAGTTGCAGCGCACCCTGTCCCGGGCGCTGATTGCGTGGCGACTGGGCAAGTCGGGAATTGATCAGAAGCTGGTCCAGGCGGCCACGGTCCCTGCGGACTTGCAAACGATCAAGGTGGAGGATGGCAAGCTGGCCGGACAAAGTGGCGCGCAGTCGTTCATCCTTGCGTACGCCATGGGATTCATTCTGTATCTGGCAGTCCTCATCTACGGTCAGCAGACGATGACTTCGGTGGTTGAAGAGAAGAATTCGCGCATCATGGAAGTGCTGGCCTCGTCGTTGACGCCGTTTCAGATGCTGCTTGGAAAGGTGCTTGGCGTGGGCTCGGCAGGTCTCGCGCAGATGGCCATCTGGGGTGGTTCAGCGGCGTTGCTCAGCAGCCAGCGCGGGCCTATCGGCGCGATGTTTGGTGCCAGCACGGCGACCCTGCAGAGCCTGCCGATTCCCAGCATGTCGGCCAGCGTGCTGGTGGTCTTTCTGCTGTATTTCCTGCTCGGCTTTCTACTCTATGGCGCGTTGTACGCGGCGATCGGGGCAATGTGCAATTCCATCCAGGAGACGCAGCAGTATGCGTTGTTTGTCACCATGTTCATCCTGGTCGGCTTCTTCGCCATGTTCGCGGTGATCAAGGATCCAAACAGCACTCTGGGCATGGTGATGTCGCTGGTGCCGTTCTTCGCGCCGTTCGTGATGCCGGTGCGTTGGTCGATGACCACCGTGCCGCCGCTGGAGCTGGCCATGTCGCTGGGCCTGATGGTCTTGGGCTTGCTGGTGTGCACCTGGCTGGCGGGTCGCATCTATCGCACCGGCATCCTGATGTATGGCAAGAAGCCATCGTGGAGCGAAGTCTGGCGCTGGATGAGGGCATAAGCTGGCTGATACCGGCGCGCCGCGCCGGTCAGCGCCTGGCGGTCAGGGCGTGGCGTTGAACAACTCCGTCTGCACGCGGTGACTCTCGCGGTCAACGAACCCGGCCAGTCCAACGCCGACGAGCCGATACAGGGCGTCAACCGGACGATCGACGCGCTCACGTAGCGCGCAGGCGATGTCGCCCAACTCGTCAGCCGATGCCGGACATGCCGATGAGGTGAGGCTGCGCGTCAGCGTGTGAAAGTGCGCCGTCTTGAGCTTCAGCACGACGGTGCGCGCCACGCGCTCGGACTCGTGTGCGTAGCTGGCCCAGGTGTGCCTGGCCAGCCGGCGGATCGGCTCTTCCAGTTCATCCAGGGTGAGGTCGTGCTCGAACGTGTCCTCGCTGGAAATCTGCAGCGTCGGGCGATCAGGTTGCACCGGATGTTCATCGATACCCAGCGCCAGCTCGTGCAGCCGCGTACCCCAGCGGCCGAATTGCATGGCCAGTTCGGCGCGGCTGTGCAGGCGCACGTCGGCGATGGTGCTGATGCCCAGCGCGTTCAAGCGCGCTTCGGTCACCTTGCCCACGCCGGGCAGGCGGCCGACGCGCAGCGGCGCGAGAAACGCCTCGGCCTGGTGCGGACGAATCACGCACAGTCCATCCGGCTTGTTCCAGTCCGACGCGATCTTGGCGAGGAATTTGTTCGGCGCCACGCCTGCCGAAGCGGTTAGGCCGGTTTCCTCGCGGATGGCAGCGCGGATCGCCATGCCGGTGGCGGTGGCCGAAGGCAGTCCGCTGTCCAGCGCGCTGACGTCGAGGTACGCCTCGTCGAGCGACAGCGGTTCAATCAGGGCGGTGTGTCGCGCAAAGATCGCGCGAATCTGCTGCGACACCTCGTGATAGCGCGTGAAGTCCGGGGGCACGAAGATCAATGGCGGGCACAGCCGCTCGGCGCGCGCCGAAGGCATGGCCGAATGCACGCCAAACACGCGAGCCTCGTAGCTGGCAGTAAGCACGACCGAGCGCGTGCTGCGCCACGCCACCGCAATGGGCTTGCCGCGCAGCGAAGGGTCGTCACGCTGCGCCACGGATGCGTAAAACGCATCCATGTCGATGTGCAAAATCTTGCGCGTTGGTGCGGGCACGCCGGCAACCGTTGGAACCAGTGCGTCCATTCTAAAGGCGCGGGCCACGCGAGGGACGGGTAATGGTCCTGCGCCGTCAACGTCCAGCGCTGGCGGCGAAGGGCCATGTTTTCAGGGATTGGCGGGGAGTGATTGCAGCAGATACAGCCGAACGCTCGAGTCTTTGCTTGGCAGTTCGATGGCAGCGCCAGCAGTCACGAGGATGCGCTTGTCAGACGGAGCGATGGCGGCGTACAAAGCGGCGGACAGCCTGGTGGTTTGCTGGTGGCGTGCAAAGGCTCCGGGCAAAATCCACACCGCGGCCAGCAGGGCCAGACCAAATACCGCGGCGGTTGCATGCACGCCAGCTGCGGGCGTGTGCCGGGGAGCGGCATCAAGGGTGATTTGCAAACGTCGCAGTCCGCCGGGCAACGGCTGCAGATCAGTGAACAGATGACTGGTTTCACGCATCAGCAAGGTCTCCCAGCAATAGTCTCAATTGTTTCATGGCGGCATGTTTGCGCGAGGCAACCGTGCCGGCAGGGATGCTCAGCAGGGCCGCAATCTCCTCACCGCGCAGGCCACTGAACTCAGCCAGCAGCAGGATCTGCTGGGCCTTGCGCGGCAATTGTCGCAGGGCCTGATGCAGTCGTCGGGTCGCGAGAAAATCCGTTGGAGCGGTGTCAGCCAAAGGCAGCGGCGCGGTGTCGATGTCCTCGTGTCGTCGCAGAACGCGCCAGCGCAGTCGGTTTTTTGCCAGATTGAGCGCGGTGGTCCATACCAGTGCGTCCAGCGTAGCCACGTCTACTTTGTCGCGACGTTGCCACACGCGCACGTAGGCGTCGTGGATCGTGTCCTGGCAATCCTCGGCCTGCCACAACTGACGGTACAACACGTTGTACAGCGGCCGTTCCAGCCTTCGATAGCTGGCGTAAAGCGCTTCCTGGCGCAGCGACATGCTGACGACTCAGGCGGCTGGATTCAGGCGGTCGGCGCGGACAATGAGCAGGCGCAATGCAGGTTTGTCCGGGCACGCCCCGGGAGGTGGGCTGGTAAACGTGACCGAACAGCCACCGGGTGCCTGCGCAAGCACGACGTAGTGCCCGGACTGCACGGCAATCCGGGTTTCGAACTGCGCAAGGCTGAGCTGGCCGCGGTCGTCATAGCTCACCGATAAGTCGATCGTGTTGTCCTGCACGGCATGGACCTCGAATCCAAAGCCGCGCGGAATGCCGAGTGTTCCGGTTTTCAGAGAACCATCATGTCCCATAGAAGTGATCGCCGTGACCGCTTGAGCGACTTGAAAATGCAGTGGCCCCATGTTCTGGCGCACTGCGTCCAGTGCGCTCGCCAGTGGTTTCAGCGCAGCGTCGTCGACCCCGGCCCCGGATTGGGCGTCCACCACCCAGAAGTGCAATTCCACCTGCGCAGGAGCCCGCTCGACCGGTGCTAGTTTGCCGAGGCTGGTGATTGCCGCGCCGATGGAATTCTGAGCGCCGGCTGGCGCGTAAACCAGCAATTTGCCCGATGCCGGCACGGTGACGTTGGCGGTTTTTCCCAGTGCCTTGCCGAGCGACTCGCTCAGTTGATCGGTCTGCGCCTGCGGTACCGCGTAGATTTTCAGCGTCATCGCTGCGGCGCCGCCATCGGAGTGGTCATCGCCGGATACGGTGCAGGCCGCAAGCCCCACGGCCAGGCTGGCCGCAGCGATCAATCGAAATGCGTGCTTCATGTTCGAGCTCCGTGGTGACCGAATGGCCGCCTTCATGAATAGATACACGCCAGCGCGGATTTCTTTCATAAGGCACGGAGCGGCCGGGCCAAGCCGAACGGACGACCCGCGCGTATAACCGACTGTTCGACTGCGCTCAACGCCAGAACACAATCACAACGGCGTTGTCGTCCGCGCGCGCCACACCGTTGCTACTGCCGCGCGCTACGAGCAACACGTGGCGTCCTGTGGCCAGCGCGCGAACGTCGATCATCGCCAGCAGTGCCGGGCGGTCGGTGCGCGGATCACTACCAACGTCGTAGTGCACCGAGGCCAGCGGGTTACCGTCCAGCGTCAGCGCGTGCAGGTGCGACAGGCATGCAAGCAAGGCGTCACTGCGCGCCACACCTTCAGCCAGAGCAAGCGCCCCGGCACAGGCAACCCGCTGGGCCGGCGCATCGCGCTGCGGTTGGTAAGGTACGGTCAGGCGCAGATAGGGCCCGTCGATCACGGCGCTCTGCACGAACGGCGTGGCCGCGTCATGCAGAGGGTCGCGCTGATCGTCGTAATGGGCACTGCGCAGCGTGCGCGAGTCGTCGATGCTTCGCGGGAACAATCTGTAACTCCCGCTGTGCACAGGTTCCTTCAGCGTATTCAGACCCAACGCCACGCCCAGCAACACCGCAAGAATGGTGACGGTCGCCAGCACATTGATCCTACGCTCGCTGCCGTGGCTCGCGAGCAGCGCCATCACCTCGGAGCGCCGGCCCACGCCCATGTGGGACAGCGCGTTGAAGGTCCCCGCAAGCAAGCGGCGCGGCAGTCCATTTGGCGCCAGGCGCTGGCCAAAACGATGATCGATGCGCCGCGAAAGCAGCATCAACAGGATGATGGCAAGGAAGCAGATGCCGAATGCCAGAGTCAGGTTTACCTGCTCCCCTGCCAGCGTGAGGGTCGCCGTGATCAGGGCGAACAGCACGACGACCAGCGCGCTGAGCTGGAGCAGCCGCGAAGCGAGCATCACGCCGATGGCAAACACCACGGTGGCGCGGTTGTCCGCGCGTTCGATCGACTCCGCGGCGCAACCATGGCGGCGCTGTTCAAACTCGCGACGTACCGGACCCATCCGCAACTTTGCCCACAGCACCCCATCGGGGTAGACCGAGTGCATGCCGACCAGCGCAATCCAGTGCGCGCGCAGCATCAGGTGCAGCGCGAAAGTCACCGCCAGGATCAGCGCGGCACTCTTGAGGTAGACATACAGCGGCATCAGATGCCGGCCAGATCCGAGTCCAGCCGGGGCATCAACGCAAACAGCTGGTTGTCCAGCCAGCCGGGCAGCTGCAGCATGGCGAACACTGCGACGCCGGAGATCAGCAGCTCCACCTCCCAGGTTGGCGTGGTGTGTTGCGGCAGCTGGTCGCGATCGGGTGCTGGCGCGGGCGTGTCGCTCATCGCGGCTGGCTCCGGTCGGGGGCTGCCCGGGCGGCGGCTGGCGTCACGGGCGGGGCCGACGCGTGCAAGCGTCCGGCTTCGAGGCGCTGCGTCAACTGTCGGGCGAAGCGTTCGGCCGTCTGTGGTTGTTCGGCCAGAAACAGAAATGGTTCGACCAGCTCCAGCTCCATCAGCGGAAATTGTCCGGCGCTGACCACGCCGTCGACGCGCGCATACGCCAGGTCGCGGTGACCCTGCGCTACCACCGCCGCCAGCGCTCGCTCGGCGGCTTGCAGCGTAGCGGTGTCGGGGACGGCAGACTCGATGCTGCCACCAAATTCACTCTGGACACGATAATCGCCGGCCGCAGCGCGTTTGATCACGGCGTGACTGAAGGCCCCGGCAAAAAACAAAAGCGACCACTCGCCGGCGCTGACCACATCGGGCACGAACGGCTGCAGCAGATAATCATGCTGGCGCGGCAAGTCCGTCAGCGCCTGTGCAAATGCGTCTGCGCCGACAACGCCGCGCAGCGTGTGCCATGCGCCACCACTTACGGTCGGTTTGATCACCACTTGCTGCCCTTGCATGGTCGCCAGTAGCTCATCGAGCTCGCTGCCATGGGCAAGCCGGGTCTGGATGATGTCCACGCCACGTGCAGCCAGCTCCAGCAGATAGCGCTTGTCGCTGTTCCAGCGCAGCAGCGCGCTGTCGTTGACGGTCGGCACGCCGAGCTGGTCAAGACGATCCAGCCAGGCCAGGAACGCCGCGTAGTGCTTGAAATAATCCCAGATGGTGCGGATCAACACCGCGTCGAAGCGCGACCAGTCCACCGCCGGATCATTCCAGATGCACGACACTGGCTCCACGCCGAGCTGCTGCAAAGTCGCGGCCAGATGGGCGTCGTCCGGCTGGATCGGCGGATAGTCCGCAGACGTGGCGAACGCGATCCGATGGCTGAAGGTGATGGCTGGCATGGTGGGGCTCGTGGTGGTGATACGTACCCGTCGTCTGCAAACAATGCCGAACTCGTGGATCAGCGTTCCGCCAGACGCGACTGCCAGGGCAGTTCACTGCTGCGCGGCGCCGCGGTCGGTAGTGTTTCGACACGCATCCTGGTTGTCAATTTACCGGCCGCAAGCGCCATGGTCCGTGCATGGCCGTGACCGATCGCAAGTGAGTCTGCCGCACGGCGCACGGCCCGGCTGGCGGGAATTGCTGAAACGCCCCGGACAGTGTCAATGTAGCCGCCATGCCCGTCGAACCTGCACAAACCTACGCCCGCCGCCTGAACTCCTGGGACGCCGCGATGATCGTCATCGGCGGCATCATCGGCGCGGGTATCTTTCTCACACCCGCAACGGTGGCCAGGAATACCGGATCGGCCACCGAAGTACTTGCGCTGTGGGTGCTTGGCGGTCTGCTGACCCTGGCCGGCGTGCTGTGTTACGCCGAGCTTGGAGCGCGCCGTCCGCAGGCTGGCGGTATATACGTCTATTTGCGCGAGGCCTTCGGACTGCTGCCGGCATTCCTGTTTGGCTGGTCCATGGCGCTGATCAACTATCCCGGCAGCGTGGCGGCAGTGGCGACCATGTTCGCCGAGTATCTGTGTTCGGCCATCGGCCTGCACTCGGTGCTGTACGTGAAGCCGGTGGCCGTGGGCGCGATCGTGTTCATCGTCGGCATCAACTTGTTCGGCATTCGCGCGGGGGCGTGGTTGCAGAATATTTTTACCGTGTTGAAGCTGGCGGCAGTCGCGCTGCTGGTGGTTGCCGGCCTGGTGCTGGCGCATGATCAACCGGGCCTGGCCTGGGCGCCGGACGCCGCGCCGCCCTTGTCGCGCTGGGCGTTTGCCGGCGCGCTGCTGCCCGTCCTGTTTACCTACGGCGGCTTTCACTACCTCAACGATCTGGCTGGCGAAGTGCGCAACCCGCAACGCACCTTGCCGCGCGCGTTGGGCCTGGGCATGGCTGGCGTCGTCGTGTGTTACGTGCTGGCCAACCTGGCGTATCTGTCCGGGCTGGGTCACGCCGGACTCGCCGCAAGCTCGGCACCGGCCGCGGACTTGATGCGCAAGGTGCTTGGTGAGCGCGGCGCCACGGTGATCGCAATTGGCATTGCCTGTTCCACGTTCGGCTATTGCAGCATCGCGATCGCCGGGGGCGCTCGCGTGTTGCAGACGATGAGTGCCGACGGGGTTTTTTTTCGCGCGACCGCTCGCATTGATCCCCGCACGCGGGCGCCGCAGGTTGCGCTGGTAGCGCTTGGGGCGTGGGCAATCGTGCTCACGCTTTCCGGCACGTTCAACCAGTTGCTGAACTACTCCACGGTGGGCGAATGGTTTGGCCACGTGTTCGGCATTGCCACGTTGTTCTGGTATCGCAAGCATTTCATCGATGAGCCAACCCTGTATCGCGTGCCGTTCTACCCGGTGCTGCCGCTGATTTTCGTGATCACCGTGTTCGCGGTGATCGTGGCCAGCGCAATCCATGCGCCGGGTGATGCGGGCATGAGCCTGTTGATCGTCGCACTGGGTTTGCCGGTGTACTACGGCTGGCGACGCTGGGCCGGTCCGCGCGCGCCCTGAGCGATGGCCCGAGTGGTTCGACGGGCAGGTCGGCGTGGCCGGCTGCGCTGCAGCGCGTGGTTGCATAATGGTCGCCCGCGTCAGTGAGTTGGTCCCATGCTTCGTTCTGGCTTGCTCTGCTTGTATCTGCTGGCGCTGGGCGCCTGTCACGCGGCGCCAACCACGAACGTGGCGGATCTGGCCAAGCCGGACTCCATCGCACGGATCAGCCTCGATGATGTGCAGCGTGCTGAGCGCGTCGAGCGCGCGGCGGATGGCGTGCTCCAGGCGCGCTACACGTTTCAGCCCTCGAGCAAACCGCAAATCACGTTGACACCGGCGCGTGGCAGCTGGGACTGGTCCGGCGCAGGCGAGCTGCGCCTGCGGTTGCAAGACGCCATGGCCTGGGCGCTGACGCTGAATATCGAGGTTGAGGACGCCAACGGCGGGCATCTGCATGCCACGGTTGCCGCGCGGCCTGGTCCGGCGCAGACGCTGGTTATTCCGCTGCGTGCCACGTCGCCGCGCGCTGAAGGTATGCAGGTGGGCCCGCCCATGCCTTTCAACGATCACGGCCAGCTGATCCTGCTCGCGACCCGCGTGGATGGTGCGCTTGATTTACGCCAGGTGCAGGCCATTCGGCTGAGCGTGCCCGCACCGCAGGCGGCGCAAACGTTGCTGTTTGGGCCCGTCGAAGCAACAAAGGGCGCGCCAGCCCTGCACGCCGCCTACGCAGCCATCGTTGACCGCTTTGGCCAGTTCGCGCGAGGCCATTGGCCAGAGAAAATTGACTCGGACGCGGCGCTGCGGGTAGCCCATGCGCGTGAACGCACGCAGTTGGCGACTGCTGCTGCCGCCGCCATGAACTCTTCCTACGGTGGACGCATGGATGGCCAAACGCTGAAAGCAAGCGGATGGTTTCATACGCAGAAAGTCGCTGGACGTTGGCAGTTGGTGACACCGGATGGTCACGCGTTCTTTTCCACAGGCGTCAACGCGGTAGCCAGCGATGGTGGCCGCAGTTATATATCCGGTCGCGAGTTCATGTTCATTGACTTGCCCGCGGATGCAAACGAGTGGGCTGCGTTCTACGGCGCGGCTGACAGCCGCAGTCCCGATCAAGCTGCCAGCAAGGGAATCGGCTACAACCATGGCCGCTGGTTCGACTTTTATGCGGCCAACTTGTATCGCGTAGACGGCACCCAATGGCGGGACGCCTGGCGCCAGCGCGCACTGGATCGCCTGCAGGCCTGGGGTTTCAACACCCTGGGCAACTGGAGCGATGCCGCGCTGGGCGCCGCACATCGGCTGGCCTACACGCGGTCAATCAATATTTCCGGTGACTACGCAAATGTCGCAACCGGTTACGACTATTGGGGGCGCATGCCCGATCCATTTGATCCACTTTTCGTAGCGGCCGCGGGAATGGCCGTCGACAAGGCGACGTCAGGTGTGCGCGACGATCCCTACTTGCTGGGGTACTTCGCCGACAACGAACTGGCTTGGGCCGGCAGTGGCGCACAGGGCCGCTGGGGTCTGGCCGTGGGCACACTGCGTGGCGAGGCGCGCAGTCCGGCCAAGCAGGCATTTGTGGCAATGTTGCGCAAGAAATACGTGGCGCCGGAAACCCTGGGTGCAGCGTGGGGTATCGCGCTCACTTCCTGGGCTGCGCTGGAGGCAACAGGATTTGTGGCGCCGTTGCCGGTTCAGGCGCACCCGGCTATCACGGACGATTACAGCGCGTGGCTGCGGGTATACGCAGATACTTACTTCCGGACCGTCAAGGACGCGATCCGCCAGCGTGACCCGCACCACTTGTTTCTGGGCGGGCGCTTTGCGGTGAACACGCCCGAAGCCGTGGCGGCCTGCGCACAGTTCTGTGACGTGATCAGCTTCAACGTGTATGCCGACCTGCCGCAGCACGGTTTCGACGCGATCGCGCTGCACCGGCTGGACAAGCCCGTACTCATCAGCGAGTTCCACTTTGGCTCGGCCGACCGCGGGCCGTTTGGCAGCGGGGTCGTATCGGTGCAGAGCGAGGACCAACGTGGCGCAGCTTACGCGCGCTTCGTCAGCGCGGCGGCAGGTGATCCAGCCATAGTCGGCGTGCACTGGTTCCAGTACGCCGATCAACCCGTAACCGGCCGCTTGCTCGACGGTGAAAACAGCCATCTTGGCCTGGTCGGCATTACCGATATTCCATTTGCAGGCTTTACGCGCTCCGTGCAGGAGGCCAATCGCCAGCTTGTGCACTAAGGCCGAATTGACCCGGCCGCGGCCCAGCCGCTGCGTGCCAGGCACCGCCCGCCCGACGCAGGGCACGACAAGCACAGGCGCGGCTTGACTGCGGGTCTACGTCAGGCTGGTGGCGACACCAAAACTGATTGCCATGATCGCCGCGACGGCCATGCACGCGCTGCCGACGCGCACGCGACGCGCATCCACGCGCGGGGTCAGTCGCCAGATAACCGCGACGCCTGCCAGCATGTCGGCGACCAAGGCCCAGCGCAGCGCCCCGGAGTGCAACAGCGCTGCGTAGGGCGGCCGCAAATTGCCTTCGGCCGCGGCAACTGCGGCGATCAGTGCAAGTGTCACCAGAGCCCATAGCAGGCAGGCAAGATACAGGCGGTTGAACACCACCGCCATGCCCTCGGCCCAGCGCAGCACGCACCAGCCAATCAACGCAAAGACCAGTGCGGCCATGGAGCTGTAGAGCACCCACCACAGCGCGGTGCTGATGAGCGTGAGTACCGCGGTCATACGACTTGGCGGAATCCCAACTTGCGCAGCACTTTGGCCATCAGCCAGGCCGGTCCGATCAGCAGGTAGGACATGTCGGTGAGAAAGCTCGGGCGTCGCCCTTCAAAATGATGGCCAACGAACTGCCCAATCCAGGCCACTATGAACACGCCGATGGCCAGATAGCACAGTCCGGCTGTGCCCAGTTCGATGAACAGCCAATGCGTGATCGCCGCCAGCAGCGCCAGCGCGACGAGCACCGCAACCGCCAGGCGATGTGAGCGCCGCCAGTACCAGTAAAACGCCAGCACGATCACCAGCACGGCCCATGCGCCCGGACGCAGGAACGACTGCGGCACGGGGATGATCCACAGCAGCGCAATCACCGACCACACGATGGGCGGCACGCACAGCCAGTGGGCTATCTGGTTGGTCGGATTGCGATGGTCGGCGCTGTAGCTGTCAAGCCAGTCCTGCATGCTGCGCATGGTTGTCTCCGCTTGGGTCACGTGTCGTCACTGGGCACCGCTTCTGGATAGCAGATTGAGTACCAGCACACCAGCGATGATCAGCGCGATGCCGCAAATGCCGGCCAGATCGATTTTCTGGCGAAATGCCAGGATGCCGATCAGGGAGATGAGCGCAGTGCCTGCGCCAGACCATACCGCGTAGGCGACGCCGATGGGAATGTGTTTCAGCGTGAGGCTGAGCAGGTAGAACGCCGCGGCATAGCCGATGACCACCACGCTGCTGGGCGCCAGCCGGGTGAAATTCGCGCTGGCTTTGAGTGCGCTGGTGGCAATCACCTCGGCGGTGATTGCGCCGGCGAGAAATCACCAGGCGCTGCTCACGACAAGTGAATACCGGCCAGGCGCTGCAGCGCCTCGGCGTACTTTTCAGCCGTGCGTGCGATCACTTCGTCGGGAATCACCGGACCGGGCGCGGTCTTGTTCCAGTCGCGGGTTTCCAGCCAGTCGCGTACGAACTGCTTGTCGTAACTGGGCGGGCTGATGCCGGTGCGGTATTGATCAGCCGGCCAGAAGCGCGAGGAATCAGGCGTGAGCATTTCGTCCATCACGTACAGAACACCGTGCGCGTCCGTGCCGAATTCCAGCTTGGTGTCGGCAACGATGATGCCGCGCTCGGCCGCATACGCAGCAGCCCACGCGTAGATGGCCAAAGTGGCATCACGCACTTTGCCGGCCAGCTCGCTGCCGACCGCGTTGACCACGCTGGCATAGCTGACGTTTTCATCGTGGTGACCGGACGCGGCCTTGGTTGATGGAGTGAAAATCGGCTCGGGCAACTGCTGCGCCTGTTCAAGACCGGTCGGCAAAGTGATACCGCACAGCGTGCCGCTAGCCTGATAATCCTTCCAGCCCGAACCAATCAGGTAACCGCGCGCGATCGCCTCCACCGGCACCGGCTGCAGGCGCCGCGCCACCACGGAACGTTTTGCGTACAGCGCAAGCTCAGTGCCCGTCGGCAGTACCTCGGCCAACGGCACGTCGAGCAGGTGATTTGGCACCAGATGCGCGGTGTGCGCAAACCAGAAATTGGAAATTTGCGTCAGCATTTCGCCCTTGCCGGGGATCGGATTGGGCATGACCACATCAAATGCAGACAGTCGGTCCGTGGCCACCATCAACAGCCGATCGTTGCTCAACGCATAGACGTCGCGCACTTTGCCGCGGTGGATCAGCTCCAGATCGGGCAGGTTGGATTGCAGCAGGGTGGTTGGCACTTCAGCGCGTCCGCAAGATCGGGAGTCATGCATTCTAGCCGCTGCACTGCAAGGTGATCATCACGCACTGCTAGAATTGCCAGCATTTCCATTGCCCTGATTACGGATGCACATCTTGATGATGGCGGTTTCGCGCGCGCGCATCGCTGCCAGTCCACTCGCCGCAGCGCAAGCTGCCGTGCTGGCGCAGCCAAGCCGACGCGGCTTGGCTGCGGCGTGCCACGGCCATGCCAGCATGTCGGGCGCGCGAAAACTCGCCGGCCCGAGTAGGGATCTGCGCGCAGCGTTTCGAAAGTACCCCAACGCGATGCGCAAGCGGACGGCGATGCGCGCCGCAGTGCATGCGATCGTTGACGCGCCGGCGGCGCGGTATCGCCGGCAGTCACCTTCGACGCAGGCGCAATCGTGAATTTTGGCTACACGCTCTGGCTGGGATTTCTCGGCTTGATGGTCGGCCACGGGCCCGGTGCGATCGTGGGTGCCGTCATCGGCTTTGTGCTGGACAACTTGCGCCACAGCCAGCGCCAGCGCGCGGTGCCCGAGGCCGGTGGTTTTGTCGGGCCGCTGTTTACCTTGCTGGGAGCGGTCGCCAAGTCCGATGGCCGGGTGTCGGAAGCGGAGATTGCCGTCGTCGAGCGTTTGATGACGCGGATGAATCTGGTCGGCGAACAACGCCAGCAGGCGGTTGCCAGTTTCAACGTCGGCAAGCAGCCCGAGTTTGACGTTACGCACAGCATCAACGCTTTGCGCGGATGGGCGGGCATGCGCCGCGATCACGCGTTTTCCGTGCTTGATGTGGTGATGGAAACCGTGTTGGCGGAGGGCCATCCGCCGCCGGAAAAAATGGCCATCCTGCGCCAGCTGGCGTTTGCCCTGCGCGTCAGTGACATGGAGTTGGTCGCACTGCTGGCGATGAAGGGCTACGCGTGGAACGCGGGCGCCGGCGCGCAGGGCCACGGTCGAAGTCAGACCTATGGCTGGGACCGCGGCAACGGTTACGTGCCGCCGCAGCGCAATACCCAGGGACCGAATCCGTACGTCGTGCTGGGCATCGATCAAAGTGCCGACGAACGCGCAGTGAAGCATGCGTATCGCAAGCTGATTTCCGAGCATCACCCGGACCGTCTCGGCGATTTGCCCGAGGACATGCGCCGGCAAGCCGAGTCACGCGCCAGCGAAATCAACGCCGCTTACGACCGCATAAAGGAGATGCGCGGATTCAAGTAAGCGCCAACTTTTGCTGCCCGCATGGTGCTGTGCCAGCGCAGGGTCAGCGCTGGCGATGTTTCATCGTGGCAGACTTGCGCTGCGGTCTTCGCGCCTTCTTTCCTTTGGCCAGATTCCCATGAGCAAGCAACCGTCCATTATCGCCCCGTCCATCCTTGCTGCCGACTTCGCACGGCTCGGCGAAGACGCGACTGCAGCGCTGGCGGCCGGCGCGGACTGGGTGCACTTCGACGTGATGGACAACCATTACGTGCCCAATCTGACGATGGGTCCGATGGTGCTGGCAGCGCTGCGCGCTTACGGCATCACCGCGCCCATCGATGTGCACCTGATGGTGAAGCCGGTGGATCGCATCGTGCCCGACTTTGCCAAGGCGGGCGCGAGCGGCATCAGTTTTCATCCGGAAGCCAGCGAGCAGATCGATCGCACGCTCGGCCTGATCAAGGAGTCCGGCTGCCGGGCCGGCCTGGTCTTCAATCCAGCCACGCCGCTGAACCATCTCGATTACGTCATGGACAAGCTCGACCTGATCCTGATCATGTCGGTCAATCCGGGTTTTGGCGGGCAGAAGTTCATCCCCGGGACGCTGGACAAATTGCGTCAGGTGCGGGAACGCATTGATGCCAGCGGCCACGCCATTCGACTGGAAGTGGACGGTGGCGTGAGCGCCAGCAACATCGGCAGCATTGCCGCAGCCGGAGCGGATACTTTCGTGGCCGGCTCGGCGATCTTCCAGGCTGTCGACTATCGCGCGGAAATAACCGCGATGCGCCATGCGCTTGGCGGATAAGCGCAGACCGGTGTAGCGCGGCCCAGGCAAAAGATCCCGACGCAAAATGCATGCGCCGGGATAAGCGTCGTCAAGACGTGAGCGGAACCACCATGTGATTGGCGTTGGCCGTCACCATCGTCTGCAAGCTGGTGACGACCAGATCCACGGCAATGGAACTTCGCCAATCAACCAGTCTGACCGGTCGCGGGCGGTTTGGTTCCCGGCGTGCTCGGCGCGACGGGATGGCGCGGTAAGGCCTGTATGCTGCGCGACTGATATTGATCGCACGTCCGGCTCGGCTTGGCGTTGCGTGTTCACGATGGGGCAATCAAGACATGCAAAGAACGCAGGTGCTCACGTTGGCCGGTTGCCAGCACCGTCCATTTCGTGCATGGCGCCGGACCATCCCGCGCTGCACGACGCGGCTACGGGAAGCCGCGCTGTTGCTCACCTGTGTTCTGTTGTTTGCCAGTGGCCTGGTGTTTGCCGCGCCGCCGACCGTCGCGGGCAGCGGACAGGCTTTCGCGGCTCAGGGCGCGAAAGACGGCGCTGTGCCAGCCTGGACCATCCGTGCCATTGCGCCGTCCGGCTGGACCGCGGACTGCTGCACATATGCCAAAGCCATCGGCGTGAACTTTGTGCTGTATCGCGGTGAGTGGACTGGACATCCGCAGCAGGTGATGGTGCTCAACGTGTGGCCACGCAAGCTGTCGACGCTGGATGCGGAAATCCAGGCCGACCGCAAGCACTTCCTGCAGGCCGATCCGGCCGCAACGATCAACAACATCAACATGCGCAACCCGCGCATGCCGTGCCGGGCCACGCTGTATCAAGGCACCGACCACGTCGACGACATCGTCGTGTTCTGCGAGCCGGCGCGGGCCAGCGGCATCCGCTGGAGTTGGTCCATGACGCTCGATGCCGCCGACCCTGCACGCCGCGCTTTGCTCGACGCGTTCATGCGCGTGGTGATGGCGTCGCGCTATGTGCCGGCTGGTAGCTCCGGCGGCTGAAGCCCGCAGCGATGATGCGGTCAGAACGCGTCGGAGACGCCAGTCGGGCGCTCTGCAGGAGTTTGCCGGGGAAGCGCGGTTGCCTGCTGGCGACACGCAAGTGGCAAATACTTCGCCGGTACGGTGGTGCCGCTGTCTGCGCAGCGCCAGCCGATACGGCCGTTGCTGTCGCGGTAGGGCGTGATCACGAGCACGTCGTTGCGCAGCGCCGGACTGGCGCTGGAGGTGTTGAATGCCACAATGATCTTGCCGTCAGCCACCTCGATGCTGGACACGTACTTGCCGGAGAGATGCGTGCTGGCGTCAAGTCCCGCACTTTGGTTGTCGGTGGGTAACCGATTGGTGCGGTAGTAGTACTCGACCACCGCGATTTTGGCGTTGTCGGTCAGCGGGGTCGATGCGGCGATCTGCGCGCGCACGAGGTAATCCTGATACGCCGGAATGGCGATGGCGGCCAGGATGCTGATGATCCCGACGGGTCCGATGAGAAGCACCCAGAAAATCCGTTGGGATGCCGGGGGCGTGATTTGTCCGGTGTTTTTGCAGCGTGCGACCCAGCTCAGTTGCCCTTGCAGGTAATACATGTTGAAGAAGAACAGGGTGACTCCGCCGATCGCCACGGGCAGGCCGTAGGCCGGCAAATTTCGCCGCAGCGAACCGGCCATTGAGAAATACGCGGTCAGGTACAACACCCAGTAGCCGAGCAACAGCATTCCACCGAGAGCCAACAGGCCGAAATGACCACTCGCCACGGCGAACGCACCGGCGAAATAGCACACGTAGCCGATGACCAGGGACGCCAGCGCCAGGCCGATGAACAGACTGGCGCGGCTGTGGCTATCGATCTTGCGCACCCAGTTCGCCTGGATGAACGGCCAGACCACGCCGAAGATGCCAAACGTCAGCATGGTGAACAGGAGCACCAGGCCCCAGTGCAGTGCCGGTGGCGGCGGCAGGGTTGGGCGATGCGTGCTGGCCGCGGTCGTCTCACTCTCGGGGTAAGCGGAGAACGACTCGCCGCTCATCGCGCCGGGTGCCGTGAAAGCTGGTGGCAATGGCCTGTTCGGCGGCGGCAAGGACCGCGGTGGTAGCGGCGGCGGTGGTTCGTTCACGGCGGGGAACAGGTCGCCCAGTGGAGCCCAGTCAGTCATGCCGTTGCGCCAGACCAGTGCATCGCGTGCAAACTTGCCTTCACCGATCCACCGACGAACGTCGGCTTCGCTATAAGGGCCGAACTGCTCCCCGTTTTGACCAACCCATAGCCTGTCGTCATCTGGCATGCGGAATTCCCTTTTCGTGGTCGCACATTACGTTTTTCATGGCAGCTGGATCATCGCCCAGTTCAAGGCATTTGCTGATCGGCTGTCGCCCTGCGTCTGCGCATCCTTGAGTCAGCATTTGTGTCGCTGGTGAGTTGATGCTTCTTCTTGTGCGCACATCCATGGGCCGGAGCGAGCTGCTGGCGGAGTTGCCATGTGTCCCGGCACGCGACGCACGAATGCTGCGCAGCGCGATCGGTCATGGGCTGTGGTCAAGCTTTCTATGCCAACGTGGGTTCATTGTCCGCAGTCGCGCACTCGACTGGGTGTGTCGCTGCGTGTCGCAAGCCTGACAAAAGTGCACAACGAGCTTCCAGGTTTTACCTTGGTTTCCCCGTGGCGAGATTAAACCTGGCGCAGCGGCACAGCAACCGGGCAGGTTCGCGTGCGTGTGTGCGTGGGGCTGAGCACTGCTATCTTGACGGACTCACCACCGATGGATAGCTGCAGCGTGATCTCTCAAGACGAATTTGACACGTTGGCGGCGCAAGGGCACACGCGGATTCCGCTGGTGCGCGAGGTGTTTTCCGATCTCGACACGCCGCTGTCGGTGTATCTGAAACTGGCCGATGGCCCGTACACATTCCTGTTCGAATCAGTCGAGAGCGGCGCAAGCTGGGGACGCTATTCCATCATTGGCCTGCCGGCGAAGCGCGTGTACCGGCTGCGCGGACACGAGCTTGAGGTGGAGGATTGCGGCGAGGTCACCGAGCGCCGGCATGTGGATGATCCGCTGGCAGAAATCGAGCAGCTGCGGCGATCCTACGACGTGCCGCAGTTGCCGCAGCTGCCCGCGTTCAGCGGCGGGCTGGTCGGCTACTTCGGTTTCGAAACGATCGGTTACATCGAGCCGCGACTGGCGCAGTGGGATCGTGTCGACGAGCTGCGCACGCCCGATGTCTTGCTGATGCTGGCCGAAGAGGTGGCGGTTTTCGACAACCTCAAAGGCCGGCTGTATCTCATAGTGCACGCCGATCCGGCGCAGCCGCAGGCATACGCCGCGGCGCGACGACGGCTGGACGCGCTTGTGTACCGGCTGCATCAGGGCGGCGCGGCGTACCCGCAACTGGTACACGCCGAGGCGGTGGACGAGAGCGATTTCAAATCCACCTTCAGCAAGGACGAGTTCATGGCGATGGTCGAGCGCGCCAAGGAGTACATCCGCGCCGGCGACATTTTCCAGGTAGTGCCATCGCAGCGTTTGAGCGTGGGTTTCCACGCGCGGCCGGTGGACGTGTATCGCGCGCTGCGCGCACTGAATCCCTCGCCGTACATGTATTTCGTTGATCTTGGCGATACGCAGATCGTCGGTTCCTCACCGGAAATTCTGGCGCGGTTGAAAGACGGCAAGGTCGTCGTGCGTCCGCTGGCCGGCACGCGTCGGCGCGGCGCAACGCAAGCGGAGGATCAGGCGCTGGAAGCCGAACTGCTGGCCGATCCCAAAGAGCGTGCCGAGCACGTCATGCTGATCGATCTGGGCCGCAACGACATTGGCCGCATCAGCGAGCCGGGCAGCGTCGAGGTCAGCGATTCATTTGTGGTCGAGCGCTATTCGCACGTCATGCACATCGTCTCGCAGGTGCAAGGCACGGTGCGCGCCGGGCTGTCGTACATGGACGTCCTCAAGGCCACGTTCCCGGCCGGTACGCTGAGCGGCGCGCCGAAGATTCGCGCGCTGGAAATCATCCAGGAGCTGGAACCGGCCAAGCGCAACATCTACGGCGGCGCCATCGGCTGGATTGGCTGGTGGGGCGATGCCGACACCGCGATCGCCATCCGCACCGCGGTCATCCACGATGGACGTCTGCACGTGCAGGCTGGCGCCGGCATCGTCTACGACTCCGACCCGGCCACCGAATGGGAAGAGACCATGAACAAAGGCCGGGCGCTGTTCCGCGCCGTGGCGCAGGCGGCACGCGGGTTGTAGCCAGTGTTGACGGGTCGCGGTCACATCGACGCAGACGATGACGCAGGCCAGCCACGTTCTGCCACGGGGTCGCAATGATTCACACCGTCTGGCCCTATCTTGCGGTGATGTTGCTCGCGGCGGGTTTGTTTCCGGCGCTGGAGCGGCGCTACGCCTGGCGCGTGTTTGCGGTGATGCCGCCGATCGTGTTGACGTATTTGCTGGTGACAGCGTTGGCGGTGGTCGGGCTGTGGCAGATCACGCCGGAAATTCGCGGCGCGCAAAGCGTGCTGATCGCCCAGCTGATTCCCGCGCTGCTGTTTCTGCTGATGATCAATTGCGACTTGCGCGCGATCTTTGCATTGGGCCCACGCGTGCTTGGCGTGTTCGCGTGCACGTCGGTCAGCTTGTTCGTCGCGTTCATCGGCACGTTTCTGATCTACCGCGCGTGGCTGCCCGGCGACGCGTGGCATCCACTGGCGGCGTTGGCCGGCAGCTGGGTCGGTGGCACCGCAAACATGATCGCGGTAAAGCAGGCCATCAACATGTCCGATGCGCATCTGGCGATGTCGCTGCTGACTGACGCGCTGGGGTATTCGGTCTGGGTGGTCGTGCTGTTTTCAGTAGCGCGCCTGGCGCCGGCGTTCAGTCGCTGGACGCGCGCTCGCTCCAGCGCGCAGCTGGCCGTTGCGCCGCTGCGCACCACGGCGTCGACCACGCCCGACAGCGTGCTGATCTGGCTCGGGCTGGCGTTGCTGGTAGCGGCCGGCGCGACGTGGCTGGCCGCGCGCTTGCCGACTTCGAGCATGCTGTCGCCGACTACGTGGGCGATCCTGCTGGCCACCGGAGCGGGGCTGGTCGCTGCGCATACGCCGCTGGCGCGCTACCCCGGCGCCGGCACGATATCCAGTACGTTGCTGCTTGGCGTGGTCGCGGTGCTGGCATCGCAAAGCAGTTTTCATGGCATGGCTGCTGCGCCGCTGTATGTCTTGTGCGGGTTCACGATCCTGGCTTTGCATGCGATGTTGCTGGTCGGATTTGCACGCCTGTTTCACTTTGACTTGTACCTGTGCGGCATTTCTTCGCTGGCGCATATTGGCGGCGTGGCCGCCACCCCCATACTGGCCGCAAGCTACGCGCCGGCGCTGGTGCCGGTTGGGATCCTGCTGGCGCTGCTGGGCTACATTCTGGGTACCGGTTTCGGGTTGGTGGTGGCGTCGGTCATGGCGATGCTGGCGACAATGTGATCGGTCATCGATCAAGGAACATGCGCATGCGATTTTCATGGTTGGTGGTTGCTGCATTCACGCTGCTGGTCGGCGCTGCGCCACTGTCGGCCCGCGACTCCGCACCGACCTTGCCGATTCCGCCATCAGGCATCATCGGCGTCAGCGCTGAGCAGTTGACGCCGGCGTACTGGATTGCGCAGCAGGCACAGCCAGCGCGCGTGTTGCTGGATGCAACGCAGATTGCGGCGCAAAACGCCAAGCTCATGCAACTGGACGGCTCGATGCATGACCTGCGCGCGCAGCCGGCAGTGCTCGATCGCGCGCAAGTCAGCGGCTGGGTCGAGGCTTTGTCGCAGCGCCCCGCGCAGCAGCTATTTGATGTCGACGACAAGTCGGTGCCGACAGCGACTTTGGACGCGTTGGTCAAGCAACTGGCATTGGAAGCGATTCCCGCGCAGCAGCCCACGCGCTATGGCCTGATCGTGCGTCGCGCTGCGCTGCGTAAATTTCCGACCACCCTGCGCGTGTTCAGTACCGCCGGCGATACCGACATCGATCGCTTCCAGGAAACCGCCGAAGCGCCTGGCACGCCCGTGGTCATTGCGCACACCAGTCGCAATGGCGCGTGGCTGTTCGTGCTCACCGCGCGCTATGCGGCGTGGGTCGCCGCCGCGGATGTGGCCGAGGGCACGGCGGATGAGGTGTTTGCCTACGTTGAGCGCACGCCTTACAGGATCGTCACCGGCGCAGTCGAACGCACGGTATTCACGCGCGAGCAGCCCGCCGTGTCACAACTGGCGCTGGACATGGGCACGCGCATACCAGTGCTGGCCGATGTACCGCCGACGCAGGCAGTGAACGGGCAAACGTCCTATACCTCGAACGTATTGCAACTGCCGCTGCGCGGCACTGATGGCAGCCTGCAGTTCACGCCGGCGTTGCTGCAGAAGAATACGGATACGACAGCAGCTTACCTGCCGCTGACCGCGGCCAACATCATCCACCAGGCGTTCAAATTGCTCGGCGAACGCTACGGCTGGGGCGGCGCATATGAAGGCCGCGACTGCAGCAGTTTTGTCGGCGATGTGTACGCCAGCATGGGCGTCGCCATGCCACGCAATACCGGTCGCCAGGCATCCAGCCCGGCCTTTGCGCGCACGCAATTCACCGCATCGAGTACGTCTGCCGAGCGCCTGCGCGCCGTGCACGCGCTGCAAGTTGGCGACCTGGTCTACATCCCCGGCCACGTGCTGCTGGTGCTAGGTCAGATCGACGGTCGGCCGTATGTGATCCACGATGTAGCACGCATGCGTTATCGCCAGGCCGGCGGCAGCGTGGCCGACATCAAGCTCAACGCCGTGTCGGTGACTCCGCTGTTGTCGCTGTTGTTTGACGACCAGCACACCTATGTGGAGCGCATGACCAGCATTGTGCGCATGCGCCGTTGAACGCGCATGCGCATGGCCACCAGGCCCGTTTTCTCGTGATCACAATTTCTCGTGGCAGCGGCGCATGAAGATCACGCACATGACGTTGGGCATGCTCCGCGTACCTTTGCGCATCCCCTTCAAGACTGCGCTGCGCACGGTAAACGCGATCGAGGACATCGTGCTGATGCTGCACACCGACACGGGTCACGTCGGCTATGGAGAGGCGCCGGCCACGGCGGTGATCACCGGCGACACGCACGGCTCAATCATTGCCGCGATTCGCCACTACATTTTTCCGCGCCTGCTGGGGCAGGATGTGGCCGATCTCAATCACCTCACGCTCCTGACCCAGACCGCGCTGGAAAAAAACACCAGCGCCAAGGCCGCGGTGGAAATCGCCATCCACGATCTGTGGGCGCAGCTGTACGCAGCGCCGCTGTACCAGCTGCTGGGCGGCGGCAAGCCATGCCTGACCAGCGACATCACCATCAGCGTGGACGCCATCGACAAGATGCTGGCCGACGCGTTACTGGCCGTGGAGCGCGGCTTCACGGCGCTGAAGATCAAGGTTGGCAAAGACATCGGCAGCGACGTCGAGCGGGTCAAGGCGATCCATGCGGCAGTAGCCGGGCGCGCGTCGCTGCGGCTGGATGCCAATCAAGGCTGGACGGCCAGACAGACGGTGAAGGCGCTGCACCAACTGGAGGATGCGAGCGTTGAACTGGACCTGATCGAGCAGCCCGTGCCGGCGCGCGATGTTGCCGGCATGCGCTACATCACCGCCCGCGTGCACACCCCCGTCATGGCCGACGAAAGCGCGTTCGGTCCGATGCAGGTGCTGGAACTGATCCGGCTGCGCGCTGCGGACATCATCAACATCAAGCTGATGAAAGCCGGCGGCATCTCCAATGCGCTGCGTATCGCCGACATAGCCGCCGTGCACGGCGTGCAATGCATGATGGGCTGCATGCTTGAAACCAGCATCAGCGTAGCCGCCGCAGCGCACGTCGCCGTGGCCCGGGCCAACGTGATCACCCGCATTGATCTGGACGGACCGGCGCTGTGCGAGTTTGATCCAGTCGATGGCGGCGCTGCGTTCGATGGACCCGACATCACGCTATCGGACGCCGTCGGCCTCGGCATCCGGAGCATCCGCGGCTTCGAGAACATCAACGCCTGAAGCCTGCCCCGGCCGCGCTTGAGCACCGCAACTCCAACCCAACCCTAGTTTCAGTTGCAAGTTCTGCTGCAACTGCAACTTAAGCTGCAACTCGAACCCCAACTCAGTTCGAGTTCGAGTTCGAGTTCCAGTTCCAGTTCGAGTTCGAGTTCGAGTTCCAGTTCCAGTTCGAGTTCCAGTTCCAACCCAACTCAACCCAACTCAACCCAACTCAACCCAACTCAACCCAACTCAACCCAACCCATGCGCTGCTCTTGCCCCCTCTCCCCCGGCTTGCCGGGGGAGAGGGTTGGGGTGAGGGGGCGCTCCCCCAAAACGCACTGCACGCCGCAGGCCGCACGCAGGACATCGACCATCTGCTTTCTGCCGCCAGGTAAAGGTCGGTAACTCCAGCAAGGAAATGACAGTTCGAGCAGCGCAGAAGCGGGCGCGATAGCGCATCAAGTGCGCGCCGAATTTTCCATTGGCCACCCATCCACGCGCTCCGCTTGAGCCGGTTCTCGCGAAGTCCTGCATGTGATCAGCACCGTGCCGCCCCGAAGTTTGCGACGCACATGGGAAGAAGAAGATTCGCGCGCGCGCTGGAGTAGCGCACTCGTATGGGCCGGCGTTGCAGCCCACGTGGCAGCGATCCGCGCCGCGGGAAGTGGGAAGCGGCAACTGCTGCCCCTGTGCACATTCCGCTCACACTTTTCGCCGCATTCTTTCGCCCGCTGAAGTTGCAGGTCGCCGATCTGAATCGGCCATGGGAGGTTCCTCATGTCTGGTAGTTCACAGTGGTTTCGCCGTTTTGCCGAAGGTACGGCGCGGCTATCGGGTCGGCCGGGAGCGTTCCTGCTCGCTGCGGCCCTGGTTATTGTCTGGGGCGCGACGGGGCCGCTGTTTCACTACAGTGAGACGTGGCAGCTGGTGATCAATACCGGCACCACCATCATCACGTTCTTGATGGTGTTCCTGATTCAGAACAGTCAGAACCGGGACAGCGTGGCGCTGCAGATCAAGCTGGACGAGCTGATCCGGGCTACTTCTGCGCACGACGGGCTTCTGGCGGTGGAAGACCTCGACGAGCAGGCGCTTGATCGCGTGCGCCAGCAATACCGGGCCATTGCGCTGCGCAGCGTCGAAGCGTGCAAGGACGGATCGAACGCTGCCAAAGCGCCGGAGACCAAACAGTCTGACGATGCTTGCGCTGAGGTCCTGGCCATCGAACGCGAGCTGGAAGCGGGACGCGCAGTCGTTCCTTCCTTACTCGAGAAAACGGAAACCGGGGAAGCCGAGAGCTCGGTCAACGTGCCCGCAACCAGCGGAGTGCGGGTTGCGGCGGACGGCTCCGCGATGCCCTGATACCGCCGAGGGAACGCGCGTCAAACGTGCGCTGAGCGCGCACCAAAAGGCAGTTGAATCCTTTCTGCGAAATTTCGGAAACCAGGGCCACGTAGCGCCCTGAGTATCTGTGGGGCGAACAGCACGTGACGCTCGGTCAGGCTGAGGGATTTCTGCTGGTCGAGAACATTTCGCTGGTTGCCAACCTCATCGGCGACGTGCTGTCGCGCTTGGGATTATCAGTTTTGATCGGCTACAACTTTGCGCAGGCTCTGCGGGAGTCGGAGCTGGGCATTTTTGGTATCGCGCTTGTCGACATGAAGCTCCACGGCGAACTTGCCTATCCGCTCGTGGAGAAACTGGAGGCATCCGCAAGTTCGTTTGCGGTGGAGACCAGCTTCGAGCGGCAAGCGCTCAAAGCCGAGTTGCCGGACGTTCTGGTGGCGCTGAAACCGCTGGGCGTCAAGACCGTGGAAGGCATCGTGGACCAGCTGCGTGACAGGTCGCGAATGCAGTCGCTATCCACAGGATGTGGCCTTGCAGGTGTCGGGAGGGCATCGTCGGCATTGGCCGCGTCATGCGACGCGTGAGGACTTCGGTGCTCTCGGAACCTGCAACCACGCGCCCGGTGCTCCACGCAGATCTCCAGCAGTGGCGCCAACGTGCGATGTCCAACGCGTTTGATAAACGTGCGCCCCGTTGTTTCCAGTTAGCCAGGCGCGTTGGAAAAGTTACCCCACGCGAGCCAGTTCATCTGCGCGGTCATCCGCTCGTTTCAGCCGCCGCAGGTAATCGCCAAATCCGTCGCGCGCGCGCGGATCGCGACGAGCGCTGGTAATCACCAGCGGTTGCGGCCGGCGCGCAATCCGCGCCCGTGCGGCAACAAGTGCGTTTACCAGAGCCACGTCCTCGTGCGCTGGCAGCGGGAGGAAACCGCCACAGCGCAGATACCACTGACTGTCGATGCCAAGATTCGCTCCGTGCACGTGCGGGTGTCCGTCGCGGGGTGTTCCGCCAGCAGCGAACGCGGCCTGCACGCGCGGCTCGTAGTCTTCCCAATCCTCCACGCTGACCATTCCGCAAAAGGCATCTGCAGCGCATGCAAGCTGGCTGTAGATCCAGTCGGGTGGAACCGTGGAATCGGCGTCCGTACTCGCTATCCAGCGGGCGTCCGCATCGATCGCAGCACGGGCCGCGGCCGCGCGAGCGTGCCCCACATTGCCATCGCCCGACACCAGCTCGGCACCGAGCGAGGCGGCGATCCGGGCCGTGGAGTCCTGGCAACGATCCAGCGCCACAAAAATTTTCACCGGCTCGCCGCACAGCCCGGGGCAAGCGGCAGCAGACCGGATTGAACGCAGGCAGGCGCCGATCAGCGCCTCTTCGTTGTGCGCCGGCACGATGACTCCAATCACACCAGTCCCTCCTGCGCGGCAACGGACGCACTTTGTCCGCTCCACGCTTCGAGCAGCATGTCGCGGTCACGATAATGCAGCAGCTGCGGCAGATCGATTGCTGCCTGCAGCCTGCCATGTACCTCGCACGGCGCAGTCACTGCCTGCGCAAATGGGTACTGCCAGTGGCAGGCCACGAGTACGCCTTGGGGCGTCAATGATTCGCGCATGCGCGCGATGCATGCGTCCAGCGCAAGCGACGTGAGAAAGTAGCCAACCTCGCTGAACACGATCAATTCAAACTGCCCGGCGGGCCAGTCGTCCGGATGCGATGCCCTGGCCACCGTGACGTTGCCTGATTGCGCAGTGCGCATCGTGGCCAGCTCCACCGCTCGGGCGGACAGGTCGGTGGCAAGCACGCTATCGCACCGCGCGGCAAGCGCTGCGGTGAGCTCGCCATTGGAACAGCCCAGCTCCCACGCAGCGCCGAAATGGCGTCGCGGCAACGCCGCCAGCAGCAAGGCACGCTTGCGTTCCTCATACCAGCGGTTGCGGTAGCCGTAGGGATCATCCTGCGCGTAGAGCTCGCCGAAGTACGCTTCAATCGCTTGCATGCATCAGCACCTCGTAGTCACGCTGAAACCGCGCCAGCACATGCGGCGGCAGAATTGGTGATGGGACGGTGCTGTGCGCAACGCCCAGTTGCGAAACGAAGTGGTTCAAGGCGCGCTGCTTGGCCTGCCATGCGTCCGCATCGATGCGATAACGTCGAGCGCTTGGCAACGCGGAGCGTTGGGCGTTTGCCGACATCCAGTGCCACGCCCACACCGGAAATTCGCGCACGCTCGCCGCGCTGCACGCAGCCGCAGCAAGCGTGGCGCGCGCAGTAGCCTCGTGATCGGGATGGCCATCCGCGCGCCACGTAACCAGCACGCGATCGCCGGCCTGAATGAGCTGCGCAAGTCGTGCGCACAGTTCAGACTCGTGTGCGGCAACCCTGCCGTCCGGGATGCGCAACCGCTGTATGCATTGCTCTGCCACGCCCAGCTCGCGCATGGCGGCCGCCAGTTCCGACGGACGCGTTGCGCGCAGCTGCTCCGGCGTCCAGAGTGGATCATCCGGATAACAGGCTTCGCCATCGGTAACCGCGATGACCAATACCTCCAGTCCCAGTTGTCGTGCACGGAAGAGCAGGCCACCGCAGCCAAGCACTTCGTCATCCGGATGCGGCGATACCAGAACCACGCGGCCGCCGGCGGCAAGAAAATCGTCTGCATCATGCAGTGGCAGGGCGGACAACCATGCGCACTTGCGCCACGCCGCTTCGGACGTGCCATGTCCGTCAATTTTTGGCCGGCTCACAGGGTCCACGTCGTGTCCCGCTCAGTCGCCGCCTGACCCAGCGCAGCCCAGTCGCGTTCGGCGTGACTCTGGCGAATGAAGACCGCCAGATCAGCGCAGCGCAGGGCATGCGCGCCGTCCTGGCACAAAGGCGCCGGACCCAGCGCGCGACCAACTCGGTCGATGACCTCGGTGCATACGCGTTCCAGCAGCGCGCGCACCCGCATCACGGACACGCGATGGGACTCCAGCGGTCTGTCATCAATCAATGTGGCGATCTCGCGCAGGTGCGCTGACGCCCCGGCCAGTGCCACATCAATGGCACCCAGGTGGGCGCACGCATGCGGATCGCGGGCCGTGCGTGGATGCGTGCGCAGCGTTTCGGCGATCGCCGCAGCGGCTCCAAACCAGCACGCTGCGATACCGGCGCCGCCGTGCCAGAAGCCGGGCCGGTCAAGATAGGCACCGGGCTCGCCCACCGCCAGCGCATTCACATCCGCAAAATCCACCCGGCCGCTGACCACGCGGCTCATGCCTACAGCCTGCCACGCGCTCTCATCGTGAGCGATGCCAGCCTCGCGCATGTCCACGCAGACCAGCTGCACCGCGTCGTTTGCGCGCGTGGTGAGCAGCGCGGCGTCGACCATGCCGGCGCCCGAACACCAGGCCTTGGTTCCGGTGATGCGCGTGACGCCCTCGTGCTGCACGCAGTCCACTTGAGCGTCCGGAGGCTCGGCTGCCCATACCGCCAGCAGCACATCGTCCGGCGGCGGCGCCTGCCCCAGTTCGGCCATGATCGCCTGCGCGTCGTAATGCGCTTCAAGCACCTTCACCAGGCACACATCAACCCCGGCCAGCCTGGCGAGCGCGCGCCATCGCTCCAGCGTGCGTCCGCCCCCGGGCAAGGGGACCTGCGGCTGCTGCGCCAGCGCTCGCCGCACAGCTGTCGGCAAGTCAGCAGCATGTGCCGGGTCCGCGCCGACGGTGTCGGTGATGAAGGGTGTGGATGGACGAGGGCGCACCCGGCGGCTCCGGCGAGAAGATTTGCGGACGCTACCGGGAGTTTTGTCAAAAATTCGCGATGCCCGAAGCATACGGAATGAGGGTCCACCGCGTCGCGCCGCCTGCCTGTGAGCGAAAAGCCGAGCAGCCTCGCGCAGTCTCGCCCCAGCTGCGGTACGTCGGCGGGCATGCATCGACGGCTCAGCGCACGCATAGCAACGCCGCCGTTCGGTCCGATGCAAGCCGCCCGTAGCCGCCGAGGCGTGCGATATGTGTCGATGGCGTTTCTGCGTGTGCGCTGCAGACTGCCGCCGGGCGGCAAATGCACGCTTGACAGTGGGTTTCCGCGGATGGCCGATCGCGGAGCCGGGCCAGAGTGCCGGGCGCGCGCAGGCTGCACCAGCAAAGGGGGCGCGCGGCGTGCAGACCGGCTGCGCGGGCTGTCTGATGCGCGGGAACTGGAACCCCTGTCGCATCAAAGCGCGCGGATGGCACAGATACTGCTTGGACATATGGCGAACATTTGAAACCAATTGTCGAGAAGCCGCCATGGACCAAGTCATTCAAGGCATGCACGCCGTTAATTCACCGCAAGAATGGGCCCTGCACTTCTTGCTGCGGCATGCCGAGTGCCGCACGGCGCTCATTGCCGGCACGGTCGCATGCGGCCAGCCGGAACCGCTCAAGGCGATGCCTGCCCCCGGTTGCCAGGGCACAGAAGCAGCCGCAACGGACTACCCAAGCGATTCTTTTATGGCGCAAGGCGAGTCAAACGCAACGGCAGCACCCGGTGAGAGTTGTGCAGCGCGCTTCTCGCGCGCATTTGTCGCTGCACGTCACTCTTAGCCACAAGTTAACGAAGCGAAGGGCACAAGCGCTTCGGCTTTCCCAGCGGTTGTCCCGCGTAGCGTCCGCCCGGACGCGGGCTGCGGGTCAGCCGACGTCCAAGCCATGCTCAGATCGGAGCCGATTGCCGTTCAAGTGTTGCTTCATTGTGCTGCGCGCGGGCGCGGAGCCGCTTTTCGATGACGGCATCGAACGCATCTCCCAGGCACCGGACGATGCTGCGCGGGTAATCATCCGTGGGCACAAGCTTGCTCTTGCCGACGGCCTGGATGTCTGACGGCCGGGCTGCCGGATCGCTGTTATGCAGCCGGCGCTACGCTCGCCCCCTCGAGCGTTTGATCGCGCACGTACGAAAGCTTTCCCGGCAACGTACGTGGAAGTGGCGACTGCCCACGTCAGGTTTTTGATCCCACTCCAATGCAGCCTGTAACCTTTTGAATTGGCGTGGCAAATATTGGATCACATGGCGGCAAGCGCAATCATGCGGCGCCCAGCGGAACAGAAACTCTCCGTCGTTTGCGGCGCCAGAGATGGTTGCGCACCTGCAGTGGCTCGACTAAGGTCAAAGACATCAATTCAGGCTTCGCTGACGAACGGGTTTGAACGCATCGTCGAAGCGTGATGCAGGTTCTGGTTGCGGCGCGAACTATGCCGCGCGGCGGAGATCAATAGCATGTTTCTTGAAAATTGCTGGTACATGGCAGCGTGGGACTACGAGCTCGTTGACCAGGAGCTGCTTGCGCGCAGATTGCTCAACAAGGCCGTGGTTTTATATCGAGGCGACAGCGGAAAGATCATCGCGCTCGAAGATCAATGTGCACACCGTGGAGCTCGACTGTCCGATGGTCGCCGCGAGGGCGATTGCCTGCGTTGCATGTATCACGGACTCAAGTACGACGCGACCGGAAAGTGCATTGAAATTCCGGGACAGGAACGCGTTCCACCGAATCTGAAAGTCAAACAGTATCCGGTTGTCGAGAAGCAGCATATTGCCTGGATCTGGATGGGTGATCCGGCCAAGGCGGATGCATCATTGATTGTCGATTTCCCGTGGCTGGCCGACCCGAAATGGTCCGGCAAGCCAGGTTATCTGCATTACGCGGCAAATTACCTTTTGGTAGTGGACAATCTGTGCGACGTCACGCACATGGCGTGGGTGCACACCCATACATTATGTGGCACCGAAAAATACGCTTATCAGTCGAGCGTTACGCCGATGGAGCGGCATGACCGCGGCGTGCGTGCAACACGCTGGCATCTGAATGCGCCACTGGCACCATTTGTGCGCAAAGTTGTCGACAAGGATGATCCGATTGATCGCTGGAATTCCAGCCATATGCAGATCCCGGGGATCTTTTTCCTGGAAAGCGGATTCGCGCCGGTCGGCTCGGAGGCGGCCAAGACTCACGACATCGATGCCTGCAAGCAGCTGCCTGGAGTCAACTGGTTTGAGAATATCCAGGTCATGACGCCGGAAACGGAAAGCACCAGCCACTTTTTCTTTGATTACATGCATCAGTTCGGGCCTGAGAGAAATGACATCACTCAGTCACTCCACGACAGCATGTGGGAAGGCTTCCACGAAGATTTGCATATCATTACGCACCAGCAGGAAATTCTGGACAAGGATCCTGATTTCCAGTTTCGCGCGATTGCAAATGATGGTGCCTTGTCGCATTTTCGTTGGGCGTTGAACAAGCTCATCGATGAAGAACGCGAGCACGCACAGGCCAAAGCGGTCGTGGCCTGATACGGGCGCATGCAGGATGACGATGTAATGGGAAAGTGCGTGGACGTGCCCGGACGGCAGCCGCGCAAGCCGGTATCGTTTGACTGCTCGCCGCTGCAAGGCTCGGTGAGCGGCCTATTCCAGGGCGTGCACAGATGCTTGTTCTGAAAGTTACGGATCTGGTGGCCGAGGCGAAGGACATTGTCGCCATTGAGCTGCGTGGTATTGACGACGAGCCATTGCCTGCGTTTACTCCGGGCGCTCATCTGGAATTCACTCTGCCAAATGGGCTCGTGCGGCATTACTCGCTGAGCAATGATAATCGTGAGCGCGACCGCTACGTGGTCGCCGTGCTACGCGTCCCGGAGAGTCGTGGTGGTTCGCTGTGCATGCACCGCGATCTTGCCGTCGGGGACCTGCTGACGGTCTCCGTGCACAATAATTTCGAGCTTGATCCGAACGCAGGCTCTTACGTGTTCATTGCCGGTGGTATTGGAGTGACTCCGATCATGGCGATGGTGCGCTGGTGCGTTGCCCACGAGCGCCCATGGCGCCTCGTCTACTCGACGCGAAACCGGGCGCGCACCGCGTTCTACGAAACACTGCGCCAGTTTGACAGCGGCCGGATTACCTGGCATTTCGATGAAGAAAGCAGTGGCCACTACCTTGACATGGGTGCCGTACTGGATGCCCTGACCGATGCCGATGAGGTGTATTGCTGCGGTCCGCGGCCATTGATGAACAGCGTGCGTGCGGCTGCAGTGGAACGCTTGAACCGGGTAGTGAAGTTTGAATCGTTTGTTGCGCCCAACAGTGAACTCGCTGGTGGTGACGACGGCGTGGCGAGTTCGTCAGTCGCCGAGGACTCCGCGGACAGGCCGTTCAAGATCATTCTCAAGCGCAGCGGGACGCAGCTGGATGTCCCGGCCGGCAAAAGCGTGCTGGAGGTGCTTGAAGATAACGGCTTCAGCGTGCCTTTTTCATGCCGCGAGGGTCAATGCGGAACGTGCATGCAGCAGGTTGTTGACGGCATTCCGGATCATCGCGACTACGTCCTCTCGGATGCGGAACGCGCAGCCAATGACTGCATGCAGATCTGTGTGTCGCGCGCGCTGACGCCCACGCTGACTCTGGATCTATGACGTTCGCGGGATGGTGCAGAGCGCGTTTCTAATCAAGGCGCCGCGTTGCGAAACGCGATTTTTCATCTGCTGTCTTTAGCCGGTTGCGCGCACAGGCAACGATTTGCTCGCTGGTGTGCATGGTCGATCGATTTTGCGCCGTTTTCAGACTTGGTTTTGCGTGCTGGATCGGTATGCTGGATGGCACTGGCTACGCTGGGAGAGAGTGCATGGCTGTTGCAACAGATCGCCCGGAACTGAGCTTGATCCGCGAGCACATGATTGTGAACGGGCTTGCCGTGACCGCAGGCGTGGGCAGGATTCCCGTGCATGACCCGGCTACCGGTGAGGTCATTGCGCAGCAGGTAGAAGCGGGACCGGAGCAGGTGGATGCCGCAGTGCGCGCCGCGCGCGCCGCGTTCAACGCGCCTGGATGGCACAACATGTTGCCTGCGGCGCGGCAGCTGCTGCTGCTGGCACTGGCCGATCGCGTCGATGCCGAAGCCGATGCGCTGGCACGGCTGGAAACGCTCAGCAACGGTCGCCCGTTGAGCGCCTCGCGCATGCTCGCGGGCGCCGGCGGCCAGTGGCTGCGCTACATGGCGGGCCTGGCGACCACGATCACGGGTGACGTGCTCAACCTGTCCATTCCCTACCCGCCGGGCGTTGATTACCACGCCTACACGCGCGCCGAACCGGTCGGCGTGGTGGCGGCGATCGTGCCGTGGAATTTCCCATTGTTGATGGCGATCTGGAAATTGGCGCCGGCGCTCGCAGCGGGCTGCACCGTCGTCTTGAAGCCGGCGGAGGAAACCCCGTTGACAGCCATTCGCCTGGCTGAGCTTGCGCTTGAGGCCGGCTTTCCACCGGGAGTCGTCAATGTGATTACCGGGCGTGGCGAGGTAACCGGCGAGGCTTTGATTTCGCACCCGGACATCGACAAGATCACCTTTACCGGCTCGACCTCGGTCGGGCGCCACATCGGCCAGGTGGCTATGGATGGAGTCAAGCGCGTGTCGCTGGAGTTGGGCGGCAAAACGCCCATGATCATCCTGGATGACTGCGATGCGGACATGGCAATCCAGGGCGTCCTGCACGGCGGCTTCTTCAATCAGGGTGAAGTGTGCACGGCGGGGTCGCGGATCTATATCCAGGACAGCATTTACGATCGCGTCGTCGAAGGCATTGGCGCAGCGGTTGGCGCCATGAAGGTTGGCTCGGGATTCGACGACGACACGCAGATCGGACCCATGGTGTCGGCGCGTCATCGTGATCGGGTCGCCAACTACGTGGCAGTCGGCAGGCAGGAAGGCGCGCGCGTGGTTACCGGCGGGACGGCTTCCGCAGGGCCGGGATATTTCGTGCAGCCCACGGTCTTCGCCGATGTAAAACCGGACGCGCGCATTGCCCGTGAGGAAATTTTCGGTCCGGTAGTGGCCGCGGCACGATTCCACACCGAGGTGGAAGCTGTGCAGATGGCCAATGACACACCGTACGGGCTTGCCGCCAGTATCTGGAGCAATGACCTCAATCGGGTCAATCGGCTCGTGCCCCGAATCAAGGCCGGGACAGTCTGGGTCAATACGCACAATATCGTGGACCCGAACATGCCGTTTGGCGGCTACAAGCAGTCAGGGTTTGGCCGGGAACACGGACGCGACGCGATCCGCGCATTTCTGGAAACCAAGTCGGTGTGCATTGCCTATCCAAACGCGTCGTAGGTTTTTCAACATCACCGGTCGCAGCGCTGCGGTTGGATGCGTTTTTTTTGGGGCTGGGGACTTGAGGGGAAAACGTCATGACCAGATTCGCAGTCGGTTGCGTCGCTCGCACGCGCACGCTGTTGCCATTGGTGCTTGCGATCGCGATGGCGCTGGGCACCGCGCAAGCGGCCGAGGTTGGTTTGAACGCGGCGACGTCGCACTCAGCCGACGCAAGTCAGCCCGCGCAAGCTGGCGATCCCCAGCAGACCGCGGCAGGGCAGGCAGCGAAGGCGCCTGACGCACCCGCAGCGGCGGCCATCGATCTGGTCAAGACGCTGGAAGGCGTTTCAGTAACCGGTACGCGAATTCCGCAGCCGTCGCTGACCGGCTCCGCGGCGCTGCAGGCCATCAGCGCCAATGAGATACAGCTCCAGGGTGTGGTCAACGTCGACCAATTGTTGAGCAACGTGCCGTCGGCCGCGACCCTCTCAAGCTCCAATACCGACAGTGAGAACAGCGCTTCGACAGTGGGCCTGCGCGGGTTCGGGGCAAATCGTACCTTGGTGCTCATCAACGGTACCCGGCTCGTTCCCGGTGATCCGGCTGCGTTCAATACGGCCGCCACCGACATCAACGGAGCGAACCTCAATTTCATTCCAACCGCACTGGTGGAGCGCGTCGAAGTACTGACTGGCGGGGCATCGGCAATCTACGGCTCAGACGCCATTGCCGGCGTGGTGAACTTCATCATGAAGCAGGATTTCCAAGGCTTCTCATTTGACGCCCAAGGCACGCAGAGCGGCCATGGCGATGGCACCACGTACAGCCCGACCGTGCTGTGGGGCGCGAACTCCGCCGACGGCAGGGGCAATGTCACGTTGTACGCCGGCTATACGCAGCAATCCAAGGTGATGCTCCAGGCACGCAGCTTCAGCCGTTGCCCATTTCTGCCCGATGAAACCGGCAACGGACGCGAATGCTTCGGTGCAAGTTCCGTTCAAGAGGGAAATTTCACCAGCCTGGACCGGGACTTCGGCGACAACAACGTGATGGTTGATCCAGACGGAACGCATACTTTCGTGCCCTATGACGGGCGCGTCTACAACTTCGATGAAGAGGCTTACCTGGTGCGTCCGGATCGACGCTACAACTTCGGCGGCTTTGCCCATCAAAAAATCAACGACCATTTTGAAGTGTATGGAAGCGCAATGTTCATGCGCGACAAGAACCAGGCCCGATCCAACGCGCCGCAGTTGAATTTTGCCCAGGTGGATATCAACTGCAGCAACCCACTTTTGTCTGCCCAGCAAAGCGCGTACTTGTGCCCCAATCCGGGCCAGACGCAGGCGAGCACGCTGGTCGGGCGGCTCTTTCAGGAAATGGGGCCGCGCACCATCCAGTCCAACAATACCGAGTACCGCGTGCAGCTCGGCTTGCGCGGCGAGATAACCGATGGCTGGAAATACGATATCTCGGCGCAACGCAGCGAAAACTCCACTACGCAGAAATACCTCAACTTCAGTTCGCTACAGCGCTCGCGCCAGGCGCTGCAGGTAACTACGGATGGCAGTGGCAATCCGGTGTGCATTGACCCGTCCGGCGGATGCGTGCCGCTGAACTTGTTTGATACCCTGGCGATCACCCCGCAGGCAGCCAGCTTCATCCGCGCCGATGGCCTGGAAGATGCCACGACCGCCGAGCAGGTGGCCACGGCATCCGTGACCGGAGATCTAGGGCGCTACAACCTGCGCCTGCCGTGGGCGAAAGATGGGGTGCAGTTTGCCGGTGGTCTTGAGTACCGTCGCAACAGTTTGGACTTTCTGCCCGATGCGGGCATCCGCGCTGGTGACACCACGAACGAGGGCGGCGCAGTTCCCGCGGTGAATGGCCGGTTCAACGTGAGTGATGCGTTTGCCGAGTTGCAGGTGCCGGTCATCCAGGATCGGCCATTTATCCAGGATTTGACCCTCGATGCGGCTTATCGGTTTTCCAAGTATCGGATCGCCACGCGCGCAAGCGAACTCGATACGCACACCTACAAGTTTGGGGTGCGCTATGCGCCCGATGGCAACATTGCGCTGCGCGCGAGTTGGAACCGCTCGGTGCGTGCACCGGATATCCAGGAACTCTTTTTTCCGGCTACGGTGACGGTGCAGCAAGCTGCCGACCCCTGCGCAGGAACCACTCCCAACGCAACCCAGGCGGAGTGTCAGAACACCGGCGTTACGCCGGCGCAGTACGGCAATATCGCGCAGTGTGCGTCCCAGCAGTGCAACGTGCGTATTGGCGGCAACTTGAACCTGAAACCTGAAGAGTCCATTACCCGTCAGCTTGGCCTGGTCCTTACGCCGCAGTTCCTCAAGGGATTTACCGGCACCGTCGATTACTACGACATTGTCCTGACTGGCGCGATCGGTGCCATTCCGCCCTTGGCCGTGCTTGGTTCGTGCCTGCGCAACGGGGAATTTTGCGACAAGATCCAGCGCGGCAACAACGGGATCCTGTTCGGCGATCCGACCCAGGCGTTCATCGACGCCACAGACGTCAATACGGGGTTTCTGCGCTCGCGCGGTCTGGACGTAAACCTCAATTATGATCGCTATCTGTCAGATCTCGGGCTGGGCGACAACGGCCGCGTAACGTTGAACTTCAATGGTACGTACGTCACCGATTTCAAGCACAAGGACACTCCAACTTCGCCGCAATACAATTGCGCCGGACTGTTTGGGCCGGTATGCGGCGTGCCCAGTCCACGCTGGCGCCACCAGTCACGGCTGACCTGGGAAAATCCGCTGGGCGTGCTGCCGGGGTTTGCCGCTTCCGTGCAATGGCGCTACATCGGAAAGTCTTCGCTGGACTTCAACAACACGCAAAGCCCGCAGCTCAATCCCACCGGCTCATCGTTTGACGGTGTGGACGCCAGGATCCCCGGCATTAGCTACTTTGACCTGGCCACAACCTACCAGCTGCCGTTTCAGGATCACGATGTCAGCCTGCGTTTCGGGGTCAACAACGTGACCGACAGAAATCCGCCGATCATCACCCTGGTCGGGCTTCCGCTCACCACCGTATTCGCCCCGCCAAGCAACACATTTGCCAGCCTGTACGACACGTTGGGCAGAGTGTTTTTCGTGGGGGTGCATGCAAACTTCAATTGAGGCGGGTACAAACCCGCCAAGTTTTCACGCGATGGCACGCAAACGGTCGGCAAGGAAGCCCTCGGTTTTGATCAGGCTGCTTTGCACGGCTTGTGGCAAGCAGATATGCGACGTCATCTGGACCGCGCTGGAGCAATGCAGCAGACGGTTTCGCCGCGCCGGCCATATGATGTCCGTTAGCGGCATGATGTGCGGCCCCTATGGCAAGCTGGGCAACTGGCGTTTCGGCTGGCAGGCGCTTGGTTCAGCGCAAGAGAGGATGGCGCAGTCATGTTGAAGCAAAGGGCGAGAATCGGCTCGGGATTGCCACGCTTGCGCACGAAGTGGCTTTGCGCAACGGTGATGGCAGTCGTCCCCGCGTTTGCGTGGGCAAGCGGCGCGCAGACCATTCCCCAGTCTGTAGCCGAGCTGGGCGCCGACAGCGCTCCGCGCGTGCTGGAATCCATCGAGGTGCCGCCGGCGGATCGATTGTTCGTCATGGACTCGAACTTTCACCATCTCACCGACAGCCGGGTGAACCTGTTCGACAAGCGCAGCGGCAAGTTTCTCGGTTTCGTGCCGACGTCGTTCAATGGCCAGATGATCGTTTCCAGGGATGGCACCAAGATTTATGACGTCACGACCTATTTCTCCAGGGTGCCGCGTGGCGATCGCACCGATGTGGTCGAGATCTACAACGTCGACAACCTGACGTTCGAGAAGGAAATCCAGATCCCCGCAAAACGGGCAACCGCGCTGAATTACGACGGTATCGTGCGGATGACGGGTGATGGAAATTTCCTGCTGGTACAGAACGCCAACCCGGGTGTTTCCATTACCGTGGTTGATCTGAAGCAGCAAAAGTTCGTCAACGAGATCACGGCCACGGCCGGCTGCTGGGGCATCATCCCGCTGCTAGACACGCCGCGCAGTTTTGCGACGATATGCGGCGAAGGCGCGCTGCTCAGCCTCACGCTGGGCGACGACGGCAAGGTCAGCGAACAAAAGCGCAGCGCCCCGATGTTTCCCGTCAAGGATGATCCGGTCTTCATTTCGCCCGGAGTGACGCATGACGGGCTGACATTTGTTTCGTTCAACGGCAACGTCTATAGCGCCCAGCTCAACCGCAAGGACATGTCTTTTACCTTTGCATCGCCGTGGTCGTTGCTGCAGACGGCCAGTGACAAATCCGAACGCTGGGTGCCCGGCGGCTACAACCTCATGGATGTGGACGCGAACAGCAACCGTCTGTACGTCTTCATGCATCCGCAGGGGCAAGAAGGCTCGCACAAGAATCCGGCCAGGGAGCTGTGGGTGTATGACCTGGTCACGAAGCGACGCGTGGCAAGAATCCCCGGTCTGGATGCGCTGTCGATGTCCATCATCCATGGAGCGCAACCCGAGCTGGCGACCATAGACGGCGGTAACGTGCACATCTACGACATCTCCGCGCCGACGCCAAAACTCGTGCGTACCATCGAGAAGGCCGCGGAGGCGGCGTTGCAGGTCATGGGCGGCGCGCCGGGAACAACCAACCGATGAACGCCACGGTCATCATTTGTGTGGCGGCCGCCGCTTTGGCAGCGGTCATCTGGCTCGGTGCACTGGACAAGCTCAGGCATTTGGCAGACTTTCAAGCTGCAGTGGAAGCTTATCGCTTGCTGCCGGGTCGGTGGACCTGGGTGTTTGCCGTTTTGTTTGTTTGCGTTGAAGTGGCGGCAGGCACACTCCTGCTGTTTGCTGCTGGACGTTTTGCCGGCGCGCTCATGTCCATGCTGGCAGTGGGTATTGCGTCCGCGGCCGTGGCTGTCAATCTCATGCGTGGCTACACGGACATCGCTTGCGGATGCGGAGGGCTGGCACATTTTTCCCCGGGATTGTCATGGTGGATGGTGGCGCGCAACGCCGGCTTGCTGCTGCTTGGGCTGGTGGTGGCGTTGGGCGCGGGTCATGCAACCGGCAGCATTGCGTGGTTGGACAGGATCACCCTTTTCGGCTCGGCAATAACGCTGGTTGGCTTGTACTACCTTGCCAATCAACTCATCGATCTGCATTTGCGCGTACAGAAATTGAGGAGTCAGACATGACCGCTTTAGTGCTCTCCAACATGCTGTTGTGGATCGCGGTGGTGGCGCTGATGTTGGTCATTCTTGCGCTGGCACGGCAGGTGGGCATCCTCTATGAGCGCATCGCTCCCATGGGCGCACTGGCTGTGGCAAGCGGGCCGGTCGTGGGCGACAGCGCGCCGCGCTTCGAGCTGGACGACATACGCGGACGCCCGCAGCGCATTGGCTACGGCGGCGTGCACAGTCAGCTGTTGTTCTTTCTTTCGCCGCAGTGTCCGGTGTGCAAAAAGTTGCTGCCCATTCTCAAGTCGGTGGCGCGTACTGAACGCGCCTGGCTGGATATCGTGTTTGCCAGTGATGGCGAAATGCCAGAGCATCTGGCCTTCTACAAGAAAGCGCAGCTGGAAGAGTTTCCCTACGTTCTGTCGACCAAGATTGGCCTGACGTTTCAAGTGAGCAAGTTGCCGTACGCAGTGCTCGTTGATGAGCATGGCGTTGTTCGCGCCAAGGGTCTGGTCAACTCCCGCGAGCAGGTGGAAAGTCTGTTCACCGCAAAGGAGTTGAATGTCGGCTCAGCGCAGGAATGGCTGGAGCAACAGGACGCCAAGCTGCAGGTTGTGCCAGAGCAATCGGGGAGCAAGAGCCATGCGTTGGTTTGACGAAATGGGTGAGCGCCTGACGCGCCGCGTTACCTACAGCTCCTCGCGACGCAGCATCGTGGCCAGGGTGGGCAAGGTGCTGGTCGGGGCGGCTTTCATCATGCCCGTGTTGCCGATCGCACGGGCCGCCCCGCCGCGTGCAGAAGGCGATGGCGACGGGTTGAGCGATCATCCGACCGAGAAGCAGCTGTCTTCATGTGACTACTGGCGCTACTGCGGCGTGGACGGTTTTCTGTGCCACTGCTGTGGCGGCACCGCCGAAAGCTGCCCGCCCGGCACGCAGTACTCGCAGGTGTCATGGGTGGGTACTTGCCATAACCCCAAGGATGGCAAGGAATACATGATGAGCTACCACGACTGTTGCGGCCGCACTGCGTGCGACCGCTGCAGTTGTGGCGAGCAGCGCGGCGAGCGCCCCGGGTATGAATTTTTCCGGCACAACGACGTCAACTGGTGCATGGGCAACCGCGAGCTGGTGTACCACTGCACGGTTTCGCGCATGCTGGGGCCGGCAAGAAACTGAGCCTGCCCGGGAGGCGTGACCCATGCTCGCAAGCAGGCGGTGGCAGGCAGTGGCCGGTGCGGCGGGGTTGATGCTGGGCGCAGCCGGATGGTTGGTGTCCTCGGCAACGGCTATGGCGGTGCAACCGCCGACGCCGGCACTTCAGGCGACGCTGGCAACGCTGCGCGCGAACACGTCGGCGCACAAGGATTACCTGCTCAACTGCGCCGGCTGTCATGGTCTTGACGGTGCCGGAGTGCCGCGTCAGGGGGTGCCCGATTTTCGCCGGTCCGCGGGCGTGTTTACTCGAACCGCAAGCGGCCGTGAGTACTTGATTCGCGTGCCGGGCTCTTCGGGTTCGCTGCTGTCAAACGAAGAACTGGCCGGCGTCCTGAACTGGATTGTGGCCAGGTTTGGCGGCGATGATGTTGCCCCGGATTTTCGTCCCTTCACGATCAGCGAAATCGGCAGCGCGCGACCGCTTTCCTACACTGATCCGGTTGCGGCACGCGAGCAGGTGGCGCAAGAGCTGCAGGACAAGGGCTTCGCTGTTGCGCCGTATCACTTCGGCAAGCATCCCGGATTTGGTACGCAAGCTACGGAAGGCCAGTAGCGTGTGGCCCAGTCAGGGCTTCCGGCTCCATACATGTACCGCTGCTCGCATGCGTTGCGTCGAACGCGGTGCCCCGCGCCAGCCATCGCCGCATCTTCGTCACTGGATCTGACGCGCCAGCCATCGCCGCATCTTCGTCACTGGATCTGATCGGCTCCGTCAGCGATCCGGACTGCGGCTGACGACCACGCAGAATGCGTTCGCCAGCCCGTTGCAGCTTCCCCGCATCGAGGCCAGCCGCTATCGCGTCAGGGACCGGCGAGTTCCAAATAATGCGAATCAGCGGAGCAACTGGCCTACTTCGGCCAGGAGCTGCCGTTCAAAAGTGCACTCGGCGCACTCGGACTCGGGTTTTGATGTTTTGAACGATATTCACCTGCACGCCAGTATGTTCCGGCGCCGCTGCCCAAATGGGCATAGAATATGTCCATCTTGGAAACGTGGAGGCGCGTCATGGGTGATCCGAAGAAAGCCACCAGTCCGCTAGCCGGCAATCTTCCCGTGGAGCACGACAGCCCCAAGGCCAAGCGCGCGGTCGCGTCCACTTTGGAGCAAAGTAGGCGCGGCAGAAATCCGTTGCATGCACGCGAGTTGCAGGAGATACGCCTGCAGGCTCGGAAAATGAAGGGTGGTGCGAAAGTCAAGAATTCAGGCGCAAAAAAGGTGCGGGTGAAGACGGCAACCAGACGCATCCTCAAGCCGATGCGTCACATCGAGGCTCTTGAAGCGGTGCGCTCCGGCCTCCTCCCTCAGGGACTCAATGTCCTGATCGAACGAGGCTATGCCCGTGGGGCGATCGTGAGACTCATCGGCCCGCGCAGCACCATCGAACGCAAGCTCAGCGGCAGCATCCGCCTGGACCTGCAGGAGAGTGATCGTCTGGCCCGATTGAGCAGGGTCATCACCAAGGCCGAGGCGGTGTTCGGCAATGCAGAGAAGGCACGGCACTGGATGGAACGGCCGTCGTCCCGGCTACCACGCGGTGAATCGCCGTTGTCACTGCTGGACACGGATAGCGGTACCCAGGTGGTGACCGAGCGCTTGCTGCAGATCGAACATGGAATCTTCGCTTGAGGCTCTGGCGACTAGCCTGCCACGTTAATTTGGACGGTGGCGGTGGCCTGATTGCGGCCGCTCGATGGCACAACCAGGGGCGGCCCATCCTGTACACCGCCACCTCGCCGTCGGGCGCGCTCGTCGAGGTACTCGTCCACCTGGACGTTGAGCCAGAGGAGATCCCGGATGGTTACCGCCTGCTTGGCATCGACGTGCCTGATGACGCGATAAAAGATGCCCGCGGCGAGCTCGTTGTTGACCGGTCATCTGGCTTGGACAGATCGCGGGCTTTGGGTGATGCGTGGCTGCGCAGCTGCGATAGCCTTCTCTACCGTGTGCCGAGCGCGATCATTTCTCACACGGAGAACGTCCTCATCAATCCCGCGCACCCTGACATGGCGAAAGTGGTCCTGCGTATTGACGAGCCGTTTTCCTTCGACCGGCGGCTGCTCGAAGCCGTTGGGTAGTCGAGCGCGTACGCGAGCATCACCATCTGGACTGTTGCCAATCGCGTAAACATTCAGTGCATTCGGCAACGACTGTTACTGGTCGATAGGCAACCTTCAGCCCGGTGGTCAGATGCTTGTCGACGCCGGCCAGGACTGCGCCAAACCCGATCAAGAATGTTCGCAATCCTTGGTCAACAGGGTGGCAATGTTCCACTTGGTATGAAGCTCGAACGGCGGTGCAGGCCCATTCAAGATTGCCGCGGCGGTTGCGAAATTGGCCGCTAGCGCAAGGCTGCGGTGAGGGCATGTCTATCAGCCGCAAAGCGATGCGCGCCGGCCGACCCGGGCGGCAAAAGATAGATCATTTGGCCGATTTGTTCGCCGGTCGTGTAGGTTTACGGCATCCGGCTGATGTAGTGGGCGAGGGCACTTACGTCGGCGGCGCTCAGCTTCCTGGCGATCGGCTGCATGATTTGCGCTTGCGCGGATGTGCCCCAGCTGGCTCCCGCCTGCCATGCGCCGAGGACGTTGCTCAGGTACTGCGGCTGCTGGCCGGCCAGACGCGGCGCAGTACCGGGAATACCCCGGCCATCCACACCGTGGCAGGTGGCACACGCCGGAACGCCGTGTTCGGGATTGCCGTCATGGAACAACTTGGCACCGGCAGCAGAAGGTGCGGCGCCCGCGGTTGGGGACTGGGGCTTCTGGCCGGCAAAGTGCGCGGCGATGTCGCGCATGTCTTGCGGCGACAGCGCGGCCGCCATGCCGAGCATGATCTGGTTGGCGCGCTGGCCATCCTTGAAGGCCTGCAACTGTGCGGCGATGTACTCGGCATCTTGTCCGGCAAGATTGGGAAACTCCGGGCTGCTGGAGTTGCCGTCGAAGCCGTGGCAGGCAGCACACGAGAACGCATTTTGCGCCCCGGCATCTGCATTGCCCGGTGGGGCGGACGCCGCGTCTGCCGCAAACAACACGCCAATCAGCAGCAAACCGGAAAACGCCGCACTGCGCAACTGCATGCTTTCTCTCCGTGAGTTGTCAAAGCGCTTACGTTGCAAACGCGTCAAGAATTGTTGCGGTGGCCGCACTTTTTTTCAACGTGGCGCGGAAGTGTCCGCCAAGCCTTCGGCGCCAGACTCCGGCGAAGGCCTGCGAGCGGCGGCAACATCCGCGTGGTAGTGGCGTTCGCGCCCAGCAGTGGCTGGCGTTCCACGCGATACCGATGATCGCCAGGCAGGATCTTTCGCTGGCGCCAACAAACTTGCTAACATGTTAGCATGTGCTCGGCGCCATGCCATGGAGTTCAATTGCTCTGCGAAGCCCGCCGTTGGCTTTACTTCGGTGGCGCATCGCGCACCTTGCGTACGTGGGGTACGTCAGGCGTCAGTTACGTCAAGAGGTGACCCGCCATGCGGTCCATGTCATTGGCACAGCAACAGGAAATAAGCCACCAGGCTGCATGGCAACGTGCCATGAGCGAAAGTTTTGTCCCGTGCACGACGTCGGTGCCGGACAACTTTCGCGGCACGGTAGCGCACAGTCGCCTGGGCAATCTGGATGTGCACTGGGTGTCCGCTTCACGCCATCGCGCGGATCGCACCGGTACCGATCTGGGCGCTCGTGAAGCTGGCTGCATCTTGCTCAACGTGGTCACTGAAGGCTCCGTGCGCGTGAGCCAGGACGGGCGACAAGCGCTACTGCGCCGGGGTGATTTCGCCATCCACGATGCGACACGCCCTTATTCGCTGGTTTTTGACACGGCGTTTTCGCAAGTCATCTTCTGCCTGCCCAGACAGTTGGTGCGGCAACGCATGGGTTGTTTCAACCACTTTACGGCAGTGCGGGTACCCGGCGACCTGCAGCTGGGTCAGGTGGCCTCACACTTCATGATCAACGTCGCGCGCCTGCACTGGGCGGACCCGGCAAGCGCCGAGGCGCAACGTCTTTCCCTGCAAGTAATTGATCTGGTGGCGCTGGCGCTTTCGATGCAGCGGGACACGCCGCTGCGCGAGTCCTCATCGACACACCGGTCGGCATTGCTGTATCGCGCCAAGGCGTTTGTCGAGGTCCATCTGTCCGCCGAGCTCAATCCGACGATGGTGGCTGCGGCGCTTGGCTGTTCCGCACGCTATGTCAACGACCTGTTTGCCGACGAGGAAACGACGCTCGGTCGCTACGTTCTTGAGCGTCGTCTGGGCCAGTGTCGCCTGCATCTTGCACGCGCTTCTGATCATCGTCAGATTGGCGAGATAGCCTACGCCTGGGGCTTTGCCAGCCTCAGTCATTTTTCCCGCAGCTTCAAGGACCGGTTTGGCCTCAGCCCGACCGAATATCGGGCGCAAGGCGATGCCTGCGCGTAGGCAAGACCACGCGGCGTGGACGTTGCGGGATCTGGTTTTTGCTCAGCGCGGAGCTTTTGCTTCAAGGCCCGCCAGCAGCGCGTCTACCGCGGCGTAGGTTTCGGCGAGCTGGTGCGCGCCGATGTGACGCTCCAGTTCGATGTAGGCGGCTTGGAGATCGGCGGCGATGCGCCTGACAAGCTTGCGGCTGCTTGGCGTCAGCGATACGCGCACGCGGCGATAGTCGTGCGGCATTCGCGTCTTGGTGATCCAGCGCTTCGCTTCCATGCGCGCCAGCACGCCAGCGAGGCTTGGGGTGGAAATAGTGCACACGTCGGCGATGTGGCGTGATTCGAGCGCTCCGTGCTCGTTCAATGCGCGGATGACGCGCCACTGCTGTTCGGTCAATCCGTGCGCGGTGAGGATCGGCCGGAAGTGCAGCATCATCTTTTCGCGCGCGCGCAACAGCAGCATGGGCAGATTGCGATAGGACAAAGGCCCGTCAGGCACAGGCTGGTCAGAGGCAACGGCCACAGCAGGTTGGGTTGGATGGATTGACGTCGCGGACATGAAATTTCCTTTGCCAGACATGCGCCCATGCAACAGCATGCGCCCACGCAACAGACTGAATCGCCGCGTGACGTGAATGGCGCTGCGTCCTTTCGCCACCGATATGACGGCGCAGGATGCACGCTGCCGCGGCATGGCACACGCAGCTGACGCCGCAGCGCGCTTGACGTGCAGGACGCAACGCGAAACAATGCTAACATGTTAGCAAGTTGCTGAGTGCTCACCATGTTCATGCTCGCCGATCATCAGTTTCAGGTGGAAGGCGAAGCGCTGCCGCGCGATACCGACGTGGCCACGATGCGGGCGTTGCTGATGGCTGGTGCCCGGTTTTGGCCACCCGTCGCGGGCGCGGTTTATGCCACCCTGTTGAATGATCGCGACGCGCTTGAGGCCATGGGCGCGGCGCTTGCGCAGGCGCCGTACGGCGCGCCACCCAGCGCGCCAATCCTGTACGTGCGGCCGCGCAATACCTGGTCCGGCCAGGGCGCGCGCATTGCCGTGCCGGATGCCGAGCCTGGCGTGGCCGTGGGCGGCTCACTCGGTATCGTCATTGGACGTGCGGCAGTGCATGTCAGCCTCGCCGATGCCATGGATGTCGTCGCCGGATACACGACGCTTGGCGATCTATGCATTCCACATGAAAGCGTTTATCGGCCGGCCGTGCCGCTGCGCGCCCGCGACGGCTTCTGCGTGATCGGGCCGGCGCTGGTAGCCAGGCGTCATCTTGCCAATCCGGATGCAGTGCAAATCGAGATCACGGTGAACGATCAGTCCGCATGCGTGGCGTCGACCGCAACGTGCATACGCGGCGTGGCGCAACTGCTTGCGGACATCACCGAGTTCATGACGCTGATGCCGGGCGACATAGTGACCATGGGCGTGCCGCACGGCGTGCCCATTGCGCACGCCGGCGATGCAGTGCAGGTGCGCATCGCTGATTGGCCGCCGCTGACATTTTCCCTGCACGCGGAAGACGCGGTTGCGGCGCAGGGATGATGATGCGCGCACGCGTTGCTTATGCTGGAGCCATCCATGTTGCCTATCCGCACGCGCAAGGGGTAAGGCTTGCCGATGGACGCATATGCAGCGAACAGGATGTCGTCTGGCTGCCTCCGATCGAGGTCGGTACGCTGTTTGCGCTCGGCCTGAATTATGCCGAACATGCCAAAGAATTGAATTTCGGCAAGCAGCAGCAGCCGCTGGTGTTCATGAAGGGCCCCAATGCGCTTCTGGGTCATCGCGGGGTGACGCGGCGTCCGCACGGAGTGGTCAACATGCACTATGAGTGCGAGTTGGCCGTGGTCATCGGACGGCCGGCCAAAGGCGTTTCGGCAGCTGACGCCATGCGCCACGTCGCAGGCTTCACCATCGCAAACGACTACACCATTCGTGACTATCTGGAAAATTATTACCGACCGAACCTGCGCACCAAGAATCGTGATGGGGCAACCGTGCTCGGGCCGTGGTTCGTGGATGCACAAGACGTACCCGATTACGCCGCGCTGGAGCTCAATACCTTCGTCAATGGCCGACAAACCCAGCACGGCAACACGCGTGACATGGTTACCAAGGTGCCTGAGCTTGTCGCCTACCTGAGCAGCTTCATGACGCTGGCGCCCGGTGATGTCATCTTGACAGGCACGCCCGATGGCGTGGTCAACGTCAATGTGGGCGACGAAGTTGTTTGCGAGATCGGTCGACTTGGTCGACTGGTCAACACCATTGGCAGTGACGCCGACTTCGGGCGGCACTGAATGCGGAGGTCTTGCAATGCGCATTGATCATCTGGTCAACGGCAAGGCGGTGGCCGGGGAAAGCTATTTCGAAACCATCAACCCGGCCACGCAGGAGGTTCTGGCCGAGGTAGCGCGCGGCGGCGCAAGAGAAGTGGATATGGCAGTGCAGGCTGCCAGGCAGGCGCTGCCGGCGTGGGCCGGACGTCCTGCGTCAGAGCGCGCGACGCTGCTGCGCAAGCTCGCCGAGCTGATCCGTCAGCACGTGCCGGAGCTTGCGGAAACCGAAAGCCGCGACAGTGGACAGGTGATTACGCAGACCCGCGACGCGCTGGTGCCGCGTGCGGCGCACAACTTCGACTACTTTGCGGAAATGTGCACGCGCGTGGACGGCCATTCCTACCCCACCCAGACGCATCTCAACTACACCTTGTATCACCCGGTCGGCGTGTGCGCGCTGATCTCTCCTTGGAACGTGCCGTTCATGACGGCCACCTGGAAGACGGCGCCTTGTCTTGCCTTCGGCAACACGGCGGTGCTCAAGATGAGCGAGCTGTCGCCGCTGACAGCATCGCGCTTGGGTGAGCTGGCGCTGGAAGCGGGCATTCCGCCGGGCGTGCTCAACGTCGTGCATGGCTACGGCAATGAAGCCGGCGAAGCGCTGGTAGCCCATCCGGACGTGCGTGCCATCTCCTTCACCGGCTCCACGCTCACCGGCAACCATATTGTCAGGACGGCTGGACTGAAGAAATTTTCCATGGAGCTGGGTGGCAAATCGCCGTTCGTGATCTTTGCCGACGCTGATTTCGAGCGCGCACTGGACGCCGCCGTGTTCATGATTTTTTCCAACAATGGCGAGCGCTGCACGGCCGGCTCGCGCATTCTGGTCGAGCGTTCGATCTACGCGGAATTTGCCGAACGCTTTGTCGAGCGCGCCAGGCGACTGGTGACAAACGTCGGCGATCCGCTGGATCCCGCCACGATCCTTGGCCCGATGATCAGCAGGAACCATCTGGCAAAGGTGCGCGGCTATATCGAGCTTGGCATGCAGGAAGGCGCGACGCTTGCGTGTGGCGGGCTGGACCTGCCCGAGTTGCCGGCAGCGCTGCGCGAAGGCAATTACGTTGCGCCCACGGTATTCCTGGATGTGGACAATCGCATGCGCATCGCGCAGGAGGAAATCTTCGGGCCGGTGGCCTGCGTCATTCCTTTCGATGACGAGGCCCAGGCCATTCGCCTGGCCAACGACGTGGCCTACGGACTTTCCAGCTACGTGTGGACCGAAAGCACCGGGCGCGCACTGCGTGTGGCCGCAGCGATCGAGGCCGGCATGTGCTTCGTCAACAGCCAGAACGTGCGCGACCTGCGCCAGCCGTTTGGTGGCACCAAGGCCTCGGGCACCGGCCGAGAAGGCGGCACATGGAGTTACGAGGTGTTCCTTGAAGCGAAGAATGTGGCGGTGTCCATGGGTTCGCACCGGATCCCGCGCTGGGGCGCGTGAGCCGCGGGTGCATCACGTTGAACTTTTGATATAACCGGAGCGCGCCATGGGCAAGCTTGCGTTGGCGGCAAAGATCACCCACGTACCATCGATGTACCTATCGGAGTTTGAAGGTCCGAACAAGGGCTGTCGGCAGGCTGCCATTGACGGCCACCTCGAGATCGGACGACGTTGCCGCGAACTGGGGGTCGACACCCTTGTCGTGTTCGACGTGCACTGGATGGTCAACAGCGAATACCACATCAATTGCGCGCCTTCGTTCAAGGCCGTGTACACCAGCAACGAATTGCCCCACTTCATAAAGAACATGGCCTACGAGTACGCCGGCAACACCGAGCTTGGCAACGCGATTGCAGCAGCCGCCAATACCGCAGGCGTAAAGACGCGCGCACACAGCGACACCAGCCTTGATCTGGAATACGGCACGCTGGTGCCGATGCGCTACATGAATGCAGATCAGCACTTCAAGGTTGTGTCGATTGCTGGCTGGTGCGCCTGGCATGACTTGCCCACTAGCGCCCGGTTCGGTCGCGCCGTGCGCGAAGCCATTGAACAGGCATACGACGGCACGGTCGCAATCCTGGCCAGCGGTTCGCTCAGTCACCACTTTGCGCACAACGGCACGGCTCCGCAGTTCATGCACAAGGTGTGGGATCCGTTTCTGGAGGAAGTCGACCGGCACGTGCTTTCCCTCTGGCAACAAGGACGCTGGGATAGTTTCTGCAGCATGCTGCCGATGTACAGCGAAAAGTGCTGGGGCGAAGGCGGCATGCACGACACCGCCATGCTGCTTGGAGCGCTCGGTTGGGATCGCTACACCGGTAAAGCGGAACTGGTGACGCCGTATTTCGGCAGTTCCGGCACCGGCCAGGTCAATGCGATTTTGCCCATTGAGCCTTTGCCCGCCTTGCAAGGAGAATTTCCGTGCCACACCTGAGTGTTGAGTACAGCGCCAACCTCGACGCCGTGGGGGACATCGATAGCTTGTGCCGCAAGCTGGCGCAGAGCCTGGACGCGGTTCGCGACGGCGCGCAGAAGGTTTTTCCGACCGGTGCCATTCGCGTGCGAGCGCTGCGCTGCGAGCATTTCTTCATAGCCGATGGCACGCTGGACGCAGCCTTTGTGCACGTCAATCTGAAAATCGGACAGGGCCGCAGCGAATCCGTGCGGCGCGCTACCGGTGATGACTTGCTGGAGGTACTTAAGTCGCACTTTGCTGAAGTGTTTGCGCAAAAGGCGCTGGCGCTTTCCGTCGAGGTCAACGAATTCAACGAACTCGGAACCTGGAAACACAACAACGTGCACGCGCGCCTGAAGGCTGGAAAGGAGCAGGCATCGTGCTAGGTCAGGATGTGCTGCAGGATCTGGCGGCAAAACTCGATCACGCGGAAAAAACCCACACCCAGCTGCGCCACTTTTCGGCCCTGTATCCGGGGATGACCGTCGCCGATGGTTACGCTATCCAGCGCGAATGGCTAAAGCTCAAACTGGCCGCGGGGCATGTCATCAAGGGGCGAAAGATCGGCCTCACGTCACGCGCGATGCAGCTTTCCTCGCAGATCAGCGAGCCGGATTACGCACCTCTGCTGGACAGTTTTTTCTTCGCGCCTGGCGATATTCCCATCGAGCGTTTCATCGCGCCGCGCGTGGAGGTGGAGCTGGCGTTTGTCCTGAACCGGCCGCTGCAGGGACCCGGCGTGACGCTTTTCGACGTGCTCGACGCGACGGCGTACGTGACCCCGGCAATCGAGATCATTGACGCGCGCATCGAGCAATTTGACCGGGATAGCAAAGCGCCGCGCAAGGTTTACGACACGATTTCCGACTTTGCAGCATGCGCTGGCGTCATCACCGGCGGTCGTCCGGTGCGTCCGCTGGACGTTGACCTGCGCTGGGTCGGAGCCATCCTGTATCAAAACGGCTGCATCGAGCGTACCGGTCTGGCCGCAGCCGTGCTCGGCCACCCGGCCACCGGCGTCGCGTGGCTGGCCAACAAGATTGCGGCGTACGGCGAGTGCCTCAACGCGAACGACGTCATCCTCGCCGGTTCGTTCACCAGCCCCGTGTTCGCCGAGGTTGGCGATACCTTTCATGCTGATTACGGAACGCTCGGCGGCATTGCATTCCGCTTTGTGTAAAACCCGATCAGCCCCACCTGCGGAGATGCGCATGAAGCTTCCCGAAAATTCCTTCAAACGCGCGCTGGCCCAGGGCAAGACGCAATTTGGATTGTGGGCGGCGCTGGCGGACCCGTACGTGACGGAAGTCCTGTCGACGGCAGGTTTTGACTGGCTGCTGATCGACAACGAGCATGCTCCGAATGACCTGCGCAGTACCCTGGGCCAGCTGCAGGCGATGGCGCCGTATGCCACGCACGCCATCGTGCGGCCGGAAAAGAGCGACACCGCGCTGATCAAACGCTTGCTGGACATTGGCGCGCAGACCTTGCTGGTGCCGATGATCGACACCGCCGCGCAGGCGGCCGAAGTAGTGGCCGCCACGCGTTACCCACCGCACGGCGTGCGCGGCGTTGGCAGCTCGCTGGCGCGCGCGTCACGCTGGAACGATGTGCCCGATTACCTGACGACGGCGGCATCCGAGTTGTGCGTGTTGGTCCAGGTGGAAACCGTGACTGGCATGGCCAACCTCGAGGCTATCGTGAACGTGGATGGCGTTGACGGCGTCTTTTTTGGACCGGCGGATCTGAGCGCGTCCATGGGACTTCTAGGCAAGGCAAGCGATCCGACCGTGCGCGAAGCCGTGCTCGGCGGCATTCGTACGGTATGCGCGGCGCACAAGGCCGCCGGTCTGCTGACGTCCGATCGAGAACTTGCGCGCGCGTGTCTGGATGCCGGAGCTTTGTTTGTTGCGGTAGGCACGGACATTGGAATTCTCCGTGCCGCCGCAACCGAGCTGAAACAGTCTTTTGTCGCTGGCACCCAGCCGGCGCTGAATCGGTAACTGCGCAGCTGCTGGCTGCCCGCCCGGGCCTGGCAAGCGGAAGCCGTGCACGCTGAGCGTGGCAACCATGTTCGTCTATCCAGCAGGTTCTGAACGGCCTTGCGTCACTCGGCAGATTGATCTTGCAGACGTCGACCTCCACGCAGACAACGCAGACGTGATGCTCCGCTGCCGCGCTCGCATACGCACACAGTCAGCCTTGCCCAATGGGAACAAGCGCGGCGGCGAGACGCCTGTGTCGCACCCGTTGGCAGATAGCCAAACGCGCAAATCGAAGCTGCGTCTTGGCGCACGCGTATCGTGGATCGACCTGATGCAAGAAAGTGGTTTGCCGCAGCGATCTTGAGCGAGCGCGAAGGTGAACAAGCGGCGGGCGCAGCAAACGCACCAGCCGCAAGCCAGGTTTCGACGCGGCACTCAGCAGTTTGAGCTCACACCCGCAGTACCAGCTTTCCCCGGTGGCTTCCGTCAAACAACCGGTTGAGCACTTCGGGCGCATTCTCCAGGCCTTCCGCCACCGTTTCCTCGGTCTTCAATTTTCCTTCTCGAATCCAGCCGCTGATGGCGGCAACTGCTTCTTTCGTCTTCGTGTAGTCGAGCACCAGAAATCCGTGCATGCTCAAGCGCTTCATGATGAAGGGGCTGAAGTCATCACTGGCGCGTTCGGCGCTGTTGTATCCGGAGATCATTCCGCACAACGCCACGCGTCCGCCAATGACCATGCGTGCGAGCACTGCGCGCATCACTTCGCCGCCGACGTTCTCGAAATTCACGTGCACGCCGTCGGGGGTTGCGGCCTTGAGCTGCTGCTTGAAGTCGGCGGCCTTGTAGTCGACGCCGACGTCCAGGCCGAGTTCGTCAGTGAGGTAACGGCACTTTTCCGCGCCGCCAGCGATGCCGACGACCCGTGCGCCGCGGATCTTGCCGATCTGGCCGGCAATGGAGCCGACCGAGCCGGCCGCAGCTGAGACAACCAGAGTTTCACCGGGCTGCACCGGGGCGATATCGGTCATGCCGTAATAAGCGGTGACGCCGTTCATGCCGGCCGCGCCGAGCAGGGTTGGCAATGCAATGCCCGGCTCGGCCGGAAGGTGCACGTAGCCTTTGGCGTCTTCGTGCAGCACCAGATAATCCTGCCAGCCAATGACGCCCTGCACCAGGTCACCCTCTTTGTAGCGCGATGAGCGCGACTGCACCACGCGGCCCAGTCCCAGAGCGCGCATCACTTCGCCGATGCCTACCGGTGGCAGGTATTGCGGAACGTCGCGCATCCATATGCGGTTGGTGGGATCCATCGAGATGTACAGCGTGCGCAGCAGCACCTCACCGTCCTTCAGCTCGGCCACGGGCTGCTCGACAAGGTCAAAGTCCTCGCGCGTGACGAGCCCTTCGGGGCGGGACTTGAGGCGAAGCTGGCGGTTGGTCATGGACATGGGGTTGCTCCGAAAAAAAGGAAACGGTGAACGGTTCAGATCGTCAGGCCGGGGCCAGCTGGAAGCCAATGCTTTTGCCATGGGATGAGGCACTGGATCCCAGCGTACGCCGGGCCGCGGGTTCTGGCGGATATGGCAGCCGGATCAGACCGCCGAAGCGCCACCGTCGATACGCAGCTCGGCGGCGGTCACGTAGCGGCTTTCATCGCAGGCGAGGTAGAGCGCGGCATACGCCACGTCGTCGACCTCGCCAAGACGGCGCATCGGGTTGCCGCGGGTAAGTTTGCGCATGGCTTCCTCCTCGCCGAGAGCCTGAAAAAAAGGTTCGACAATGCCCGTGCGAATGAAAGCCGGGTGGATCGAGTTGCAGCGGATGTCGAGCTTCTGCCGTGCGCAGTCGATTGCCACGGACTTGGTCAGCGATGCCACCGCCGCCTTGGAGGCGTTGTACACGGTGTAGTCCGGATCGATCTTGTACGCGGCCATCGAGGAAATGTTGATGATGGATGCTGGCTGACTCTGTTTGAGCCACGGCAGCGCGTGCTTGCAGCCGTAGTAGACGGCATCAAGGTTGACGCCCATCACGCGCTGCCAGTCCTTCGCCGGCAGGCTCTCCACGCCGCCGGCGGCGCCGATGCCGGCGTTGTTGATCAACACGGACAGGCCGTCCATCAACGTGGCCGCCTGCTGCAGAAGTTCTGGCCAGCGTGCCTCGTCGCGTACGTTGTGCTGCGCAGACCACGCCACGACGGCGCCGTTTTCGGCATTGATCGACTCGGTTACGGCGCCCACGGCGGCCGCATCGATATCCACCAGAAACACGCGCGCGCCATGCCGCGCCAGCATGCGCGCCATCGCCGCGCCCAGGCCGCTGCCGGCGCCGGTGATATAGGCCTTCTTGCCACCGGCGCGTGGTGCAGAAACGTCAGTCATCGGAAAACTCCGCAAGCAAGTGGTGGATCACACCGAGAGGTAGCCGCCGTCGACGTTCAGCGCCGTACCGGTGGTGTACGAAGAGGCGGCCGAAGCCAGGTAAAGCGCTGCACCGGCCATCTCGGCGGGCTGCGCCACGCGCCGCATCGGCACATGCGCCAGCGCCTGCTTGAGAATTGCCGGCGTGTGCACCAGCACCGATGCAAACCTGGTATCGGTCAGACCCGGCAGCAGCGCATTGCAGCGCACGCCGGATGCGGCACATTCCACCGCAAACGCCTTGGTCATCGAAATCACCGCCGCCTTGGTGATCGAATAAATGCCCTGCTGGAATCCCGGTACCACGCCGTTGACCGAGGCGACATTGATGATCGAACCGCCACCGTGCTGCGCCATCAGCTTCGCGGCGTGCGTGCACATGTAGAAGTAGCCGCGGATGTTCACGTCGACCGTCTTCTGAAAAATCGCCGGGTCGGTTTCCGTGATCGGACCAAAGTACGGATTGGTTGCGGCATTGTTGACCAGGACGTCCAGACGTCCATGCGCCTGCTCGACGTGGGCGAACAATGCTGTGATCTGCTCCATCTCGCCGATGTGGCAGGCAAACGCTTCGGCTGAACCACCCGCCTGGACAATCGCTTCGACCACCTGCTGGCAGTCCGCCTGCTTGCGGCTGGAAATGATGACGTGCGCGCCCTGGCTGGCGAACAGCCTGGCAATCTCGGCGCCAATGCCGCGGCTGGCGCCGGTGACGAGCGCGATCTTGCCGGAAAGGTCGAACAGGTTGCCGGGATTCATGGCGCAGCCTCGTGCGTGTGGTTGTGCGGATTCAGCGCAGGGTGATCAGCTCACGGTACTCGGTGGTCTGCAAGTGCGGCCAGCTGTTGTAGGTAACCAGCGACGTGGCGCCACCGAGCCGCAGCTCGGTCATGCCCGTGTTGACCAGCGGCCAGCTCAGTTGCAACGCGCGTGCAGGGGGAGCGTCGAGCACGGCGTTGACCATCACCGCGATCGGACCGCCGGAGGTAAACGCCCAGATCCGCTGCTTGCGGTGTGATGCCAGGGCGTGCAGCGCCGCCAGCGTGGCGGCGCGAAACTGCGGCCAACTGCGCGTGTACTGCCCATCGAAGTCACCGCTGCTCCAGCGCGCGATGGCCGCGGCGAACACCTGTTGAAACCTGCGCCGCGGATCGGCGGCAGCGCGCAACTCCGTGCGCAATGCGTCGGCGTCGGCCAGATCAGGACGATGTCGGGCCAGCACTTCCACATGATCGAGTTCGTCCAGGCCTTCCAGCACGAGCAGATCAGCGTCGAATCCGGCGGCCTGGCGGCAAATCTCGGCGGTGCGCCGATGACGCTGGCGCGGGCCGATGGCGATCACATCCGGCGGTGTGTCGTTGGCGGCCAACCACGCCCCAAGCACGCGCGACTGGGTCTGGCCGATGTCTGACAAGCGGTCGTACTCGTCGGCGCCAAAGCTGGCCTGGCCATGACGGATAAGCAACAAGCTGCCTGCGCTCACAGCATCGATCCGGCGATGACGCGGCGGCAGCGTTCGCCCATGTAGCGGGCGGCATCGCCAAACCCGGCAAACTGCGGATTGCTGGTCTGCCCCAGTGCAAAGCGGCGATGAATCTGCTGGATGATGACCATCAGTCGAAACAGTCCAAACACTTCGTAGAAATCAAAATTATCCACGTGCATACCACTGCGCTGCGCGTAGCAGTCGACCACCTCGCGTCGCGTCAGCATGCCCGGCACGTGCGTGGGCTGGCGCCGGAACGAGCGGAACACGGCGTCGTCATCGGCCTGTACCCAGTACGCCAGCGAACCGCCGAGATCCATCAACGGATCACCGATCGTGGCCATTTCCCAGTCGAGCACGCCAATGATCTGCAGCGGGTTGTCGGGGTCGAGCACCACGTTGTCGAAGCGGTAGTCGTTGTGGATGACGCAGCTGGCGTTGTCGTGCAGCGGCTGTTTCGCAGCCAGCCATGCGATCACGTCACTGCACGCATCGGTGTCTTCGAGCAGCGCCTTGCGCCAGCGCTCGCTCCAGCCCTGGACCTGGCGGGCGATGTAGCCCTCGCCTTTGCCGATGTGCGCCAGCGTCGGCAGCGCCGCATCCACGCGATGCAACTCCACGAGCCGATCAATGAAGCTCAGACAAAGCTGGCGTACCCCGTTTGCGTCCAGGCCAAGTTCGGGCGGCAGTTCGCGCCGCAGGATGCTGCCGCGCAAGCGCTCCATCACGTAAAACTCGTGGCCGATCGCACCATGTGGCGGCGAGGCGCTGCGGGCGCACGTGGCAAGGATCGTCGGCACCCAGCGGTAATGTGGTTTCAGCGCTGCCATGACCCGCGCTTCGCGCAGCATATCATGCGCGGAACCCGCCTTTGAACCAGCTGGCGGACGGCGCAATACGAGCTCGCGATTGTCGTAGCTGACGAGATAGGTGAGATTGGATGCACCCCCTGGAAACTGCGCTATCCGCGCTGTGCCGGTAAGGCCGGCAATGTGTTCACGCAGAAAGGCATCAATGCGCGCAAGGTCGACCGCGTCCTCGTCGCGCACGCGGCCGGGCTGATCCAGCGCTGCGCTCATGGTGCGTTTTCCAGCGCCTGCTGCGCACGCATTTCCAGACGCGCGATGACGCTGCGATGCACTTCATCCGGGCCGTCTGCAAGGCGCAGAACGCGCGCGTACGCATACAACCGCGCGAGCGGAAAATCGTCGGACAAGCCGGCGCCGCCGTGGATCTGGATCGCCGCGTCGGCTGCTTGTTGGGCCACGGCGGGCACCACCACCTTGATCTGCGAGATCAGGCTGAGCGCGGCCTTGGTGCCGTGGGTGTCAAGCGTCCACGCGGTTTTCAGGGTGAGCAGTCGCGCCTGTTCGATCGCCATGCGCAGGTTGGCAATGATGTCTGGATTGCCGCCGAGTTCACCCAGCGGTTTGCCAAACGCTACGCGCGCATGCGCCCGCGCGCAAAGCAGCGTCAGCGCGCGTTCCGCCGCGCCGATCGCGCGCATGCAGTGATGCACGCGCCCGGGACCAAGCCGTCCCTGCGCGATCTCGAAACCGCGACCGGGTCCAAGGATGACGTTTGCCACGGGCAGGCGCACATCGGTGAAGCGCAGCTCACCATGCCCGCTCGGCTCGTCCAGATCATGGAACACCGGCAACATGCGCTCGATCGACACGCCCGCGCTGTCCAGCGGACAGATCACCATGCTGTGGCGACGGTGCGCATCGGCCTGTGCGTCGCTGAGGCCCATGAATATCACGAAGCGGCAGTGCGGGTGGCCGGCGCCAGTGGTCCACCACTTGCGGCCGTTGAGTAGCACATGCTCGCCTTCGATGTGCGCGGTGGCCTGCATGTTGGTGGCGTCCGAAGACGCCACGTCTGGTTCGGTCATGCAAAAGGCGGAGCGGATCTCGCCGGCCAGTAGCGGCTGCAGCCAGAGGTCGCGCTGCGCCGGCGTGCCGTAGCGCTGCAGCACTTCCATGTTGCCGCTGTCTGGAGCGCTGCAATTGAACACCTCTGGAGCAATGAACGAGTGGCCCATGATCTCGGCCAGCGGAGCGTATTCCAGATGGGTCAGGCCGGCGCCATGTTCCGCGTCTGGCAGGAATAAATTCCACAACCCGGCCTGGCGCGCGCCGGCTTTCAGCTCTTCCATCACCGCGGGCTGTCGCCACTGGTGAAAGTCTGCGCTGCCGCTCAGCTGGGCGGCATAGATCTGTTCGGCGGGAATCACCTTGTCGCGTATAAAGTTGTGCAGGCGCTCGACGACCGTCCGAGTGCGTTGCGTCGGTGCGAAATCCAAGGGCTTCTCCTGGTCAGTGCGCAGCCTGGGGCGCGCTTTCATGATCAGTGGATGAGTATGGCGGGTGGGCGTCCTCAACGCTTGTCGATCGACCCGATTGCGCCGGATGGGGCGGACGACTGCGAGGTTGCATGCATGGCTCGCAGAAACAGCCGCACTGACATCGACGTCTTTCATCCACGTAACGCGGTCCGCAGCCACGGCGTGCCATGCAGCCAGCGGACGCGGCAAGCAGCCGGGACAGGCGCGCGGATCGGAGCGGCAAATGACTTCTACGCCAGCCCGATCGACAACAGTGCTCGAGCGTGTTGCGCTTCCGCCGCACAATGCCGCGACGGGACGTATCGACCGGCCCGGATTCATCGCCTGGCAGCTTGCGCGAGCAGAGCAGATGCAGTGCGTATGCAAAGTTGGCAGGTCAGCGGCTTGGCGCCGCGCCATGCGCGCCGTGCAGTTTGTAATGGGTCCCTATGGAGCGCCGACGTGGGTGGGGGCAGAGATCTGCGCGGAGCCATGTGCCTTGATGAATGCCACCGCATCATCGATCACCGGCGCCTTGCTGCGTAAAGACCTGGACATTGAGAACAGGATCGCCAAGTGGCCGATGTCGGGGATCATCTTCAGCTCCACCGGCTCGCCGTGCTTGCGCAGTGCGCGAGCCAGCGACTGAGCATTGCGCGGCGACACGATCTTGTCGCTGGTACCCTGCATCAGCAGCATGGGCGGCTCGTCGCCATTGACGAAATGCACCGGTTGGGAGAGTAGCTGCTGGTCGTGGGTGCTGCCGAACATGTCGATGTACGCCGGCTTTTTCAGCGGCAGGAAATCGTACGCGCCGGCCAGCCCGATGAAACCGGCAAGCTGCCGCGGCTGCATGCCCACCTCGCCGAGCCAGTGCCCATCGGTGGCCAGCAGGGCGCCGATGTGTCCGCCGGCAGAATGGCCCATCAGGAACAGGTCGTCAGGACTGCCGCCATATTCGCCGGCATGCGCATGTGCCCACGCTACAGCGCGCGCGCCATCATGCATGAAACCTTCCATTTTCACCGCCGGCCACAATCGGTAGTCGGGAATCATCACCACCAGGCCGCGCTGGGCCAGCGCCTCGCCCACCCACGCGTACCACTGGCGCTTGCCGGATTTCCAGCTGCCGCCGAAAAAGAACACCACGGTCGGCGCGTGGCTGGCATCGGTCGGCCGATAGATATCCATGGCCAGCTTGTGCGCAGGATCGAAGGCCACATTGTGCTGCACCACCACGCCAGTCTTGCTGGCGGTGGCGTTGAGTCCGCTGAACAGCAGGCCCTGGCAGCCGGCAAGCAACGCGCCGCCAAGCACGATCAACGCAGTGGCAAACCAGCGCCTTGGGGTCGCGAAAAAGGTGGTGGACATGGAGTTCCTTGCGCTTGAAGACGGCTATGCCTCAGCGCAAAGCTTGACGATCTGCGCCGGGCGTCACCCTACACCAGGCTGGGATGCTAGAGCTGACAGAGTAGTTACGGGCAAGAATGCCGCGCGGATGCATGCGGCGCCGATGGTCCGCAGACGATGCGCAATGCCGCGCACGTCGCGCTCAGGCCGAGAGCCACACAGAACATCGCGCTCGGGGACTCCGGTTGGCTGCGGGCGTTAATTGTGTGGTGGGTCCCCAGCCAAGTGGAATCGTTACGCAGCTTTTGCCCATGAAAACGGGCCCGGTCGATTCGACCGGGCCCATCATGTCGCAGTTGCAGTTTGCGCTTATGCGGTGGACGGTTGACGGCCCACCTGGGATTTACCAGACGGCCTTCAGCGTCACTCCCGAATACGCGCGGTAACCGTTGAGCATGATGTAGTACGTGGCCGCCTGAGTGGCAACGGAGCACGACTCGGTGTTACCGGTCCTGTAGGGCCTGCAGTCGAAGCTGCTGGTCGTGGGCTGCGAACCCCTTCTGGTGTACAAGTCCGCGTCGCCGCTGCCGCCGGAGATCGAGATGGTGAGGGTACGGCCTGCGGGCACGGTTACCGTGTAGTAGGTCTTTGAGTTCGTAGCGCCGGAAATGCCGGTTACTGGCACGCCGTTCTGCAGCCCACTGGTTGAGCCGCCACCGCCGGTGCCCGCGCAGCTGACGCCGACGCCGTTGAACGCTGCAGTAACCGCAGCCTTGGCGTAACCCAGGTCAACCGCTGCCGATTCCACGCCGCAGGCACCCGTGTTGAACGTCGAGTTCGGGCCCCAGTACACCTTGTTTGCCAGTGCATACACCTGGAACGCCTTCTGCGCGTTCCAGCCACTGGTCTTGGCCAGCAGGCAGAAGGACTTGTTGTAGACGCCGCTGGAAAAATGCACGTCCAGTCCGCTGCGGTACTTCGAAGCGTTGTCGATCGAGCCGCCATCCTGTGGCGGGTTGCACATGTAGCGCAGTGCGCCACTGCTTTTCATGATGTCCGCACCAACCAGGAAATCGACCGAGCCACGATCAAAATATTCGGCCGCCTCGCCGGCGATATCCGAATACGCCTCGTTCATGCCGCCGGACTGGGCGGTGTATTCCAGGCCCGATTGCTGCTCGGTGTAGCCATGGCTGATTTCGTGGCTGGTCACGTCCAGCGATACCAGCGGATAGAACGTGTTGGCGCCGTCGCCGAAGTACATTGCCGAGCCGTCCCAGAACGCATTTTCGTAATTGGTCTTGTAGTGCACGCGCATCAACAGCTGGATGTTCAGCGGCGGTGCGCCGGTGTAGGCCTGGTACATGTCATGCACCACGCCTCCGAAGTGATGTGCGTCGTTGACGGGAGAGAATGCGCCATTGGTGGCGTCGGTGTTGCTGGTCGGACAGGTGAAGCTGACCACCGAGCCGCCGCTGCTGGCGTGGTTGAGATTGAAGGTTTTCACGTTGACATTTTGCAGCGTGCACGTGTTTCCCGACTGGGTCACGTTGAGCGCGGCGAAGTCCGTGCCGTAGTTGTACTTGCCGGTTTTCTGGTTACCGCCGGGGCCGTTGGCCGAGGCATCGGTCAGGCCGTTCCAGCTGCGGATCACGGCGCCGGTGTTGGCGTTGATGATCGCGGTGGGACGACTCGGGTTGTCGCCACCAATGAAGTACGAGACGCGGTAGACCAGCAGGGTTGGCGCGTTCTCCTGCGGATACACGAACAGGTCGGCGCGCTGATTTTCCATGGTCGCGCCGGCGATGAGCATGGTATGCGCGTGTGCGCGGAGTGCGGCAATCGCACCCGCCCGATCAAGCTTGGGCTGCACCGAGACGAGCTGCTGCTGCGACTCCTGCATCAGCTCCCCGGTGGCGCGCAGCGCGTTGCCCTGGGCATCCTGGACCACGGCAATGCTGCGACCGTACACCGGCACGCCGCGGTACATCTGTTGCTGACGCACCACGCGGTGATCATTGGCCAGATTCACCGCAGCGTGCGCCGACAGTGTCATGTCCGGGCCGAGATTGAGCTGGGTTGCCAGCGCGCTGGCTGGTACCGCGCCGAGATTTTGCGCATTCAAGGTTCGAGTGTTCGCTGCCGAGGCGGCGGTGGCTGTGGCCATGGCGATCGCGGCCATCAGCAGATTCAGGCGAAGATGGTTGGACATGTAATGGAACTCCTGGACGCGTTGGGGCGAGCGAGCCTGATGCGGCAGCTAAAAACCCCATGCAAGAATTTCCGTGCGACGCACGGCCCGATATTCGTCAGTTGTCAGCCATCCCCTACCAAGTCCACACACCGCTGCCGGTAACGGCCCCGTGCAATAAGCTGCATGAGGTCATGACCCTGCAAATCGGCGATCACGCTGCCAGAGGACCATCCGCCGGCCTCTCCGACGGCGGATCATGCGACGTTATTCCTTGCGAAATACGCTGACAATGAGACTTTTTCCTATATAACGTGACCGGGTTCGCAGATGCGCAGACTGCACGCGCGGGTCACTCAGACCGGGCGGACGCCTTGTACAGCGAGGTATCGGTCGTTGCAGTGTCCTGAATCGCTTATCCGAACGGAACCCGCAACCCGCGCATAGTGATCGTTTTTTCTTGCGAAATAATCTGTATTTTTGTATACGAGTTGACGGCTGAGCGGACTGCTCCACGCACGGCGCGTAACGCGCGCCGTGCCAACCCCCGATGCACGATGCGTTCGCGCCGGGTCCGGGCTTCGCGTCTCGTACAGCATCGTTGTCCGACGATGCGTGTTCATTCCACTGGAGATATGCCCATGAAGATAAAGATGTCCGTGCTCGCCGTTGCGTGTGCACTGAGCCTGGCGGCCTGCAGCGACAAGTCGTCTCCAGCCGTTCCAGCCGAAGTTGCACCCTCGTCCACGGCACCGTTGGCTACTGCGCCCCAGGTTGAAGCGCAGGCTCCGGCCACATCCATGCCTGCCGCGATGGCCGCTGAAACGGCGACAGCCAGTCCGGAGCCGAGCGGCCCCTTGGCAGATGAAACGGCGACAACCGTTCCGGGCACGAGCAGCCCCTTGAATGCAGCCGTCAGCAATTGCGCAACGGAAATCGAAGGCAACGACGCGATGCAGTTCAGTGCGTTGTCCATTGTTGTTCCAGCTTCCTGCAAAGACTTCAAGATCACGCTCAAGCACACTGGCAGGCTTCCCGTCACGGCCATGGGCCATGATGTGGTGATCACCAAGGAGTCGGATGTGCAGGCTGTGGATGCCGACGGCATGGCTGCCGGCGCCGTCGCCGGCTACGTCAAAGCGGCGGATCCACGTGTGATCGCACACACGAGCGTGGTTGGTGGTGGCGAGACCACGTCGGTAAGCTTTCCGGTAAGCAAGATCCAGGGCGACGGACCGTTCGCGTTCTTCTGCAGCTTCCCGGGACACTCGGCGCTCATGCACGGCTCCATCAGCGTCAAGTAACGCAGCGCTGATCGGCTTGGCGGTGATATCGAATCATCACCGCAAGGCTCTGACCTTGCTGTTGCCGGTGTGGACATGAAGCAGGGCCGCACATGAAGGCGGCCCTGGCTTTTTGCGCCGCCGCAGCGGTCCACCAGATCTTCACTCGATCCTTGGTCGCGAGGATTGAGCGCGAGGAAAAGTTTCTCGGCGGGATTTACCTCGAACGCGGGATGCCTCGCGTCGAGAGTGCGCACGGTTTCGGCACGGAACTCGCGGGGCGCGTGGACGTCTGTCGCCAGACGCTGGCGCACGGCGGCATCGCGCATCTTGCCGCGCCACGACTGGGCGAAAGCGATCGAAGAAACGTTGCTCGCCGTTGAGCCCGTCGATCACTGGCGCCGCCTTGCCATGCTGCAGCACGCAGCGTTGTAGCCAAGAGTTGCGTTTCCACACAGAGGCACAGGCTTTGCGGCGTAGTGATGGCGCGCAGGATGACGCTGCAGCCGAAAGTTCAGACGTCGGCGCGTCATGCAACGACGCGATGTTGGCAGCGAGCACAGGCGATCCGCGTCAGCGCCAGGCACCGGCAAACTATGCTCGTCCCATGATTTTCTGCGAGCGAGTCGTGCGGCGTTGTGGCAGGCTCACCCTCACCGGTTCGCCCTGAGCGAAACGTGCAGGTGGATACGCCATGATGGCCGTGCCCGTTTACTCCCCAGCAGTTTATGGACCTACTCATGTCGGCTTCCCGGTATCCGCTGGCTGCATTATTCGTGCGCATATTCTCCATCAGTGTCGCCGTCACGCTCGCCGCCTGCCAGCCACTGCACGTGACCGCGCCGTCGGCGAGCGACGGCTGGCAGGCATCACGCCAGTTGGTGCTGGTTACCACGGACAACTGGAATGTCGACCATGGCGTGCTGCGTACTTTTCAGCGCGCGCGCGCCGGCACGTGGCAAGAAGTGGGTACAGCGCAGTCGGTGACCATAGGCAAAGCCGGATCTGCGTGGGGGCTTGGTCTGCATGCAGCGCAAATCGGTGGGCCGCTCAAGCGCGAAGGCGACGATCGCAGTCCGGCAGGGGTGTTTCGCATTGGCGAGGCGTTTGGTTATGCAGCGCATGCGGACACTGCGCTGCCGTATCGCGCGCTCTCTGCGTCCGACTACTGCATGGATGCCAGCGATTCGCCGCTGTACAACCGCATCGTTGATGCAAACGTCGCAGGCGCCGCGGCAGTACAAGGCTCCACTGAACCCATGCGGCGCGATCTGCACGTGGATGGCGATCAGCGCTACCGGCTTGGATTTGTGATTGAACACAATACCCAGGCTACCGCGCACAGCGGAAGCTGCATCTTTGCGCATCTGTGGAAATCGCCAAGCGTTCCCACCAGTGGCTGCACGGCGATGTCGCCGGCCGTGATGGAAACCGTGCTGAGATGGTTGCGGCCGCAGCAGCAACCGGTGTTCGTGCTGTTGCCGCGGGCTGAATACCAGCGCCTGCACGCGGCGTGGCAGTTGCCATCAATGGATGCCGCCGGGATCGCTCGATGAGCGCGACCGCGCGCGTGCTGCTCGGCCTGGCCGGCGGTGCGCTGGTTGGATTGTTGCTCGCCGCATGGGATCCAGTGCGGGCAGGGCAAGTCGCCGGCATGGTGCAGCCGATCGGAATATTGTGGTTGAACGCCCTGCAGATGACGGTCGTGCCGCTGGTCCTGGCGCTGGTCGTGGTCGGCGTGAACACGGCAGCGGATGCGGCGGCATCCGGACGCATTGCGCGGCGCGCGATTGTCATCTTCATCGTGTTGCTGACAGGCGGTGCACTGTTTACGGCGCTTGCTGCGCCGGCAGTCTTTGGCTTGTTTGCGCACAATCCGGCGTTGCGCGCGACGCTCGATGCCGCGGCGCTGCCGGCTGCCGCGCAAACCGCCCCTTTGAGCTGGGTTGGCGCGTTGACCGCGATCATTCCGAGCAACGCCATCATGGCTGCGGCGCAGAGCGCCATGCTGCCGCTGGTGGTGTTTGCACTCTTTCTCGGCTTTGCCCTGACGCGGATTGCCGATGCGCGCCGTGCTCTGCTGCTGGAGTTTTTTCAGGCCGTGGCAGACGCGATGATCGTGGTCGTGCGCTGGGTGTTGTGGGCAGCGCCGCTGGGTGTATTCGCGTTGATTCTGGCCGTATGCGCGCGCTCGGGCCTGGGCATGCTCAGCGCGCTGGCGGTGTATGTGCTGGTGGAGTGCCTGCTGTATCTGGCGGTCACCGTGATGCTGTTGCCGGTGGCGCTGATCTGGGGCGGCGAGAAGCTGCGGCGGTTTGCCGCCGCGCTGGTACCGGCGCAGGTGGTCGCGATCAGCACGCAGTCGTCGCTGGCATCCCTGCCGGCGATGCTGGAGAGCGCTGATCGCCGACTTCAGTATCCGCAGCAGGTGACCGCGCTGGTGTTGCCGATGGCGGTTACTCTTTTTCGCCTGACCAGCCCGGTGCAATATGTCACTTCAGCCGCGTTCATCGCGTGGGCTTATGGCATCGACCTGGGCACCGCGCAGCTGGTTGGCGGTGCGCTGCTGGCGGTAGTCATCAGCCTCGGCTCGGTCGGTCTGCCTGGGCAAGTTACCTTCATCGCCACCAACCTGCCGGTGGCCCAGGCCATGGGACTGCCCTTGAGTCCGTTGGGCCTGATGCTCGCCGTAGATACGCTACCGGACGCGCTGGCGACGTTGGGCAATGTCACCGCTGACCTCACCGCTACGAGCGTGGTCGCGCGCCAGTCACGGCGAGACATGCATTGAATATGTGTCGAGGGCCTGGCGCGGCTGGCTCGCGTCAATTGCGCAAGCTGATCGTGCGCCGGTGACGTGGCGCCAGGGTGAGTGCGCAGCCCGGGCCGTTGTGCATTGGCAGCAGCCGCTGTTGTCCCGCACAATGTGGATCGGTGAATTTCTCATGTTGGCAGCGACATGCTCTTGATGATCGACAACTACGACAGTTTTACCTTCAACCTTGTGCAATATCTGGGCGTGCTCGGGCAGCAGGTGCAGGTGATCCGCAACGATGCGCTGGATGTCGCCGGCATTCGCGCGTTGCGTCCGGAGCACATCATGATTTCACCCGGACCGGGTACGCCGGATGATTCAGGCGTGTCGCTGGATGTGCTGCGCGAGTTGTCCGGGGAGATTCCGATTTTTGGTGTGTGCCTCGGGCACCAGGCGCTGGCCCAGGTGTTTGGCGGCAAGGTAGTACGGGCAAAGCGGATCATGCATGGCAAGACCTCGCCGGTGCACCATCGCGGACAAGGTGTGTTTGCCGGTTTGCCCAGCCCGTTTGACGCGACGCGCTACCACTCGCTGGTGGTCGAACAGGCGTCGGTCCCGGACTGTCTGGAGGTGACCGCCTGGACGGAAAATGCGGATGGCTCGCTGGACGAGATCATGGGCCTGCGGCACAAGCGGTTGGCGGTCGAAGGCGTGCAGTTTCATCCGGAGTCGATCCTGACCAGGCACGGTTACAACCTGCTGCGCAATTTTCTCGGCCTGCCGCGGCAGCTGGCAGCGTGAGCGGTGAGGCGACAATGACCCCGCGCGAGGCGCTGCAGCGCACGATCGAGCATCGCGAGATATTCCACGACGAGATGATCGCCCTGATGCGCCAGATCATGCGTGGCGACGTGAGCCCGCTGATGACCGCCGCGATCATCACCGGCCTGCGCGTGAAAAAGGAAACCGTCGGCGAGATTACCGGCGCCGCACGCGTCATGCTCGAACTGTCGGCAAAAGTGCTGGCCCCGGCCCACGACCATCTGCTGGACATCGTCGGCACAGGCGGCGATGGCGCCTCGAGCTTCAACATTTCCACGGCGTCGATGTTTGTCGCCGCAGCCGCCGGCGCATGCGTCGCCAAGCACGGCGGACGCAGTGTGTCATCCAAATCCGGCAGTGCGGATGTGCTCGAGGCGTTGGGCGCGTCCATCGATCTGACGCCAGCGCAAGTCGCCCAATGCATGGCGCAGACCAACATCGGTTTCATGTTTGCACCCAATCATCATCCGGCCATGAAAGTGGTGGCTCCGGTGCGCAAGGAAATGGGCGTGCGTACCCTGTTCAACATCCTCGGGCCGCTGACCAACCCCGCGGATGCACCGCATATCCTGATGGGCGTGTTTCACCCGGATCTGGTCGGTATCCAGCTTCGCGTGTTGCAGGCGCTGGGTGCGCGCCACGCGCTGGTGGTGTGGGGCCGCGACGGCATGGATGAGATTTCGCTCGGTGCCGCGACGTTGGTGGGCGAGCTGCGCGATGGCATCGTGCGGGAGTACGAAGTGGAGCCGGAAGATTTTGGTCTGGCGATGGCATCGAGTCGCAATCTGCGCGTGGAAAGCGCGCAGGAGTCCAAGGCAATGCTGCTGCGCGCATTGTGTGAGCGCTCGGGAGTGCCGCATGACATTGTGTGCCTGAATGCCGGCGCGGCGTTGTATGCAGCCGACGTCGTGGATTCGATCTCCGCCGGGATCGAACTCGCGCGCGCCACGATTGCCAGCGGCGCGGCGCATGAAAAAATGCAGGCGTTCGTCGCGGCCACGCGGCAACTTGCCCAGGCTTGAACATCCTCGTTCGTTGTGACCACGCCGTGGCGCGCCGATTACAGGCATGCCGCAGCAGTAGCTTCATGCGCACGACTCCCGTACCTTAGTCGTCGTTGCCAGCCAGCAAGCATAATGAGGCCGACATGACTGACATACTCAACCGCATCCTCGAACGCAAGGCCGAAGAGGTTGCCGAGCGCAGGGTGAAGATGCCGCTCGCGGAGTTGATCGCCCGCGTCGCTGACCTGCCGGACACGCGCGGATTTGCCGCGGCCATCGAAGCGCGGATCGATGCGGACCAGCCGGCGGTGATTGCCGAGGTCAAGAAGGCCAGCCCGAGCAAAGGCGTGATTCGCGCGGATTTTTGTCCCGCGGACATTGCCCGCAGCTACGCGGCCGGCGGGGCCACCTGTCTTTCGGTGCTTACGGACCGGGATTTTTTCCAGGGCAGCGAGGCATTTCTGCAACAGGCACGTTCGGTGTGCGAGCTGCCACTGCTGCGCAAGGATTTCGTCATCGATCCGTATCAGGTTTACGAGGCGCGGGTGATTGGTGCGGATTGCATCCTGCTGATTGCCGCAGCGCTGGACGACGACGTGCTGTTGCAGTTGACCCTGCTGGCGGCCGAGCTGGATATGGACGTGCTGTGCGAAGTGCACGACGAAGAGGAGATGGAGCGCGCGCAGGCGCTGCCGGTATCGCTGATTGGTGTGAACAACCGCAACCTGCGCAGTTTTGAAACGTCGCTGGAAAACTCCCTGCAGTTGCAGCAGATGCTTGAGTACGACCGCATCCTGGTCGCCGAATCGGGCATTCGCACACCCGAGGATGTCACGCTGCTGCGTGCCGGCGGCATCCACGCGTTTCTGGTCGGCGAGGCGTTCATGCGCGCAGAAGATCCCGGTGCAGAACTGCGCCGGCTGTTCGCCATGTCTTGATACGGCGTTGCCTGCGGCCACTCTAGCCTGGGCAATCCTTGCCCCGGCGGAAGTCCGATTACCGCAGCAAGAGCCACAGTTGCACCGTGCTGATCAACACGATCAGGCTGCCGACGGCAGCCATCACCGCGCGTTCCGGCAGATGCTTTACCAGCCAGGCGGCAAACGGTGCGGCCACCACGCCGCCAACCAGCAGCCCCAGCACGATGGACCAATGCCCGATGCCGACGTGCCACACCAGCGTGGCAGAGACGGCCAGGGTCACCACGAATTCAGCCGCATTGACCGAGCCGATCGTGGTGCGCACGTTGCCGCCGCGCGCCAGCAACGTGCTGGTGGTCAACGGGCCCCAGCCGCCGCCACCGATGGCGTCGAATGCGCCGGCCACAAGCCCCAGCCATCCGGGGTGCTGAACCTGATGCCGAGTCAGGCGCTTGCCGAACGAGCGCAGCAAGACCATCGCGCCCAATATAAGCAGGTACACAGTGACGAACGGGCGGATGGCTTCTCCGGGCACGTTCGCCAAAAAGGTCGCGCCGACGATGCCACCGATTGCCCCTGGTATCGCCAGCTGCCAGAACAGCTGGCGGCGCACGTTTCCGAAGCGCACGTGCGCTGCACCGGAGACGCCGGTGGTGAACACCTCGGCCGTATGCACCGTGGCGCTGGCAACCGCCGGGGGCAACCCCATCGCCAGCAGGATAGAGCTGGACACCAGTCCATAGGCCATGCCCAACGCGCCATCCACGAGCTGCGCAAACAGCCCGATGCCCACGAACATCAGGAACTGGGTGAGATCCACGAATTGTCGCCTTGCGTGCGCTGGGAGAGACTGGTCATCTTTGCCTGACGCAGGTAAAGAGTCCGTTCACCGGCCTCGGCGAGGCTGGCCGCAGCGGCAAGCCCGACTTGAGCTTCAGCGCGTGCCGCGCAGGACGATGGTCTTGCCGGCGACGTCAATCAGACGCCGCTCTTCCAGTTGCTTGAGTACGCGTCCGACCATTTCCCGCGAACATCCCACGATGCGGCTGATCTCCTGGCGCGAAATGCGAATCTGCGTTCCGTCCGGATGCGTCATGGCATCAGGCTCCTGGCACAGGTCGAGCAAGGTGCGCGAGATCCGGTTGGTGACGTCCATGAACGCCATGCGGCTGGCCTGGCGCGAAGTGCGCAGCAGACGGTTGGTCAATTGCGAGCCGATCGCGAACAGGATCTTCGGGCATTCCTCGCGCAGCGGGCCTTCCATCAAGCGAAACAGGCGTTCGTAACTCACTTCCGCCATTTCACAAGGCGTACGCGTGCGCACCAGCGACTCGCGCTGCGCCTGCTCGACGAACATGCCCATCTCGCCAATGAACTGGCTGCGGCTGACGTAGGCCAGAATCAGCTCGCGGCCTTTCTCGTCCTCGGTGCATACCGTCAACGACCCTTCGATGACGTAATACAGCGTGTTTGCTGGATCACCCGGGCGGATGATCGCGGTCTTGCCGGGATATCTGCGCCGATGGCACAGCGCCAGGAACCGTTCCATTGACGCTGGATCAGGCGCCAGGCTCAGCGGTCCCTGGGATTGCTCGAAGGCTTGTTGCAGTTGATATTTTAGTTGCGCCACGATCATCCCCCGTCTGTAAGTCCGCACAATGGCACGGCGCGATCATCGGCGTACAGACGTCTCACCGTTGCAACACGTGCATTATGGCAAACCCTCGCGCAGATCGCTGGTTCAGTTTTTCGGACTTTTCCCGCATACTTCCGCCACTGCCAGCGGCGGCAAAGCTTGCGTGTCGCGCGCAGATCACAAGGGTAGCGTCACGCTGCAGCCGACGCTTCTTGCCATCGCGGGGACCCTTGTCGCTAACCCGCCCTCGAATTTCTGGCCGCTGTCGGTCACGGAGAGCCATTCGTGGTGAAATCACTTCCCCGTCTGCGCCTGCAGGGTTTCAACAACCTGACCAAGGCGTTGAGCTTCAACATCTACGACATCTGCTACGCGGTGTCCGAGGACCAGCGTCGACGCTACATCGAGTACATCGATGAGCAGTACGATGCCGACCGGCTGACGCAGATCCTCACCGACGTGGCCGAAATCATCGGCGCCAATATTCTCAACATCGCGCGCCAGGACTACGACCCGCAAGGCGCCTCGGTGACCATGCTGATCTCCGAAGAGCCCGTGCTGGAGAAGCTGGGCCGCGACACCATTTCGGGTGCGGTGGTGGCGCACATGGACAAGAGTCACATCACCGTCCACACCTACCCGGAGACGCATCCGCACAACGGCATCGCCACGTTCCGTGCGGACATAGACGTGGCCACCTGCGGCGTGATTTCGCCGTTGAAAGCGCTCAACTACCTTATCGACAGCTTCGAGTCGGACATCGTCGTATGCGACTACCGCGTGCGCGGATTTACTCGCGACGTGAAAGGCAAAAAGCACTTCATCGACCACAAGATCAACTCGGTGCAGGACTACTTGGCCAAGCACATCCGCCAGAAGTACGAGATGTTTGACGTCAACGTGTATCAGGAAAACATGTTCCACACGAAGATGCACATCAAGGAGTTTGACCTCGACACCTATTTGTTCGAGTCGCACGCGGACGATCTGTCGTTCAAGGAACGCCAGCGCATCGAGTCGCTCGTCAGGCGCGAGATCGAAGAACTCTTTCACGGCCGCAACCTGATGTGACGAAAGACCCGCCGCGAGGCGGGTTTCTCATGCCCCGGCATGCCCACGGCCGATGAAACACCGCGTGCCACATGCTGCAGCGTCAGCCGTCTTTGCCGATCGTGCGCAGCTCACGGCAAAAATCCCGCGATGACCAAAGCGTGAGCGCGTCCGATCCGGTAACACCCGCCAGACTCCGACCATTGCGCCTGCGGACACCGGCGTCGCTCGACAGCGCACAGGACGTTGAGCGGAGGCCGGAAATTCACAACCGGGCGTCTACGATGCCGGCATGCGCGCCTGGCTGCTCTTCGCATTATTGCTGTCGCTGGCCGTCCTGATCGTGGCGCAGGGCTGGCGACCGCCTGATCGCTACAACCCCTGGGCGCCCTTGGATCTTCAAGCCGCGCCCGACGCGTTTTTTCGCTACAAGCTGCAGTCGCTGGCCGAGGATCCAGCCATGTGTCGCGCGGCCATTCGGGACGCAGGGGCAGTCTTCACTGCACTGGCCGACCGCGAAGAAGCCAGCGGCTGCGGCTGGCACAACGCAGTACGGCTCACCGCCGTGGGCGACACTCAGTTGGATTC
>JBBSSI010000005.1:0-149885 GCA_038242205.1 Lysobacterales bacterium
CAGAACATACCTGCAAGGCGTCAAAAGAATAAATCCCCAACTAGTAATCGACCGATTCAGTTGATTTTCGGCTGATTCGCCGAATAGCACCGCAAAATTCTGGACGTCCAATTAACAGCGGCTAGTTCAGACGGTCCTTAGGCGTCACTCCCGGACGTGGCTAGCTGCCTTGATTATGCGCCCGATAACGTAGACGACTACGCCCGTGATGAAAAAAACAAGGCCGAGTGTCATCAGGTTCAACGTAGAATCGCTGCCAAGTACAGCGGCGAATACGATCATGGCCGGGCCGAGTAAAAGAAGACCCAGACCGAACTTCAAATATTGATTGGACAACCCAAAGTCTAAGTTTCTCATACCGTCTCCTTGCACATGCTGGTCGTGATGCCTAACGCTGGAGTTAAGCGGCGGCGCAGCCGTCCGCCTTGAACGATTGGTTAGCCATTTGGCCGCGAAGCAATGATCGACTTCTTAAGTCTTTCTGGGACGGCTACAGCACAGTCACTCGCATTTCTGAACTCCGACTCGAGCTCGCTGATACTGTCGGTTTGTTGGATACCATTCGAGCGTTTTGATTCACAGCTCCTGCGGAGCGAGTCAAAACGCGAGCCCGCTGACTTGTGCTCTGCCGCCCGAACCGAGTAGTTGGAAAAGGTTTGCACTGCGGCAAACACGACTGCAAAAACACTAAGCAAGATCGCGATTGCACGAAGCCAAAGGCTGGGCGACTTGTCTAGAGTCAAGACTATGCCGCACGCGACCATGGCCGAGAATGATGCAGATGCTACTCCTAGGGATATTCTGAACAAGTCCCAATTTCGGCGATTGAGACATTGTAAACCTTTGATCTTCATGAGCTGAAAATTTAAGCTTTTGACTTGTTCAGAATATCCCTAGGAGAAAGTGCATTCTTTCTGAGTATCGAGCAGCGTCGTAGTGGGCATCTGCCGCCGCGGCACACTCCGCCCGCCATTGATCAACTAAGTCAGATTTTGTCTTGGGCTGGGTCATTGAAATTCAGTTCCTTCTGCAATGGCTAACGCTGGAGTTGAGCGGCGGCGTAGCCGTCCGCCTCCAACGAGTGGTTAGGCTTCACTTGCATGACGCTTGCGGTCTGCGATAGCCGCACGAAGCAATGCCGTGAGAGCCGGGTTTCTGCTGGATGAAGTATTGCGGACTTTGACATGCCGCAACTTCTTGCCGGTGCCTTCCAGAAGGCCGCTCGGATCAGGCAGCGAGGCGCCGTAGTAGAAGCCGAGGTTTACGTGCGAGTCCTGGACTGCAATATAGGCGTAGTGCTCGGTCATCTTCTTGGGGCCGGTGCCGAAGCTGGCAATTCTATGCTTTGGCCACACAACCTCGACAAAACCCTTGTGCAGCGAAATAATCTGGTGGCGTAGAGATTCGCAGACCGGCCGTAGCTGCGGTGTCGCAATGGCCAGGAGGTCGTCGAACGTTCCGTGTGTCTCGTTGGTAGCCATGCTATCTGCCGTGAAGCCTAACGCTAAGTAGATTTCAAAGTGAAGTCTAATCCCGCAGCCTAATCCAGTCAGGCCCATGTCCGCCAGAAATTTCAGTCAAATCAATCAACGACTTGAACATCTCGCCGCAGCCTAATCCCGCAGCCTAATCCTGCAGCGTAGTCTCGCGAACACTACTCACGTCGCGCTGCGAGCGCCAGCGTTGGGCAACAGTGTGGCCAGTGCAGCGGCAGGGCCAGTCTAAGTCTCGCACTACCAAAAGGGATGAGCGAGGTTCGCATACTAAGGTTTCACAGATTACTGGGGCTGATCCGCGTAGTCGCTGACCTGATCATTGTGAAACGCGCTGGTGGAGAAGGGACGTTCCTGGCCACTGGCGACGATGTGCAGCAGTGACCCTTGGCCGCTGCTCTACAAGTCGAGCCGCGATCCATCTGTTGCGCGGCCACACAGCAGCGGGAAGCCTCGCGCGGAGCCGTCAAGCGCTGTCGTGACGTCTCGTGCAGAGCCGTTACTCGGTGCCGGGAAGTCTCCTTCGGAGCCATGAAATTCTCGACTGCCACTTGGTCATCGCCGCGGGCGTCCCCATCTCAACCAAGCAAGGCGCAAGCGTCCGCTGTCGCCATATCCGCCAATCGGAAATTTTGCATGAAGATTCTCATGGTGCTCACCTCGCACGACCAACTTGGCCAGACCGGCAAGAAGACTGGCTTCTGGCTGGAAGAATTTGCCGCGCCTTACTACGTGTTCAAGGACGCCGGGGCGCAGGTCACGCTGGCTTCGCCCCTTGGCGGACAGCCGCCGATTGATCCGAAGAGCGATGACGCATCCACTCAGACGGACGTGACGCGACGCTTCAAGGGCGACGCGGCGGCGCAAGCCGTATTGGCCAGCACGCACAAGTTGCAGGACGTTTCTGCGGGCGATTTCGACGCCGTGTTCTACCCGGGCGGCCACGGTCCACTGTGGGATCTGGCCGAGGACGCCAACTCCATTGCGCTGATCGAAGCGATGCTGGCGGCGGGCAAGCCGGTCACCGCGGTGTGTCATGCGCCGGGCGTTCTGCGTCATGTAAAGCTGCCGGACGGCCAGTGGGCAGTGCAGGGCAAGTCGGTCACCGGCTTCACCAATACCGAGGAAGAGTCCGTCGGCCTGACCAAGGTAGTGCCGTTTCTGGTCGAGGACATGCTCAAGCGCAACGGCGGCAAGTACAGCAAGTCCGATGATTTTCAGCCGTACGTTATTACCGATGGTTTGCTGATCACCGGTCAGAATCCCGCGTCGTCCGAGCCTGGCGCCCAGGCGCTGTTGAAGATGCTGGGCTGATTCAGAGTTCGCCAGCGAAGTCATTGCGACATCGCTGGCGAGCATGGGATCAATCCGAATGCAGCAGACCATGACGCTGCCTTGCAGCCTCGGCCGCCGTCGCCTCAGCGCATGAGCGTTCGCGTCTGAAGCACGGGTCGGAGTCGGCTTTTCCCGAGGGCTCGCGCTCTCGGACCGACACCTCTGTTTTACTGCAGCCTGCGAGTGCAAATGTTTGTCGCTAGCTCCGCAGCGTGCGCTGGAAGAGCGACAGGGTGCGCTGCCATGCCTCGTGCGCGGCAGCCTCGTCGTAGCGTGGCGTGGTGTCGTTGTTGAAGCCGTGCTGGGTGCCCTCGGGCTGATACAGCGCATAGCGAACGCCCGCTTGTTTCATTGCAGCTTCGTAGTCCGGCCAGCCGACGTTGACGCGCTCGTCGCTGCCGGCCAGCACGATCAACATCTCGGCCTTAATGCGGGCGACGGCTTCGCTCGGCGGGGCGCTGCCGTAGAACGGCGCGCCGGCTTTGAGCTCGGGCAGTTCGGTGGCCAGGTAGTTGACGATGCCGCCGCCGTAGCAGAAGCCGACCGCGCCCAGTCGCCCGTTGCCGCCGTCTATGCTGCGCAGCATGCGTGCGGCGGCGACGAAATCCTGCCGGCTCTTTTGTTGGTCGAGCTTGGCGGATAGCGCACGCGCGGCATCTTCATCGCCGGGGTAGCCGCCAAGTGGGAAGAGGGCGTCGGGGGCGAAGGCGATGAAGTCAGCAAGCGCGAGGCGGCGGGTAATGTCCTCGATGTGCGGGTTCAGGCCGCGGTTTTCGTGCACCACCAGCACCACCGGCAGCGCGCCGTCGGCTTTTGCCGGCTTGGCCAGGTAGCCGCGGGCCTTGCCGTAGCCGTGTGGCGAGTCAAACGACAGGTGCTTCGCTGTGATCCGCACGTCATCCGGGCGGACCTGCTGTGCGGCGACAAACTGCGGACTCAGCGCCGCCAGCAGGCCGGCCGCCGTGGTCGCGCCGACGGCGAAGCGGGCGGCGCGCTTGAGGAAGTCGCGACGATTGATGACGCCGTGCACGTATTGATCAAACAGACTCAGCACTTCGGGGTCGAAGTCTTTGGCCGTCTTGCGAGGGGTGGTGGACATCGGTGCCTCCGGCGCATCGCGCGAAAGTCCTGACCTTACTAGGGTTCAGCGCCGATGAAATCCGGAAGGAAAAAGTTGCTTTGTCTGCCTGCCGCATTCGGCGCGCCGTCTTGCGCGGGTCACCACGATTTGGGAACAAGGGAAGGCCGAAGAGGCGCTGACAAGTCAGGCTGATTGCCTATAGGCCAGTCGCCAGCAGATATGAGACCTGTGCGGTGTCGAGCTGCGTCGGTGCAGCGTGTGCGTTGCGTGAATTTACCGGTGGCAGACTGTCTTCGCACGGCGCCAATGCTGGTCACGTCGAGCCGATGCATCCGCCAGCCGGCTTGATCCGTATCTGTCACTGAACCCCCTCTTCAGGGCGCCACCGGCAGGTACGTTTCATGGCCCAAGCGTTGCCCATTCCCAGCGCGCCGTCCGCGCTGCGCAGCTCGGCGGCTGTCCATTCGCGCGCGTGGTTTCCCCGCACCTTGCGTCGCTGGTTCGACAGCAGCGCGATGGCCGATACCGACGCACAACGCGAGGATCGGATTGACTGGCTGCGCGCGGCGCCGTTCGTCGCTATGCACGTAGCCTGCCTGGCAGTGATCTGGGTGGGCGTGTCACCGATCGCTTTGATTGTCGCTGCCACTGCGTATGCCGCACGCATGTTTGCGATCACCGGGTTTTATCACCGTTATTTTTCGCATCGCACGTTCGAGACGTCGCGCGTGGTGCAGTTTGTCTTCGCGGCAATTGGTGCGTCGAGCGTGCAGCGCGGTCCGCTGTGGTGGGCTGCGCATCATCGGCATCACCATCGGCATGCGGACACGCAAAATGACCCGCACTCGCCGCGCGTGCACGGGTTTTTGTGGAGCCACGCGGGCTGGTTCCTGACCTCGCGCAATTTCGGCACGGATCTGGCGCGGGTGCCGGACCTTGCGAAGTATCCGGAGCTGCGCTGGCTGGATCGTTTTGATATTGCCATGCCGGTGCTGCTGGCTGCGGCAATGTACGCGCTCGGTGCGCTGCTGCAGCACTTTGCGCCACAGCTGGGTACCAGCGGTGGGCAGATGCTGGTGTGGGGCTTTCTGGTTTCCACCATCGTGCTGTTCCACGCCACGGTAACCATCAACTCGCTGGCGCATCGTTTCGGCAGCCGTCGTTACCCAACAAAAGACGACAGCCGCAACAACCTGTGGCTGGCGCTGCTGACGTTTGGTGAGGGCTGGCACAACAACCATCACTTCTTTCCCGGGTCCAGCCGCCAGGGTTTTCGCTGGTGGGAAATTGACCTGACCTGGTACGGGCTGAAATTGATGTCGATGTTCGGCTTGGTACGCGGGCTGAAACCGGTGCCGGCCTGGGTCTTGGCCAAGGCGAGGACCTGAGCCATGCGTATTGCCGTGGTCGGATCGGGCATCGCCGGGCTGGCTTCGGCGTGGTTGCTGTCGCGCAAGCACGCGGTGACGCTGTTCGAGGCGAACGACTATTTTGGCGGTCACACCCACACGCACGATGTGCAACAGGCCGGCCAGCGCTATAGCGTGGACAGCGGTTTCATCGTGCACAACCCGGCGCATTACCCGTTGCTGACGCAGATGTTCGCGCAACTTGGCGTGGCCACCCAGCCGACCACGATGAGCTTTTCGGTGCACAGCGAGGCGAGCGGTCTGGAGTACAACGCAGCCACTCTGGATACGCTGTTCTGCCAGCGTCGCAACGTGCTGTCGCCGCGTTTTCTGGGCATGGTGCGTGATCTGGCCCGGTTCTATCGCGAGGCGCCGGCGCTGTTGCTGCGTCGGCATGACATGACCAGCCTGGGCGACTATTTGCTGCAGCATGGTTACGGCGCGGCGTTTCGCGACGAGCATCTGATTCCGATGGCCTCGGCGCTGTGGTCGTCACCACCCACGCAGATCCTGCAGTTTCCAGCGCGCTATCTGGTGCAGTTCATGGCCAACCACCAGATGCTGCAGCTCAGCGACCGCGCGCAGTGGCGCGTGGTGCAGGGCGGGTCGTCCACATATGTCGCGGCGCTGCGCGCGCAGTGGTCGGTGCGCGAGCGGCTCAACTGTCCGGTGTATTCAATCCTGCGCCATGGCCGTGAGGTGGAAGTGGACAGCGCCGCCGGCGTCGAGCATTTCGACCAGATCGTGCTGGCCTGCCACAGCGACCAGGCGTTGCAGTTGCTGGCCGATGCGGACGAGCGCGAACGGTCGATCCTGGGCGCGATCACCTATCAGGCCAACGATGCCGTGCTGCACACCGATGCCAGCGTGCTGCCGCGCCGGCGCAAGGCGTGGGCGGCGTGGAACGCGTGGCTGCCGCGTGAGCCGGGTGCCGCGTGCACCGTTAGCTACTGCATGAACGTATTGCAGGGCATCGCGTCACCCGAACCGTTTGTGGTCACCTTGAATCGCAGCGAAGCCATCGATCCGGCCAAGGTGCTGGCGCGCATGCGTTATCACCACCCGGTGTACACGCAGGCGTCGGTGCATTCGCAGCGGCGCAAGGCAGAGATCCAGGGCGTTCGGCGCACCTGGTTTGCCGGTGCTTACTGGGGTTGGGGTTTCCACGAGGACGGCATGCGCAGTGCGGTGGATGTGGCATCGGTGCTTGGCGCGCAATGGCCGCAGGGCGTTGCCGCTGTGCCATCGAAGCCGATGCGCAAACTGGAGCTGGTGACATGACCATGCAGCCGGACGGCGCGAAGCTGCAGTTGCACAGCGCCGTGTATGAGGGCGTGGTCCAGCACCGTCGCCATGCACCGCATGCCCACGCGTTCGATTACCGCATGGCGCAGTTGTATCTGGACCTGGACGAGGTTGAGCAGGTGTTTTCCGGACGCTGGTTGTGGTCCACCAAGCAGCGCAATCTAGCGCAATTTCGTCGCAGCGATTACCTCGGTCCAGCGCACATGCCGTTGGCCGACGCGGTCCGCTACCGCGTGGAGCAGGCCACGGGTTGGCGGCCGCTCGGGCCTATCCGGCTGCTCACCCACTTGCGCTACGCCGGCATGGTCTTCAACCCGGTCAGTTTTTACTACTGCTACGACGCGGACGGCCAGACCCTGGTTGCGATACTTGCGGAAATCACCAACACGCCGTGGAACCAGCGTCACGCATACGTGTTGCCGATCGAGAGTGCGCAGCGTCGCGGCCGCGCGCTGCACTGGACGTTTCCCAAGACCTTCCACGTGTCGCCGTTCATGCCGATGGACTGCGCCTACGACTGGCGCTTCACGGTTCCAGGTGAGGACCTGCGCGTGCACATGAACGTGCTGCGCAACGGCGAGCGTGCGTTTGACGCCACGTTGAACCTGCAGCGTCGCCCGCTCACCGGTGCCTCGCTGGCGCGCGTGCTGTGGCGCTATCCGCTGATGACCGGCCAGATCGTCGGCGCCATCTACTGGCAGGCGTGGCGCCTGTGGCTGAAGCGCAACCCCTTCCACGCAAACCCGTCGCTGCCATCCCGGGGCCCGGATTGAATCGGACCAAACGAGAATCGCCATGAACAAAATCGCCCACTCTGTGCATTACGCCAGCGCGGACTTCTGCGCATTCGACCGGTTCCTGCGCCAGCAGCTCATCGGCCAGATGGCGGGCTTGACCCACGGTCGGCTGGTACTGGAGGACGCTTGCGGCACGGTCGAGCTGGGCGCTACAGCCAGTTCGCACCCGGACCTGCAGATTCATCTTGAGGTCTTAGGTCCGGACTTTTACCGCGCGGTGGCGCGTAATGGCAGCGTGGGTGCGGGTGAGTCCTACATGGATGGCCAGTGGCGCTGCGACAACCTGGTCGGCCTGATCCAGCTGCTGGTGCGCAACCGCGACCTGCTGGACGGCATGGAAAGTGGACTGGCGCGGCTCGGTGGCATGGTGATGCGCGGATGGCACGCCCTGCAGCGCAACACGCGTGATGGCAGCCGCCGCAATATTGCCGCGCACTATGACCTGGGCAACGATTTTTTCAGCCTGTTCCTGTCGTCGGACCTGATGTATTCGTCGGCCATCTGGAGCGAGCCGGACGACACGCTGGAAACCGCTTCGGCGCGCAAGCTGGACAGGATCTGCCGCAAGCTGGACCTGCAACCCACCGACAGCGTGATCGAGATCGGCACGGGCTGGGGCGGCTTTGCGCTGTATGCGGCCACGCACTATGGCTGCCATGTCACCACCACCACGATCTCGCGCGAGCAGCACGCGCTGGCCAGCGAACGCGTCGCCACGGCGGGCATGGGTGGGCACGTGGACCTGCTGCTGGAGGATTACCGTGACCTCGAGGGCCAATACGACAAGCTGGTTTCCATCGAGATGGTCGAGGCGATCGGCGCGCCGTTTCTGGACGTCTATTTTGCCAAGCTGGGCAGCCTGCTGAAGCCCGATGGACTGGCGCTGGTGCAGGCGATCACCATCGAGGACCACCGCTACGCGCAGGCGCTCAAGTCGGTCGACTTCATCAAGCGCCACGTATTTCCCGGCAGCTTCATTCCGTCGATCAATGCGCTGCTCGCGGCGAAGACGCGCGCCAGTGACCTTGCCCTGACCCAGCTGGAAGACTTTGGTCAGTCCTATGCCTTGACCCTCAAGGCATGGCGCGAGCGCTTCATGGCAAAACTCGCGCAAGTGCGCGCGCAGGGTTTCGACGAGCGCTTCATTCGCATGTGGGAGTTCTACCTGGCGTATTGCGAGGGTGGCTTTCGCGAGCGCTCGATCGGGGTCGCGCATTTGCTCCTGGCCAGGCCAGGCAACCGTCGCGCTACGCTGCTGCCCGAACTCATGCCGCCGGCCGGACTGGCGGCATGAGCTTCTGGCTCAGCCTGATCGGCTATCAGGCAGTGTGGTTCGCCGCCGTGATCGGTGCCAGCCAGGGCCGGGCGTGGCCCGGCGTGGTCGGCATGCTGCTGTATGCATCGATCCAGTTGGCGCTGGCACGCCGGTTTCGCGTCGACCTGAGCCTGATCGCCACCGCGCTGGTATGCGGCTTTCTGCTTGACGGCGCGCTGGTGCGCACAGGCCTGGCGAGCTATGCCGCGGATTGGCCACAACTTGCGCTCGCGCCAATGTGGATACTGGCGCTGTGGGCGACCTTTGCGCTGACCTTAAGCCAGTCCCTGCGCTATCTGCAGACGCGGTTGTGGCTGGCGGCGCTGCTCGGACTCATCGGCGGCCCGCTGGCCTATCTGGGCGCCGCACGCGGCTGGCACGTCGTGAGTTTTGCCGAGCCGGCGTGGCGTGGCCTGCTGGTGCTTGCGATTGGCTGGGCGCTGGCTACGCCGGCGTTGGCCTGGCTCGCTGGACGCGGCACGGCGGCGTCGACGGCCGCGTCGTTCGCATCACCCGCGCGAGGACCATCCGCATGAATCCCTGGTGGCAACTTTTGTGGGTGTGGCTGCTGGCAGCGCTGATGATGACGCTGGGGTGGCAATGGCAGCGCAAGCGCAGCAATGCCGGCATAGTGGATGTGCTGTGGGCGGCCGGCGTGGGCGGCAGTGCGGTATTGCTGGCCATCGCAGGCGGCGGTGCGCCATGGACACGCGTCGCGTTGGCACTGCTCGGAGGACTATGGGGCAGCCGTCTGGCCGTCCATTTGTTCAAGCGCGTGCGCGGCGAAGCGGAAGACGGTCGCTATCAGAATCTGCGCGCACACTGGCGGGGTGCGCAGTGGAAGTTCTTTGCTTTTTTCCAGTTTCAGGCGGCGCTGATCGTGCTGTTTGCGTTGCCGTTCGCCGCGGTGGCGCGCAACCCGCTGGCGTCGGGACTGTGGTTGCCCGTGGCCATCGCGATCTGGCTGCTCAGCGTGGGCGGCGAGTCGCTGGCCGACGCGCAGCTGGCGCGCTTCCGCAGCAACCGGGCAAACCAGGGCCGCACCTGTCGCGCTGGCCTGTGGCGCTATTCGCGTCATCCGAATTATTTCTTTGAATGGCTGCATTGGTTTGCCTACGTAGTGCTGGCCATTGGTTCGCCGATCGCGTGGCTGGCATGGTCCGGGCCGGTGGTGATGTACGTGTTCCTGCGCTGGATCAGCGGCGTGCCGTACACGGAGACGCAAGCCTTGCGCACTCGCGGTGAGGATTACCGCGCGTACCAGCGCTCCACCCCGATGTTGATTCCGTGGTTTCCGAAAAGGAGCGCCAAATGAATACCGCCGTTGATACCAGCGTTGGACAATCTCAGGAGCGCGCCGCGTCCGGCTTGCTCGGCATGGCCGAGCGCGGCCGCCTTCCTGACGCACTGCTGCGCCAGGGCATACGCCGACTGTGCGCCCAACGCCTGCGCGAAGAGCAGGTCGGTGGCCTTGATGCGCAGGCAGCCCGCTACGCAGCACGCATCGACATGCTCAGGCACAGCCCGGTGGCAATCCACACCGATGCTGCCAACGCGCAACACTACGAGCTACCGCCGGCGTTCTTCGAGCTGTGCCTGGGCCGGCGGCTGAAGTATTCCGCGTGCTACTACCCGCACGGTGACGAGTCGCTGGATGAGGCCGAGGCCGCGATGCTCAACCTGTACTGCGAGCGTGCAGCTCTGGCCGATGGCCAATCCATCCTGGAGCTGGGATGCGGTTGGGGCTCGCTGACGATGTGGATGGCGGAGCGCTATCCGCATACGCAGATCACCGCCGTGTCCAACTCACGACAGCAGCGTGCACACATCGAGGCGCAATGTTGCCAGCGCGGGTTGTCCAACGTGCACGTCATCACGCGCGACGTGAACCAGTTGGCGCTTGACGCGGAGCAGTTCGACCGCTGCGTGTCGATTGAAATGTTCGAGCACATGCGCAACTACGACACCCTGCTCAAACGCATCGCCGGCTGGCTGCGGCCCGGCGGCAAGCTGTTCGTGCACATCTTTGCGCACAAGACCGCGATGTATCCGTTCGAAACCGAGGGCGACGACAACTGGATGGGCCGGCACTTTTTCACCGGCGGGCTGATGCCTGCGTCCGATACGCTGCTGTGGTTCCAGTCGGCGTTGCACATCGAGCGGCGGTGGTACGTCGACGGCACGCATTACCAGCGCACCGCCAACCACTGGCTGGCCAACCAGGACGCCCATCGCGAGCAGGTCATGCAGGTGCTGACCCAGGCTTACGGGGGCTCGGCTGCGCCGCTGTGGTTCCAGCGCTGGCGCATGTTCTGGATGTCCTGCGCCGAGCTGTTTGGCTACGCCGGCGGCCAGGAATGGTTGGTCGCGCACTACCGCTTCGTGCGGCCTTGAGTCCGCCAGAACTTGCACGCCGAATCCAGGAAAAATCCATGAAACTCTCAAAGACGCTGCTGCTTGCCTGCGCCGTGCTGATGACCAACAGCGCCTGCGCCAGCAACCCACCGCCGATCAAGCCCGTCGACCAGGTCGACCTGCCACGCTTCATGGGCGACTGGTACGTCATTGCCACCATCCCGAGCTATTTCGAGAAGCACGCCTACAACGCGGTGGAAACCTACGCACTGATGCCCGACGGCGAAATTGCCACGTCATTCCAGTACCGCAAAGGCGCATTCGACAATCCGCTCAAGAGCATCAACTCCACCGGCTTCGTCAAGCCGGGCACGGGTAACGCGGTATGGGGCGTGCAGTTGATCTGGCCGATCAAGGCGCAAGACATCGTGGCGTACGTCAACGACGAATACAGCCGGGTGATCATTGCGCGTGACGCACGCGACTACGTCTGGGTCATGGCGCGCACGCCCACCGTGCCGGCGGCGGATTACGCCGCGCTGCTGGCCCGGGTCACGTCGATGGGCTATGCGCTGGACAAGATCCGCAAGGTGCCGCAATCGTGGCCGCAGGCGCAGCGCTGATCGCTGGCGCAAGTCGGTGGTTGTTGTTGTTCGAGGGGCGAAACCGCGGCATGCCCTTGCGACAGGAAGTCGCTGCCGGTTGCTGCACGTGTGAGGATGCGCTTACTCACTGGAATACAAACTGTCACGGCATCGCTCGCCACGCCGGTCAGCGGGTGGCCGCGCGTCGTCGGGCTGCGGCTTGCATCGTCAACTTGATCCGGGTGCAGTGCGCATGATGCCTGCGTCTGGCAAAGCCACCAGCACTTGGATCGGTTTCGGGCGCACCGGATCGACTCCCTGCAAGCGCCAGCGCGACACCTTGCCGCAGTGCGGCAAACAATGTATCCGGCTTGACCCAAGTCAAATCTGACGGGTGTTTCTACGCTACGGTGAGTTTGACACCCACTGTGAGAGTGCCATGCACCGACTACTTCTGAGCGCCCTGGTTGCCGCCGGCATGTTTGCCGTTGCCGGTTGTTCCAAACCCACCGCGCCGACACCGGCGTCCAAGACCACGGCGGCCACCCGCGCGCCGGCTGTGTCCACCTCCCTGCCGAGCGAAATGGGCGACTTCGGCCCGCCCCAGGGTGAGCCGATCCACGCCGTGCTGACCAGCCCGCCCAATGTGCCAGCGCCGATCCACCGCAACTATCCGGCCAAGGTCATCGTCGAGCTGGAAGTAGTCGAGAAGGAGATGCCGATTTCCGAAGGCGTGAACTACACGTTCTGGACTTTTGGCGGCACCGTGCCGGGCAGCTTCATCCGCGTGCGCCAGGGTGACACGGTGGAGTTTCACCTGAAGAACGCCCCCGATTCCAAGATGCCGCACAACATCGACCTGCACGGCGTGACCGGGCCCGGCGGCGGTGCCGCGTCGAGCTTCACCGCGCCGGGACACGCCTCGCAGTTCACCTTCAAGGCGCTGAACCAGGGCCTGTACGTGTACCACTGCGCCACCGCGCCGGTGGGCATGCATATCGCCAACGGCATGTACGGATTGATCCTGGTCGAGCCGCCGGAGGGCTTGAGCAAGGTTGATCACGAGTACTACGTCATGCAGGGCGACTTCTACACGACCGGCAAATATCGCGAAAAAGGCCATCAGCCGTTCGACATGGAAAAAGCCATCGACGAAAACCCGACCTACGTCCTGTTCAACGGCAAGGAAGGTTCGCTGACCGGTGACCACGCGCTGACCGCCAGCGTCAACCAGAACGTGCGCCTGTTCGTCGGCAACGGCGGTCCCAACCTGATATCCAGTTTCCACGTGATTGGCGAGATCTTTGACAAGGTGCAGCCCGAGGGCGGCACGCATCCGCAGGAGAACGTGCAGACCACGCTGATCCCGGCCGGCGGTGCAGCCACGGTGGAATTTCACACCCAGGTACCAGGCAGCTACGTGATCGTCGATCACTCGATCTTCCGCGCATTCAACAAGGGTGCGTTGGCGATCCTCAAAGTGGACGGTCCGGAGAACAAGGCAATTTATTCGGGAAAAGAGGTCGACTCGGTCTACCTCGGTGATCGTGCCGAAGGCAACCTGAGCGCGGTCACCACCGCCGCCACGGCGCACGCCGCCGGTACCCTGACCAAGGACGAGCAGATCGCCGCCGGCAAGCAGTTGTTCACCGGCACCTGCTCGGTCTGCCACCAGGCCGACGGTGCGGGCTTGGCCAATGTGTTCCCGCCCCTGGCCAAGTCCGATTACCTTGCGGCCGACCCGAAGCGTGCGATTTCTGCCGTGACCCACGGTCTGACCGGCAAGATCACGGTCAACGGCAGCGACTACGACTCGGTCATGCCGCCGATGGCGCAGCTCACCGACGACGAAGTGGCCAACATCCTCACCTACGTGCTGAACACCTGGGACAACCCGGGCGGCCAGATCACGAAAGAAGAAGTGGCTAAAGAACGCGCCAAGCCGGCGGCTGCGGCTGCGGGGCACTGAGCATGCGCCCCGCAGCGCGCGGGCTCTTGCTGCTGGCAGGCATGGTCGTGGCGGGGCCGCTGGTGGCCGCGCCATCGCCCGCGGCGACGGCTTACGCGTCGATGCCCGGCGGCACGTTTGCCAGCGTGCTGCCGGCTGATGGCAAGACGGCTCCCGCGCAGATCGCTCCGTTCCGCTTGCGTACCGAGCCGGTGACCAACGCCGAGTTCCTGGCATTCGTGCGCAAGCAGCCGCAATGGCAGCGCGACCAGGTGGCCAGCGTCTTCGCTGACAAACAATATCTGTCGCACTGGGCTGCACCCAACGAGCTTGGCGCCAAGGCGCTGCCCAGGCAGCCGGTGACCCGCGTCAGCTGGTTTGCCGCGCAGGCGTTCTGCGCCAGCGAGGCTGCGCGCCTGCCCAGCTGGTACGAGTGGGAATACGCCGCCGCCGCCGATGCCACCCGCATTGATGCCCGCAGCGACCCGGCATGGCGCGAGCGCGTGTTGAGCTGGTATGGCCGTCCATCCAATGTTGCCCTGCCAGCTGTCGGGGGGCCAGCCAACGTGCACGGCGTGCGTGACATCAACGGCCTGGTTTGGGAGTGGGTCGACGACTTCAATGCTTTGCTGGTGGGCGTGGACAGCCGCGACCAGGCCGGTGCCGACAAGATGCAGTTCTGCGGCGCGGGCGCGATCAGCATGCAGGAGAAAGAGAACTACGCCACGCTGATGCGGGTCGCCATGCTGTCGGCACTGAAGGCCGTCGACACCACCAACAACATGGGCTTTCGCTGTGCGAAGCCAGAATGAGGGAAGTCGCATGAAACAACGATGGTCATGGCTTGGCGTGGGTTTGTCGCTGGTGTGCACCAGCGTGCTGGCGGCATCGCCGCTGCCGGGTGATTCAATTTATCAGTTGAACGCGCAGCTCACGGGGCAGGACGGGCAGGTGCAAGCGCTGGCCGCGCGACGTGGGCGCCCGCAACTTGTGACCATGTTCTACACCTCGTGCACCATGGTGTGCCCAATGATCATCGACACGGTCAAGATGACGCGCAAGGCCGTGGATGAAAACGCGCGTGATCGACTGGATATACTCGCGGTAAGTTTCGATCCCGAGCGCGACAGTGTGCCGGTGCTGCGCAAGTACGCGGACACGCGCAAGCTGGACCTGAAGCACTGGACCCTGGCGCGCGCCGACGCGCAAACCGTGCGCCAGCTGGCGGCGCTGCTGGGTTTGCAGTACCGGCAGTTGCCCGATGGCGAGTTCAACCACAGCAGCGAGCTGCTGCTGCTTGATGGCGACGGCAGGATCGCGGCGCGTACCAACGTGATCGGCAAGCTCGACCCGGAGTTCGTCGCTGCCGTGCGCAAGCTGGTTGCCAGCGAGGCCACCGTCGCCGCGCAGCGCTAGCTGTCCCGGCGCCGGGATTCGGCCGGTCACCTTCGAGCAACTGGTGACTTTCACCGCACCTCTAACCGCGCGTCCACGCGCCATGGTTTTGCGGCACCGGCTGCAAGGACAGCGTTTGATTGCGTTCTGACCGGCCGGTCACGGGGGACTCGAAACTTACGCAACTCACTGGAGCGGATGCATGCTTGACCGTCGCACTAACTGCTGCTTGCCCTTTGGTCTGCTGACCTTTATCGGGCTGGCGTTTGGCACCATGCCAGCAAGCGCTGCCGGCGCTCCCCCAACTGCCGCTGCCGCTACCACGAGCGAAGCGCCTTGGGTCATGGAATGGGACGTACGGGGGCGCGATGAACAGGTCGACGACGCGGGATTTGCGCGCGATGCGCGTGCCGATACCTTGCGCGTGCGTCTTGGCCTGCGCGCAGCGTTCGGCAGTGGCTGGAGCAGCCTGCTGGAAGGCGCGGGTGTGGCCAGTGCCGGCAACAGCTACAACAGCGGATCCAACCGGCGCACGGCATACCCGGCCATTAGTGATCCATCCGGCAGCGAGTTCAATCAATACTGGCTGCATTGGCAAGGGTCCAGCGTCGGCGCGACGCTGGGACGCCAGCGCCTGCTGCTGGACAACCAGCGCTGGGTCGGCAATAGCGGGTGGCGCCAACACGAACAAACGTTCGATGCGATCGTGATGCATTGGCAGCCAGTGTCGGCGCTGACCTTGAATTATGACTGGCTTGATCAGGTGCATCGGGTGGCCGGGCGTGACGCCATCAATCGCCTGGCCCGCGAGCGTCGGCTGAATACGCATCTGCTCAACGCGGCATGGGCGCGCGGTCCGCAGCAGTGGATCGGCTACGCGTACTTGCACCAGGATCGCGATGTAGCCACTGCGTCCAGCGCCACCTGCGGTTTGCGCTGGACAGGCAAATACCTGCGCGAAGGCAACGGCCCGAGTTGGGCGCTGGAGGTTGCGCGTCAGGACGATTACGCGAACAATCCGCAGCATTTCGCCCACAGCTACTGGCTGCTGGAACCGGCGTGGACGCAGCGCGGCATCACCGGCAAGTTCGGTTGGGAGCATCTTGGTGGCAACGGACGTCACGCGCTGCAAACTCCGCTCGCGACTTTGCACGCCTTCAATGGCTGGGATGACCAGTTCAACGTGACGCCGTTGGGCGGTCTGGAGGATCGCTTCGGAAGTCTCAACGGCGCCTTTGGTCGCGCGGGTATCGCCAGCAAACTTACTTGGACGGTGGCCTATCACGACTACCGTGCCGACCGCGGAGGTCGCTATGGCAGCGAGTGGAACGCGTCGCTCGGCTTTGCGCTCATCCCAGGCTTGAGCGCACTGGTCAAGGCGGCTGACTACCAGGCCGATGGCTTCGGCCGGGACAACCGCAAGCTGTGGTTGCAACTGGAATGGCGCGGACAACAGGCGCTGGCGTATCGGTAGCGCTGATATATGCAGTGTTGTGGGGCATTGTTTGCCTCAGTTCACGACACCCGCGGCGGCGCCTGGTGGATGGATGAAGCCGTGCGCCGCGTGCCCTTTTTCACCCAGGCAGGGCGATTTTTTTTTGCGCCGTTCGCGCGCAGCTCCGGGAGATACTGGATAGCTTCGTGTAGACACTCGCCACGGTGCGTTCTCGCCGCGCAGACAGCCGCGCGTCGATGCTGGGTTGACCCTCGATCGCGGAGCAATCGCATGAAACAGCAATTTGACGGCAATGGCCAGCAAGGCACGGGCGGCATCGGCAGCGGCCAGGCCGGCAGTACCCCAGACCAGCGAGGTCGCCAGCCGCATCTTGGCAGCAAGCCAGATACCGACAGCGCGCCGGGCGGCACCGGCCAGAACGACGGCGAGCGATTCGATGGCGCTACAGTCACCGACTCCAAAGCTGCGGTCCGCGACGCGTCCTCCACCCGTGATATTGGCGCGCCTGTGCCAAGTGACCCCGGCCAATTGCTGTCGCAGCCACAGGGCGATGGCAACTACATCAAGCAAGGTAATCAGCAAACCCCGCTTGCAGGAACTACAGACTTGCCAGCCGACGACGATTGAGCAGTGCGCCGTTTGCGATGCAGGCAAGCGTGCGGCGCACTTGCTGTGGGGCGGGTATAGCCGTCCATATCGGGGTGCGCTGACTTGCAGGCGTTTGTGCAGCGGAGTCTGCTATTGTCCGGGGGCGTTGGCGATGATGCTTGCGAGCTAGCCATCTGCCACCGCGCGTGAGTGCGCTGCGCTTCGCGCGCCATTGTCACCACATCGTGCTCGCGCAAATTGGCAACGCGTTGCAACAAGGCGGAAGGTCTCTGCTCCATATTGCCGTTTTTTTCTTCGCCCACCGAACGCTTGCCGTCCACTGGCAGAAACAGGTTGCGCAGGCGCCGATTGCTGCCAAGCGTCGCGAGCAGGGCAGCTTCGGCGGGGCCATTTTCTTGGCCGATCGGTGCCAGACTGTCAGCGCCAAAGCACCTAGTTACCGTGACCTCCCCGTCGCAGTGCCAAGCACAGAGGGTAGATTGCGTCACCTGTACTAGTCTTCCATTGATCCTGATCAAGCCCTGCGAATCTGCAGTGGCCCAAGCTGCCATGATCCATGTAGGCAGTGAACGGTTTACTGGGTTGAATGAAGACGCAGGCACGCAAGGGCATGAGCGCTGCGTGTTGGCCGGCTGGAGCTGAAGTGCACGCTGGACATTGAGCGTGGTTACCGCCGTAGGGTGGAAACATCAATCCGGAATTACCCAATGAGCTGGAACAACACCACCGATCGTTATGGTTCACTGTCGATCTTCATGCACTGGCTGATGCTGGCGCTGCTGATCGGCGTGTATGCGTGCATCAATCTGCATGAGCTGGCGACCAAGGGCAGTGCATTGCGCGCTGACCTGAAGACCTGGCACTTCATGCTTGGCCTGAGCGTGTTTGCCCTGGTCTGGCTGCGCCTGGCAATACGCTTTGTCACGCCCTCGCCGCACATGTCGCCGCAGACCGCCGCGTGGCAACGGCACCTGGCCGGCCTGATGCACGCTGCCCTGTTCACCTTCCTGATCATCATGCCGGTACTGGGCTGGCTGACCTTGAGTGCTGGTGGCAAGGTCATACCGTTCTTCGGTCTGGAGTTGCCCGCGCTGATTGGGCCGGACAAGGACTTCGCCGGTGCGGTGAGGGAAGTGCACGAAACCATCGGCACGATCGGCTACTACCTGATTGGCCTGCATGCCGCCGCTGCGCTGTATCACCATTACTTCGCGCATGACGACACGCTCCTGCGCATGCTGCCGCAGGGCAAGGGTGTGCCGCCGACTTCGTCCGACCAACGGCTATAACGTGTGCGGCGTTGGATGCGCGACGCCATCCAACAGGGAGCTTGCACATGAGCGAGAGCCACGATTTCAGCATGACCCTTACGCAGGAATCGGACTACGTTTTCCGCATCGAGTTTGATGACACCGACATCCCGGCGCTGCACACGGATGAATCTCCGCCGCTGGGCGGCAACAGCGGGCCAAACCCTTCGCGCATGCTGGTCGCGGCCGTAGCCAACTGCCTCAGCGCCAGCCTGCTGTTCGCGTTGCGCAAGTACAAGAACAGCCCCGGCAGCATCGTCACCCATGCCACCGCGCGGCTGGAACGCAACGAGGAGAAGCGTTTGCGCGTGGCGCACATGGACGTTGCCATCCAGCTACCGGATGCCGCCGCCGACTACCCCCAGGTCGAGCGCCTGCTGCAGCAGTTCGAGGACTTCTGCGTGGTCACCGAAAGCGTCCGCACCGGCGTCGCAGTTGATGTGACAGTGCGCGACGCCAGCGGCGCTGTGCTGCACGACAGTCGCCAGCCGGCTTGAATGCGCGCGCGCTTGTTGGCTGGCTTGCGTGCCGTAACGGTCGTCTGCGCAAAGCTGATAGCCCGCCAGCGGCCGCGGTGTTGCTTGGCATGGCCAGCCATATAGACGGAAAGACGGCTATTCAATAAGGTCGCAACTCGGAAACATCGCCATCTGGCAAGGCAGCAAGAACGCCCGATCGCCTTGTGAATTTCCACACGCGCGAAGTGAGCAGGCCTGCGATCGAGGGACAGCGTGGTGGAGCGGGCGCCCAGCGCTGACTACGCCTGCAGCCGTGCCGGATCAGCGCAAGGGCTGGGTGGCAGTGTTGCCCTTGCACGGTATGGGCTTTCCGCCCTTGCCGACAGCCTGCGTGAAGCTTGACGCACTGCGGTTGATGACGATGCCGTCAGCACAGTTTTGATTGGGGCCGAGCCGGTAGCCGGCTTGCACCCGCAGGGCTTTCTGGCGCTGCGCTTCCTGGCGTTTGCCCAACTCGACCTGGTAGTGCGCCGCTTGCTCGCCAACTTCCCGATAGGTATTTGCCATCTCGGCGCGCCGTCGCTGGAGCGTGGCTGCCAATTCCGCACTGCGTTGCTCGCCGCGGGCTTTGGCCAGTTGCGCATCGACCTGTGTGGTGCGGACATAGTCGAGGGCGAGTTCGTCGGCATGACGGCCCGCCAGATACCGCGAGAATCCGTTCCAGACCAGAACTGCGGCGAACACGCCGACCACTGCGGCTCCCACTTTCCAGGTCAACGATATGGCCATGACGCGCAACCCCCAGCAGAACGTTTCGAACCCGCGCATGATCCGGCCGCTGCGCCGCGCGTTCGATTCGGTCCGGCGAGTCTAGCAGGCGCCTGCAAGGCCTCCCGTCACCGTGCGACGCGCCTGAACGCGTGCGCACATCGCCCTTGGATCGGCGCGCGGCCGCACGACACGCGAGGCAAGTTCTCTCAAGTGTCGGTTTGCTCTGGATGCCAGTCCGGCGGGGATACAACCCACGGGCGTGGAGATGCGCATGCACAGCACATTGCGCCGCCGGTGAGTTGCGCTTGCCTGTCGGTACCGGTGGGCCGCGCGTCTGGCGCGCCGGCGCCAGCGCCTGTGGCGGTGTCGCGTATCTGCAGGAAGGCGCAGCGCAGTTGCCGTCTGCGCGCACTGGCAAGGTTCCGGCGCAGTGCGCCAGCTTTGCCCTGATCGCAGGTGTGCGGAAATTCCCGCGGATTTCAGGGCAGCCAGGGTTGCAGCGCTTGCTCTGCCAGAAGCGGCCAATCGCGATTCGCTGCCGGATTTGCCGGACTTGGATGCGGCAAATAATGCACGGGCAGCTCGTTGCCGACCAATTCGGTAGCGCGACGTTCGGCGTAACGGCCGATGCCGACCACGGCCGCCGGTGCCAGCGCGCGGATTACGGCTGCGAGCGCGCGATCACACACTACCGTCAACGCTGCCCGCTCGGCCCGGGTCAAATGCTCCGGAATGAGATTGCGCCCATTGGCAATCATCAGCAGTGGGCAATAGTTCCACACGAAGAAGCGCGCAAAGAAAGCGTCCGGCTTGCCCAGGCGTGCGTTGGCCCAACTCCACAGCCGCGATCCACTGCCTTCATCGCGATGGCACGCCATGCCGAGGATCGGATACTTGGGGTGCTGCGGCGGCAGCGGGCCCGTGAGCTGGCTCTGGATACCAAACCACTCGCGCACGATCGCCACGCTGCCAAATGGAACGCCGGTCTGCGTCATGCCCCACGGTCCGGGGTTCATTCCCAGCAGCAGCACCCGGCCGCGCTGCGTGCCGTAACGCCGCAGATATTCTTGATGCGCGGTCCACGCGTAGGTCAGCGGGTTGTAGACGTGGCTCGGCGTATCCAGGGTCAGGCCACCGGCCTCACGCGCCAGCCTGCGCGTGGCGCGCACGACACTTGCTTCAGTGGGGGGAATGGTCATAAGCAGGTGCAAGCGTGGGCAAAGGACGGAAAAATCCCGACGATTGCGGCATTGTAGATGCGTCGGTCGGTGCGGCGGCCTTGCTCCGGCTTTGCCCGCGTCGATTACGGACCTGGGCTGCACGCGCGGCAGCACCGTGGACAGTGCGCAAGCTCAACCAGATGCGTGCTTAACCCCCTTGCGCGCAGTCTGCTGCCTGTTCAACGCTGGCCGGTGCTCCGCGGACGCGGCCGGAGTTTGAGACAACGACGCTGAGCGCTGGTGCCTGACCATCGGCCTGGCAAAATAGCAGGGTAAGGTTGCTGCCGCCGGCTGAACCGTCCGGCTGAAAGCGCACCAGCTGTCGGCCAGTGCTGCTGCGTATCAGCAATTTGCGCGCCCGGCTGACTCCGGTATGGCGCGACGCAGTATCCGGCTGGTTGTCGTGATCGGCGTCCACGCCAAGCAACCAACCGTTTTCCCAGTGCGTGGTGGGCGCGCAGGTCGCGCCGTCGAAGCTCGGGCAGAACACGGTGCGCTTGCCGCTGGTGACAGCGGTGGAACGCGCGTGGCGCAGGGCGGCAATGAAATCGGATTGCGCGGTTTGCGTCGTGGTGCCTGCAAGCAGCTTTTGCATCGACGGCGTGGCTATGCTGATGAGCACGCCGATGATTGCCAGCACCATGATCTGCTCGATCAGGGTGATGCCGCGTTGCGCATTCAAACGACTGTGCGTGCAATCGGCGAGCATCGCGCGGCTCCTGCGTGGCCGGAACGCTGATGCTAGGTGGGGACTCGAACCGGCGCAGTAGCCGTGCCGGCAGGCGACTGTGAGTGGCAATCGCCGGCCCATGTCGGGGTTGTAGATTTAAAATGCGGGGCCGTGCCCACATGTGTAGCCGATGACTGACCGCTTTCAACTTGTAGCGCCCTACCAGCCCGCCGGCGATCAGCCGCAGGCCATTGAACGTCTGACGCAAGGATTCGAGTCTGGCCTGGCGGCGCAAACGCTGCTTGGCGTGACCGGATCGGGCAAGACCTACACGATCGCCAACGTGATCGAGCGCGTGCAGCGTCCGACCATCGTCATGGCGCCCAACAAGACGCTGGCAGCGCAGTTGTACGGCGAGTTCAAGGAATTCTTTCCGCACAATGCGGTGGAATATTTCGTCAGCTATTACGACTATTACCAGCCGGAAGCCTACGTGGTGGCGTCCGACACGTTCATCGAGAAAGATGCCTCGATCAACGAGCACATCGAGCAGATGCGGCTGTCGGCGACCAAGGCACTGCTCTCGCGCCGCGACTCGATCATCGTGGCCACGGTGTCGGCGATCTACGGGCTGGGCAATCCGGAGGACTACCTCAGCCTGCGCCTGATCCTGGCCAGGGGCGAGCGCATCGACCAGCGCAAGTTGATCCATCAACTGACCGAGCTGCAGTACACGCGCAATGAGATGGAACTGCGCCGCGGAACGTACCGCGTGCGCGGCGAGGTCATCGACGTGTTTCCGGCGGAGTCGGAAACCGAGGCGCTGCGCATCGAGTTGTTCGATGGCGAGGTCGAGGCAATGGCGCTGTTCGATCCGCTCACCGGCGAGACGATTCGCAAAGTGCCGCGCTTCACGGTATACCCGCGCACGCATTACGCCAGCACGCGGCAGAGCGTGCTCAACGCGATCGAGACGGTAAAGGTGGAGCTGAAGGATCGGCTGGAAGTTCTGTACAAGGACAACAAGCTGGTCGAGGCGCAGCGGCTGGACCAGCGCACCCGCTTTGACATCGAGATGATGACCGAGGTGGGCTACTGCCAGGGTATCGAAAATTATTCGCGGCACCTGACCCGACGTGAGCCGGGTGAGCCGCCGCCGACCTTGTTTGACTACCTGCCGGCCGACGGCATGCTCGTGGTGGACGAATCGCACGTTACCGTGCCGCAGCTCGGCGCCATGTACAAGGGCGATCGGTCGCGCAAGGAAACCCTGGTGCAGTTTGGTTTCCGCCTGCCTTCGGCGATGGACAACCGTCCGCTGAAGTTCGAGGAGTGGGAGCAGCGCGTGCCGCGCTCGATCTTCATCTCCGCCACGCCGCGCGCTTACGAGCTGGACAAATCCGGCGACGCGGTGGTCGAGCTGCTGGTGCGCCCGACCGGCCTGGTGGATCCACTGGTGGAAGTGCGTCCGGTGCGCACGCAGGTCGACGACCTGCTCAGCGAGATTCACAAGAACGTGGCCGTCGGCGAACGCGTGCTGGTGACGACGCTGACCAAGCGCATGGCTGAAAACCTCACCGAGTATCTGGATGAGCAGGACGTGCGCGTGCGCTATCTGCATTCGGATATCGAGACCGTGGAGCGCAGCGAGATCATTCGCGACCTGCGCCTGGGGAAATTCGACGTGCTGGTCGGCATCAACTTGCTGCGCGAAGGACTGGACATGCCCGAGGTGTCGCTGGTGGCGATCCTGGACGCGGACAAGGAAGGTTTCCTGCGATCCACCGGCTCGCTGATCCAGACCATCGGCCGCGCGGCGCGCAACGTGCGCGGCCGCGCGATCCTGTATGGCGACCAGATCACCCGCTCGATGCAGGCCGCGATGGATGAAACCGCACGCCGCCGCGAGAAGCAGATAGCTTGGAATCTCGAGCAAGGCATCACCCCGACCACCATCGTGCGGCGCATTGCCGACGTCATGGAAGGCGCGCGCAGCGAGGTTGGCAATCGCCGCGGCAGCAAGGCGTCACGGCGCGAGGCAGTAGCGGAGCCGGGCGCCGATTACACGAGCCTGAACGCGCAGCAGATCACGGTCATGCTGAAGAAGCTGGAGGCGCAAATGTACCGCCACGCCAAGAATCTGGAGTTCGAGGACGCTGCGCACGTGCGCGACCAGATCCATCAGCTTCGCGAGCAGGCGCTGCGTTGAGCGCCCTGGGCTGAGCGCGGCTGTTGTCGGCTGTCGGCCGCTCGTTTATACTGCGCGGCTCGCGCGGCGTGCCGCGACGAAGCGGGCGGTTAGCTCAGCGGTAGAGCACTACCTTGACATGGTAGGGGTCACAGGTTCGATCCCTGTACCGCCCACCAATTGAAGCCAGACAGGGGGCCATCTTTCGAGGTGGCTTCTTTGTTTTGCCGCCAGGCAGCGTTCGCAAGTCGGTCCTTCGTTCTCAACACTGAGTGCGCCCAGACATGCACGCATGGGGCCAGGTGCGCACGGTCATGGCGAAGTCTCTGCTGCGCAGGCAGTGGTTCTACCACCGCGCAGGCCTGCGCTCCGGCTCAGTCAAGCTTGTCGCGGGTAGCCTCGTGATCGCTTTCAGTGTGCAGCGTCGGTTCGAGGTCGCCGCCGCAGAATTTGCAGTAGCGCGCATCGAGTTCGTGTCCGCTGCGTTCGCAGTGCGGGCACTGGCGCTGCTGCCGCGAGGTGCGGATCTCGTTGGTCAGCTCGGCGGTAATGATGCCGCCGGTTACCGCCAGCATCGAATACCCCAGCAGCACCGCCAACGCGGCGATGAACTGGCCTAGCGCTGTCCCCGGGGCAATATCGCCATAGCCCACCGTAGTCATGGTGACGATAGCCCAGTAGATGCTGCGCGGAATGCTGGTGAAACCGTGTGCCGCACCTTCCACCACGTACATGAGCGCGCCCAGGAGCGTCGTGGTGAGTGCCAGCACGCCCACAACGATCAGAACCTTGCGCTGTGCGTGGCGGAAGGAAATCGTCAACACGTTCGCCTCATTGGCGAAGCGCACCAGTTTGAGCACGCGAAAGATGCGCATGACGCGCAGCGCGCGAATGGCGATCACATACTGCGCTGCGGGAAAGAGCAAGCCCAGGTACAGCGGCAGGATGGATGCCAGATCAATGAGCCCGTAGAAGCTGAAAATGTACGCGCTGCGTTTACGCGCGGAATAGATGCGTAGCGCATATTCCACACTGAACACGAGCGTAAACGCCCATTCCAGTGTCTGCAGCAGCGGCCCGAAGCGCGCGTAGACAGACGCCACCGAGACCAGCATGAGGTTGCCCACGCTGGCCAGGATAAAAACCAGCAGCACGATATCGAACGCGCGGCCGGCCCGCGTATCGGTGCCGAAAATGACAACGCGAAGCCGTGCTCGCAGATCAGTGGCGCGGGAAGAATTGTTCATGGTACGCGTGGGTCGTATCGTCCGAGGTTCAGGGACTGGTGGTACGCCGATGATCGCAAGGTCGACCGATGTGCAGGCTGGCGGCAAGTCGGGTGCCGTCTCGCGCCATGGTCGCATGAAATACACAGCAGGCCAGATGCCTCTGCGCGCGGTTGGGTCGGATGCTGGTGCTGCGCACACGCGTGCAGGCGCGCCTGTCCGCTTTGGAGTGAACTCAGGCGTGCGCTGAGTGGGGTGACCATGAAGCAAGCGACATCGGTCATGGACGCCTTCAGGCTCGCCGCACGTGCCAGTGCGCAGTTGCCGCGTATCGCGGATCTCTCAGCTCGAACGGATCCCGTGGCGCACAACGCGCGGCGGCTACGCTGGCAATCGCGTCCTTTCCTGGGATGGAAAGCGTTGATGCGCCGCGGTTGTTTCATTCATGTTTTCAACTCAATCATGCCTTCGCTGGTCTACTGCAGTTTGTCCGCGTAGTAGCCAGCATGCATGCCCTGAAGAGGTCCAGGCCGAGGCATCTCCGGGCAGTCAATCGTCAACCGCTGCGATCGCTCGGCAGGCTTGCGTCGACGTACTCCGGGTGAGTCGGGCACCGCCCGGCGCAAGGTGGGAGGTCGGACTGGGCAACACGCGACTCGACGTGCGCAGTTTCCTTCGGTACAAGGTAGCTGCACGCGGCGTTGCCGGCCTGGTCAGCAGTTCCTGCGTGCTGCAAGCGTGTGTGTGAGTGGGCCCTGTCGGACGTGCATGAATGGGAGCGTGGTCATGAAAACTCGATTGGCGTTTGTTGCTTCAATATTCTTGCTGGTAGCGTCGCCCGCCGCCATGGGCGGACAGCATCAGGGATGGAAGAAAACCAGTGATATTGGCGTGGCAGTGTTGCTGGTTTCGTCGCTCGCAGTGCCGGCGGCGCAGGAAGACTGGCAGGGCTTTCGCCAGGCGGCTTACAGCGATGCGTTGGGAGAAGGCGTGGCCTTGCTCGGCAAGTCGCTGATTCACGAAGAACGCCCGAACCACATGGACGACAAGAGTTTCCCATCCGGCCACGCCACGCTCGCGTTCGCGGCGGTCACCACCATGTACCGGCGCTACGGTTGGCAGCAAGGGTTTCCCGCCTACGCCGTTGCGGCGCTCACCGGCGTGGCGCGAGTGGAGGCGCGCGAACACCATTGGTGGGATGTAGCGGCCGGCGCGGCGTTTGGCATTGGCAGCGGCTGGGTGATGACCCATCCAATCAATGACCGAGTGCAGATAACGCCCTGGGTAGGCGACAAGGGCGGCGGCATTGCGCTGTCGATGACGTTCTGAGCGCGCAGTCGGAGCAGCCAGCGCACGGTGGTGGTCGTGATCAAACGCAGGCTGCCGAGCCTGCGGTTTCGAGCGCGGATATGAGGCGCATGGCGTGGTCGTGCAGCTCGACGTCGTTGCGCGCGCGCACGGCTTTGGCGGCGGCACGCGCAGCTACAAGTGCAGTCTCGGGTTGCACGTACCGGTCGCCGTGCGCAGCCATGCGCCATGCGCCTGGGTCGCATTTGGCAAAAGCTTGCGGTTCGAGAGCGGGCCGCTTGCTTTGCATCACTGCAGCGCCACGGATGACCTTGAACCTGGCGCCGCATGCGGCGTTGCGTACGCCGGGCCGATACCGCCGGTCTGTGGATGACTTGTCGAGCAAAGAGCGCGCGGCGTTTGCCGGGCGCACGGGCATGGTGTGCGTCCGGATGTTTGGCGCGCGGGAAGAACAACGTGGCTCGCGCGTGTCAACGTTCAACCCGCGCGCTGCATGCACCACCGGCCGCCAGATTTGTGGCTCGGCGGCGCGGAGCGGTTCTGTGCTTTTCGCGCCTGGCCCACGCCGGCCATGAAAATCCATTACCTGGTGACCAGCCTGGAAGGCGGCGGCGCGCAGGCCCGACTGCCGCGTATTGTCGCCGTGCTGCGCGAGTGCGGCCACGAAGTCGATGTCACCGCGTGCGAGCCGCGCGGCATGGGCGCGGCACATTTATTGGACGCTGCGGGCATAACGTACCGGTTGTTGTATCCTTCCCACCGTAGCAAGTGGGCGCAAATTCGCGCGTTCGCGCGCGTGGTCCGCGCCAACCGGCCGGATGTCATCTGGACCATGCTGAGCCGCGCCAGCGTGGTCGGCGCCGTCACTGGTGCGCTGTGCGGCGTCCCGGTGGTGAGCTGGAAGAATTGCGCCGACCGCGCGCTGCACACGCGACTGTTTGGTGGACTGAGCCGGCTGTGGATCGCCGATTCGCAATCGGTTGCCGACTATCTGCTGCAGCGGGTTGGCATCCCACCGGCGAAGGTCATTACCTGGCCGTTGTTTGAGCAGATGCGCTTCACCCAGTGGCCGCGACCGTGGGACGGTGTGCAACCGTTGCACATCGGCAGCATGGGCCGGCTGTCCGCGCAGAAGGGCTATGACTTGCTGATTGCCGCCGTCGCTCGCTGGTTGCACGCCAACCCGCAGCGTGGCGCGCAACTGCGCGTGACTATTCTTGGCGATGGTCCCGACCGTGAGCGGCTGCAGGGCCTGGTGGGCTCGCTGGGCGTGCGCTCGGTCGTGACCCTTGCCAGCGCGGTTGCCGACGTGCGGCCGTTTCTTGCGTCGCTGCACGTGTACGCGCAGCCCTCGCGCTACGAAGGCATGGGCCTTGCCGCGCACGAGGCGATGTCGGCCGGTCTGGCGGTGATTGCAACGCCAGTTGGCGAGCTTGGGGCGGCCTTGCGTGCAAGCGGTGGCGGCGTGCTGCTTGGGCGTGATGTCGTCGGCTCGCTGGCGGCTGCAATCAACTTGCTGCTGCGTGATCCGGGCAAGCTTGCCGATATGGGCCGCGCAGCCAGGAGATACATCGAACAGGTCTACGGCGAAGCCGGGTTTGCGCAGGCCGGCTGCGCGGCTGCACGCAGAGTCGAGTCTCTGGTCAGGGCAAAGTAGCATTCACCTGCGGACTACTTGCAATTGAATGCAGGGCAGCCGCGTCGGCATCCGCACTTGATGCCACACCGCATACCGCATCGCAATTGCACAATTGCGCAAGGGTTTGCGTGTTGCGTCGCACGAGTGCGGCCGCGTCGCCGGCCTGGCTTCGCTGCCGCAATGATCAGGCGCCGCCGGCTGCCCGCAACCGCACGCAGACTTGCAGTGGTTGCCGATACCCGTCAGCCTCGACGTGTGTCGGCCGGTCGATCAGTGCGCTGTGCTGTCACATATTTTTCGCCGCGCACGCGAGATCATGGCGGATCGCAACCACGAGACAGGCGATGACAAGCGACCGGCGGGCACCGCAAGGAATGGCGGCGCAGCAAACTCAAGGCGCGCCAGGCGATAGCGACGAGCGCATGCTGGATTGCGTGGTGATTGGCGCGGGTCCGGCCGGGCTGACAGCGGCGACTTATCTGCAACGCTTTCATCGCGACGTAGTGGTGCTGGACGCTGGCGCGAGCCGTGCGCGCTGGATTCCCACCACGCACAACTGCCCGGGCTTTCCGTTTGGGGTAGCCGGCCCGGACCTGCTGGACAAGCTTCGCGCGCAGGCGCAGACATACGACGCACGCATCGAGCGTGCACGCGTCGACCGGCTTGAGCGCGTCGATGGTGGTTTCGAGATAGGCGCGCAAGATCGCACATGGCGCGCGCGATATGTCTTGCTGGCGACCGGCATCGTCGATGCCATGCCGCCGATGGATGCACTGGATGCCGCCATTGCGGCAGGCGTCATCCGCCTTTGCGCGATCTGCGATGGCTATGAAGCCAGCGACGAGCGCATCGCCGTTTACGGCCCACTGGGCGAGGCGCTGCGCCACGCGCTGTTCCTGCGTACCTTTTCGAGCCAGGTCAGCGTGGTGCTCTCGCAATCCGGCGAGCCTGACCCGAGCCAGGAGGCGCTGGCGAACGCAGCGCGGATCACGCTGTTGCCAGTGGCCACGCGCCTGCAGCAGGACGGGAAGTGCTGTCGCGTGAGCTTTGCGCGGCATGCGGATGCAGTGTTCGACACGCTGTATCCAGTGCTCGGCGGCACTGCGCAATCAAATCTCGCTACAGGGCTCGGCGCGCGCGCGAAGAACGGCGAGCTGCACGTGGATGCGCGCCAGCAAACCAGCGTGGACTGCTTGTACGCCATTGGCGACGTGGTGCTGGCACTCAACCAGATCAGCGTGGCGGTGGGTCATGCAGCAGTTGCAGCGACGGCGATTCACAACCGCCTGCCACCAAACTATCGCCAGGCAACTGCCGCTACGCGTTGACCCGCGCAATCAGCATCAGGTCAAGCATCCTGCGAGCACCGGCCCGGTCGCCGGCCAGCGCGAAGCGTGCTTTGATCGCAGTGCGGCGGGCTGATTCGCCAGATGGACGCGCGCGAACAGGATTGCGCGCACAAGTTAAGCTTGGCCGCACTGCAGCCGCAGCAACTGGACCGCCATGCCACTGGACAACCTAGCCGCCGCGCAAGCGTTGGTGGAAAAAACTTACGAGAGACGTGACCAGCTGACACCAGCCGAGGTCGAAGCCTTGCGCCCCGTGCTGGAAGACGTCCTGGACGGCCTGGAAGCAGGCGCGCTGCGGATCGCCGCGCCCGCGCTCGACGGCGAATGGGTAGTGCATGCGTGGTTGAAAAAGGCCGTGCTGCTGTCCTTTCTGGCGGGCAGCAACCGCGTTGTCGACGGCGGGCCGGCGCTCGCATTCGACAAGGTACCGCTGCGCTTTGCCAGCGGCAGCGAGGCAGAGCTTGCCGCACTTGGTGCGCGGCTCGTGCCGGGCGCGCTGGTGCGCCGTGGCGCTCACGTGGCGCGCGACGCCGTACTGATGCCGTGCTTCGTGAACATTGGCGCTCACGTCGGCGCCGGCAGCATGGTGGACACATGGGCGACTGTGGGCTCGTGCGCGCAGATCGGTGCGGGCGTGCATCTGTCCGGCGGCGTCGGCATCGGCGGTGTACTCGAACCGCTACAGGCCAGCCCGACGATCATCGAAGACGGCTGTTTCATCGGCGCGCGGTCAGAGGTGGTCGAAGGCGTGGTGGTCGAGCGTGGCAGCGTGATCGGCATGGGCGTGTTTCTCGGCCAGTCCACCCGCATTTACGACCGCGCGACGGGCGTGACCAGCTATGGTCGCGTGCCTGCCGGCAGCGTGGTGGTTGCAGGCAGTCTGCCGGCTGCCGATGGCAGTCACAGCCTGTATGCGGCCGTCATCGTCAAGCAGGTTGACGCGCGTACGCGCAGCAAGACCAGCATCAACGAACTGCTGCGCGAAGCGTAGAGCTTTCGCGGCGGAACAGAACATCTGCTGCCACACGCGCTTGGCGTTTGCACGAGGAAACCGGCATGACCGAAGCGACTCTGTATGGACTTCCAAACTGCGACACGTGCCGCAAGGCGCGCAACTGGCTGGACCGATTTCATGCGGCCTATCAGTTTGTTGACTACCGCGCCAATCCGACGCCCGCCGCCACGTTGAAACACTGGGCGGCGGAACTTGGCGGCTGGGAGCGCCTGGTAAACAAATCGTCCACGACCTGGCGCAACTTGCTGCCGCAGCGCAAGAACCCCGGCCCGGGCAGTGATCCGGAGTGGACCTTGCTGCTCAAGGAATATCCCGCGTTGATTCGCCGCCCGGTCGTGGTGCAGAGCGACGGCACCGTCACCGTCGGGTTCAGCGACAGCGGCTTCAAGAAGCTGTTTCCACGCTGATGAAACGAGCAGCAGGTGAGTCGGTGCCACCGCGTTCGGCAAGGCCTGCAAGATGTCGGAAAGGTTTACATGTACGCTCAGTCCAGCAAAGATGAGCGTGCTCAAACGTAAATGCTATCAACCAGTTAAGCGAATGGCATTGTATTTGCTACACCTCACCACATCAGCCGCAGGATAAAACCCCAGCCATGATCAGCAACCTTGGTGCAAAGTTCGCCGTTCTCACGTTTGCTGCAGCTGCCGCTGCATTTTCCTTCGCGCCTGCTGCAGTAGCGACGCCAATCAACTACGACTTCTCGGTGCAAGCCAGCAACGGTGGCCTTGCAGGCACAAGCGAGGTTGGGAGTTTTTCTTACGACAGCAGCAGCATCATTGCCGGCGGCAAAAACTCGGCAACCAATTTACTCACCGCGCTGGACTTCACGTTCAACGGCATTGCATACGACGCCACGACGGCCAATACCGGGTTTCTGTCTTTTGATGCGGCCGGCGCACTGACCGGCTTCTCGTTCGGCAATAACTGTTTTGTGGGCGTTTGCCGCTTGCGCCCGGGCAGCGAATCGTGGCTGGTCGACCTGAAGGGTTTTGCGTACACCGCGCGGCTTGGCAACGGTCGCTTTACCTCGGGCTCGGGTCCACTGGCTTTCGAGCTTGCCCCGACATCCGTACCCGTTCCGGAGCCGGCGACACTGGGGCTGTTTGGGCTGGGTGCACTCGTTCTGGGTTTGTTTGTCGGAGCGCGCCGCCGCATCGTCTGAACTGCCGCAGCACAGCGTTCGAATTCGGGCAACCCGCGGTAGTGCGGGTTGCCTTTTTTCTGCTGCGGAACAGACGGCGCGCCGCAGTCCCCATGCCCGCATCCTCGAGAGGGCCTGACGCTTTGCTTCTGCCAGAATAAAGTGAGGCCCGGTTGCCGATAGTTTGAACAGGCGCCGAATGCTGTGTCTTTCGCACGAACGGCAGGCCGCGAAGTTGCAAACTGCAGCGGTTCATGCGGGTGTTCGGTTGAATGCGAGTCGTCCGCACCAGCCTCGTGCGTTCGTTGTTACGCTCGTCGATCCTTTTGCCGGACCGCCGCGAATGTCTGATCGTCGTTGCCCCGAAGCGTTGCTGTCTCGCCGCACCCTGCGCCGTCGCTGCGCCAGCCTTTGCCTGCGCCGATGAAGCGCGATTCCGTCCACCGCTTTCGCGATAACCTGCGCATTGAACGCGACAATGCCGCGCTCTACACGCGACTGGCGGCGCTGGCCGCTGACGCACGATCGAGTGAGGTTTACCGGCGCATTGCCGCCGGTGAGCGGGACAACGCCAGATTCTGGGAAGCCCGCCTGCGCGAACACGGTGCGGCAATTCCCGAGCAACTTACTGGTTTGCGCGTGCGCACGCTGAGCTGGTTCGCGCAGCGCTTCGGGACTGAATTCGTGATGCCGACGGTGGTGCGCCTGGAGCACGCCGATCATGCCGTGACCCCCGTGGATCGCAGCGGACATCGCGATCATTTTTCTGCCACCGATGCCGCGCCGGCGACGCACCACCGGCATCGTAACCAGCGTGGTAACACCTTGCGCGCGGCCGTGCTTGGCGCGAACGACGGACTGGTATCCAACGTCAGCCTGGTGATGGGCATGGCTGGCGCCGCGACCGGGGATCGCGCGGTGTTGCTGGCCGGTCTGGCCGGGCTGGTTGCCGGTGCGTGCTCGATGGCCATGGGCGAGTGGCTGTCGGTCAACAGTTCGCGCGAGTTTTATCAGGCGCGCATTACCGAGCGCGCGGAGCGCCTCGCGGTGGCGCCGGAGGACGACCTGCAGAATATTGCCGGCTTCTATCGCGAAAAAGGCTTTCAGCCAGCGGCGGCCGAGCACCTCGCCGAGCACGTTGCCGAAACGCCGCGCGCGGCGCTGGACATGTTGGTGCGTGAGGACCTGGGCATCGATCCGGCAGAGCTCGGCGGTTCGGCTTATGGCGCGGCAGTGTCCTCGTTTTGCCTGTTCGCGTGTGGTGCGTTCTTTCCCGTCGCGCCGTACTTCTTTCTTTCCGGTCATGCCGCGCTGCTCGCGAGCGCCTGTTCCACCGCTGTTGGTCTCGCACTGATTGGCGTGGGCACATCGTTGTTTACCGGCCGCAGCATGTTGTTTTCCATCGCCCGCCAGTTCGCGATTACCGCCGCTGCGGCAGGGGTGACCTACGGGGTCGGACACGTGCTGGGTGTGGCGCTGACCGGGTAAGCGCACGGGTCCCTGGTCCGCCGGCTTGGTATGCTGCTGCTTTCATCCCTCGCTGCTGGTTGCACGTGCCCATGTCCGCTGTGCTTGAGCTTGCCTGTGAGCTGATCGGTCGCCGCTCGGTGACACCCGAAGACGCCGGCTGCTTGCCGCTGATTGGCGCTAGGCTGGAGCGCGCCGGGTTTCACGTCGAGCACCTGCGCTACGGCAAGGTGGAAAACCTGTGGGCCACGCACGGCGCGCACGCCAGTTCGCAGAGTGGCCCGCTGCTGGTGTTTCTCGGGCACACCGATGTGGTGCCGAGCGGAGCGGAGGCTGAGTGGACGAGCCAGCCGTTTATCCCAACGATGCGCGATGGCCATCTATACGGCCGTGGCGCAGCCGATATGAAGGGTTCGGTGGCGGCGATGGTGGTTGCGCTGGAAAATTTCGTGACCATGCGTTCGGGGCACCGCGGTCGCGTCGGCTTGTTGCTGACATCGGACGAGGAGGGCCCAACCAACCTGGATGGCGTGCGCAGGGTGGTTGAACATTTTCGTACCATCGGCGAACACATCGACTGGTGTGTCGTTGGCGAGCCTTCCGGCGTGGTGGCGCTGGGTGATCGCATTCGCGTGGGCCGTCGTGGTTCATTGTCGGCGACGCTCTCGGTGCGCGGCGTGCAGGGTCACGTCGCATATCCGGATCTGGCGCTCAACCCGATCCACGCCTTTGCGCCGGCGCTGGTGGAGCTTGCCGCAGAAAATTGGGACGCGGGCAACGCGGACTTTCCGCCCACCTCCATGCAAATGTCCAATCTCAACTCCGGCTCCGGCGCGACGAACGTCATTCCCGGCGCGCTTACGGCGTTGTTCAACTTTCGCTATGGCACGGCCAGTCGGGCCGAAGCGCTGCAGGCGCGCAGCGAGGCGATCCTGCGCAAGCACGGGCTGGATTTCCACATGGACTGGAATCTTTCCGGCGAACCGTTTCTCACGCCGCCTGCTGGCCGCCTGCGTGAGACCGTCGTGGCCGTGTGCCGGGAGCTGTGTGGGCATGAGCCCGAGCAAAGCACCGGCGGGGGCACCTCGGATGGCCGCTTCATCGCTCCGCTGGGTGCCGAAGTTGTAGAGGTCGGGCCGGTCAATGCAACGATCCACAAGGTGGACGAGTGTGTGCGGGTGACCGATCTGGAGGTGTTGCCATCGGTGTATGGCGCGATCTGCGAACGGCTTTTGCGCTGAACGCCGCCGGTGCGTATGCCAGGGCTTTTGCCGATGCTCCCCCGAGCTTGCGGCGGCCGCGCTGCGCTAAAGCCACGTGGTCGCCATGGACGTCAGGGTTTCACGAAGCGCAGCGTCATGCGGTCGGATTCGCCGATGGCACGCATAGCGGCATGCTCGCTTTCGGGGCCGGCCAGATCCGGGGCCAGACGATGCACATTGACGTCTTCGGAGTCATGCGGATTGGCATTGATCTGTGACACGCCGGCAAGCCGGAAGCCTGCGGCCAGGCCAGCCTCGATCAGGTAATCTTCGGGTAGCCGATGCAGCGCCTTTGCGCTTTGCACGGCGTTCGCGTAAGGCCTTGCGCGATGCTCGGTCAGGCCGAACACGCCACCGCTCTTGAGCACCTTGAATGCTGCATTGAAGACCGCGGTCAACGTGGCCGGGTCATGGTTGAGCCAGTCGTGCGTGTTGCGAAAACTGACCACCATGTCGGCACTATCGTCCGCGCCCAGCAGGGTCTTGAACGGTGGCGCAAACGGCACGCTGCCGACGATGTTGCCGTAAACCTCGGGATCGGCCTTGAGCTTTGCGTCGAACGTCCTGGACGCCGAGGTCGCCTCCACCAGATGGCCGTGATCGTGCAGATAGGGCGCCAGGATTTCCGTATACCAGCCGCCGCCGGGCGACACTTCGACCACGGTCATGTCCGGTCGCATGCCGAAAAACTGCAGCGTCTCGAGCGGATGCCGGTAGGCGTCGCGCGCCTTGTGCTCGGCCGATCGCCAGCTGCCGTTCACCGCCGCATGCAGTTGCGCGGTGGCGGTTGCCGCTGCGTCCGGCGCAGCGTGCGCGAACGGAGCAAGCAAGACTGCGCTTGCCGCGAATGAGACCAGTAAGCACAGGCGCTGGAGCATGGCGTTTCCCTCGCGGCGATGAGGTCCAAGCGTACGCCCAAAAGTTAGCGCCTGCCGGCTCCGTGGCGCGCCGATGCGGTCACGCGGATGCGGCGGTGGCATCCACTGCTTCTCGTCGCGATGGACTTTGAGTGCGTAGCTTTGCGTCGACCGGCATGGAATAAACGCGAGCTACTTCGCGGTGGCTTGCTTTGCGCGTTTGCGCTGGACGTACTTGCGCTCGAGCCACAATAGAAAGCGTCGCGTCGGCCGGCGCAAAAACGGCGTGTCCTGCGCCAGCAGCAGAAGGCCGAGTGGAAACATCCACAAGCCAAGCAGGGGCAGGATGCTGAAAACGCCGCCAAGCATCAGCAAAATGCCCAGGATGATCCGCAGCCAGATCAGTCGCGGGGCGCGCAGCCAACGCAATGGACGGCCAATCCATCCAGGCAGCTGCCGCTCCAGGCGGTCCAGCATGCGATTCAGGCGGTGTTCTTCATTGAGGCTCATCGTGCGCGTAGCCTAACAGCGACCGATTAACCACAAGCAACGCGCCCGCGGTCGGGTTTCACCAACGGTGCCTCTTTGTCGTCGAAACATCGCGCGCGCATCGGCAGCTTGACTCGGCTGCAGCAAGTTGCCGGCGACGCAGCTTGCATCGGCATGCGCCGTTGTCCTGGTGATCGCGGATCCTGCCTGCGTGCAGATTGAACTGCAGATGCGGTTCGGGTACGCGACACATGCTCACGGAGCAGCGGGCTCGAGCTGCAGCGTGTATATCGTCTTGCCGGGCAGCAGCGGCGTCGCGCGGCCCGCGACCCAATCGGCATGGCCAGCGCCAAAGTAGGGCGAAAGCGGATTGCCCGTTTGCCCGCCGGGCATGCTCAGCGTGCCGTGGGCTTCGTCGCCCGGGGCAACATCCAGACGCTGCGAGGCCCCAAAGCCTGGCGCCGCCACCCGCGGCATGTCGCGATCGCCAGCCAATGGCAGATCAGGCATATCAATGAAGTAGGCAAGCCAGCGCGGCAGGGCCGCTGCCAGCGGGTGATGAATGCCACTGCGGTTGCGCTCGCCCCAGGTGCGCGCGGGCAATCCGCCAGCTTGCGCGCCCAGCGTGGCTACCACGCGTTTGGCGCTGGCCACGAGCAGTGCGTGCCAGTTCGGATACTGCGGGTCGAGCAGGTGCGCCGGTTGCGCGTGCACCAGCATCCATACGGCTGCCTCCGTGTTGCCGCCCGATGGCCAGGTGAAATCCGCATGACGCGCCTTTACCTGCAGCGCAAACGGCGTGAGTACCGCAGTGGCGACTTCCGTGCGAAACGCGCGAACCAGTCGGTAATCGACGCTGTCGGTCGCCGCGCGCTCGCGCCAGCTGGAGGAAAGTTTGCGCAGCTCTTTCAAAGCGGGGTCGGTGCTGTCCGCCAGGGTGGTTTGCAGCAGGCGCTGCCAGCGGGCCAGGAACGCAGCGCGATCGTCCAGCTGGATGTCGAGCAGGTTGCCGGGAGTGAAGCTGCCACGTGCGCGCAGGTCGTCGCGGATTTGCTGGGCGCGCGCGCCAAGGTCGTGGCCGCCGTTGCCGAGCAGCACCAAAGCGGCACCGTCGACGGTGCGGTTGTTGGCGGTCCACAAGCGGCCATCAGCAGGGTCCGTGATGCGCGGATATTGCGCGGCCGTCGCCCAGCCGTGCCAGCCACTGCCAGTGCGGGACCAGTCTGCGGGAAGCAGTGGATCGGCGTTGCCGCGCAGCGGGATGCTGTTGCCGGCAACGGTCCAGCCGATGTGCCCGGCATGGTCGGCAACGAGCATATTTTGTGCCGGCATGCCCAGTTGTGCTGCCAGGTCCAGCGCGGCGTCTACGCTGGCGCGGCGTTCCATGCGCAGCAGATCGAGGTTGTAGCCGCGCACTTGCGCTCCGGTCCAGGCCAGGGCCAGGGGCGTGCCATCCGTGTCGCTGCCCATGATCGGGCCCCAGCGCGTTTGCGCCACGTCCAGCACGGTGTCGGGCTGGCCTTTGACCTGGATGCGCTCGGCGTGGTGTTCGATCTGCGCCCAGCCCTCGGGCACCTTGTAGCGCGACGGATCTGACGGATCGCGCAGCACGCGTACCCAGTCCAGCCAGTCGCCGTAGCTGTTGGTGAAACCCCAGGCGATCTGGCCATTGCTGCCGACCACCATGGCCGGGGTGCCGGGCAGGCTGACGCCGTTGACGTCGCGCTGTCCCTGCGGGGCGGTGGGGTCGGGATAGCGCACTCGGGTGCGAAACCAGATGTTGGGTACGCCCAGGCCCAGATGCATGTCGTTGGCCAACAGCGCCGCGCCATTGCTGGTGAGCGCACCGCTGACGGCAAAGCTGTTGCTGCCCGGATGCTGTGCCTGCGTGGCGGACGCCAACGCCGCCGCAATACTTGCGCGGTTGGACGACGACAAAGATGCGCGCACATCGAATACGCTGGCGTCGGGCAGCACCGGCAGCGGTGACAGTGCGCCGCGCAGCGGCGCTTCCCAGGCCGGGTCCGGCGCCAGCAGAAATGTGATCAGCGGCGCGGGCAGCACGCTGCGCATCTGCGCCAGATGCAGTTCACGCGGGTCGTCGCCATCCTCATTGAGCTGCAGGTACATCGCCGCGATCATCAGCATGCTGTCATCGGTATGCCACGGTTGCGGTGTCGCGCGCAGCAGCAGGTATTCCCACGGGCGCACGCGCAAGTCGGCAAGTCCTGCATTCACGCCGTCGCGATACTTTTGCAGCTCGCGCTGTTCCTGTGCCGGCAGTCGCGCATACGCGGCGCGCACCACGCTGCGCAAGCGATGGCGGCGATGATCAAGATCCATCGATAGCGCGGCCGGCCCGACCAGTGCCGCCAGCTCGCCGGCCGGCATGCGCCGCATCAGGTCCATTTCGAAAAACCGATCCTGCGCATGCACGTAGCCCAGCGCATAGCTGATGTCGCTGCGATCGCGCCCCGCGATGGTGACCGTGCCCAGCGCGTCACGCTCGATGCTGATGCTGCTGTGCAGACCATGCAGCGTGCGCGTGCCGTTCAAGCGCGCGCGGCCAGCGGCCAGCAGCACGAGCACGGCAGCGACGAGCAGGAGAAAAACCAGCGCCAACGCGAACAGCACCCGGCGCACCAGCTGCCACTGGCGTGCGCTCATGGCTTGGCAAAGACCGCAAAGATGCCCGCATACGGTTTGACCATGAAGTTTGGCGCGCCGGCAAAATCCTGGCCATCGACGTACAGGCGGGAAATGCTGCCATCCAGATAAAGCGCATCGCGGCAGCCAAGCTGGTCGCGAAACAGGCGAGCGAACGTGTGAAAGTTCACCGGCGCCTCGCTTACGGCAAATATCACTTCACTGGGTGACTTTGCACAGACGCCGCTGCGCCATTTCATGCTGCCGGAATCGTCCAGGAACTGCTCGTTGAGCTGGCCATCAATCACCAGCATCGGCCCGGATTGCGTGGCCCACAGTGCACTTTTGCCGTCGCTCTTGAACGCGGCACTGGTGCGCACGGCGGCTTGTCCGTTGGGGTAAATTGCAAATACGCCATTGGGCAGCAGGGAGAAGTTGCCGGCGGCAGGATTGCCATGGGCCAGGTTCAGCGGCACCAGGGTCTTGCCGTTTTCCACGTGCAGGCCGAGCGGCGCAAACTGCTTGTCGTAGATGCCCGCGTTGGCGGCAAACAACAGCCGGCTGGCGCGCGCGTCGCCCCACTGGCGCAGCGCTTCGATACTGCCGAACGCCTGGCCACTGTCCGGATTGCGCCAGTGCAATGACAGTGTTTCCCGCCGCAGGTCGACCTTGACCACCCGGTAGTTCTGCCCCGCAAACGCAATCTCGCTGCTGTCCAGGGCGTGCGCGTTGCGCGTGCAGCTGCCGATGCCGAACACGGTCAGCAACGCCAGCATGCAGTGAAACCATGTATGCCGCACGTGCGGCGCGACGGGACAAGAACTAAATCGGATCATGCGCAGATGGTCGCTGCACGCGCACGCATACGCAAGCGCGCTGGCGCTGCAGCACGGCATGACTGCGTCCAGGCCGTGCGGCGATTAAACTGCCGCTTTCCGGATGCCGAGTTGCTTCATGCCATACATGCCGATTGTGGCCACGTTGGGCTACGTGCTCTCAGCGGACGGCCGGCAAGTGCTGATGATTCATCGCAATACCCGCGCGGACGATCAGCACCTGGGCAAGTACAACGGGCTGGGCGGCAAGATGGAGCCGGACGAGGACATTGCCGCGTGCATGCGCCGCGAAATCATGGAGGAGGCCGGCATTGAATGTCTGTCCATGCAGCTGCGCGGCACGATCAACTGGCCCGGCTTTGGCAAGCATGGCGAGAACTGGCTCGGGTTCCTGTTTCTGATCGATAGTTATCGCGGCACGCCGCTGCGCGCCAATCATGAGGGGGCGCTGGAGTGGGTCGCCCTCGAGCGTTTGCACGAGCTGCCCATGTGGGATGGCGACCGGCACTTCCTGCCGCTGATATTCGATGGCGATCCGCGGCCTTTCCACGGCGTGATGCCCTATCGCGACGGGCAGATGCAGTCGTGGTCGGTGACGCGCCCGTAGCGCAGTCGTGCAACGTCAGGGTACGGCCGCACTCCACGCGGCGGTGGAGAACTTGCTCACTGCCAGGGCCTTCGCTTCGGCCAGTTCTTGCGGCCGCAGTGCATCGTTGCGCAGGCCGTGCAGGCGGCGAAAGGTGGCGATCATGCGCTCGATTACCGCAGCGCGCGGCAGCCCGGTCTGGCTGCGCAGCGGGTCGACGCGTTTGGCCGCGCTGAGCGTGCCCTTGTCTGACAATTTTTCGCGACCAATGCGCAGCACGTCGAGCATTTTCGCGGCGTCGATATCGTAGGCCATGGTGACATGGTGCAATACCGCGCCGGCGCGGTGCACCTGGGCCGCGCCGGCAATCTTGCCGCCCTCGGAGGTGATGTCGTTGAGCGGCTGATACCACGCCGTGATACCAAGCTCGTCCAGCGCGGTGAGCACCCATTCGTCCATGAATGCGTAAGCCGCGCCGAAGGACAGATCCTGGATCAGCGACAGCGGTGCGTAGATGGAATAGGTAATGGTGTTGCCCGGTTCGATGAACATCGCGCCGCCGCCACTGATGCGCCGTACCACTTCGATCCGGTGGCGGGCCGCAGCTTCCACGTCGACTTCATTATGCAGAGACTGGAAACGCCCTATGACCACGGCGGACGCGGCCCATTCCCAGATGCGCAGGGTCGGCTTGCGCTGCCCGCAGCCGACTTCGCGGGTCAGCACATCGTCCAGTGCCATATGCAAGTTCGGCGCCTGGGCGCCGGTATGGATCAACTGCCAATCGTGGTCCCTCCACACGGTCCGACTCATGCGTCCTGCTCCCTGTCCAGTGCACGTTCCAATGCCGTGACAATCGCTTCCGGCGAGATGCCGTACATCATGATCCCGTCCGGCAGCGCCGTGCGGATCACGGCGGCCAACGCAGTCCGCGACATGTCCGCAGGACGTCCACTCAGCGCCACGTTGATGGCGTTCAACGCGCTGTCCGGTTCCAGAAAAAAGTCGCCACTCAGCTGTATGTTGGCAAGCGTGCCCGCATCGACCTCAAGGTCAATGACTACCAGCTTGCCACCGGGCATCTTGTATTCGCCGTGCATAGCCTTGGGTCCCGATTCCTGCCCCATGATCACGGCTCGACCAGCCGTCCATTCTGCGGGGTGCGACTCGGCAACCATGATAGCGGTCGTGCCGACATATCGGCGTACCGGTAGCTCACGGATGTGCGAACCAAGTCGACAGATATGCGTATGCGACCGCCGAAAGACGCCTGACGGGTGCAGTCAGGGCCGCGGCGAGGGCGCACAGTCCGCCATTCGGTCCTGCCGGAAAAGGCCGTGGTGCACCAAGCGAGCGAAGCCTGGCGCCGCCCTGCGCGCGCCAGCACGTGGGCCAGTTGCAGGCATGCGCTGGCTGCGCGATGCCTGCAGCGGCGTGTCGAGTCCAGTCAGCGACCTCGGCCGTCACCGTGAAAGCGCGAGCTGCCGACGCTGATCGACATGCTCATGGTGCCGCTTGGATCGTCGCAGCTTCCGTAACTTTTGGTCACGTTGACGGTGCCGGTGTTGAACGTGCCCGTGCCGATATGGTTGCCGCTCATGACCCCGGCGCCGACACTGCCGTGCACCTGGGGTTCGTTGTAGGTGGAGTCATCACACGGCGCGGAGCTGGCAACGGTGTTGCCCATGCGCCCGCTGGTATCGCCGTAGTAAGCGCCCGGGGCATCGGCAGCTGGTTTGCTGGCACTGCTGCTCGGTGCCGGCACCGCAGCGGTGGGCAGTTTCAGATTCAACGGCGGTGGTGGCTGAGCCATGGCCGCGCTGGCCAGCAAGCTGGCAGCACAGGCAAAAACACACAATTTGCTGGTCATGCGGTGCGCTCCAGTCACGGTACTCAACGCGCTGCACTCTTTGCCGCGCGCGCCGGTTTGCCATCTGCACAGGCCGGGAAATTCCCTTTTTCCCGGGCAGATGGTCAACTGCGCCGGTGCCCGTTGCGACCACCCATCCAGCGCGCCGACGGGCGGTCCGCGCTGCAGGATGTAGTGAGTAGCCGTGGCAAGAGCGTAGCGGGTGTGCTGCAGCGCTACCTGAACCGCCGTGCAGCAACGTCCGGGCGCGGGAAACGCCCGTCCATTGCGGCACAACTAAAGCCGTGGCGAGGGTCAGCCGCTGGTGGCAATCCGCTCGACCCGACGCAGGCCACGCGGCAGCACCCCGCCGCGACTGGCGCGCGTGCCGCCGTACTCGACCAGATCGGCCCAGCGCAGCGTGAGCTTGCGTTGGCCGGCATACAGCGTGACTTCGCCCTGACCTTCGCTGATCACGGCGACGCCAGCAACGCGTTCTGCGCCGGACAGACGTTTCGCCCGCGGAATCTCGATCAGCTTGTTGCCCTTGCCCTTGTCCAGTTCCGGCAGCTCGGCCACCGAGAACATCAGCAGATGGCCCTCGGTGGTCACTACCACAATGCGATCACGGGCCGGGACGGCGCTGACCTGCGGCGCCAGGATGCGCGCGCCGTCAGCCAGGCTGATGATCTGCTTGCCGGCCTTGTTGCGGCTGAGCAACGCTTCGAAGCGGGTTACAAAGCCGTAGCCGAAGTCCGTGGACAGCACCAGCTGCGTGCCGTTGTCGGCCGCGATCACGGCGTCGAAACTGGCGCCGGCCGCTGGCGTGAAACGGCCAGTGAGCGGCTCGCCGTTACCGCGTGCCGATGGCAACGTATGCGCCGGCGTCGAGTAGCTGCGCCCGGTGGAATCAATGAACGCTACCTGCTGCGTGGTGCGTGCGTTGATCGCCGCGCGCAGGCCGTCGCCTTCGCGGAAGTTCAGCGCCTGCGCATCGACATCGTGACCCTTCGCCGCGCGGGCAAAACCCTGCTGGCTCAAGACCACGGTCAGCGGCTCGCTGGCGACCAGCGCGCTCTCGTCCAGCGCCTGCGATGCTTCGCCTTCCACCAGCGGCGAGCGCCGCGCGTCGCCATATTTTTCGGCGTCTGCGCGCAACTCGGCCTTGATCAGGGTTTTCAGCTTGGCGGGTGATTTCAGCAGCACGCTGATGTGCGCGCGTTCTTCCTCGAGCTGGTCGCGTTCGGTGAGGATCCTCATTTCCTCAAGGCGTGCGAGCTGGCGCAGTTTGGTTTCCAGGATGTAGTCAGTCTGCTCCGCGGAGAGCTTGAAGCGGGCCATGAGCACCGGCCTGGGCTCTTCCTCGGTGCGCACGATATGGATGACTTCATCCAGGTTGAGATAGGCGATGCGCAAGCCTTCGAGCAAGTGCAGGCGGCGCTCGACTTTCGCCAGCCGATGGTTGAGCCGGCGCGTGACCGTGGTGGTGCGAAAGCTCAACCATTCGCCAAGGATGCGCTTGAGATCCTTCACCTGCGGCCGACCGTCCAGGCCGATCATGTTCAGGTTGACGCGAAAGCTGCGCTCCATGTCCGTGGTGGCAAACAGATGCTGCATGGTCTGCTCGACGTCGATGCGGCTGGATCGCGGCACGATCACCAGCCGGGTCGGATTTTCGTGATCGGACTCGTCGCGCAGGTCTTCGATCATCGGCAGTTTCTTTGCGCGCATCTGCGCGGCGATCTGCTCCAGCACCTTGGACGGACTGACCTGATGCGGCAGCGCGGTGATGACGATATTGCCGTCCTCGCGCTCGTACACGGCGCGGGCGCGCAGCGAGCCACCGCCGGTTTCATAGATCGCGAGCAAGTCCTTGCGCGCCGTGATGATCTGCGCGCTGGTCGGGTAATCCGGGCCCAGGACATGCTCACACAGTTCGGCGACAATCGCCGCCGGGTCGTCGAGCAGACGAATGCACGCAGTCACCAGCTCGCGCAGGTTGTGCGGCGGAATGTCCGTAGCCATGCCCACGGCAATGCCCATCGAGCCGTTCAACAGCACGTGCGGCAGGCGCGCCGGCAGCCAGCTGGGTTCCTCCAGCGTGCCGTCGAAGTTGGCCACCCAGTCCACCGTGCCGTGGCCGAGCTCGCTGAGCAGCGCCTCGGCGATCGGGCTCAGCTTGGACTCGGTATAGCGCATCGCCGCGAAGCTTTTCGGATCGTCGGGCGAGCCGAAATTGCCCTGGCCGTCCACCAGCGGATAGCGATACGAAAACGGTTGCGCCATCAGCACCATGGCTTCGTAGCAGGAGGTATCGCCGTGCGGATGGAATTTGCCGATCACGTCACCGATCGTGCGCGCGGATTTCTTCGGCTTCGCGCCGGCGGCCAGGCCCAGCTCGCTCATCGCATAAATGATGCGGCGCTGCACCGGCTTCAAGCCGTCGCCGACAAACGGCAGGGCGCGATCCAGCACCACGTACATGGAGTAATCCAGATACGCCCGCTCGGCGTATTCCTTCAGCGGGATTTGTTCGTAATTGGCTTGCAGATTCATTTGCTGGCTTCGGAATAATGGCGCGCAACGCGCGGTTAGCCGGACGATGGTGCCAGAAACCGCCGTGTGCCTGCACGATTTCGCCAGGCGGGCGGTGGTGTGTGGGACACAGCAAGCCGTCCGCGCTGCGCTTCAGTGCGAGAACCACGCTGCTGCGCCAGAAACGCTAATCTGCTGCTCGCGCTGTCGCTTGCAATGCTCGTACCTCGACGGCTCGCCCCGACACCCACTGACGAGGTTGTGCTCCGATGAAAAGATGGCTGGCAAGTGCGGTTCTTTTGCTGGGTGTGGCGTCGCCATGGCTGGCCGCTGCCGCAACGGCTCCGGCGCCGGGCGCGATCGTCGACGCAGCGGCGGCACGCGTCATCGTGCTGGTGCGTCACGGCAGTTACGTGGACGTCCCTGCGGCGGATCCGGCGCTGGGGCCTCCGCTATCGCCACTGGGCGTTGCGCAAGCGCACCTTGCAGGGTCGCGGCTGGCTGGGCTGGGACTTAAGTTTGACGCGATGTACGTCAGCCCGCTGCAGCGTGCACGCGATACCGCGGCGGTCATCGCCGGCGATTTCCCCGGGCAATCGTTCCAGGTGGAAGACGACCTTGCCGAGTGTCTGGCGCCAACCCGCCGTATGGAAGTCACGAAAACGGTCAAACCTGCGGAGCTTGCCGCGTGCAAGGCTCGGCTCGATCGGTTGTTTGACCGGTATTTTCAACCTGCCAGGGGTACCGAGCACGCCGAATTGTTTGTCTGCCACGGTGGCGTGATCCGCTATCTGGTCACTCGCGCACTGGGCGTGGACACCAAGGCGTGGCTGGAGATGTCCGTGCGCAATGCGAGCATCACGCAAATTCGCGTGGAAGCGGATGGGCGCTTCAAGGTCATCAGCGTGGGCGACGATGGCTTCATCCCGGCCAGCCTGCTTACCGGAGCGACCGGCGACAGCGAACGTAGTCTGACGGCCCCGGCGTTGCCGTTGCGCTGACGGCCACGGCCCATCGCGCCGAGGGGCGGCGAGCAACGCGCCTGGCGACCCGATGCGGTGTGCCTCGTGGCCTCTGCCGCCAGCCGCGATTGGATACGTGGCCATCGCTACTGCGGTTGCCGATGGCGCTGTAGTGCGCATCTGATCCGACGCGCAGAGGGCGTCGGCTGATTCGGCGCGCACGGTGTGCTGCCGAATGCTTGGGCGGCGGGCTGCGACGCGGCGCGTCAACATTCAGCGCTGCACTGCGGCGGTGACTGCCTGACCCTGCTCGCTGCGTCAAAGATGCGATGCGTGCCGGCAGTGGCGTTGGCAGCGCCAGGCATTACCATCGCCGCTGGCCAACGCCTTTGCTCAAGCCCGGGAGATTGCGTGCCGCCGATCATTGCCATCAGACAGCTGAGCAAAACCTACGCGTCCGGATTCCAGGCGCTGAAGCCGATCGATCTGGATATCCAGCAGGGCGAGATTTTTGCGTTGCTGGGACCTAACGGCGCTGGCAAGACCACGTTGATCAGCATCATCTGCGGCCTGGTCAATCCCAGCGGTGGCAGCGTGCTGGCCGATGGTCACGACGTGGTTCGCGAGTACCGCGCCGCGCGCGCAAAAATCGGTCTGGTGCCGCAGGAGCTCACCACCGATGCGTTCGAGACGGTGTGGAACACGGTCAGCTTCAGCCGCGGCCTGTTCGGCAAGCGCGCCAATCGCGCGCACATAGAAAAGGTTTTGAAGGATCTGTCGCTGTGGGACAAGAAGGACAACAAGATGATCACCTTGTCCGGCGGCATGAAGCGGCGGGTGATGATCGCCAAGGCCTTGTCGCACGAGCCACGCATCCTGTTCCTGGATGAACCCACCGCCGGGGTCGACGTGGAGCTGCGCCGCGACATGTGGGCGATGGTGCGCGAACTGCGCGCCACCGGCGTCACCATCATCCTGACCACGCATTACATCGACGAGGCCGAGGAGATGGCGGACCGCATCGGTGTGATCAACAAGGGCGAACTCATCCTGGTCGAGAACAAGGCCGAGCTGATGAACAAACTCGGCCGTCGCCAGTTGATCTTGCAGCTGCAGACGCCGCTGCTGGCGATCCCGGCGCAGTTTGCTGACTACGCGCTGGAGCTGTCCGCCGATGGCAACCAGCTGGTGTACACGTTCGATACCCAGGGCGAGCGCAGCGGTATCGACGTGCTGCTGCGCCGGCTGGGCGAGGCCGGCATCCACTTCAAGGACCTCAAGACCAGCCAGAGTTCGCTGGAGGATATTTTCGTTGATCTCGTGCGGGAGCGCGCATGAACACCCACGCGATCCGCGCCATCTACCTGTTTGAGATGGCACGTACCTGGCGCACTCTGCTGCAGAGCATCGTCTCGCCGGTGATCTCAACGTCGCTGTACTTTGTGGTGTTTGGCGCGGCCATCGGGTCGCACATGCGCGGCATCGACGGCGTCAGCTACGGCGCGTTCATAGTGCCGGGCCTGATCATGCTGTCGCTGCTGACGCAAAGCATTTCCAATGCGTCGTTCGGCATTTATTTTCCGAAATTCGTCGGCACCATTTACGAGATACTTTCGGCGCCCATCTCGGCACTGGAGATCGTGGCCGGCTATGTTGGCGCGGCAGCCAGCAAGTCCATCGCGCTGGGGCTGATCATCCTCGCCACCGCACGGCTGTTCGTGACGTTCCAGATCGAGCACCCGCTGTGGATGCTGGCGTTCCTGGTGCTGACCGCGGTGACGTTCAGCCTTTTCGGTTTCATCATTGGCATCTGGGCGGACAACTTCGAGAAGCTGCAGCTGGTGCCGCTGTTGATCGTGACGCCGCTGACCTTTCTTGGTGGCAGCTTTTACTCCATCAGCATGCTGCCGCCGTTCTGGCAAAAGGTCACCTTGTTCAATCCGGTGGTGTATCTGATCAGCGGTTTCCGCTGGAGCTTCTATGGCGTGTCCGACGTAAGCATCGCCGTGAGCGTGGGCATGACTCTGGTGTTTCTGGCGATCTGCCTGGCCGCGGTGTGGTGGATTTTCCGCAGCGGCTATCGTTTGAAGGCGTGACCTGGCCAGCGCGGACAGCTCGCTCCTTCCAGACCAGGGGCCCCATCAGAACGGCGGCCGAACCTCGCCTGCGACACCACCGGCAGGTGAACCACTTGAGGTCTGGCGCGCGACCGCGGCGGACGCGCGACGCTCGAGTCGATAAACTCCGGTGTGCAATGCGTCAACGCCGCGCGCAGCCAAACCCGGTTCGACGGCGAGGCTGTCAAGTCGCCACAGCGTGTCAACCGTCCAGTCGGGGTCAAACAGGACATGCACCGTGGACTCGGGCACTGAAAACGGTGGGCCGTCCATCTCGTGTTGTGGGTACTCCAGCGTGATCATCAAAGCTCGGCATCCTGGCGGAAGTCGCCCGTAGAATTCCACGGCATAGCGTTCGCGCATCGGCGGCGGCAGGGCGATTACTGCAGCACGGTCGTAGACGCCGCTGCACGTAGCCAGGGTCGCGTCGTCCAGGTCAAACACGTTGCCACAGATGAGTTCGATGCGGTCGGTGACGTAATGCCGTCCCAGCGCCGAGTCGTGCTGCGTGGCGGCGAGGCGGTTTTCGCCGAGGAACTGCTGCACGGCCAACGGTGACAATTCCACGCCGAGCACGCGATGGCCTTGCGCTGCCAGCCACAACATGTCCAGCGACTTCCCCGCCAGCGGCACGAGCACGCGGCTGCCAACCGGCAACGCCAACGCTGGCCAGTGCTGTTCCAGCAACGGCAGGGTGCGCTGGCGATGAAACTCGATGCGCTTGTCGCGCCAGCGCTGCAACCAGAATTCCACATCCATCGCCATCCTCCAGGGCCAGCCAGACGGCCAGGGTCTCAACGCCAGCTCGCTCGACGCCTGGCCGCTGGCCATCGTGGTCGCGCTGCGTCTGGCAAAAATTCCGGGCCAGCAGGTATGATGAAATTCTTGTGACGGTCATGGCCAAACCCGCGACCGCAAGGAAAAACATTGTCTCTACTCGGGGAAATCCATGACGATTTACACAGTCAAATTGTTGGGCAAAGAGACCATAGCCAATGGCACCATGGTATTTGAGTGGGAAAAGCCCGAAAACTTCGAGTATGTCGCTGGCCAGTTCTGTGACATGACGCTGGTCAATCCGCCCGAGACCGATGAGGAAGGCAATGGTCGCGCCTTTTCGTTTGTGACGGCACCGCACGAAAGCAATCTGAAGACCGCAACCAGAATGCGCGATACGGCGTTCAAACGAGTCTTGAAAGACATGCCGACAGGCACGGAAGTGAAGCTGGATGCGTCCTATGGCGATTTCAAACTGCACAAGACCAGCACCACGCCGGCGGTTTTCCTGATTGGCGGCATTGGCATCACGCCTGTGCGCAGCATGATTGCGCAGGCAACGCACGACAAGTTGCCGCACCACATTACGCTGCTCTACAGCAACAAGACCGCGGCCGATGCGGCCTTTACGGCCGACTTCGAAGGCTTCGCGCAGCAGAACGAAAACTTCAAATTCGTGGCTGCCTACGCTGATGCGCCCGCGTCCGAGTGGTCAGGTGAGCGCGGCTTCATCGACGAGAAAATGCTGCGGAAATATGTGCCGGACGTAGCAGCGCCCATTTACTATCTGTCCGGCCCTGCCGGCATGGTCAAGGCCATGCGCGAGATGCTGATCGCCGCGGGAGCCAACGAAGACAACATCCGCAGCGAGGAATTTTCCGGGTATTGATGACGGCATCCTCACGGGCGCCATGTTGCCATGCAGGCCACATGCGCCAAGTGGTCCTGCCATGCGCGTTGGGCCGGCCTGGAGCTGGCCCAACGGGCTGCCAAGCCTTGCGGCCACGTGCGTCATGTGTACTTGAGTTCGCTCCGCCTGTCCTCATTCAAACGGTGTACGCAACGCACCGCTCGCCTCGAGCTCAGCCTGAAGCGGACCGAACGCAGCGCAGGAGAATTCCATGGTCACCTACAGCAAGAATCCCGATGTCGTTGCACAGCTTTCACCGGAGCAATTCCGCGTCACGCAGCAAAGCGCCACCGAACGCCCGGGCAGCGGCCAGTATCTGGATCATACGCAGCCCGGCATCTATGTCGACGTGGTGTCCGGTGAGCCGTTGTTTGCTTCGTCGGACAAGTTTCATTCGGAGTGCGGGTGGCCGAGCTTCACAAAGGTAATCGAGCGGGCGAACGTTCGCGAGCTGCAAGATGCGACGCATGGCATGGCACGCACGGAGGTGCGCTCGACGCACGCGGACAGCCACCTCGGCCATGTATTTGCAGACGGCCCGAAGGATCGCGGCGGCCTGCGCTATTGCATCAATTCTGCGTCGCTGCGTTTCGTGCCGCGCGCCGATATGCAGGCGCAAGGGTACGGCGATTACCTGGATCAGGTGGAGGACGCAGCATGAGCAGCGAGCGCGCAGTGTTGTCTGGCGGCTGCTTTTGGGGCATGCAGGATTTGTTGCGCAGCCAGGACGGTGTGCTCTCCACGCGCGTGGGCTACACCGGCGGGAACGTGGCCAACGCGACGTATCGCAATCACGAGGGGCACGCCGAAGCGATTGAAATCGACTTTGACCCGTCTCGTCTGAGCTACCGCAGCTTGCTGGAGGTTTTTTTCCAGATCCATGATCCGACCACGCTCAATCAGCAGGGCAATGATCGCGGCACTTCCTATCGTTCGGCAATTTTTTATGTCTCGCCCGAACAACGACAGGTTGCCCAGGAAACCATTGCGGACGTCGATGCCTCAGGCTTGTGGCCAGGCAAGGTGGTCACCGAAGTAGTGCCGGCGGGCGATTTCTGGGAAGCCGAGCCTGAGCATCAGGATTATCTGGAGCACTACCCGGACGGCTATACGTGCCACTTCGTTCGCCCTGGCTGGCAGCTGCCACGACGCAGCTCCGTGAGCTGACAAGCGGCGCCCCGGCCGACATCCGCACCTGCGCCAACCGCACGTCGCGATGCTGCACCCGGAGCGAACATCCGGGTGAGTGCGCAACACGCGGTTACTGGGACGCGGCGTCGCTCCCGTCAGATTCCGCCTTGTCCGCACTCTCCTGGGCCGACTTGGCAGCCTCGCGCTCCTCGCGCTTGTGGGCCTCCTTGGCATCCTGCTGTTTCTTTTTGGCAATTTCGCGTTGCCGTTTTTCGTACGAGTAATTTGGCTTGGTCAAGGCGCTGTCTCCGCTGTGGCAGCCACGTAGTCTAGTGGATGAGTTGGTCAACGTCGCCACCACACAATGGTGGCCAAATTGCCTGTTGGCGGTGGCGCCGCGTTTCTTCTATGTTGGCGCATCCTCAAGTCAAGGCATAGCGCATGACTGCACAGCCCGAACAGCCCGACCATCTGCGGCGCAGCCTTTCCAATCGGCACTTGCAACTCATCGCCATCGGCGGCGCGATCGGCACCGGCTTGTTCATGGGCTCGGGCAAGACCATCAGCCTGGCTGGGCCGTCAATCGTCCTGGTCTATCTGATCATCGGCGTGATGCTGTTTTTCGTGATGCGCGCGATGGGGGAGTTGCTGCTGTCCAATCTTGCGTACAAATCCTTCATCGACTTTTCCACCGACCTGCTCGGACCGTGGGCCGGTTTTTTCTGCGGCTGGACTTACTGGTTTTGCTGGATCATCACCGCGATTGCCGACGTTATCGCGATTTCGGCGTATTCGCAGTTCTGGTTTCCCGGGCTGGCCACGTGGATCCCGGCGGTGCTCTGCGTGCTGTTGTTGCTGAGTCTGAATCTGGTGACCGTCAAATTGTTCGGCGAGATGGAGTTCTGGTTTGCGTTGATCAAGATCGTGGCGATCTGCGCCTTGATCGTCACGGGCTTCGGTCTGGTGGCCTGGGGCTTCCGCTCGCCGACCGGACACGCGGCGACGTTGGCCAACCTGTGGAACGACGGCGGGGTTTTTCCGATGGGCCTGGGTGGTTTCTTCGCCGGTTTCCAGATTGCGGTGTTTGCATTCGTCGGCATTGAACTGGTCGGCACGACCGCAGCGGAGACGGCCGATCCAGAGCGCAACCTGCCACGCGCGATCAATTCAATCCCGGTGCGCATCATCATCTTCTACGTGCTGTCGCTGCTCGCGATCATGGCGGTAACACCGTGGCGGCTGGTGGAGGCGGGAAAGAGTCCGTTCGTGGAGTTGTTCGTGCTCGCCGGTATTCCGGCCGCAGCCAGTCTGATCAACTTCGTCGTGCTGACATCGGCCACTTCCTCGGCCAACAGTGGCATTTTTTCCACCAGCCGCATGCTGTATGGACTGGCGCAGGAGCAGCACGCACCAAAAATGTTTGCACGTTTGTCAAAGGCGGCGGTGCCATCACGCGGATTGCTGTTCTCGTGTGCGTGCCTGCTGCTTGGCGCATTGCTGGTGTATCTGACACCCAACGTCCTCACCGCATTTACCCTGGTGACCACGCTCGCCGCGGTGCTTTTCATGTTTGTCTGGTCGCTGATCCTGGTGGCGTACATGGCTTATCGGCGCCAGCGTCCGCACTTGCATCAGGTGTCGAAGTTCAAGATGCCCGGGGGTGTCGCGATGTGCTACGCGTGCCTGGCATTTTTTGCGTTTGTGCTGGTACTGCTCACGTTGCAGGCGGACACGCGCGAAGCTTTGCTTGCCAGCCCATTGTGGTTTGTGCTGCTGGCGTTGAGCTATGCCTGGAAGCGGCGCGGAGAGCGCAGCGCGTCGTAGCAAATGTGGCCTCCGGATCCGCACGCAATGACCCGCGCGCGCTCCCCGTGCTGACCGCACGAAGATTCTTCAGCGACGCTCTGCCGCGGCCTGCCAGCTTTCTTGCGCAGTAGAATGCAGCGTCGATAATGAAAACCGGAGGGGCGATGCGGCGCTGGAACGGTTGGGGCGATGATGCGGTCGCGATGGATCTGCCGGACGCAGCGGCAGCATTTCTGGGCGCGCTGATCGGGTCGGGACAGCGCCTGCCGGATGCCAGCCTGGCGCAGGTATTGGCAGCTGTACCAGCATCGCGCTTGCCGCAACATGGGTTGATCAGCGTGCGCGCCGAAGATCGCGTGCGCCACGCGCGCGGGCAGAGTCTGCCGGACTGGCTGGCAATGCGCTCTGGAGACTTTGGCGTGTTCCCCGATGGCGTAGCCTGCCCGCAAACCGCTGCACAGATCCGTGAACTGCTGGCGTGGGCCAGCGTCAACGACGTGGTGGTGATTCCCTACGGCGGCGGGACGTCGGTCGTGGGCCACGTTACGCCGCAAGCGGGCGAGCGACCGGTGCTGACGCTATCGCTGGAACGCATGAACCAGCTGATCGAGATTGATGCAGACAGTCTGCTGGCCACGTTCGGTCCCGGGGCGAATGGGCCGCAGGTGGAAAGTCAGTTGCGCGCGCAGGGCTTTACCCTCGGGCACTTTCCGCAGTCGTGGGAGCTGTCCACGCTGGGCGGCTGGGTGGCCGCGCGTTCCAGCGGCCAGCAATCGCTGCGTTACGGGCGTATCGAGCAATTGTTTGCGGGCGGCACGCTGGAGACTTTTGCCGGACCGTTGAAGATTCCGACCTTTCCCGCATCGGCCGCGGGGCCGGACCTGCGCGAACTGGTGTTGGGTTCGGAAGGCCGCTTCGGGGTCATTTCCGAGATCAAGGTGCGCATCAGCCGACTCGCCGAGCAGGAATTTTTTTACGCCGTATTCCTGCCGGACTGGAAGCGCGCGCTGATCGCTGTGCGCAATCTGGTGCAGGCGCGCATACCGATGTCCATGCTGCGGCTGTCCAATGCGGTGGAAACGCAAACCCAGTTGACGCTTGCCGGCCAAGCGCGGTCGATAGCGTGGCTGGAGAAATACCTGAGCTTGCGCGGTGCCGGCCAGGGCAAGTGCATGCTCACTTTCGGGATCACCGGCAATCGCCGGCAGAACGCCGCTTCGCTGCGCCAGGTCAAACATTGCTTGCGCGATTCTGGCGGGGTGTTCACCGGCACCTTGCTGGGGCGCAAGTGGGCAGAACACCGCTTCCGCTTTCCCTATCTGCGCGACAGCCTGTGGAGCGCTGGCTACGCTGTGGATACGCTGGAGACGGCCACGGACTGGAGCAACGTTGATCAACTGTTGCAGCACGTGGAAGCCAGCCTGCGCGAGGCGCTGAGCGCAACCGGCGAACGCGTGCATGTGTTCACCCATTTGTCCCATGCCTACGGCGAAGGGTGCAGCCTGTACACCACCTACGTGTTCCGCCCGGGCACAAGTTACGCGCAAGCGAATACACGCTGGCGGCAGCTCAAGCAGGCGGCGAGCCGGGCGATCGTCGAGCATGGCGGCACGATCAGTCACCAGCACGGCGTGGGTCGCGACCACGCGCCTTACCTGCCGGTGGAAAAGGGTGAGCTGGGCATGGCTACGCTGCGCGCACTGTCGGCGCATTTCGATCCGGACCAGCGCATGGTGCCCGGCGTGCTGATCGAAATGCCGTGAGCGCCACGCCGTGGAATGCAACGTGGCGCGCGCAGGCACTGCCTGCGCTGGCGGCAACGCAGTGGGACCTGCTGGTCATTGGTGGCGGCATCTGCGGGGCGGGCATCCTGCGCGAGGCCGCGCGGCGCGGTTGGCGCTGCCTGCTGCTGGAGCAGCATGACTTTGCCTGGGGCACGTCCAGCCGCTCCTCGAAAATGGTGCACGGTGGATTGCGCTATATCACGCAGGGGCAGTTTGCGGTTACCAGGGATTCGGTGCACGAACGCGAACGGCTGCTGCGCGAGGCGCCGGGACTGGTCGAACCGCTGAGCTTCATGTTCCCGCATTACCGCGGCAGATTTCCCGGTCGCCGCGCGTTTGGCGCGTTGCTTGCCGTGTATGACGCCCTGGCGCGGCGACGCGGCCATGCGTTCCATCCGGCGCCAGCGATGCGCTATCTGGTTCCCGGTTTGCAAGCAGACGGATTGGTTGGGGGCACGCAGTTTCTTGATGCCGTGACCGACGACGCCCGATTGGTCATGCGCGTGCTTGGCGAAGCCCGCGCCGACGGCGGCGAAGCGCTGAATGGAATGCGCGTGATCGAATGGCTGCGCGCGGACGGCCGCGTCACCGGCGTGCTCGCCGAAGACGGAGAGACCGGCCAGCGGCATCACTTTCGCAGCCGCGCAACGGCCCAGGCAACCGGCGCCTGGGCAGAGCAAATGCCGCATCTGGAACATGCCGAACACATCCGTCCGCTGCGTGGCAGCCACCTGCTGCTGCCGGCCTGGCGTTTGCCTGTAGCGCAGGCCGTCAGCTTCATGCACGCAGTGGACGGGCGACTGGTTTTCGTATTCCCTTGGGAAGGCGCCACCGTGGTCGGTACCACGGACCTGGACCACCATGAGCCGCTGGCGCACGAAGCGCATATCAGCGCCGAGGAAGTAGCTTATCTGCTGGCGGCAATCGCGCAGGTTTTCCCCGCGGCGCAAGTGCGCGCCGATGATGTGCTGAGCACCTGGGCTGGCGTGCGGCCGGTGGTCAGCGCGCGCGGATCGCACAAGCTGCCCTCGGCAGAAAGCCGCGAACATGCGCTGTGGATCGAGCCCGGCTGCGTAACGCTGGCCGGCGGCAAGCTGACGACGTTCCGCCCTTTGGCGCTCGATGTGCTGCATGCTTGCGCTGAATTCGCGGGGCGGACCATGGATAAAGCGCAAGCACCAATGTTCACGGCAGATGTGCCTGCGCCGTCGCTGCCGTCGCTCAGCGCATCGCAGCAGCGCCGCCTGCGCGGCCGCCATGGCCGCGCCGTTGCGGGAATGCAGCACGTGCTGGACAGCGTCGGCAGCGGCTGCGTCGAAGCAACGCGCACGCTGTGGGCCGAGCTCGCCTGGGCGGCGGAAAACGAGTTGGTGTTGCATCTTGATGACCTGATGTTGCGCCGCACCCGTCTGGGTTTGTTGCTCGCCGCCGGAGGCCAGAACGAGTTACCCCGCGTGCGCTCGCTGTGTCAGGGGCGACTGGGCTGGAGCGATGCGCGCTGGCAGCGCGAGCAGCATGACTATCTGGCACTCTGGCGCCGCTGTTACAGCTTGCCCGAGGTCGCGTCGTTGCATTCACAGGTGCGTCGGCAGACAGCGCCATGACCCAGCCCGGCTACCTGCTGGCGATCGACAACGGCACGCAAAGTGTGCGCGCCTTGTTGTTTGATCTGGACGGCCATTTGCTGGGCAAGGGCAAGGTTCAATTGCAGGCGTATTACTCCACGCATCCTGGCTGGGCCGAGCAGGATCCGGAGTATTACTGGACCAGCGTTGGCGAGGCATGCGCAAAGCTCTGGGCGCATGTGGACATCGACCGCGGCCTGATCAAGGGCGTAGCGCTGACCACGCAGCGCGGCACCGTCATTCATGCCGATGCACAGGGCTGCCCGTTGCGCCCGGCCATCCTGTGGCTCGACCAGCGCCGGGCGGAAGTTCGCGGGCGCATCAAGGGGCCGTGGGGCTGGTTGTTCAAGCTGGTTGGCGCGCAGTCGATCGTGGACTATTTCCGCGCACAGGCCGAAGTCAACTGGGTGGCGCAACAGCAACCGGAAATCTGGGCGAAAACCGACAAGGTGTTGCTGCTGTCGGGCTTTCTGACCCATCGCCTGTGCGGCAAGTTCGTGGATTCAGTGGCATGTTGCGTGGGCTATCTGCCGTTTGATTACAAGCGCCTGCGCTGGGCTGCGGCCAGCGACTGGAAATGGCAGGTCATGCCGGTGCGCCGCGGGCAACTGCCGCAGTTGTACAAGCCGGGCGAACAACTCGGTTGCATCACCGCCGCAGCCAGCAGCCATACGGGCATCCCTGAAGGCTTGCCCTTGCTTGCCGCCGGTGCCGACAAAGCCTGCGAAGTGCTCGGCGCCGGCGGCGTCGAGCCGGACACTGCCTGCCTGTCATATGCCACCACAGCCACCATCAACACCACGCGGCGCACTTACCTGGAAACGCTGCGCATGATCCCGCCGTATCCCGCGGCGGTGCCTGATCGCTACAACACCGAGGTCATGATCTATCGCGGCTTCTGGATGGTGAACTGGTTCAAGCAGGAATTCGGCTTGCGCGAAATGCAGCGCGCGCAGGACTTGGGTATCGAGCCGGAGGTTCTCTTCGACGAACTGGTCCATGCCGTGCCGCCCGGCTCAATGGGGCTGACCCTGCAGCCATATTGGACGCCCGGTATTCGCGACCCGGGAGTGGAGGCCAAGGGCGCGATCATCGGCTTCGGTGACGTGCATACGCGTGCTCACATTTATCGCGCCATCCTGGAAGGGCTGGCTTATGCCTTGCGCGAAGGCAAGGAAAGAATCGAGCGGCGTTCGGGCACCCGCGTCACGCGCTTGCGCGTGTCCGGTGGCGGCTCACAAAGCGATGCCGCCATGCAGCTCACCGCGGACATCTTCGGCCTGCCGGCCGAGCGCCCGCAGGTGTACGAAACTTCCGGCCTGGGTGCCGCAGTGTGCTGCGCTGTCGGGCTGGGTCTGTACGCGGATTTCCCGACGGCGATTGCGGCCATGACGCGCGTGGGTCAGGTGTTCCAGCCTGATCCGGCAGCGCAGCGCGTCTATGAGCAGTTGTACACGCAAGTGTACTTGCGCATGTATCGCCAGCTGCGGCCGCTGTACCAGAAAATACGGCAGATCACCGGATATCCGCAATGATGCTGACCGCTGGCTGGCGCCCGATCAGAAACCACACAGTCTTGAAGGTTTGGCCTACCTGGCGTGCACATGCATGCGGCTATGCTCGAGCGAATTATCGGTGCGTGTACGGAGGTCATCATGGCCACGGGTTGGGCAGGCGACGGTGCGGTTCAGGACCAGATTGACGCCACGGTCGAGGACGCGGTGCAGCGTGCGCGGCAGCAATTGCGCCAGGGTCCGGGGCTGGAACATTGCGAGGAGTGCGATGCGGTGATCCCCGCGGCGCGGCGCAAGGCGGTGCCGGGTGTGCGGCTGTGCGTCGACTGTCAGGAGGCGGCTGATGCGGCCGGCAGCGCGGCTGGTTTGTACAACCGGCGCGGCAGCAAGGACAGCCAGCTGCGATGACGCCGCGTCTGCGCCTTGCCGACCGTCAGTGCGGCGCATCCGCCGCGCGCTGAGTCAAGCGCTCACGCACCGCCGGTTCCAGACCGCGCAGACCCCAACGCCGCCCTTCGGCCACTGCCGCTTCCACGGATTGTCCACCGAACCGTGCGGCACGTAACGCGATCATGGCGCCAACGCGATTGCCGCTCGCGCAGTGGACAAGCGTGGGCTTGTCGCCCGCGTCGGCCAGTAGCTGGTTGAAACGTGCAACGTGCGCGTCGTCGAGATCGCCAGCTCCACGAATCGGCAAGTGGTGATAGACCATGCCTGCGGTACGCACCGCAGCAGCTTCGTCGAATGCAGGCGTTTCGCTATCAGCGCTGAGATCGATCACTTCGCGTACGCCGGCAGACTGCAGAAGCGGTATGTCAGTGGCCTGCAGCCGCCCGGAAGCGATCCGGTAGGGCATTGGAAATGCGACGTTGGGCAGGTTTTGCAACGCCTGAGCCGGCGGCGTTGCGCTTGCGGAAAGTGTGCCGAGGGCTAGCACCACGACCAATAGAAGACGCATCACGGCAACACCTCACAGAGGGCCGCACGGCAGGCGGCAATGCAGGCGGGTCGCCGGCTGGTCACGACGGTGGCAGTGGTCCGGCGCACAGTCAAGCGTCAGCCGAAACCTGGCGCGATCAACGCACGGTGGCCGTCCAGGTAGCGGTGGCGCGACTGCCAGACAGGCGCTGTGCGTGGCGCGGCGCCTCGTCAACGCAGGTCAGCAACCGCGCGAGCCGGACATGCGGCGGTGTTGCCGCGCATGGATACCGCGGTCAATGTTGGCGGGCACCCATAGGCAAGCTAAAGTCGTGCGCACTTTGCTCCCAGGATGTTGGCCATGGCCCTCGCGCACGGTGTCGTGAAGTTTATGCGGCTGCTGCATCTGTATCTGGGCGTGTTTTCGGCGCCGGCACTGTTGTTTTTCGCGTTCACCGGCGGGCTGCAGACTTTCAGCCTGCATGACACCACGCGCGGCAGCAGCTACGTGCCGCCGGCATGGTTGGCAAGTTCTGCGCATTTGCACAAAAAGGCAACGATCGTCATGCCGGTGCGGCGCGCTCGTCCACCAGCCGTTGCGGATACGCAGGCAGCCGTCGATGGAGCACCCGCTGCGGCCGGCGTGACGCAAGCGGTGGCGAGGTCCGGCCCGATCACTGCGGGAGCGGCGGCGAAGTCATCCTCTCCACGCGCGCCGGGCTGGTTGTTGGCAATGAAAATATTTTTTGCCGTAATCTCGTTGAGCTTGCTGATCTCCGTACTCAGCGGCCTGGTCATCGCCTACCGGATCAGCCATCGCCCGTACGTGCTCACTGCGCTTGTGCTCGCAGGAACAATGCTCCCGATTGCGTTGCTGCTGTGAGCACTTCGCAAAAAAGCTTGTGTCGTTGTGCCTGTCGCATCGGCGTGAGGGCGAGTAGTCTGGCGCCGAACGATTGTCGCGGAGGTCGGTTGCTGCATGCTGCTGTATGACGCGAAGAGTCCTGCACCACGCTGCCTGCGCATGTTTCTACTCGAGAAGCAGTTGCGGTTGCCGGCGGCACGGGTCGACGTATTTGCCGGTGAAAATCGCCTCGCGCCGTTTCTCGCAGTGAACCCTGCTGGACAGACGCCGGCGCTGGTTTGCGCCGACGGCAGCACGCTGAGCGAGGCGGTGGCGATCGCCGAATATCTCGAGGAGTTGCATCCGGAGCCGGCACTGATCGGTCGTACGCCCGAGCAGCGGGCGCAGACCCGCCAGTGGTGGCGCCGAGTGGAACTGAATATCACCGAGTTCATCCACAACGCGTATCACTATGCTGAAGGCGTGCCGCGTTTCGGACCACGGATTCCCGTCGTACCCGAGGCGGCGACCGGCCTGAAGCGCGTTGCGCAGGATCGCTTGCGCTGGTTGGATGGAATGTTTGGCGCCGGCCCTTACTTGTGCGGCGCGCGCTTCAGCGCCGCGGATATCTGGCTGTACGTGTGGCTGGATTTTGCGCTGACGGTAGAGCAGCCGTTTGATCACACTTTGCCGCACATCGGCCCGTGGTTCGAGCTTGTCGGCGCGCGCGCCAGTGCCGCTGGCAGTCGACAACTGCTGGACGTGGACTGAGCCAGCGGGCCTGGCGCGATTGCGCCGAGTGACAGTGGCGGAGTTGACATCAGGCCAGCCAACAGCCAACAGCTGGCACCTCGGGCCGCGCTTCGAGATGGCACAACCAGGCCTTGCAAGGGCTGCGCTGGAAAGGGCGCAGGTCGGGCGCGGCCCTTCATCTTTGCTGGCACGGGTCGCAGTGCACTCGGATTTGCAGAGCACGCGCGTCTTGATCGCGCAGCAACGGGGGTACCGTACAAGACTCGGATTTACTCTGGTTCGTAATCCAGGTTGGCACCGAGCCAGCGTTCGGCTACGGCTACCGTCCAGCCTTTGCGTTTGGCGTAATCCTCGATCTGCTCCTTGCCGAGCCGCCCGACTACGAAGTACTGGCTTTCCGGATGCGAGTAATACCAACCGGAAACCGCCGCTGCGGGATACATCGAGAAACCTTCGGTGAGTTCGATGCCAGTGTTTTTTGTCACGTCCAGCAGTTCGAACAAGGTGGCCTTTTCCGTGTGCTCGGGGCAGGCCGGGTAACCGGGCGCGGGGCGGACGCCGCGATATTTTTCCGCGATCAGCTCGTCGTTGCTCAGTCCTTCATCCGGGACGAATCCCCAGAACTCCTTGCGCACGCGTTCGTGCATGTGCTCGGCAAAGGCTTCGGCGAGGCGATCGGCCAGGGCCTTCAGGATGATCGTGGAGTAATCGTCGTAATCGGCCTGAAAGCGCTCCAGGTGTTCCTCGATGCCGAGTCCGGCAGTGACCGCGAAGCCGCCGATCCAGTCCGGCTTGTTGAACTCTTTGGGCGTGATGTAATCGGCCAGGCACAGGTTGGGGCGCTCCGGCGGCTTGTCGGCTTGCTGGCGCAGGCTGTGCAGTGTCGCCAGCGGTGTGCTGCGGGTGGAGTCGGTGTAGACCTCAACGTCATCGCCGAGATTTGCCGCTGGCCACAAGCCAATCACGGCCCGCGCCGTCAGCCATTTCTCGGCGACGATCTTGTCCATCATCGCTTGTGCATCGCCGAACAGTTCGCTGGCCTGCGTGCCCACCACCGGGTCGGTGAGTATCGCCGGGTAATGCCCGGCCAGTTCCCACGCCTGGAAAAATGGCGTCCAGTCGATGTACGTGCGGATCGTGGCCAGGTCGTAATTGTCGAACACGGTGACGCCCGGCTGGTTGGGCTGCGGCGGATCGTATGCGGCCCAGTCACAGGTGAACCTGCTGGATCGCGCATGGGCCAGAGTGACCAGCTTCTTGCCCGGACCGCGATGACGATGGCGCTCGCGAACGTCGGCGTATTCCAGGCGAATTTTTTCCAGAAAGGCCTTGACCAGATCCTTGCTGACCAGCGACTGCGCCACGCCGACCGCGCGCGAGGCATCTTTCACCCACACCGTGCCGGCCTTGTAAAACGGCTCGATCTTCAGCGCGGTGTGCGCACGTGACGTGGTGGCGCCGCCGATCAGCAGCGGTATATGGAAGTCCTGCCGCTGCATCTCTTTGGCGACCTGGCCCATCTCCTCCAGCGACGGCGTGATCAGGCCGGACAAACCAATCATGTCGGCGTTTTCGGCGATCGCGGTAGCGAGAATTTTCTGCGCCGGCACCATCACTCCAAGGTCGATCACCTCGAAGTTGTTGCAACGGAGCACGACGGCGACGATGTTCTTGCCAATGTCGTGCACGTCGCCCTTGACCGTTGCCATCACGATCTTGCCGTTGTTCTTGCCGGTATCGCCGGTACGCAATTTTTCTGCCTCGATGTATGGCAATAAATGCGCCACCGCTTTCTTCATCACGCGGGCTGACTTCACCACCTGCGGCAGAAACATCTTGCCGGCGCCAAACAGGTCGCCGACCACGTTCATGCCGTCCATCAGCGGACCTTCGATGACGTCCAATGGTCGGGTCGACAGCTGGCGGGCTTCTTCGGTGTCGGCGACCACGAACTGGTCGATGCCATGCACCAGCGCATGGCTGAGGCGCTCGCGCACGGGCTTCTCGCGCCAGGCCAGGGTCTCCACGACCGCTTCGCGTTTGCCCTTGTGGTATTTGGCGGCGATCTCCAGCAGGCGTTCGGTGGCATCCTCGCGCCGGTTGAGAACCACGTCCTCGACGCGCTCGCGCAGCTCCTCGGGGATGGTGTCGTAGATCGTCAGCGCGCCGGCGTTGACGATGCCCATGTCCATGCCGGCCTGGATTGCGTGGTACAGGAACACCGCGTGGATCGCCTCACGCACCACGTTGTTGCCGCGAAACGAGAACGACACGTTGGAGACGCCGCCGGAGATGTGGCAGGCAGGAAATCGGCGCTTTATTTCGCGCGTGGCGTCGATGAACGCGACCGCGTAGTTGTTGTGCTCTTCGATGCCCGTGGCGATCGCAAAGATGTTCGGGTCAAAGATGATGTCCTCGGGCCGAAAGTCGAGTTCGCGCGTGAGCAGTTCATAGGCGCGCGCGCAGATCGACACTTTGCGCTCGACGGTGCCGGCCTGGCCTTCTTCGTCAAACGCCATGATGACCGCGGCCGCACCATATTGCTGGACCTTGCGCGCCTGCTCAAGGAACGGCGCCTCGCCTTCTTTCATCGAGATGGAGTTGACGATGCCTTTGCCTTGCAGGCAGCGCAGGCCCGCTTCGATCACCGTCCATTTCGACGAGTCGATCATGAACGGGACGCGGGCAATATCCGGCTCCGACGAGATCAGGTTGACGAAGCGCGTCATCGCCGCTTCGGAATCGATCATGCCCTCGTCCATATTGATGTCGAGGATCTGCGCGCCATTTGCAACTTGCTGGCGCGCCACTTCCACTGCCTCGTCGTAGCGTTCTTCCTTGATCAGCTTTTTGAACTGGGCCGATCCGGTGACGTTGGTGCGCTCACCGATATTGATGAACAACAGCTCCGGAGTAACAACCAGCGGCTCCAGGCCAGAAAGGCGGGTATAGCGAAGTTCAGTCATCAGCACAGGTATCCAGAGCGGTTGGGTGGATATTGGTCAAGCTGCGTTCGGCAGATGGCGTGGTGTCGGCGCGCGATTTCACGGGTCGCGCGAACTCCGCCTCCCCTGGCTTCGCCCAGGGAGAGGGTTGGGGTGAGGGGGGCTTCTGGCGTTTAGGTAAGTGCGCCAGGTGGAACGTCCTCTTCACCCACCCCTTGCCCCCAAGCCGTGCTCGGAAGAGAGGGCTTTCAGGCAGCGAAGTTGCAGCCGTCATGGAGATCTCCTTTGCACCAAGCAGAGTGACGATCTCTGGCGTGTTGCTTCGCCGCTCATGCCACTTCCCTTGCGTTTGCGGGCAGCGCGCGTGGCGCGCAGTCGCGTACCGCATCGGCAATGGCCTGGATATGCGCCGGCGTTGTGCCGCAACAGCCGCCAACCAGGTTCAGCAAACCCTCGCGCGCAAAACTGCCGATGACGCTGGCCATGTGTTCGGGAGTTTCGTCGTACTCGGCAAATGCATTCGGCAGCCCGGCGTTTGGGTGTGTGCTGATGCGGCTTTGGGCAACGCCGGCGAGAGTCTGGATGTGCGGGCGAAGTTCATCGGCGCCGAGTGCGCAGTTGAAACCCACTGACAGCGGCCGCGCGTGCTGCACTGAATAGTAGAACGCCTCTGGCGTCTGGCCGGACAAGGTCCGGCCGGAGCGGTCGGTGATGGTCCCGGAGATCATGATCGGCACGCGCGCACCGCGCTGGTGAAACAGCTCGCTGAGTGCAAACAGCGCAGCCTTTGCGTTGAGCGTGTCGAAGATCGTTTCCACCATCAGTACATCCGCGCCGCCCTCGATCAGGCCGCTTGCCGCTTCGGTGTAGTTGTCGACCAGCTCCTCGAACGTGACGTTGCGAAACCCGGGGTCGTTCACATCCGGTGACAGCGACGCGGTGCGGCTGGTGGGCCCGAGCACGCCAATCACGAAGCGCGGCTGCCCGGGAGTTTTCGCCGTCATCGCGTCGCAGGCTTCGCGGGCGATGCGCGCACCTTCGCAGTTCAACTCCAGGGCCAGATGCTGCAGGTGATAGTCAGCCTGGCTGATGCGCGTGGAGTTGAAGGTGTTGGTCTCCACCAGATCTGCGCCGGCTTGCAGGTAAGCGTCATGCACGCCGCGAATGATCCCCGGCTGGGTCAGCGTCAACAGGTCGTTGTCGCCCTTGAGGTCCTGCCCTTGCTGGCCGTCGACCACCGCGGACGCAACAGCCTGGCTGTCCATGCCGTGGGCGAACCGCTCGCCGCGAAAGCCGGCTTCGTCCAGCGCGGCATCCTGCAACATGGTGCCCATGGCGCCATCGAGGATCAGGATGCGTTGCAGCAGCGCGTGTTCAAGCAGCGCGACGCGTTGTGGATGAAGCCAGGGCAGGGTGCTCATGGGCAGTTCTCCAAGTTGGGAGTCATACGCTTGTGCGTGGGACTGTGTGTGTGAAGTTCAAGCTGCAGCGATGATCAGGGCGAGCACGTGGACACGACTCATGGCTTGCGGGCGAGCAGACTGATCACTTCGAAATGCGGCGCCTTGCGTTCGCGGCTGAGGCGCGTGCAGCTCATGACCTGCAATCCCGCGGCCTTGGCAAAGCCGGCCAGCTGCTCGCTGCGGAAACCGAGATTGCGATGATCGAACGGCTCCACGGCGGTGCGGTGGTCGTGCTTGCCCAGAGTGACCGCCAGCAGGCGGCCGCCTGCGCGCATGAATCGCGCGGCTTCGGCCACGGCCCGCGACGGATGCTCGGCGTAGGTCAATGCGTGCAGCATCAGCACCAGATCAAATCGCTGCTTGCCCAGGTTCAACCCATGCATGTCGCCCTGGCGCACCTGCACGTGGGCAAACCCCTGCAGGCGTTTGCCGGCAGCTTCCACCACGCGCGCGCTGGAATCCACGCAGACGATGGAATGCGCATGCGGCGCCAGCAGCTCGGCGGTCACGCCATCGCCGGAGGCAATGTCCAGCACATCGCCGGTGTCCAGCAATTGCAGCAGCGAGCGTGCCAGTGTCTCCCACGTGCGTCCGGGTGAGTAATGGCGCTCCATGTCGCCAGCCACGGTATCCGCCCAGCCCTCGTCGCGCGCGCGTCCGGCGAGGACGAGTGGCACCCGCGCCGCGTCTTCGCTCAGCAACGCGTCGTTGATGCTTGCACGCAGGGACGCCAGCAATGTGTGCTGCGCGGCGTCACCTTCGTTGTTCGCGCGGTAATAGGCTGAGACCCCGGCGCGGCGATCGCGCACCAGGCCAGCCTCTTTCAGTTTGGCCAGGTGCGTGGATACGCGCGGTTGGGCCAGATGCAGAACGGCAGCCAGTTCGGCGACCGTAAGCTCTTCATGTTCAAGCAGGGCCAGCAGCCGCACGCGGGTCGGGTCAGCGAGCAGGCGCAGGACACCGGAAGCGGTCGCCAGGTCCACCGGAATCTCTCCATCGCGATACAAAGATTGACAGGCTAGGCGGCTGCGACCGGGGCGTCAAGCATGGGACGCGCGGTTCGGTTCAGTTGCACGCGCCCGTGGGCGCTGCGGTCAACGCTACAATAGGCGTCCGCCAGCGTTGCACCGGCGTTTTGTCTTGTCCGCCGCCATGCGCGGCATCTGGAAGCAGGCATGCATTTTTGCGGCACTCGCGCTGACTTGGTCGTTGTCCGGCTGGCATCGTGGCAGTGATGGCCTGGGCGCAGGCGCAACCAAACATTGCGCTGGTCAAGTACTGGGGCAAGCGCGAGGGCACGCTGAACCTGCCGGCCAGCGGCTCGTTGTCCATTACCCTGGATTCCCTGTGGACACGCACGCGCGTCGCGTTTGATCCGGCGCTGGCGTGCGACGAGCTCCTGCTGGATGGCTCCCGGCACCCGGCGGCGCTGGCGCGCACAAGCGCTTGTCTGGACTTGTTGCGCACGCGTGCCGGCAGACACCTGCATGCGCGCGTCGATAGCCACAACAATTTCCCCACCGGCGCGGGACTGGCGTCGTCTGCGTCAGGCTTTGCGGCACTGGTGCTGGCGGCCAGCGCAGCGCTGGGCCTCACGCTGGACGGGAGAGAGTTGTCAATGCTGGCGCGGCAGGGTTCGGGTTCGGCCGCGCGCTCGATCTTCGGCGGCTTTGTGCGCATGGCGGCGGGTACTCGCGCGGACGGCGAAGACGCATTTGCCACGCCGGTGCTTGACGCCGAGCAGTGGCCGCTGCGCGTGGTGGTTGCGGTCACCTCCACGCGCACCAAGGCGGTCGGCTCTGGTGCCGGCATGGAGCTCAGTCGACGCACGTCGCCGTTCCATGCAGCGTGGCTCGCGGGAGCAGACGCGGATCTGGCCGCCGCACGGCATGCGCTCGAGCATCGCGACTTTGCCGAACTCGGTGCAATCAGCGAGCACAGCTGCCTGAAAATGCACGCGGTCATGCTCGCCAGCCGGCCAGCGCTGCTGTACTGGAATGGCGCGACGGTGGAATGCATGCATGCCATTCGCGCCCTGCGCGAGCGCGATGGAGTTCCGGTGTTTTTCACCGTCGACGCCGGCCCGCAAGTCAAGGCCGTGTGCCTTCCCCAAGCGGCGCCAGCAGTGGCCGCCATGCTTGGCTCCCTACCCGGCGTCGAGCAAGTGTTGACCAGTTCGCTGGGCGCCGGTGCGCGCGTGTTGAACGACGTCGAGGTTGGCTGATGGACGTCGTCGCCAGTGCTCCGGGCAAGCTGGTGTTGATTGGCGACTATGCGGTGCTGGAAGGCGCGCCGGCTATCGTCCTGGCACTCAATCGCCGCGCCCGCGTTGCCTTGCGCGATAACGCGGGCGCGGGTTACCGGATCGACGCTGCGGATTTATCCGTATGCGGCGCAGTGGGTCGTGTGGATGGCCAAAAGCGTGTGCATTGGAGCGGTGTTGACCCGATCTGCGCAAAGCGACTGCAACTGGTGACCGTCGTGATCGAGTCCGTGCTGCGCGATGGCGTACTTCCGGATTTCCATGCCACGCTGGACACGCACGATTTTTTTGCAGCGTCGGGTGGGCAGCACAAGCTTGGTCTCGGCTCGAGTGCGGCATTGACGGTGGCTTTGTCCGGCGCGCTGCGCGCTTGCGCCGGGCATGCCGCAGCATCTGCTCAGGATCTGATGTGCACTCATCGGCGCATGCAGGGCGGACGCGGCAGCGGGCTGGATATCGCGGCGAGCCTGACCGGCAACGCGATCGTGTATCGGCTGCGCGCGCAACCGCAGATCACGCCGGTGGCATGGCCTGCGGGACTGCTGTTTTCCTGCGCATGGTCAGGGGAGTCAGCGTCCACTGGAGTATTCTTGCGCCACCTTGCCGCGTGGCGGTGCGGTGCGCCCGCGAGATATGCAGCGCTGATGCAAGAGTTGGCACAGTGTGCCGAGACTGCTGTCACTGCGGTCAACGGCAACATGCTCGGTGCGTTGCTCGAAGCCGTTGCTGCTTACGCGGCCGGTCTTGCTCGACTTGGCGCCGCGAGTGGGCTGGACATCGTAAGCGCCGGACATCGCGTGCTGACGGCGATTGCCCAGGCCTGCGGCGTCGTTTACAAGACTTGTGGCGCGGGCGGCGGTGACATCGGCATCGCCCTGACCACCGACGCCGATCGGCTCCACGCGTTTCGGCAGCGCGTTGCGCAAGCGGGCCTGCAGACGCTGGACGTGCAGCTCGATCCATGCGGTTTGCAGGTGAATTGAAGCTATGCCATACAAGGAAATCATGGATCAAGTACAAGCGACGGACCCAGTGCGTGCAGAGCACGCCGCCTGCATGCCGGGCTTCTATAAATTGTCCGTGAGCGAGCGCGTCCAGCTGGCGCATGAGCGCGGTTTGCTGTCGCGTCAGGACTATCGCGCCTGGCTCAGCGGCGAGCACACCCTGGACGTCGCGCTTGCCGACAAGATGATCGAGAACGTCGTCGGAGTCATGGGCCTGCCGGTGGGTCTGGGCTTGAACTTTATGATCAACGGCAAGGACTACGTGATACCGCTGGTGGTGGAGGAACCGTCCATCGTGGCGGCGTTGAGTTCAGCGGCCAAACTGGTGCGCGGCGCGGGCGGCTTCATCACCAGCAGCACCAAACCGATTCTGATCGGCCAGGTGCAGATAGTGGATGCGCCGCACTCCGGCCAGGCGCGCATTGCGCTGCTGCAGCACAGGGACGAGATTCTCAATCTCGCCAACAGCCTGCACCCAAAGATGGTCGCGCGCGGCGGCGGTGCGCAGGATGTGGAAGTGATGATCCACGCGGCACCAAACGGTGGCGGCGACATGGTGGTGCTGCATCTGCTGGTGGACACCTGCGATGCGATGGGCGCGAACCTGGTCAATTCCATGTGCGAAGGGGTGGCGTCGCTGGTGGAGTCGATCACTGGCGGGCGGGTGTTCTTGCGCATCCTGTCCAACCTGACCGATCGCGCACTGGTTTCCGCCCGGGCGGTGATTCCGACCGCGCTGCTGGCAACCAAGGGCCGCGATGGCGAGGAAGTGCGCGACGGCATCATCCTCGCCAATGACCTGGCGATCGTCGATCCCTATCGCGCGGCCACGCACAACAAGGGCGTCATGAATGGCGTTGATGCCGTCGCTCTGGCCACCGGCAACGATTGGCGCGCGCTGGAAGCCGCGGCTCACGCCTATGCGGCGCGAGGCAAGAGCTATACCGCGCTGACCAGCTGGGCCAAGGACGCAGAAGGCAACCTGGTCGGCAGCATTGAAATGCCGATGAAAGTCGGCACCGTTGGCGGGCCGCTGCAGTCCAATCCGACGGTCGCGCTCAATCATCGCCTGCTGAACGTGCACAGTGCGCGCGAGCTGGCCGAAGTGATGGGCGCGGTGGGCCTGGCGCAGAATTTTTCCGCGCTGCGCGCGCTGGTCACCGAAGGCATCCAGCTCGGACACATGAGCCTGCACGCGCGCAGCGTCGCCATCGCCGCCGGGGCAAGCGCAGAGATCTTTGACGCCGTGGTCAGGCGACTGCTGGCCGATGGCGACATCAAGATCTGGAAGGCGCAGGAGATCGTGGCTGAATTGCGCGCGCAGGTGACGCCAAAACCCGGCGCGCGCGTGCGCAAGCACGTGACCGATGAAGAGTTCTCCGCTGGCCATGGCAAGGTCATCCTGCTTGGCGAGCATGCAGTGGTGTACGGCCGCCATGCCATTGCCGGCCCGGTTCCGCTGGCCATTCGCGCCCGCGTCGAGGATGCGCGCGAAGGCATTACCTTGATGATTCCGCGCTGGGGCATCGAGCAGCGCGTGCAGCGCGACGTTGCCAGTCCAGGTTCATTCCAGCAATCGCTGGTGATGATTCTGGACACGCTGGGCATCGCTGATCGTCCTCTGCTGATCGAAGCGTTCCCGTGCGTGCCGCGGGCCATGGGGCTGGGAGGCTCCGCCGCCCTGGCGGTGGCAGTGATTCGCGCGCTGAGCAGCCATTGCCGCCTCGACATGACTGAACAAGACGTCTGCCAACTGTCGTTTGAGTGCGAGAAAATCGCACATGGAATGCCGTCGGGCATCGACAACACGGTAGCTACCTATGGACGTCCGTTGCTCTATCAGAGCGGCACGCCGCCGCTGGTGCAGACGCTCACGCTGCGCGCGCCGCTGCCGCTGGTCATCGGCATGAGTGGCACGGAAAGTCTCACGGTGCGCATGGTGACTCGCGTGCGCAGTGCGTGGGAGCGCAATCGCGTTCTGTATGAGCGCATTTTCGATGAAATCGATTCGCTGACGCTGCATGCGCTTGCCGCGCTCGAGGCGAACGACATCGCGCAGCTGGGTGAACTGATGAATATCTGCCAGGGACAGTTGAACGCGTTGCAGGTATCCAGCTCGCAGATCGAGGAGCTGGTGCAACTTGCCCGCGACAATGGCGCAGTAGGCGCCAAGCTCACCGGTGGCGGGGGCGGCGGCTCGGTGATTGCGCTGTGCCCGGACGGCAGCGAACGCGTCATTCGCGCCATGCAGGCGGCTGGGTACCAGGCGATGGAGGTGGCATTTGGCTGACGTCGTGCAAACCCATGCCACGGTGTCATCAGACGCCGAAGAGCTGATTCTGGTTGACGCTGATGACCGCGTGCGAGGTTATGCCAGCAAGGCTGCGTGCCACAACGGTCATGGCGATCTGCATCGGGCGTTTTCATTGTTCGTCTTCAACCCGCAAGGTGCGTTGCTGCTGCAGCAGCGCAGTCCGGGCAAACGGCTGTGGCCAGGTTTCTGGGCAAACAGTTGCTGCAGTCATCCGCGTCGCGGTGAAAGCATGGCGCAGGCCACACAGCGGCGCCTGCTGCAGGAAATGGGCATGCAGTGCGATCTGCGCTATCTGTTCAAGTTCGAGTACCAGGCCGACTATCCTGGACTTGGCGCTGAACACGAGCTGTGTTCGGTCTATGTCGGACAGACGGCGGCACCGGTTGCGGCAAATCGCAGCGAAGTCGCCGCGTGGCGCTTCATCAGCCCGACCGAACTGGACGCCGAGATCATCGAACACCCGCAGCATTTCACACCGTGGCTGCATCTGGAGTGGGAGCGCTTGCGACGCGATTTCAATGCCGATCTGCCGTGCGCTGCGCGCCATCAGTGACGCTTGCGCTGCAATGATTGCTGCCAGTCCGCGTTTGTCCGTAACGTGACCTGCAATCGCGAACCTTTTGGCCACCGGCATACAATCAGCCGGTCGTCTCTGTCACCTCAAGGAAATGAACGTGTCCTCATTCATGTACAGCGCTTCCGTGCCGGTCTTTCAGCAACTGCTTGGCGGCCTGGATGCCATCCTGGCCACTGCTGCGCGTCACGCTGCAGATAAAAAGATCGAACCAGTAGCGCTTGTCCAGGCGCGATTGTTTCCCGACATGTTTCCACTCACCGTACAAGTGAAGATCGCCTGTGAGTTTGCCCGCAGCATCAGCGCGCATCTCTCAGGTCAGGAAGTAGCAAAGTTCGACGAGGAAATCTCGACGTTTGCCCAATTGCACGCATTGATCGCGCACACCTTGAGCACGATCGGCGCGCTCAATGCGGCACAGTTCGAAGGGAGCGAAAATCGCGAAGTGGTCTTGCGCCCGGATACGCCCATGGAGCGTCGACTCAGCGGCGAGGCTTACCTGTTGCACTACGGGATGACGCAGTTTGTCTTCCATGTCACCACCGCTTACGCGCTGCTGCGCCACAACGGGCTGGAGATTGGCAAGCGGGACTTTCTGGGCAAGTTCTGATTTTCAATGCGCGCGGGGAGTGGCGTGCCAGACTCTGCGCAGCCACTCCTTGTTTGCAGGGGATCAGGCTGCTGCGCGTTCTGGTTGCTGCATCCACGACTGCACGACGCGGGTACTGCGATGCATTTCCTTGAGCTCACGCAGTACGTGCAGCAATTGCCGATGTTGGGCCTGCACCGAGGTGTGCGGCGAGTTTTTCGTCTCGTGATAGGCCACGGCCAGCCATAGCGCCACACCGCGCAGCGATACCTCGGTGTTGGCCGACAGTGCCCGAGCGTAGCCGATGCTGGTGCCGCTGCCCCACGGCAGGTAACGCACGTCTGGCTCGGTGCCGTACAAATGGGGGAAGTCGCCTTGCGCGGCCTGGCCGATCTCACGCAGGGTCAGCGTGCTCAACTGCAGGCGTTCGCGTTTGGATAGCGCCCGGATGCTGCGCTCGATGGTGTTGAACTGGCGCGCGAGCTGGCGCACGCGCAGCATCGCAATGACGGGTACAAGCAGTTTCATGATTCTCCCCTCGTCTGGAATTCAGGCGCGCTGGGGTACCAGCGTCCGACGGAGAGTAAAGGACCGCTCAGACAGATTGCGCGCAGAGCGTCACAAAATGACGTTCCTTGTCACCCCGAAGCCGGCGTTCGACATGGCCAGGCGTCACGCGGATTGTCGTCAGCCGCGGCCCAGGGCTTGGCCCACGCGCACTTCCTGCTCAGCCTGCAGCGCATTCAGCGCGGCTGCCCCGGTCGGGAGCAGGACGATGACGGTAGAGCCCATGTTGAAGCGCGCCATCTCCGCGAAGCGTTCAAGCGTTATCGGCCGGTCGTCGAACATCTTGCGGCTGATCGCTGATGCATACGGCGGAATCACCAGGCCGTCCCACACCGTGGCAACCGACGACACCAGCAGCGCGCCAACCATTACCACCACGAAGGGGCCGTGCGCGCCGTCAAAGTGGCACACCAGACGTTCGTTGCGCGCAAACACGCGCGGGATCGCGGCCACGGCGAACGGCGCGACGCTGAAGATGCGTCCGGGAACGTGCACGGTTTCCCGCAGCTTGCCGGTCAGCGGCATGTGCACGCGATGGTAATCGCGCGGCGACAGGTACACCGTAACGAAGCTGCCGTTGCGATACGGCGCCGCAGCTGATTCGTCGCCGCCAAGCAGTTCCACTGCGGTGTAGTCCTGGCCCTTGGCCTGCAAGATGCGACCTTCAACAATGGTGCCGGCCTGGCTGATGCGCCCATCGGCAGGTGACAGCAGCGTTTGCGGATCTGGGTCGGGGCGGCGAGCGTCGTTGCGCAATTTGCGTGTGAAAAACGCATTGAAATGCTGATACGCCAGCGCGTCAGGCTGAGCCGCTTCAGCCATGTTGACGTTGTACTTGCGCACGATGGTGCTGATCAGCCAGTTCTTCCACGGCGCGAAAGTCCAGCGCGTGGCCCAGTAGACAACGCGCGACAGAAAGCGGTGCGGCAGCGCGTATTGCAGAAAAATCTTGAAATTCATCTGCCGAGTATAGGGAACGTCCGGCGTGAGGGACGTTGGCCCGTATACTGCGACCCTTCGTTTGCGCAGCAGGATCAACGTGACAACCGAACTTGCCTCCATCATCGACTTCATTCGCTATGCGGCCAGCCGGTTTGCTGCAGCGGAGCTGACATTCGGCCACAGTCACGACAACCCGCTCGACGAGGCGACGCATCTGGTATTGGCCACGCTGCACCTGCCGCCGGACCTGTCGCCCGCGTATGGCGCCGGCGTTTTGGTTGCTGCCGAGCGCGCGCAGTTGCTGGCGCTGATCGAACGCCGCGTCAACGAACGCGTGCCGGTAGCCTATCTGGTGGGCGAAACCTGGTTTGCCGGTTTGAAGTTCAAGAGTGACCGCCGCGCGCTGGTGCCACGTTCGCCGATTGCCGAACTGATTGAATCGGGCTTCGCGCCGTGGCTGGACGAACGTCCGGTCGAACGCGTGCTGGATCTGTGCGCCGGCTCGGGCTGCATCGGCATCGCAATTGCCGAATACAACCCCGAATGGCAGGTGGACATTGTCGACATCAGTATCGACGCGTTGGCCCTGGCGCGTGAGAACATCGCGTTTCAGCACGTTGACGGGCGAGTGCATGCGATCCAGTCGGACTTGTTTGCAGGCGTGCAGGGACAGCGCTATGACCTGATCGTGTCCAACCCGCCGTACGTCACCGATGGCCAATATGCTGCCTTGCCCGGTGAATATGCGCATGAGCCGAAGCTCGGCCTGGCCGCTGGTGAGGATGGTCTGGACCTGTGTCTACGCATCCTCGATGCTGCTGCTGCGCACCTTTCAGGCGACGGTTTGCTGATTGTCGAGGTGGGTGAAAGCGAGCGCGCGCTTGCCGCTTTGCTGCCCGCAGTCCCGTTTGTGTGGATCGAGTTCAAGGTCGGCGCGATGGGCGTATTTGCACTTGAACGCAACGATCTGGTGACGCACGCGCACGCCATCCATGCGGCGGCCGCAGCGCGGCAGTAGCGTGATGCGTTCCACGCAGCCGTTCAGCAAATGCGGACTTGATCGCCTGCCGTGTGCAGGCTCCAGGCTTTGCAACATCCAGCAGTGCTTGCCGTGCTGGTGAACTCGCAGCGTCTGCACTTCGATCTTTTGCGCTGCGATGACGCGGCAGCGCTGTTTCAGTATCGCGCGGATCCCCGTGTCGCCCGCTATCAGAGCTGGCGGCCGTCCTCGATCACGGCAGTACAAGAATTCATCGCTGCACAGCAGGCGCTTGCAGCGGAAGCTCAGGGGAGTTGGGTGCAGCGCGCAATCCGCTTGCGTGCGGATGGCCGGCTCATTGGCGATCTGGGTATCCATGTCCCGTGCGAACCGGCAGGATCGGTTGAGTTTGGCATCACGATCGCACCCGCGCAGCAGCATCGCGGCTATGCCAGCGAGGCCGTACGCGCGTTGTTCGCGCACGTATTCGGCAGCATGCACCGGCATCGTGTGCACGCGTCAGTCGATCCGCGCAATGTCGCCAGCATGGCGTTGCTGCGCGGCGCACACATGCGCCAGGAAGCATACCACCGCGAAAGCCTGTGGCTGCGCGAGGAGTAGGTCGATGACGTCCTGTTTGCCCTGTTGGGAAATGAATGGCGGGCTGGGCAGGGCGTTGCGCCTGAGCCCCAGTGAGCTGCCAGCGCGCGCTCAGGTTAAGCTGCAAAGATGATTTTCAGGTGTGCATGACTGATGTCCAGCAATTCATTCGGCAAGCTCCTTACGGTAACCACCTTTGGCGAAAGCCACGGGCCGGCCATAGGCTGCGTGATCGACGGCTGCCCGCCCGGATTGCCCATCAGCGCCGAGGAATTTGCAGAGGATCTGGCCCGTCGCTCCACCGGCCGCAGCCGTTACACGTCGCAAAGGCATGAGGCCGATGCGGTCGAAATACTGTCGGGCGTTTACCTGGGCCAGACCACCGGCACGCCGATTGCGTTGCTGATACGCAACACCGATCAACGCAGTCACGATTACCGTCAGCTTGAGCAGACATTCCGCCCCGGCCACGCTGATTACACCTATTGGCAGAAATACGGCATCCGCGATCCACGCGGTGGCGGGCGCGCGTCGGCGCGGGAAACCACAATGCGCGTGGCGGCTGCGGTCATTGCCAAGAAGTGGCTGGCGGCACGTCACGGCGTTTCGGTGCGCGGCTATCTGGCGCAACTGGGGGACATCAAGCCCGATGCGTTTGCGTGGGACGCGGTGGAGGCCAACGCGTTTTTCTGGCCGCACGCCGCGCAGGTGCCGGCGCTGGAGGCGTGCATCACTGCATTGCGCAAGGCCGGTGATTCGGTGGGCGCGCGCGTCAATGTGGTTGCCGATGGCGTACCGCCGGGTTGGGGCGAGCCGGTGTACGGCAAGCTTGATGGTGATCTGGCGGCGGCGTTGATGTCGATCAATGCGGTCAAGGGCGTCGAGATTGGTGACGGGTTCGCCGCGATCACCCAGCGTGGCAGCCAGCATCGCGACGAGATGAGCGTGGACGGATTCATGTCCAATCATGCCGGCGGCATTCTTGGCGGCATCAGCAGCGGCCAGCAGATTGCCGCCTCGATCGTGCTCAAGCCCACGTCCAGCATTGTGCTTCCCGGTAGCAGCGTGACCCTGGACGGTGAGCCTGCGCAGGTAGTTACCAAGGGGCGGCACGATCCGTGTGTCGGCATCCGCGCGACGCCGATTGCCGAGGCCATGATGGCGTTGGTGTTGATGGACCACGCGCTGCGGCATCGCGCGCAGTGCGCCGATGTGGGCGTGGTGACACCCCGCATCCCGGCGCAGTCCGGGCCACAGACGTGACCACGTGGCCTCATCGGAGAAGTTGTGCCGCTGGCTTGAGCATGCAGACAGACCGCGCGTTGACCGCGGCCGCGCGCAGCCCCGGCGCCTTGACCTGCCACGCTGCCGGTTTCGTAGCCGCGGGCTGTCGCTGCATCCGGCGATCCTGGCCATTGCAAAGGATGCTGGCCGCACATGTTGACGCGTGCGATGAGGGTGCCGGTCGTTGATAATGTGCCGCGCTGCCGGGCGCGGTGTGTATGTGCGTACTCTTGCTGAGCATTACCCATCAGCTGCGTTGGCTGCTGCCGACATCAGCATTCATTCCTGAGCGAAGCCTTTCATTCCATGAGCAAAAAGAGCAGTTACAAGGTCGCCGTTGTTGGAGCTACCGGCGCGGTCGGCGAAGTTGTCCTGGCGCTGCTCGCCGAGCGCGACTTTCCCGTCAGCGAACTGGTGCCGCTGGCCAGCGAGCGCTCGGCCGGAGGCAAGCTCAAGTTTGCCGGTCGCGAAATCACCGTACAGTTGCTGGACGGTTTTGATTTCAGCGGGGTCGACATAGCGATCTTTTCTGCTGGCAGCACGGTCAGTGCCGACCATGCGCCGCGCGCGGTGGCCGCCGGCGCGGTGGTGATCGACAACACTGCGGAGTTTCGCTATCAGCACGATATCCCGCTGGTGATCAGCGAGGTCAACCCGCATGTTATTGCCGACTACGTGACGCGCGGCATCATCGCCAATCCAAACTGTTCAACCATGCAGATGCTGGTGGTGCTGGCGCCCATCCATCGCGCGGTGGGCGTGGAGCGTATCAACGTGGCAACTTATCAGTCCGTGTCCGGCGCGGGTCGCACGGGCATGGAAGAACTTGGTCGGCAGACCGCCGCGCTGCTCAGCTTCAAAAGCGTGGAGCCCGGTCAGATATTTCCGGCGCAGATCGCGTTCAATGTCATCCCGCACATCGACGAGTTTCAACCCAATGGTTACACCAGGGAAGAGATGAAGATGGTGTGGGAGACGCGCAAGATCCTGGAGGATGAGTCGATCCAGGTAAACCCGACTGCGGTTCGCGTACCCGTATTCTATGGTCATGCCGAAGCCGTGCACCTCGAAACGCGGGACAAGCTCAGCGTGGAAGACGCGCGCGCCCTGCTGGCCGCGGCGCCAGGGGTGACGTTGCTGGACGAGCGCAAGGCTGGTGGTTATCCGACCCCGGTCGGCCAGGCTGCCGGTCACGACGAAGTCTTTGTGGGCCGTATTCGTGAGGATATTTCGCACGATCGCGGGCTGGACCTCTGGATCGTATCGGACAATATCCGCAAGGGAGCAGCCTTGAACGCGGTACAAATTGCCGAGCTGCTGATCGCCGATTATTTGTAGAGTGCTGGCTGTCCAGTGCAGTAAGTGGGACGTGGCCGCCCGGTTCGACGCTGCATGGAAGCGGTTGTCACGCCGTCGCAACGGTGGATTGCCGGCCAAGTGCGGTGATGATTGACTCGAATTGAGAACTTGTTTCAGCAATGCATTGCAAGTATTTGCTTCAGCTATTGTTGATTGGCCCGCTTGTAACTAAAGTGGCAACTCGTTGAAGTCGTTGCCGTAGCCGCGCCGACGCCATGCATGGCGTCACCATAGTTTTGGGGGATACACGATGAACCGTTCGTTGAAGTTGCCGTTGCTGATTGCTTTGGCGCTCGGCAGTACACAGGTGCTGGCCGTGGACATCGGCCAGATCCAGGTCAAGTCGGCGCTTGGGCAGCCGTTGCTGGCAGAAATTCCGGTGAACGCGGCTACTCCTGCAGAGTTGCAGAATTTGACCGCGCAGCTGGCTTCCAGCGAAGAATTCGCTCGCGCCGGCATTGCTGGTGGGCGCACCGCGATCCCGCTGCATTTCAGCGTGGCCGATGCGAGCGGCGGCCAGCGCGTGATCCGCATCACCAGCGCGGCGCCGGTGGAGGATCCGTTTCTCGACCTGCTTGTCCAGGTAAATGCGCAATCGGGCAAGAGCATGCACGAGTTTGCGATTTTGCTGGACCCGCCCAGTGCCGCAGCGCCAGCGACGATGGCGGGCGCCACGGCACCGATGCGACCGGTACAGCAGGCGCCAGTGAAGCAGCCATCCGCGAGCGTGCCTGCCGCACCCCGCGCACAATCTGCAGCGGACTCCGTTGCACGCACGCCATCGCCTGCGGCACCTGCTGCGACCAGCCCGGAGGCGGTCGCTGGCAAATACGGCCCGGTGGTGCGCGGAGACACGCTGTCCTCCATCGCGCGCAGCGCCACTCCTGCCGGTGTCGATATTCACCAGATGCTGCTGGCGATCAAGCAGGCCAACCCCGATGCGTTTTATCGGGACAACATCAATGCGCTGAAGACTGGCGCCATCCTGCGCGTGCCGTCTGCGACTGAGGCGCAGACCATGGCTGTGGCTGCTGCGATCGCCGAGGTGCGGCGACAAAACGGTGACTGGACCGCTAAAACGACGGTTAGTCCGACTACCGTGGCCGATACCGCGACCCGCGACTCTGCGTCCAGCGCGCCGACAACTGCCGCGTCCGACACCAGCGATCGTCTGGCCCTGGTGCCGGCCAGTGCCGGCGCGAGCGGTGCGGGTGGTGGCGGCGGTGGAACAGCCAACGCGTCGTCGAAGACGGCGCAGCGTGAACTGCTGCGTGCGCAGGAGAGTCTCGCCAGCGTGCAGCAGCAATCTGCGGACCTGAAGACGCGCGTCTCGGATCTGACGGACATCAATGACAAGAACGCGCGCCTGCTCGCTTTGAAAGACAGTGAGATTGCGGATTTGCAGGCCAGTCTGGCGGCAGCACGCAAGGGCGGCACCGAGCTGCCAGCGGCAACTGCGTCGGCATCGACCGCTGCCACGAGCGCTAGCTCGGCGGTTGCGACGGCAGAGTCTGTGGCAGCTCCGTCGGTAGCTGCCAGTGCGGCAATAGTCCCCGCTGCCAGCGTCACGACGGCTGAGGCCGCGACTGTTGCAGTGGCCAGCACAACGCCGGTGGTGGCTCCGGTTCCAGTTGCTGCGACCAGCGCGCCGGGTAACGCTACCGCGACGCCGGAAGCTGCTCCGGCGGCAGGCGAAGCGGCGACCAGCGACGCAGTGCCAGTGGCACCGTGGTACATGCAGACCTGGGCTTGGGCCGCGGGCGCGGGTGCGGTCGTGTTGCTGCTGTTGCTCATGCTGCTCAGCCGCCGGCGCAAGCCCGTGCCCGAAGTTGGCGGGCCATCGTCTTCGCTGGCGGATCGCTTTGTTGCAGCGCCCCTACCCGGTGCTGCGACCGCGGATGATGGCGAGCAGGAAGAGCTGCTCGATCAGCTGGCCGAGCGTCCAGACGATGTTGGCCTGCACCTGGAATTGGTCACCCTGTATTACTCGCGCCGTGATGTCGAGCGCTTTGAAGCCGCCGCCGAGGCGATGCATGCGCACATCGTCGATCCGCAGCAGGACGAATGGCAGGATGTGCTGCATATGGGCGAGGATCTGGTCCCCGAACATCCCTTGTTTGACCACCACGTGGAAACGCCGGCACGCTCCAGCGACGATCCACTGAAGAGTTTCGACATTGACGATTACGCAGATCCTGCGTCCGACATGCCAGGCTCTGCAGTGCCTGCATCGGTGGCGAATGTGAACCTGGCGGATCCACCCAAGAAGGTGGGTGGCTATGCATTTGATTTTGACCTGACGAAGCATCCCGTGGTGCCGCCGGCCGTGCCAAAGGGATCTTCAGCGCTTGATGATGCAGGCGCGTCGTCCTTTACCCATGCGGCCGGCACACGCTCGGCGGCAGCCGCCGAAGCAGATGACGCGGCGGCATCGGCCTGGCAGTTCGGGCAGGCTGATGGCACTCCGGCCACGTCCGCTACCACCGATGATCTGGGTGAATTCAACGACGATCCAATCGACACCAAGCTGGACCTGGCCCGCGCTTATCTGGACATGGGCGATGCCGAGGGCGCGCGCGCAATGCTTGGCGAAGTGATCAAGGAAGGCAGCCAGCCACAGCAGGATGTCGCCAGGGAACTCCTCGGTGGCCTGCCGCGTTGATCTCTGAGTAGCACGCACCACGCATGACGAATCGGGCCGCTCGTCGGCCCGGTTTCGTCACAGGCTGTTAGAGTTTCCCGCCTTCCGCCACTGTTTCTGTGCATGCGCATCGCCCTGGGTATCGAATACGACGGCACGGATTTTCTCGGTTGGCAGCGGCTGACCGTGGGAGCCAGCGTGCAGGCTGCAGTTGAGCGCGCGCTGTCGAAGGTAGCCGCGCATCCGGTGCTGACCAGCTGTGCCGGACGCACCGATACCGGGGTGCACGCACGTTGCCAGGTGGTCCATTTCGATACTGCGGCGCAACGTGAAATGCGCAGCTGGGTGCTGGGCAGTTGTTCCAACCTGCCCGTCAGCGTCGCGGTAATGTGGGCGCAGCTGGTGCCGGCGGAGTTTCATGCACGCTACGCGGCACGCAGCCGGCGTTATCGATATTGCATCCTCAATCGGCCGATCCGCGCAGCGCTGGACGCGCGGCGGGTCACCTGGGAGCGCTTGCCACTGGATGCCGAGCGCATGCATGCGGCCATTCAAGCCTTGCTTGGCGCGCACGATTTCACTGCGTTCCGCGCGCTGTCCTGCCAGGCCAGGCATCCGCTTCGCACGGTGCTTGCGGCCAGCGTGTGCCGCGAGGATGAGCAATTGTTCGTGGAGATCGAGGCAAACGGTTTTCTGCACCACATGGTGCGCAACATCGTCGGCTCGCTGCTGGTGATCGGGCGCGGTGATCGCCCAGCGGAGTGGATGGCCGAACTCCTCGTCGGCCGTGACCGCAGCGTGGCGGGACCAACGGCGCCCTCGCCCGGACTGACATTCATCGGGCCGCGCTACGAAGCGCACTGGGGTTTGCCCGCACAGGTGAGCCAATGACGCGCATCAAATGCTGCGGCGTGACCCGGGTGGAAGACGCGCTGCTGGCGGCACGGCTTGGAGCCGACGCGATCGGCCTGGTGTTTGCCACCCGCAGTCCACGCGCGGTTTCGATCCAGCGGGCGCTGGAAATCGTGCGTGCGTTGCCGCCATTCGTCGCCAGCGTGGCGTTGTTCATGGACGACGACGCACAGCGCGTGCAGCAGGTACTGGATGAGGTTCGTCCGACCTTGTTGCAATTTCATGGCAGTGAAGCTGACGCCTGGTGCACGCAGTTTGGCCGTCCGTTTGTCAAAGCCATTGGCATGGGCGAGGGTGCTTCGGCACTTGCCGGGTTGCAAGCATGGCCACATGCTGCCGCCTTGCTGCTGGACGGCCACGCGCGCGGCGAAGCGGGTGGCGGTGGGCATACTTTTGACTGGTCTGTGCTGTCTACTGGCTTGCGCCAGCCGCTCATTCTGGCGGGCGGACTTGATGCACTGAACGTAGGCGCCGGCATACGCGCGCTTCGCCCGTGGGCGGTTGATGTCTCCACTGGCGTGGAAATGGCGCCTGGTATCAAGTCGGCAGAAAAGCTGGCCGCGTTCATCAGCGCGGTGCGCGCCGAAGATGCCGCGTAGCATCCGCAGGCGCAACGGTGAACAGAGCGTTGTCTGGTCGCAGGCGCTGGCTTTCGGCACGCAGCGCAGTTGGCGAAAAATCGCAGCTGTCGCTGCGAAGATATTCATGCTGACGCCAGCCAGTGTCTTGAATCCCCGTTGCCGCTAAGATGGCCGCTTGCCGCACTGCGGCATCTTCCGCCAACCAGGCGCAATGCCGCTGTGCTCAAGGTCTCCTCGGCGCGGCGTTCGCCGCCATCGAACGACAACATGAGGCAGATTGTGGATTTCAACGCCTACCCCGATACGCATGGTCGCTTCGGCGCTTACGGCGGCAGCTACGTCGCGGAAACGCTCATGGCGCCGCTCGCCGAACTGACCGAGGCCTACTTGCGCCTGCGCGGCGACCCCGCGTTCGTGGCGGAACTTGATCGTGACCTGAAGCACTATGTTGGCCGGCCCAGCCCCATCTATCACGCTGAGCGTTTATCGCGTTACGTTGGCGGCGCGCAGATCCTGTTAAAGCGCGAAGATTTGAACCACACCGGCGCGCACAAGATCAACAACACCGTCGGCCAGGCGCTCGTCGCCAGGCGCATGGGCAAGCCACGCATCATCGCCGAGACCGGTGCCGGCCAGCACGGCGTGGCCAGTGCGACGGTGGCCGCGCGCATGGGACTCAAGTGCGTGGTGTACATGGGCGCGGTCGATATCGAACGGCAGAAGATGAATGTCTACCGGATGAAACTGCTCGGTGCCGAGGTCGTGCCGGTAACTTCCGGTTCGAAGACCTTGAAGGATGCACTGAACGAGGCGATGCGCGACTGGGTCACAAACGTGGCGGACACGTTCTACATGATTGGCACGGTGGCCGGACCGCACCCGTACCCGCTGATGGTGCGCGATTTCAACGCCGTGGTCGGGCGCGAGGCGCGTGCGCAGATGCTGGGGCAGTTTGGCCGCTTGCCGGACGTGCTGACCGCCTGCGTCGGCGGCGGCTCCAACGCCATCGGCCTGTTCCACGCATTCCTCAATGATCCAGCAGTCCGTATCGTCGGTGCAGAGGCCGCGGGCGAGGGCATTGCCAGCGGACATCACGCCGCTTCACTGGCTGCTGGTCGCCCGGGCGTGTTGCACGGCAATCGCACGTACGTACTGTGCGACGAAAACGGGCAGATCACCGAAACCCATTCGATCTCCGCAGGGCTTGATTACCCTGGCGTTGGTCCCGAACACGCATTTTTGAAAGATGCGGGGCGCGCGCAGTACGTCGGCATCAGTGACGACGAAGCGCTCGAAGCGTTCCACTTGTTGTGTCGTCAAGAAGGGATCCTGGCTGCGCTGGAGTCGAGCCACGCGGTTGCGCAGGCAATCAAGCTGGCGCGGGAATACCCGCCGGATGCGCTGGTGCTGTGCAACCTGTCCGGGCGCGGCGACAAGGATGTGCACACGATTGCCGCGCGCGAAGGAGTGCAGGTATGAGCCGCATCGACGCGCGGTTCGCGGCGCTGGCGACAGCCGGCCGCAAGGGACTGATTCCGTTCGTCACCGCCGGTGATCCGGCGCCCGAGCACATGGTGGCGCTCATGCATGCGCTGGTAGCGGCGGGTGCGGACGTGATCGAGCTGGGCGTGCCGTTTTCCGATCCGATGGCGGATGGCATTGTCATCCAGCATGCCAGCGAGCGCGCCATTGCCAAGGGTGTTGGCTTGACCCAGGTGTTGGGCTGGGTTGCCGCCTTTCGGCAGCGCGACGACAACACGCCGGTGGTTTTGATGGGCTATCTCAATCCGGTGGAAATTCACGGCTATGCGCGCTTCGCGCAAGAGGCCGTGGCGGCCGGAGTCGACGGCGTCTTGCTGGTCGATTGTCCATTGGAGGAGTCCGCAGTGCTGCAGCCGCTGCGTGACGCGGGCCTGCAGCAGATTCTCCTGGCGTCGCCAACCACGGCAGAGGCGCGGCTCGGGTCACTGTGCCGGGCCGTGCAAGGCTTCCTCTACTACGTTTCGGTTGCCGGTATCACCGGCAGTACGCAATTGAGCACGACGGATGTTGCTGCGCATGTCGCGCGAATTCGCGCTCACACGCACAAACCGGTGGCCGTCGGTTTCGGCATCCGTGACGCGGCCAGCGCCAAGGCCATTGCCGCATTTGCAGACGCGGTCGTCATTGGCAGCGCGTTGGTCGCAGCCTTGAGTGGGGCGACAACTGCCGACGATATTGGCGCTCGCGTGCAAGCTTTTCTCGCGCCGGTGCGCGCTGCACTTGACACCTGATGGCGCACGCCTTTGAAGCGTGCGTGCACGTATTTGGGCAATGGCCCAAAAGTGACAGTTGGCCAACGAATGAGCGTCGAATGGGCGGGACGAAACAATGAACTGGTTGCAGAAGATCATGAATCCCGCCGCGCGGGCATCGCACACAGCCAGCGGCAAAGGCTCGGTGCCCGAAGGCGTGTGGGAAAAATGCGCGGGTTGCGCGGCGGTGCTGTATCGCCCCGAGCTGGATCGCAACTTGATGGTCTGCCCCAAGTGTGGCCATCACCACGCCATCGATGCGCGTATGCGTCTTTACGCACTGCTGGATGAAGGCAGTACGCAGGACTTGTGGGCGAGCATGGAACCCACCGATCCGCTGAAATTCCGCGATACAAAAAAATATCGTGATCGCATTGTCGCTGCGCAAAAGAAAACCGGCGCCAAAGACGCGCTGCTGGTAATGCACGGAAAGTTGAAGGGTCGACCAATCGTGGTCGCGGCGTTCGAGTTTGCCTACATGGGCGGCTCCATGGGCTCGGTCGTGGGGGAAAAATTTACGCGGGCGGCGGAACGCGCACTTGCCGACCACAGCGCGCTGGTGTGTTTCACCGCGACCGGCGGCGCGCGCATGCAGGAGGCGCTTTTTTCGCTGATGCAAATGGCCAAGACCGCGGCCGCCCTGGGGCGCCTGCGTGACGCCGGGGTGCCGTACATCAGCGTGCTGACCAATCCAACTACCGGCGGCGTCTCCGCCAGTCTGGCCATGCTGGGCGACATCAATATTGGCGAGCCGAAGGCGTTGATCGGATTTGCCGGTCCACGCGTCATTGAGCAGACCGTGCGCGAGACCCTGCCGGAGGGTTTTCAGCGCTCCGAATTTCTCATAGACCACGGCGCCATCGACCTGATCGTGGATCGCCGCGAGATGCGCGACAAGCTGGCCGATCTGCTGGGTATCCTGATGAAGGTTCCGCACGCCGCCTGATGCGTGGCACCCGTGGTCCAGCGGTCGAGGCCGTCCACGAATGGCCGAGGCGACGATCCAGATATGAGGGCGGGCACTGCCCGCCAGCCTGGAAATCCCGCGCATGCAGGGCGGCTGAGTGCGAGCGATCGCGTCTATCGTCGACCAACCGGAGCGTCAGGATACCGTCGATAAAATGAGAAAATGCTCCGGTAGCTGCCACCGGTGCGTACGTGCCTGGACCATGAGCGCGTTGTCCATCTCAGTTACCGAAGTACACTGCCAGGCCGAGATTGGTTTGCCATTCCGGGGCGGTGCCGCCGACGCGATGATCCAAACCCATATCAAGCTGCACCCGCCGCCCGAGCAACCAGGCCAGTCCGGCACCTGACACGTCCCTTTGCCTCGCGTGGGCGTGTGCACCTGCGCTGCTTCGATGTACAGCGTCCGTGCGTCGCTCAGAGTGATGCTGTCGCTGATCGCCAGCAGTGCGGCGTCGGTTCCAGCACTGCGCACATCCTGGAGATAGAGTCCCAGCGACTGGCGCGTGTCGACCTGGAGGTTGAACTGCGCAGCGAGCAGATACTGGCGATGGTCGGCGCCAAAAGTTGGCGCGCCATCAGTGAATTCCACGCTACCCACAAGACCCCAGCTGAAGGCGGGGTTTGCCGAAGGCAACGCGAGTTTCATTCCGAGCGTGCTGTTCCCACGGCCGCTGCTGCGTTCGGTGCGTCCGCCAGCGGTCGCGTACATCGCGTTCCATGGCGAGGCGCCTAGCTGGAGTTCCAGCGCGCCACCGATGCCGATGCGCAGCAAAGTGTCCGCGCTGTACTCCGCGCTACTGACGCCGCCTTGATGGTCGCGGCTCCAGTCCGGCAGGCCCTGTTCAAGCGTCATCTCCCCCGCGCTCAGGGCGACTGGCGTGAAACCGAAGCCTGGACGGTCGTAACCTGGGTTGGTGGCACTTGCGGGCGATGCCGCGCACAACCCGGCCAAAGCAAGCGCAGCAAACGGCAAAAAGAGTGCGCGGCGACTGCTGCTAATGATGCGGCAGCAGTTGTGGGCGCGGTATCCGCTAAAATCCATGCCTTCGTTCCGTAGCTGTTGAACAGACCATGACCGTGCGCACGCGTTTTGCCCCAAGTCCTACCGGCTTTCTGCATATAGGCGGTGCGCGCACGGCGTTGTATTGCTGGCTGGAGGCGCGTCGGCGCGGCGGCCAGTTTGTGTTGCGCATTGAAGACACCGACCGCGAGCGCTCCACGGACGCTGCCGTGCAGGCTATCGTCGATTCCATGAATTGGCTCGGGCTCTCGCACGACGAAGGCCCGTTTTACCAGACCGCGCGTCTGGCGCGCTACCGGCAAGTGGCTGCCGATCTGCTCGCAGCTGGCAACGCGTATTACGCCTATGAGACCAGGGAAGAAGTTGCCGACATGCGCGCAGCGGCGATGGCCGCCGGCGAAAAGCCGCGGTACAACGGCTATTACCGCGACCGCAATGAGCCATCGCGCGATGATCCGAACCGCGTGATCCGCTTCAAGAATCCGCAGGAAGGTTCGGTGGTGTTCGAGGACAAGGTCAAGGGTCGCATCGAGTGGGCCAACAGCGAGCTGGATGACCTCGTGATTTTCCGCTCCGACGGCTGGCCTACCTACAATTTCGCCGTTGTGGTGGATGACATCGACATGGGCATCACCGAAGTCATTCGCGGCGACGACCACGTCAACAACACGCCGCGGCAGATCAATATTTATCAGGCGCTGGGTGCGCCGGTGCCGCAATTTGCCCACCTGCCGATGATCCTGGACAAGGACGGCAAGAAGCTTTCCAAGCGCACCAGCGCGGTCAGCGTCATGGAGTATCGCGAGGCAGGCTTTCTGCCGCATGCGATCCTCAATTACCTGGTACGACTCGGTTGGTCGTACGGCGATCAGGAGATTTTCTCCACTGAGGAAATGATTGCGCTGTTCTCAATAACCGACGTCAACAAGGCGCCATCCCGGTTTGATGTCGAGAAGCTCGCGTGGATCAATCAGCACTATCTGAAAACGGATGATCCGCAAACGCTGGTCGCAGAATTTGAGTGGCATCTGGCGCGCGCCGGCATCGAAGTGAGCGATGGTCCGGCTCCGCTCGACGTGCTCGTTGCACTGCGCGAGCGCGTGCACACGCTCAAGGAAATGGCTGAGCGCGCCAGGATCTGGTACGCACCGATCGAAACATGGGATGACAAGGCAGTGAGCAAGCACCTGCGCAACGCGAACTCGCTGGCGATCCTGCAGATGGCAAGAGCCGGGCTGGCAGCGGAAACTCAGTGGTCGCCTGAACTGGTCCACCGGGTAGTGGAACAGACGGCGACGGACCTGGACCTTGGCCTGGGCAAGATTGCACAACCACTGCGCGTAGCCATGACCGGCACGCAAGTGTCGCCGTCGATCGAGGACACGGTCTATCTCGCCGGCCGTGCCGAGGCGCTGCGGCGCATTGATGCGGCCATGGCAATGGCGCAGGCCTGAGCGCTGATGCATCGCCTGCTGGCATGCCGGGCACACGCTCATGGATGAGCTGCTGACGCGTGCCACCGCCGGCGTGGATATGGACGCGCCCGGTGCGATCTGGCAGATCTACGCAAACCTGTTCGCGTTGATTCCGTGGGTTGCGCTGTTCTGGTGGAGCGTGCTGTTTATAGTTGTCGGTGGCCTGCTCGGGCTGTGGCGCGGAGGCTGGCGACGAGGCGTGATCTGGGCAGCCGTGCTGGGCCCGATCGGCTGGGTTGTCGTTGTGTGCAAGCCGCACGGTGCGCGCCATTTGCCACCACCCCTGCCATCAGCGCGCAGCCGAGCAAGCGACAAGGAGCGGTCACATCGCAGTGTATAGTCGGGCGTGAGGTGAATATTGTGAATCGCGATGTCGCTGCCATGCGCCCGGGCCATCATCCGCACATACACGATGCCCGTGCTTTCGTGCGTGAGGTGGAGCAGGTCAGCGAACAGCGCGGCCTGCGCCTGACGCCGTTGCGCATGGAAGTGTTGCGACTGATCGCTGCCGCGCGCAAGCCGGTCAAAGCTTACGATCTGCTCGACATGCTGCGTGAGAAGCACGGCAATGCTGCCCCCCCAACCATATATCGCGCGCTGGATTTTTTGCTGGAGAACCGTTTCATTCACAAGCTTGAGTCGGTCAATGCCTTTGTCTCCTGCCATCATCCGGCCGAGGCACATCAGGTTCCGTTTCTAATTTGCGATACCTGTTCCAGTGCGCAAGAAGTGTGCGATGACCGCGTCGCCGATTTGATTGAAGCCCAAGCCAGGGCCCTGGGATTTCTCCCTCAGGCGCAAACGCTCGAAGTGCATGGCACGTGCAAACACTGTGTCAAGGACGCTGCCGTTTGAGACCGCCGGACCGCTGGCGCCGGTCTGTTTAGCCCGGGTACTCAACTGCAGATGGGGCTTGCCTGGCAGCGCTGGTTGCGCCCGCTGCATGTCAGTGCCGGCGATGCCGGCTGCAGATGGCATCGCAAGGTGGCATAAGGCGATGTTATAACGTAACATTCGGATCATTGGATGGCGTATCGCTATCCTGACTTTGCGGTGTGACTGATGATCGGTGAACACAAGGCGGATGGCTGGCTGGTGGCGGATCGCGTGGGCGCGGCGGCGTCGTTCCTGTGCGCAGTGCACTGCGCGCTGCTGCCGTTTGTACTCGCGTTGCTGCCATTCATCGGGCTGGGTTTTCTTGCTGACCACCGGTTTGAGCGAGGCTTTGTGCTGTTTGCCTGCGTTCTGGCAGCGCTGGCATTGGGGCGCGGGTATCGTCGCCATGAGAACCCGCTGCCGCTCCTTCTGGCAGCGCCAGGCATCAGCTTGCTGGTGCTGGGCGTGATCTTTCTGGATGGTCACACTCTCATTGCCCACAGCATTCTGGTTGCATGCGGCGGCCTGCTGCTTGCAGCCGCACATTTCGTCAACTTGCGCGTTGACCGGCGCATCCATGGCGGGGCGGAATGTAGCGTGCAGTGTGCGCAACGAGCACAGCGCGCTTAGTGATTGTGTAACGCCTGCCGTGGTTTCTAGCATGCGCACATGAACGCTCCTTCCGCACACACGCAAACGCGCACTCACAAGCATGCCCATGCCGACGAACACGTAGGGCAGCATGGACATGGACAGGCCGGGGACGCTCGCAAAGGCAAGTTGCTGCTGGCATTCGCACTCACCACCGGGATGATGCTGGTAGAGGCGTTCGGTGGCGTCTGGTCCGGATCGCTGGCGCTGCTGGCAGATGCCGGACACATGCTGGTTGACTCCATGGCCCTGCTGCTGGCGTTTGTGGGCGCCTGGCTGGCGACGCGCCCTGCGGACGCGCGTCGAAGCTATGGCTATGGCCGCATGGAAGTGCTGGCGGGTTTTGTCAACGCCCTGACGCAACTGCTGCTCGTCGCATGGATCATCTACGAAGCGCTGACCCGCATCCTGCATCCGCATGCGATCGCGTCCGGCACGATGCTGGTGATCGCCACCATGGGACTGCTGGTCAACCTTCTGGTGCTGCGCCTGCTGCATGGTCACGCGCACGACGACGTCAATATGGCTGGCGCCGCCCTGCATGTGCTGGGCGATCTGCTTGGCTCGGTGGCGGCAATTGCCGCTGCGCTGGCCATTCGCGCATTTGGCTGGCTGTGGGCCGATCCAGCGCTGTCCGTATTGGTTGCTCTGCTGATACTCAACAGCGCATGGCGCCTGCTGCGACGGTCAACCCACATCCTGCTGGAAGGCGTCCCGGATGGCATGGACAGCGCCGAGGTGCAGCGGATGCTGTGCGGTGCCGATCCATGCATTGGCGGCATCCATCACCTGCACGTGTGGCAACTTGCGTCCGGGTCGCGCATGGCTACCCTGCACGTGGAGTTGCCCGAGTACGCGGATGCGGGGCGGGTGATTGCACTTGTGCAGCAGATTCTCCGCGAGCGATTCGACATTCGCCACGTCACGGTCCAGGTGGATGCTGCCGACTGCTCGGATCAGCATCAGGGCTGCAGCAACCACGCGCTGCACTGACCGTGGCGCTTTCGACGCGCGCTGTTATCATGGCAGGTCATACCTTTCAAAGATCACAGGAGTTTCCATGGGCAAGGGCGATCGCAAGACACGCCGCGGCAAGACTTATCGCGGCAGCTACGGCAATACTCGCGCACATACTGCAGTGCCGGCTGTTGTCGGCGCCCGGTCGACGGTGACCAAGCCTGCCACGACCAAGCCCGTTGCCGCAAAACCGGCAGCCACGCGCGCCGCAGCGGTGAAAAAACCGGCGGCGAAGAAAGCCGCGGCCAAGAAAAAGGCGGACTGAGCTTCATCCGCGTGGCCTGCAGAAATCCCCGCCGCGCGGGGCTTTCTGTTGGCCTGTGCTGAGATGCACGAGCGCGCGAATAACTGTTGCGCTGCGCTGCGCGCAAGCGGGCCCGCAGGGCATTCGGGCGGGCTTCGCTGCGCCACAGACGCAGCAGCTGCATTGCCACGCATACGCAGACGACGAAATTCCCGTGACGCTGATCCGGGCCGCATCGCTGCAGGCGGATGCCACTCACGCGGCAGCGGCCCGGTAGCAGCTGCTTGCGTGCTCCGTCCCGCGGAGAGTTTGGCGCGGTTCGGTTGTCGAGAAGCCGCACGTCGGTGTGCAGCGGCGTCGCCCGTCTTGCGCAACGCGACTCAGTCGGATGCTGCGGCGTGTGCCAGAATATTGATGGTTTGCGCCGTGGCCGCGCAGTGGCCACAACAAAGAGGTACGTAATGGCAAAACTGACTTTGTGGGCAATGGGTGCGGGTGTGCTGGCGCTGGCGTTTGCTTCTGCGCAGGCGCAAACCGCGACCAGTGCAGCAGCTGCCGCTATCGCGCCTGCCGTGTCGCGGGCAAATCAAGCGGTATCGCCGGCGGCGCAAAAGATGGTGCGCGAGGCGATTGCCAAGCTGTCGAGCAAGGCCCAGGTCGACTTTATCGAGGTCGCGCCGTTGCCCGGGTTTTACCTGGTGATCGCGTCTGGCCAGTTGCTGTACATCAGCAATGATGGTCGCTACTTGCTCAGCGGTGACGTGCTCGATCTTGCAGTAAAGCGTAACTTCAGCGACGAGGCCTGGGCGCGGTTTCGCCAACGTGAGTTGGCCCGCGTGCCCGCGTCGGCACGCATTGTGTATGCGCCCAAAAACCCGCGTTACACAGTCAGCGTTTTCACCGACGTGAACTGCAGCTTCTGTCGGGCGCTGCACAAGCACATGGCAGCAATCAACGCCGCAGGGATCGCGGTTGAATATATTGCATGGCCGCGAGAAGGCACCGCCACCACATCCGGACGACCGACGCCCACTTACACCGAGATGGTGTCGGTCTGGTGCGCGCAGGACCGCAAGGCAGCGTTTGTCGCGGCAACCGAGGAGCGCGTGAAATCAGCGACGTGCACAAACCCGGTGAAAGATCAATTCGAGCTGGGACTGAAATTGGGGGTCAGCGGCACGCCCACCATCATCGGACCGAACGGGCGCGTGCTCGGTGGTTACCTCACGCCTGAACAATTGTTGGCAGCGCTGCAGAAAAAAAGTTGATGTGGGCAACCCGCATCGGCATGTGCGTGGGGCCCGACGCAACGCCGATGCGGTATTGCAGCATCGGTTAGAATTGCAGCTTCAGCCCGATGGCGCAGTTCCCGCATGATCGCATTCGACGGGCAAAGCGCCCTTTCACCGTTTCGCCTTGATCGCCTGAACGCGCGCCTGGGCCTGCTCCACCACGACACGCGAGTGCAGGCGGCCTGGTTCGTCTATCTGCTGGATGTAGACATAGCCCCTGCCGATGAGGTGCGTGCGCGGGTCTTGCGCGTGCTGCAAGCCAAGGACGCGCCGCCGCAGCCGGCCACGCTGTGGGTGGTGCCCAGGCTGGGCACGATCTCGCCATGGTCGAGCAAGGCTACCGACATCCTGCATGGCGCCGGCATTGACGTGCGCCGCGTGGAACGCGGACTTGGCTGGCAACTGGCTGGCTTGCCGGAGGCTGGCAGCGCCGATTACGCATTGATCATGGGCGCGTTGCATGACGCCATGACACAGTCCGTGCTGGAGAAACTGGCCGCCGCACAAGGCTTGTTTCTGGCCGGCACGCCAGGACAGTTGGTGCATATCGCGCTGGGCAATGATGCGCACGCGGCCCTGGCTGCAGCCAATGGTCGACTGGGCCTGGCTCTGGCCGATGACGAGATCGAGTATCTCGCTGCGCGTTACGCCGAACTAGGTCGCGATCCAACCGACGCCGAACTTTTCATGTTTGCCCAGGCCAACTCCGAGCACTGCCGGCACAAGGTATTCAACGCCACCTGGACCGTAGACGGCGAGGCGCAGCAGCAGACCCTGTTTGACATGATCAAGCACACCCATCGGCACGCGCCAGCGCATACCTTGTCCGCTTACTCGGATAATGCAGCCGTGATCGAGGGCAGTCTGGCGCAGCGCTTTTTTGCCGACCCGGCGGATGACGTGTGGCGCAGCCATGAGGAGCGCATCGATTTTGCGATCAAGGTGGAAACGCACAATCACCCCACCGCAATTGCGCCTTGGCCAGGTGCCGCAACCGGCGCCGGCGGCGAAATTCGCGATGAAGGCGCTACCGGCCGCGGTGGCAAGCCGAAAGCCGGCTTGACGGGTTTTTCGGTCTCGGACTTGCGCATCCCCGGGCATCCGCAACCGTGGGAAGTGCAGCGGCCGCTGCCGCCGCGGGTAGCCAGTGCGTTTGAAATCATGCGCGATGGGCCGCTTGGTGCGGCCGCTTTCAACAATGAGTTTGGCCGTCCATGTCTGGGTGGCTATTTTCGCAGCTTCGAAAGCGAGCTGCCTGGCATCGTCGGGTTTCGCCGTGGCTACGACAAACCCATCATGCTTGCCGGTGGCCTGGCCAACCTGCGCTCCAGCCTGGTGCTGAAACACAAGGTGCAGCCGGGCAATGCGGTAATCGTGCTTGGCGGACCAGCGATGCTGATTGGCCTGGGTGGCGGCGCGGCGTCGTCCGTGGCCTCCGGTGCGTCCAGCGCCGAGCTGGATTTTGCTTCGGTGCAACGCGACAACGCCGAGATGCAGCGACGATGCCAGCAAGTCATCGATGCATGCTGCGCGCGCGGCGAACAAACGCCGATCGTCAGCATCCACGATGTCGGGGCCGGCGGGCTGTCCAATGCCATCCCCGAACTGCTCAATGATGCGGGAGTAGGCGGCGTGATCGACCTGGCCGCGATCCCCTGTGATGACCCCGCGCTTTCGCCGATGCAGGTGTGGAGCAACGAGGCGCAGGAGCGCTATGTGCTGGCCATCGGTGCGGATGACCTGGCCGGGTTCGAGGCGCTGTGCCGGCGCGAACGCTGCCCGTATGCGATGGTGGGACACGCCACGGCGGAGCGCACCCTGGTGCTGCGTGATGCGCAGCGCCAGCTGACGGCGATCGATCTGCCGATGGACGTGCTGTTTGGCAAGCCGCCCCGGATGCATCGCGACACCACGCGCATTCCGCCACGCGTTGACCTGCTGCCGGATCTGGCCGGAATCGGCATGGACGAGGCGCTGCTGCGCGTGCTGCGGCTGCCCGGAGTGGGCAGCAAGAGTTTTCTGATCACCATCGGTGACCGCACCGTGGGTGGTTTGAATCACCGCGATCCCATGGTGGGTCCGTGGCAGGTGCCGGTTGCCGACTGCGCGGTGATGCTGGCTGATTTTGCCGGATATGCCGGTGAGGCCATGGCGCTGGCCGAACGCGCGCCAGTGGCGTTGCTGGGCAGCGCCGAGGCCGCGCGACTGGCGGTAGGCGAAGCGATCACGAACTTGGCGGCCGCACCGATTGCGCAGCTTGGCGATATTCGCCTGTCGGCAAACTGGATGGCTGCGGTCAATCATCCAGGTGAAGACGCCGCGCTGTTCGATGCGGTCAAGGCCGTCGGCATGGAGTTGTGCCCCGAGCTGGATATTTCCATACCGGTGGGCAAGGATTCCCTGTCCATGCAAACCGTCTGGCACGACGGCGACCGCGAGCAGCGTACGGTGTCACCGGTGTCGCTGGTGATTACCGGATTTGCCCGCGTCAGCGACGTGCGTCGCACGCTCACGCCACAGCTGCAGCTGGACCGCGGCAAGTCCGAACTGTGGCTGGTGGATCTGGGTCGCGGACGCGATCGTCTGGGAGGCTCGGCGCTGACCCAGGTGTTCAATCGCGCTGGCGGCCTGCCGCCGGATCTGGAAGACGTCGCCCGTCTCAAGGGCTTGTTTGCACTGGTGCAAGAGGCGAACGCGCTGGATCTGCTGTTGGCGTATCACGATCGCTCCGACGGCGGTGTCATCACCACGCTCCTTGAGATGGCCTTTGCCGGACACTGCGGGCTGGAAATTCATCTGGATGGCTGGGCGGAAGCCACTTTGCGCGCGCTGTTCAACGAGGAGTTGGGCGCGGTGTTGCAGGTGGCCGAGGCGCAGAGCGAGACGTTTGCCGCGCTGCTGGAAAAGCATGGGCTGAGCGAATGCAGCCTCATGATTGGGCGGCCAAAGGAAAAGCTGGGAATCAAGCTGTTCCTCGGCCATGAAACCTTGTTCAAATGGAACTGGCGCACGCTGTTTGCCGCCTGGAATGAAACCAGCCACGCCATGCAACGCCTGCGCGACAACCCGCTCACGGCGGACGCCGAACTGCAGTGGCGGCTGGACGATGCCGATCCGGGGATCAGTCCCACGCTCACTTTTGACCCACAACAAGACGTTGCCAAACATCTGCTGCAAAGCGGCGCACGGCCGCGGATTGCCGTGCTGCGCGAGCAGGGGGTGAATGGCCAGGTGGAAATGGCCGCTGCGTTCACCCGTGCCGGCTTCGATGCAGTCGACGTGCACATGTCCGACTTGATCAGCGGTCGGTTTGCCTTGGCGGAGTTTCGCGGCTTTGCCGCCTGTGGCGGGTTTTCCTACGGCGATGTGCTCGGTGCCGGTCGCGGCTGGGCCACGTCCATCCTGTACAACCCGGTGCTGCGCGAGCAGTTTGCCGCGTTTTTTGCCGATCCCACGAAGTTTGCCCTGGGCGTCTGCAACGGTTGCCAGATGATGGCGCAGATCAAGGAGATCATTCCCGGGGCGCAACACTGGCCGAAATTCCTGCACAACGCATCGGAGCAGTACGAGTCGCGTCTGATCACGCTGGAAGTGCTCGATTCGCCCAGTATCCTGTTCACCGGCATGGCCGGTTCGCAGATCCCGGTGGCGGTCGCGCACGGCGAAGGGCGCGTCAGTTTTCCGCAAACCTGCAGTCCGTCAAAAGCATCCGCGGCCGTGCGCTTTGTCGACAACCGCGGCAAGCCGACAGAAAAATTTCCACTGAACAGCAATGGCTCGCCGGGTGGTCTGGCCGGTTTTACCGCGGCAGGAGGGCGTGTGACGATCATGATGCCGCACCCCGAACGCGTTTTTCGCAGCGTGCAAATGAGCTGGCATCCACCAGGCTGGGGCGAGGATTCGCCGTGGATGCGCATGTTTCGCAATGCCCGCGTGTGGTGCGGTTGAGGCGTCTGTTGTGACCAGGACTGGCTAGCGTCGTGAACCTGCAGCAGCTTCCGGCATGGAAAGTTTTACTGTCGCTGGCGGCTTGGTTGGCGGCGTTGGCGCTGCTGCCGTGGTGGCTGGGCATGTCGCTGCTGCTCGCCCTCGTGGTGCTGCTGTCGGGCATGCGCTTGAGTCGTCGCCAAGGCGCCACGATCAGCCTGCGCAACGGCCTGCGCTGGGGTTTGCCTGCCGTATTGTTTGCGCTGCAACGTGCGCTTGGTGGCGATGCGCTGGCGTGGGGCATTGCGCTGCTGGGCGTGCTTGCCGGTTACACTTTGCTCGCCGGACTGGAACAGTGGCTTGATCGTGACGTTCCGCGCGCCAGCGCTGCAATGGAACTCTCCGAAAGCCAGCGGCAGCCAACAAGTGCCGCAAGCGACTGGCCGGCCAAGGTGATGTCTTCGGCCATCGGACCGCCGGCCGAAATCATCACGCTGCAGGCGCCGCTGTGGCAGACCGCTACTGAAGGTATTGCTGATCCCTGGGGCCGCCCGCTGCGTTATCAGGATGCCAGCTACTGGTTTGCCGGTGACCGGCGCATTGCGGATGTCGATGCCTGCGCGTGTTTCAGTCCCGATGGCCGCTGGTTTGCCGCGCGCATGCCACGCGCTGCGGGCGTGCTGCTGTGGGATCGGCGCCAGGATCGCGAACATCATTTGCGCGGCTGGCATCTGGCCGGTTGGTACTGCGAACAACCGTGGTTGCAGCTCAACGCCGATGCCGCGCCGCGCCCGTTGCAACACGTGCTGGGCGACGATCATGCGCGATAAGTTGGCCGGGTTGAGGCATACCCCGCTATCCTTGGCGCGCTGCACTCCTGTTTCCTTGTGACCTTAGCCGTGTCGCCGTTCAAACCTGTTGTCCCGGATGTCAGTGTCATCGTCGTCGCCGCTGATAGCGGCGCCAGTCTGCGCGCCTGCGTGCGCGCGATGCTGGCGTGCTCGGTGCCGCTGGAATTGCTGCTCATCGACAATGGTTCCAGTGACGGCATGCCGCAAGCGGTGGATCGTGCGCGCCGCGACGATCCACGGCTGCGGCTGATATACAACTACGCCAATCTCGGCTTTGGCCCGGCGGTCAATCGCGCGGCGGCGCAGGCGCGCGGCGACCTGCTGCTCATTCTCAATCCCGATTGCGTGCTGGACCAGGCCAGCTTGCAGCGCCTGCTCGACATCTTTGCCAGCGAGCCGCGCGCGGGCCTGCTCGGTGCCGTCGTGTGTGACGCTGATGGCGTGCCCGACCCCGCATCATTGCGTCGTGACCCGTTGCTGCGCCGTGCGCTTGGCACGCTGCGCGGTGATCTGGAGAACGGCGTCAACGTGCCGGGTCCGCTGCCCGACCATGTGGTCGACGCGGAGGCTGTATCCGGTGCGCTGATGCTCATGCGACGCTCTTTGTTCGAATTCCTGAATGGTTTCGACGAGGGGTACTTTCTGCATTGCGAGGACCTCGATTTGTGTCGGCGCGTGCGCGACGCCGGTTACCGCGTGCTGCTGGCAGGCGACGTCCGCGTGCTGCACGGCAAGGGCGGATCGAGCACGCATCGGCCGGTGTTTGTCAGCCGCCACAAACACCAGAGCATGTGGCGCTGGTTTCGCAAGTTTGACCCGGCTGCGCGCAAGCCGCTGGTCGCGGGCCTGGTCTGGGTCGGCATCTGGGTGCACTTTCTGTCGCAGATTCCGCGGCAGATGTGGCGGCGTTACGTTGGCGGTGCGCAGGTTGCCGCCACTCCAAGCGATGATTGATGCGCGACTTCTCGAGTTGTCGTCTGCCGGTCAGCATGGCAGCTGCCTGGCGCCCACGCTGCATTGAAGTTCGACCACTGCATGTTCGTGCAGCCGTGCGTCAACGGCGCGCGGGTTTGCCGCCATCCATCTCGACAGCCCATGACCAGCTCGCGTCGCCTTAGCAGGCTTGCCACCTTTGGCCTGATCGCCATGACGGCGGTATGGGGCTCGACGTTTGTGTTGATCAAGGACGTGCTCGCGCGCATGTCGGTGGTCGACTTTCTCGCCGTGCGTTTCACCCTTGCCGCGGTGGTCATGCTGGTGTTGTTTGCGCGACCAGTGCTGCGGCTGGGTCGCGTCCAATTCATGCAGGGGCTGGCGCTGGGCGGGATTTACGCCATCGGCCAGCTGCTGCAAACATGGGGCCTGGCGTTGATCGCGCCCAGCGTCAGCGGGTTTGTCACTGGGATGTACGTGGTATTTACCCCGATCCTGGCGACGGTGCTGCTACGACAGCGCGTGCGCGCCGTGGTGTGGCTGGCCGTGGCGTTGGCCACCACGGGTCTGGGGCTCCTGTCGCTCAGGGGCACGTCGGTTGATCTGGGCGTCTGGCTGACGCTTGCGTCAGCGGCGGTTTACGCATTGCATGTCGTTGGCCTGGGGCAATGGTCGCGGCCGGGCGCGGCAATCGGCCTTTCCGCTGTGCAGATGATCGCCATTGCGCTGGTGTGCCTGCTGGCCACCGCGCCGCACGGACCCGTGTTGCCACCCGATCGCAGCGCGTGGCTGGCGGTGTTGTACATGGCTTTGATCGCAGGTGCCGGCGCGATGCTGCTGCAGACGTGGGCGCAATCCCACCTGCCAGCCACTCGCGCCGCCATCGTGATGACCACCGAGCCGGTGTTTGCCGCTGCGTTTGCAGTGGCGTTTGGTAGTGATTTGCTGAGCTGGCGAATGATCGCGGGAGGCGCGCTGGTGCTGGCGGCTATGTACCTGGTGGAACTGGCACCACGGCGTGCCCCGGACGGCGCGCTCGACACAAGCCCGACCGAGGCAGTTCACCACGAAGTGTAGGTGAGCCGAACGTCGACATCTGGCACGTTGCCAAATGCAACCTCGTCAGCAACCTGCGCTCATGCCGGCGCGCCGGTACCCGTCTCCCACGTCGCAGCGCGTTGGCCTTGCGAGCGAGATGTCATGCCCGAGCGCCGGCTACCCTTGGCTGAAGCCTTGCACATTTATGGCTCGGGCGGGCCTGGTTGCAGCTGGTGCGATCAGCTGCTGTCGTTCGGTTCTGCGCGCCGCGTACACTGGCGACTTTCCCCCGTGCAGGATTTCGCCATGCCTATCCCATCGCGCTGCGGATTGCTTGCGCTGGCGATGGCAGCCGCCACCCTCCCGGTGTTGGCCGCCGGCACGGGTCAGTTCAAGGATCTGTTGAACAAGGCAAAGCAGGCGACCCAGGCATCCACCGGCGCGTCGCAGTTGGGCACCAACGTCAGCGCCACGGACATTACCGCCGGGCTCAAGGAGACCTTGGCCAAGGGCACTACCAATGCCATCAACAGCCTCGGTCGCGAGGGCGGCTTTTTCAACAACAAAAAGGTGCGTATTCCGCTGCCAGGCAAGCTCGAGCAGGTTGGCAAGCTGGCGCGCCAGCTCGGGCAGGCGGCAAAAGTCGATGCGTTCGAATTGAGCATGAACCGGGCGGCCGAGAAGGCCGTGCCGCAAGTGGCGGACATCTTTGGCAATGCGATTCGCAAGATGAGCTTGAGTGATGCACGAGGGATTCTTGCTGGCGGCGATCATGCAGCTACGGACTTTTTTCGCCGGGTTGCAGGGGATGCCTTGGCCGCGCGCATCCACCCGATCGTGGCCAAGGCCACGGACAGCGTCGGGGCCACGCAAAAATACAAGGCGCTGGTTGCCGGCAATGGCGGCGGTGGACTTGGCGCTGCCATGGGCTCGCTTGGTGCGCTGGGTGGCCGTCAAGGCGCAACCAGAGGCGGCAGCGCGCTGGACCTGGATGACTACGTTACGCGCGAGACACTCGATGGCCTGTTCACGATGATTGGCGAGCAGGAGCAATCAATCCGCACCAACCCGGCGGCGCGCAGTACCGATTTGCTCAAGAGGGTATTCGGCGGCCGTTGAATGCATGGCGCCTAGCACCAACAGCGGCAATGCAATCTCCGATGCAGCCGCGGTGTTGCGCGCAATTCTCCGTCCTTGCTTACGCGTTTGCTCTCGCGGTGGCCGTCAAGGTTTGCAGCGCGCGCTTGTGCTGAAATAGCGCCGGCGCGCACGGTCTGGCCGGCACTTGCCACGCATTGCAAAGCGGGCAGTCGCGCAACCTTGCATTAACATCACGATGCCCACAATCAGATTTGGGCGGTACACTTTGATGAGGCGGCGATGATTCACGAAATCCTGAGAATGGGCGATCCGCGCCTGCTGCGCATTGCGCAGCCGGTGAGCAAGGACATGCTCGGCAGCGCCGAGTTGGACACACTCATCGCCGACATGTTCGAGACCATGCAGGCGGCCGATGGCGTTGGCCTGGCTGCGCCACAAATTGGCGTGGACCTGCAGCTGGTGATCTTCGGCTTCGACAGCGCCGAGCGTTATCCGGATGCCGATGCAGTGCCGCGCACGGTCCTGCTCAATCCAGTGATTACCCCGCTGTCACAAGACATGGAAGAGGGCTGGGAAGGCTGTCTTTCCGTGCCCGGACTGCGCGGCGCCGTCAGCCGCTATAGTTTGATCCGCTACGATGGCCTGAACCCGCACGGCGCACCGATCGAGCGCACGGCCGAAGGTTTTCATGCGCGCGTGGTGCAACACGAATGCGACCATCTGATCGGTCGCTTGTATCCATCTCGAATTACCGATTTCAGCCACTTCGGCTATACCGATGTGCTGTTCCCGGGCGAACAACCAATAGAGGCGTGACCAATGCGTGCAATATGGAACGACACACTGCTGGCTGAAAGTAACGACACGGTCGAAGTGGAAGGCAATCACTACTTCCCGGAAGATTCGCTGAACTATGACTTCTTCCGACCCAGTGCCCATCTCAGCACCTGCCCGTGGAAAGGCGAAGCGCACTACATGCACATCGCGGCCGCTGGCGGGGTCAACCCCGACGCCGCCTGGTACTACCCCGAGCCGTTGCCCGACGCAGCACACATAGCCGGTCGCGTCGCGTTCTGGAATGGGGTTGTCGTATCGGAGTGAGTGAGGCCAGGCGAATTGCGCGGTGCCTTGAGCAATCGCCCGGCTCGGGTGACCTCTCACGGCGAGCCTGATCGATCCGTGCGCCGAGTGTCGGCAGCTGATCCATCACGATGCCGCAAGATGCGCGTCGTACTGGCGTCTCACGTGCTGACGAAGTGCGAGCGCAAAAGCTCCCGCTCACCCTGCCAACGATAAGCCACCAGCGGACCTCCTTTACCAACGCTGTAGTCGACGCAAGCCACGCGAGGAGCCTGCCGCTCGTGTGGCCCGCTCATCCAGTAATGGCCGATAAACACGGGCTTGTCGCCCTTGTAGCCAAAGCGCAGAGCAGGTGCGACTGCGGTGTGCGGCAAAAGCGGACGTGTCTTCTTGTCCACGATGGCCGATTCACTGAAGGTGACCGCGTCGGCGTCCCACCAGCGGGTTCGCGCCTCATGCCGCATCTCGTCCCCGGTCACGAACGACAGGCCGTCCGGCAACTCGGCTTCAGGACCCTTGAGAATTGCTTCAATCGCCATGAACTCTGTCGATCCGCGCCGGCTCGCCGCCTGGACCAGGCCTTTGTTCAGTCGTTGCCCCGATTCAAGTTGCGGCGCCAACGCGTCCATGAAAGCCGGGTGCCAGCAAGCATGCACGACGCGCAGTTCGGGTAGGTCCAGCCAAAGCGGTAACTGGTAGAACCACTCCACCAGTTCGTGCACCAGATCCGGCTCACCAACCGTCGCATCGATGAACGCCTGATGTTGTCTCTGATTCTTTTTGCTGTGCTGGCGCAGGTAATTTCCGGGGTTCTCAGGATCCGGCGTGTGCCACGCGATTGCGTTGAATTCGTGGTTGCCCATCACCGCCAACGCCGAACCTTCGTCGATCATCGGTCGCACGATGCGCAGGGTTTCGAGTTGGCCCGGTCCACGATCAATGAAGTCACCCACGAAGATGGCCGTATGGTCGTTCTGCTGCCAGATATTGCCTTTCTTGCGATAGCCCATTTTGGCAAGTAGCGCGGCCAGTGCATCTGCGTGACCGTGGATGTCACCAATGATGTCGTAATTCATTTACGTCCTTTGCTTCGGTGTCACCAGCGATCTGATCCTCGTAGCCGAAGCTGCGTTTCCTTCGTCTATTGCGCCCGCAAACGCCCTGAATAATCGGTGGCACCGCCACGCCCGCACATTCTCATCGGTAATTTCATCCCATGCACATCTAACCCAGCGACCACATCTTCATGCAACTCGCATTAGCCTGTGGATCAGTATGGATGAAACCCCAAGGCTTGATTCGGAACACGTGTTATGCCGGTTTGGTCTACGCACTGACCGGGCGTCGACCGACCCAGACTTGCAACGGCTTCAGACCATGTTGGAATTGGAAGCACCTGGCGCTTCGCCGAAAAGAGGTGCGCAGTAACCAACGAAGGTGACTCGCAGAGTAACGATAATCGAGCCGCAAGCAGACAGGTAGACTTCATCAATGAAAACGGCCTGCATCGCTGCAAGCCGTTGATAAACATGGTGGCCGGGGACGGAATCGAACCGCCGACACGGGGATTTTCAACTAATTGCTTGACGAAGCCGATGGCGCCAGACCGCGCTGGGATTGGCTTGGCACAAGGGTTGCCTAGGCACCCTCCGGCACCAGGCGGCACAGAAAGGCATGTTTGCCGTTATCGAAACGTTATCTATTAGCGCGTCGCGATTTGGCCCGTCGAACGTTCGTCGAGCAGGGGACGTAAAATGAGGGGTGGCGGAAGGGGTTTCGACCTGGCGCTGTTGGATCCACATGTCGGCTGCCGCCGATGACCACCAACTAACCCGTTGCGCAGGTTACTCTGCAAGTCCGGTGAGAGCGGGGGAGTGATGGGCAAGCGGGCGAAGTTCAAGTTCGTAGTGGGCGATACGGAACGGCAATCTGAAGTCTGGACTGTGAGCATCACAAAAAGTGATGTCTACCTGACGACTTCGGGTGGAAAGCACACCAAGATTAGTCTGCACGAAAGTGGGCGAGGCAATTGGTCTCTTCAGTATGAATCCCTGACTGAAGCACCCTTTGTTCCGGCCAGCGGGCGACACTTGGCTCAATGGAACGCGCTCGACGGGACGAGAGGGCCCATGCGAGAGTGGTTCTTCCTCCTCCTGGCGGACAGCGAACTTCGGCAGGGGCGGCCATCGAATGAAGGAAAGGTTATACGCATTCCCGCCCCCGGGGCGATGCGTGCAGTGAAGGTGGTTCTCGCTATAACAGAACCGCTACCAGGTCCTCCCGAGGAGCATTCGGTGTTTGCCCAAGCTCCCATCATGTCTCTGTTTTCCCACCAACTAACCAACGGCAGGGTGGTGGTGGCTGTATGGCGGGAAGTCCCCCTTCCACCCACCGTTAAGCAGAAAATGGACAAGGTGCGCGCCTTGGCTTGGGACACCGCGAAGTCCCAGGGGCTCGACCCAGTTGGCACAAAGGCGACGATTCGGGTGACCGACGAGCACGGAGTCACGGGCTTTGTTGAGGTGGCGCCCTATAGCGGCATTCTTTGAATGCGATCGCAACACAAAGGAGTAAAGGATCGCTCTGATCAGCTTTGTGGGCGTGGTCGGGCGACTGACTACTTTGGCAGTCAGTGGAGTCGGAGAGTATCGTGGGGCGCATATGAGGCGACATAGTTGAGGTGTCGCGCTCAATCCTAGGGAAGGGGAGGGGAACCGTGCACAGCATCAGCCAAATCCATATCGTGAACTTTCGCGCGTGCCGGGACGTGTCTCTTTCACTGGGCGATTTCACGCCGCTTGTGGGCCAGAACAACGTGGGCAAGTCCACGATCTTGGAAGCCATCAAGATTGTTCTGACACCTCGCACGTTTCAGAAAACGGACCCAAGCAATCCAGATGAGATCATCTCCATCGCGGCATGTATCGACGGTATTTCGCCTGAAATCATTGCACTGATTCCTGAGGCGAAACACCAAACAGCAATCACGCCCTATTGTGTGGAGGGTCGGTTGTGGGTCCGCGTGAGCAGCACCCTCGGCACGATGAAGCCGGTCCAAGAAGTCTGGGAACCAGCCAAGCATGCTGGTGAAGGAACGCCTACAGAATGGCGTAAATACCCGACTGGGTTGCCAGAGGCAGTCAATGCTCTTCTGCCAGAGGCGTTATACGTCATTGCCATGGAGGACGTCAGCGAAGACCTCGGTAAGGCCAAGGCTGGAAGCACCATTCGTGGTCTGCTTGACGAAATCATGGCTCCGATTCTGGAAGCTCATGCCGAGGTCCAGCAGGCCTTGGACTCGGTTCGGGGCCTCCTCGCCAGCAATGGCCAACAACGGTCACCTTTGCTTCGAAGTTTCGATGCGAACGCGACGATAGCCTTGGCTGATTTCTTCCCAGGCTTGGCGATCGATATGGATGTTCCGAGCATCGACATAAAGGAGTTCTTCAAGGTAGGCGACTTGCATGTCACCGACGATGTTTCGAAGGACAGGCGGCGTTTCGACCAGGTGGGAAGCGGTGCGCAGCGCGCCATTCAAATGGCCTTGATCCGCTACCTCGCTGATATACGTAGAGGGGGCGCCGAAGTTCTGGCCCGCCGGCTTTTGCTGATTGATGAGCCGGAATTGTATTTGCATCCCCAAGGCGTCCGACGTTTGAGAGAGGCGTTGCGAAAATTGTCTGAGGCAGGATTTCAGATCATCTTTTCCACGCACTCACCGCTCATGCTCAGTCGTGAGAATGCCCCAGACACCGTGGTTGTTCGCACGGATCCAGCGGCAGGTGCTGTGGTGAACGCACCGCTCAGAGAGGCGGTCCTCATGGCGCTCAACGATGCCAAAGCCCAATCGCGCACGCTCTTCGAGCTGGGCAACGTGGCTGAAATCTATTTTTGCGACAAAGTCGTGATTTGCGAAGGCAAGACCGATCAACGACTGCTGCCACTGCTCTACGAGCGCCTTTACGGGTGCTCCGCGGAGATCGACCGCATTTGCTTCGTTTCATTGGGCAATTGCTCCGGCATTCCCAAGAGCTTTTCAGTGCTACGCGCCATGGGCATCCAGTTCTGCGCGGTTGTCGATCTGGACTTCGCGTTTGTCGAGGCCCGTAAGGGACCGGATGCTTGGCTGGATAAGGATGGTGCCGACTTGGCACAGGCGAAAGTGGCGCTGGCTCGACTGGGCCCAGCGCAAGGGTTGCCCTTGGGTGGGAACGGCCTACCGATCAGCCAGGGACAAAATTCAGCTGCAACAACCTGGGCCAAATTTGCGGAGGATGCGGAAGGCGCGTCGATCGCACAGGGCTGCCATGACGCCTTGAAAGATCAACATGTTTGGGCGTGGCCAGTTGGATCCATTGAGGACGTGCTTGGAGCGAAAGACAAAGGGGAAGAAGCCATCATCACCCAGGAAGAACGATTGAGAGTCATGGCGGCTGACGAGATTGCGCAAGAGATGCCCAGCTTCAAAGCGTGTTTCGAATGGATCAAGCAAATTTGATAGAGCCCAGCGGCGGCTTCACTCGAATCAGGTTTTCCACCTGACGCGGTAGGGCAGATTACCCGGACTGCGAGATGGTAGTTCTCCGGCACGTGCGGCCGCGTGTTTCGCACGCACAAATACGGCCAGCGCCTGGCCATGCCATCGAATCAATAGTGCGTCTGGCTGGCGTATTAGCCCCAGCTGTCGAGTCCCCGTAAACTTGATCCAGGCATAACCAGAGGTCTGCGGGCAAAGTAGCGGCAAGGAGATCGTCTAGGCGGCCATTGCAGAGATGAAGCATTGCCTCCTACGGCACGGCGAGACAGCGTTTTACCTGGACCCGGTGGTTGACGCAGACAACGTGCCCTCCCAGCGCATTGCGGCGCTGACGCTTTCGCCGTCTCCGGTCGAACGAACCGATATGGTTTCAGGGCAGCCGGCGCTTCAATACCTGCGCAAGGTCGAGTAGGGAGCGCATGGGTAGCGTAGCAGCGCCACAGGCCAAGCCGAACGCCGCCTGCGCCGTTACCGCATTCGCGTGAGGCGCTATCGGTAATATGGACCGTTCACGCATGGAGCGCTCATGAAACCGAATAACCAACGACAACAGGTGCTGGCCCTCTTCACGGAGAAGTGGCCCGTGCAGGCGCCCGACCACGCGTTGGTCCAACAACGCTTGGCGGATGCCTTTGATGAATTCATGGCGCAGGGCCTGGGCGATCCGCAGTTCATCAGGCAACTGCTGAGCGACAAAGAGGAATGTTTTGCCCAGCGTCTGGGCGAAATTCAATTGGCCCTGCGAATGAAGAACGCGGGTTTCACCTTGGCCAGCAAGGTCAAGGGCCCTGACCTTCTCGCCACGAAGGACGGGCGCGAGGTGTGGCTCGAACTCATCACACCGGAGCCCAAGGACCTGCCCGAAGAATGGATTAGGCCCAGGAATGGAGTGCAGTCATTCCCCCATGAAAAGGTCTTGCTGCGTTGGACCGCGGGGATCAAGGAAAAAATGGAGAAGGGCAGGAGCTACCTAGACAAGGGCATCATCCGGCCAGGGGATCCCTATGTCATCGTTGTGAACGATGCCCTGCTCAATGCGCGGGGCGGGTTTCTTCACGGCATCAGCCAGAAACCCTTTGTGGTCGAGGCCACCCTGGCCGTCGGCCCCCTACAAGTCACCATTGATCGGAATACCTTGGAGGCGTTAAGCACGGGCCACCAGCATCGGACGCACGTAATCAACCACAATCAAGCCAAGGTGCCGGCTGACACGTTCTTTGACCCGAAGTATCAGCACGTGAGCGCCGTGATGGGCACGACCCTATGCATTCCGGACATCCGTGACGAGGTTTGGCACAACCAGCTGGCGCATAACCCGCGCGCTGGCGTGCCCGTGCCGCATGGCTTTATCCCCGCAGGGGAGGAATGGGCGTGCAAGGAAACGACGAATCAATACACCGTATTTCAGCTCGACTAGTAGGCCCTTGCGTGAACGAACGTATTGTCTCGACCAGTGAGACTTCGCCATCTTATGCTCGGCGTAGCCGATCAGAGAATTAACGATGTCTGGGGTCAATCAGCACTACCTTCCGCAGTTCCTCATGCGTGGCTTCGCGACGAAGGGTGGCACCGAAAAGAGTCCCGTCTACAAAGCCGTTGAGCACCACAAGTCGCGTGGTGTGATGCCTGCCCGAAACATCAAGAATATTGGTGCTCAGCGGAACTTCTACGGAAAGGAAGGGCCCGGTTCCATCGACGACGCGATCGATCGCCTTGAGAGCACGCTGGCACCTCTAATCCGTCAGCTCAATCTCGGTGAGCCGCTGACAGAAGAGGGCATACCCCAGATCGCTTCGCTGGCTGCACATCTGGTGATCCGTGCAAAGCATATGCGCTCACTTCTAGAGAATGGGTTTCGGGAAATGGGTGGTCTGATGCGCAGTTATGCGAAGGATGGACGCCTGTTCGAGCGTGGTGCCCAGCGTATTGATGATGCAGAACTCGAACAGATGATCGCGGCTGAAGCGGGAAAGCGACGCGTGACCCTGACGTCAGTGCAGACTCGCGTGTTCAAGAACCTGGCCAGGGCTGAAATTCAGCGGAAGAAATCAGATCCAGTCTTCAAAAAGGAGCTTTCTGAAATCATTGAGGGCGTAGCGGACAAATTCGAACAAGAGGCTGGGGAACGATCGGAACAAGCCCACCTTAAGGTGTTGGGAAAGGGTTTGGATCCAGCGCCCCGTGCTGCCATATTTCAGCAGCTGAAATGGTCAGTTATTCACTTCCCCGACGAGATGCTTATCTTGCCTGACGTCTCCATCGTGGCGTTCTCCGCGGATGGAGAGGGTATGAGTGCCGTGATGCACAAGGACGAACCGTCTGCCTTGGTTGCGCTGCCAATCTCCACCCATCGAGCCTTGATTGGTTCGTCGATCGAGGGGTGGCAACCCACAGCCAACGACATCAACCGGGTGGGGGCTGAGTTCGCGCATGAGTTCTTCATTGCTGAGCGCGCTAACGACGCCACGCGGGCGCTTGCAGCCACGATTGGAAGTGCACCTGCAATTTTCGATGACCCGGAGTGGACTCGGGCGAAGCAGGAAGCGCTGGAGGGTGGGGTGGGGTGAACGAATGAAGTGGTCGTCGCAGCGACGGTAAAGCATTGGTATCGTCAGTTTAACTGAGACCGAATAATTCACGCATTCGAACGGCAAGCATGTCGGCTTCCCCGTTGAGCATGGTTTCAGCAGTGAACGGGACGTCAACCCTGGATCCAGATTCCGTGCTGGAGAGGGTCACATTGGCACCGGCCGTAGCGAGCGCGGCCACAATCACTTTGACGATGCCATCAACACCCTCAAGGCCATTCCAATCAAAACGTTTGTCCCACGCCTCTCGCAGTGCATCCAGGAGATCTGGAAGCACGGGTGCGAACTCGCTGCCACTTGCAGTCGGGCATTGGTCGCGGAGATCGAACTCACCATCGGACCCATCCAGATGGCCCATAAGGTAACCGGCCATCTTGAGCGCGGTGGCGATGGGACGGCACGTTTCAACCAGCAGTTGGCTCACGTCACCGTGTGACCGATACGCCTTGATGCTGTCGCGGGCGTTGGCTATCGCGCCTTCGCTTGCGGCTTCGAGTCCCTGGGCGTAGTTGTCTCTTACCACGTTGCCCTGGTTGAACTTGGCACTGAGTCGGCACGCCGCATACTCCTCCCAGATTGCGTGCGCGGTTTCGCGGAGGGTAGCGATGGCCCAATCGCCTTGGTGTGGCGACAACATGAGGCCGGGCGAATGCTCTTCGAGCCACCCCGCTACGGCGACGTGGGCGAGCTCATGGGCCACGATGTTGGCACTTGGCCAGAACATCTCATGTTCATGGTCGGTGAGCGCGTAGATAGCGTTGGCGCTGATCACGACATGGACTTTAACCTGCCCCTCGCGCTTGACGCGAAGTATTTTCGCAACACCGATCAGGCCGTCACCGTTTGTATATTGCTTGGCGATGCTCGATTCATAGCCGAGCTCCACCGATGCCAGTGCATCGTCGTAATCGACGCCCACGGTGACGCCGTCGAGCAAAGCTAAGTCCATACAGCGCCCGCAGCCGATGACGAGTTGCCGGACGGCTTCTTGAAAGCCCCTGTTCCATTCGGCGTCGTCGCCTAGGCCTCTGAAGGAGAGCTCGCAGGTAGATGGCACGGTGCAGGGCGGCAGGGACGTTTCCTGATCTGGTTCGGACTGGCTCATTGGTTCCTTTCCCGCCACGTGTGATCGTGCGATTTCACCATAGCCAAGTCTCAAGTCGAGAGACCAAGGTGAGCTTTTGTTCGTCAATTGGTTATACCCAGTTGAGTGCTGGCGTTTCCGGGAGGCGTGTGGGTTTCGGGAAATATTGAAAAGAGTTTAGGGATCCCTCTTGACGACTTCGAATGGCGACATAGGGTGGAGTGTAAGGAGATTTAATATCTCGACCATGACACTTTTGGAGACCTATAGATGAAACCTACCTGCCCCCTTTCGCGGCGCCTCAACCCACCCCAAGCAGCCCTTAATCAGGCCAAAGGGGACCCTGCGACCACAGAAACGGACCTACCCACGAATTCATCGGCCGGCGAAACGATAAAAAGTGTCGGGACGGGGGCAGAAATTGGTTTTAGTCAAAGTGAGGCGCTACACAATCCTTCAGAATTCGGTAAGTTGAATCCAGAGGCTCCTGCCGCCGGAACGACCACCGGTGAGCAACCGACCAACCTGGGGGCTTCAAAGAGGAGAGTCGTCGTGAATCACTATGTTCAACAGTTGACCAGAAATTGCTCTGAGATGGATGGAAGTGCCTTAAGGAAACAGATGTTTTCAAATTTCGAGTTGGCGCTATTGAAAGAGCATCGACTACCAAAAATATCAGTTAAAGAATTTAAATCACCTCGTAACCAGGAAATCATCGACCGAATGGCCAAAAGAGTTGGCAAGACAATCTGATGTTACGCAAAAATAAATCGTTATTGTTCCCTCCGGATTCGGTAAGAGTAATACGCATTGGTTACATGACGGTTTATAGAAATCTCTTGGTTGAAAGCTACCAGAAAAATAATTTAAGCCAAAAAAATTCTGAGGAGCAGGCAGACCTTTATCTTGCTACAGATGTCGGGAAAAATGAGCTGGACTCTTACATCGACGAAGAGTTTAATAGATTGCAGTTGAATCAATTAATTGATGCGTTCAAAAAGACCAATCCTGTTTGGAGGCAAATGCTCATTAACCTGATTTCTTCCGGCGCAGCGGCATTTGTAGGACCAATTTTCGTAGCGCTGATGGTCGCGTGGTTGAAGCTTAGATAGCACTTTACACGGTTTCTATTTATAAGTTATTGAATCAGATCATTTATCTTTTATTGTTTACTTTAGGTCATATTTGTTCGTCCACGCCACCCACAACCACAGATGGTTCTCTAACCCCCTGATGGTTTTCGTGGTCGTCCAAGTCTTCCTTCCCAACCGTGCCAAATCGTTTCTCATCTTGGCAAACGCCACATTGATGGCAAACAGCGGGTCGTAGCCGGGTCCTTTGACCCCCACCGTAGGCTTGTGTTGAACGCCCGGTAGGGCACGACCAATCCATTTCGAATACGACGGCTCTCCATCGGTGGCCAAGGTCGCCCCTGGCTTCAACACGCCAGCTACGGACGCTAGAACGGCCGGAACAACCTTGGGCCGTTCGTTGACCACCCACCGGTTGCCTTCAATGCCTCTACGCATGGTGCTGGGCTTCTTGGCCACGCCGAACGCCAAGACCTCTCCCGTTTTCACCCTCACCACCACCGGCACCGAGACCTGGGCCCATCGGGCATGGATGAAAGTCTCCAGTTCGTCGAACATGACATACGCTGTCCGCAGACTCTGAAGGCGCTTGGCGTGGCACGCCTGAGCTTGCTGAGCCAAATGAAGAATTTTCCGGTCGATGGTGCGTCGGCTACACCCCAGCACCATCGCCATGCGTCGCAACGACACTCCGGACACGGCCAAGGCGAGCACCTGGTGGTTCAACTCGGGCCGATGGTGGCCTTGAGAGGGCAGCGTCTGGGTGCCACAGAAATACTTTCCGCATGCCTTACATTGATACCGCGGCACCGGCTGATGGTTGTGCTTAGCCCGGCGGTAGCCTTTCTTCCGATAGAAGCCCGCAGGCGGGTCCAGGTGGTGGACGCAGTCAGGATTCGGGCACCGTGGGCGAGGGCGCTTCATGGTCGAACTGTAGCCGTGCCGAGGTAGCCGAAAAGGGTGGTTATCCCGGGTGGGTTAACTATTTCGGGGAACGCCCGTGGATAATCGGGTGCGGAGAGGGCGAGGCGCCGCCAGGTGGGTCAGATACGTGCTCACGCGCTTCTGGTTGTCAACCTTCTTAGTTCTTCCAGCCGCTTCCGCGTCTTCGTGCCTGCCTTCTATTTGAGCTTGCTCGCGAGATACCGGCATAGGGAACCGCTGATACCAACCAACAATTCCGCTTCTTCTATAGAGGGCGATTTGCCCTCTTGCAGATGCCGTCCGAAATTTGAACTCCATCCCCAAGCTTTCTCGACCACGATATCCAGTGGTGCAGGAAAAAGGTCGCGGCGTCGGGAAACGATCGTTCCCAGCGTGTCTTTTGACTCGCCAACATCGCGCGCCACACACTCCAATGCAGCCATCGCATGTTGAATGGCTCCTGTTACATCGGGTTCTGGGCGACGCGACAAGTCACGGATGGCTTCGTGGAGCTCGTATGCAGATGTGTGCCGATTGACCGCACCAAGTTGCTTGGCGGCATCTCGCAAGGTGTCCTCAAAGACTTCCGTGCCTCGATACTCGATGATTCCGTTACTGAGCTGCCACCCCAGGCCTGAAAAACGAAAGTAACGATTGAGCTCGCCTTCAAACAGAGCGTGTCCGTGTAGACCACTGACATCCCCCAAATAAGCGCCTATGTTTGGGTGAGTCACTAGGTGTCTATAGACGATTTCGATGATGTCGTAGACGTGAAACCAATCGCAATCTCGCAAATAGCCGCGAACTTCCTCATCAATATTCGGCGTCTCGCTCCAGTTATTGGCGTCGGGCGCGAGGAAAAGAACGTCACACACGAGGCGCCGCAAGTCGCTGGGTTTCAAACCTGACCGATAGGCCAAGCTAACGAGCGTCGCGCGCAGAGCTTCGGGCGCCTCGTATCTTGCGGTGATTTCAGCATCGGGCGGATACAGTCCGTTGCGTTCCGAGAAGCGTGACATAGCGATGCCAAAAAGTAAGTTGGCATCATGCTACGCCATCCGCGCTCGCTGGTTCATTCGAAACCCTATTGCGTGGCCTGCTCACTTCCTGACATTCCTTCGGGCACGAGTTCCGAGAATTCATCGGCCGAAACCTCCTTTGAGTCCAAGTTGCCCATGATCTGGGGCACCAGCTTGATGCGATGTCCGTTATAGGCTTGCGCTGAGGCCCCATCGGTTGAGCCATTGTTGTGCGCAGCTCATGCAAACGAACTTGAAATTCTGAAAGCTGAATTGCCGGAAGCAGCAGAGCCACAGACGCTTTCAGAACGTGCCCACCTATTGTGGCGGTTGCCCGGCTGCGTCCGTCCCCTCATTGATCATGCCCATCTTCTTGCGATACATTGACGACTGGTAGCCGTCGCCTGCCGCACGCGCCCACATGGGCATGACGAAGACGGAGTAACCGCAGCCCCAACCCATTTCCTTTGTTTTCCATGGGCGGACCGCAATGCGTGCACCGGACAGATCGCCCAGGAGAAAACAATGGACACTCAGCAGTTGAAGCTGCTGGCCGGGCAGGTGCGCGGCCTCTTGCAGCAATCGAATCACACCATTGGCCACGACCAGTCACTCGACGTGATTGCGGCATTGCCGGGCCTTCGTAATTGGCCGGAAGTGCAAGCCTTTCCAAATCGGGTGGCTGCTTGCGAACTGGACTTGGCTTCCACTAATAGGTTGTCGTTCCGCTTGAAGCGGAAATTCGAAGTTGACCTTCCCGCCAATGAGCTGCTGACAGCGTTGGCGCCATTGGGTGCCGACGACCAGCGAAATGCCCCACAGGTCTGGCCCGCTGGGCCTGCACCGGGCGTCTATCTCACGACATCCCAGAGCGCCATAGATGCGTTAATCCAGCGTTACGAAGAGGCAAGCGACGGCGCGTTGTTTTATGCCGATGGAACGGCTGGCAGCACAGACGACAGCATTCCGATTGGTGACTATGGGTTGTGGTCAAACGGGTTGAGCCGCGTGCCCACAGGCACTCTTGTCGTGGTTGGGCCTATCGAGCTGGATCAACAGTCGTGGAAAAGTAGCTCTGAACGACTGGAAATGGCGTGCCTTGATGCGCTTTTAGCCAATCACCGCGTTGCGGTATTGGTTGAAACACCCACGCCAGAAAACCTATGCGAAGACGCTCTACTGATGGTCGGATCCATGCAACAGGAGGGAGCAGATAACGAGACGGCACTGTTAGGCATCATCACCGACGATGGAGAAATGGAGCGATGCATTCCACTTGCCAGGTCCCGACCACTCCCGGTGGTGCTGCCAACGATTTCCATGCCGGATGCGCTGCCGCGTTCAGTGCGTGGGGCATTGGCCGGCGTGCTCGCCCAACATCGGACCGGGTTGGTGATGTTTGGGTCAGAAAACATCAACGACCACACTGCCATCGAATTGACTGCGTCGGCATTGGCACTGACCGGGCATGCGGGGCCGGCAGCTCGGATCATGCCGAGGCACCGAAGCACACCGTCCAAGGATTGGGATGTGCCAGAAGCGATCAAACAGCTTCCTTATCTGCCATCCGTAGAAAGTGCCTTCAGACAGGGCTATCGACGTTTGGTCATTGATCCGCTCTACACCAAAGCAGATGTGTTGCTCGAATACAGCACCGATGTATTGTTTTTGGCCAACGTCTACAACAGCAATGTGGAGCAGGTTTTCATGAATGCCGTGCGGTTCAGTCATCCAGATAACTACGCCGATATGCTCTCAATGATTGTGGCGATCCTTGGCGTAAAGCCGGTGCCAACCAAACGGGGCGAGGAGACGGCCAGTGATCTGTATGTGGCTGGCGACTACCGCATGCCGTCCACGGCGGGTTATGAAGCCGTGGACGCATTTCTTCGCGACCATCGGGTCATTCGTTGGCAAGATGAAATGGTTGCGCTGCTGGATAAGAAGGTCATTTCGCACACAGCGTTGAAAAAGCTGTTTCCGAGAGACCAAGAGGTAAAGGGCTTCCTGGCAGAGTGCACGGCAACGTCAAAAATGCACGCAGAAAGGAAGTAAGGGACGAACACGGAACGGACCGGTGCGAGTGCGCCGGTTCGGTCAAACGTGGTATTGAAATTGATAAGTGGCTTGCTCATCCGTCGAGTGGCTTGATGCGGTTGAGCGGAACTGGCTCGTTTTGCCATGGTGGTGGCCAGACTGTTCCAGACCTGGCGGCTAGGTCGGTGAAGATTTTCCACGGTGCCCATTGTTTAGGTGCGATGCCGCGTGCGCACAGGTTCACTTGTGACGCACGCGGCTTTACCTATCAACGAGGCACGTGTTGCTCGATTGCAGTCCGAGCTTCACCCAGTTGTTTCAACAAATCGCGGCGTGCTTTGCAGTCTGCGTAACCGGCCAATAGCGTCTCGATGACGTTTTTGATTGCAGCCAAGTGCGCAGCGCGACCATCAACAACTGGCAGATTGCGATGCCCATAGTAAGCCTCATGGAACTGCTCGGCCGACATTTCCTTGTCGCTGGGATATTCCATCTGGATCCAATCATCCAACGTGGAGCGGACCCGCAGAACGCGGCGGTGCGCCAACGTGGGTAGCGGCACATTTGATAAAGCCGCAAGCAGCGAACCTACTTTTTGATGCAGCGGCACAGCCATCCGCACAGCAGGCCGCCACATCGACGTTTCTCCGCCACCACGTGCGCCATAAGGGAGACTTCCAGCACGCACGATACCCCTTGGTGCTGGCATTGGTCGCGGTGGGGGTTGGCGCCCAGACTCCAACCGCGCAGGACTCACATAGCGCTCCCAGTAATTCCCCGTTTTACTGCTGCTACTTTGTTCGCCTTCCGCAGCCAACACATCAAGCTCGTGGCTAAGTTGCGCGGCCAGTGCTTTATTCGCGCAGAACAAGGTGGGGATAGCGTTGTCTGGGAAATAGAGTCCTTTCCAGGTGGAGGTGATCACCTCATATCCCAGTTGTGCAGCCCACTGCTCCCCTTTTCCGTGATTATGGGAATAGGGTTCGTTGAGATACACCCAGTGTCCGTTTTCCCGTGAAATCCACTCCGAACTGTGATCACGTCCGGGTAAGTCGTGAAAGGCGCGCACGAACTTCCTTTCATTCTGGGTCACGACCGGGCGGAGACCAGTCGCTGCCATGAAACGAAGTGTCCTTTCCGCTCCTGAAAGCTCCTGCTTAGCCAGTTCCTGGCTTCGTGTGTCGGTGCCTCGTTCCAGGTGGTCTGGCGCTTCCAACTTGAAATGGCCCAAGTTCCGGGCGTGGCGCACCTGGTTTAGTCGGATCAGGTCGCTCAGCGGAGCGGGCAAGAGCACCTTGAAAGTCTCTCGGCCTCCGACACCATTCTCACGCCAGTAAGCCGTCAGGTAGACCGGATGACGCAAGGGAGTTTCCGGCACCAGCTGGCGGTGTGCGTGGCGCAAGTTTTCGAACCCAGCCTGGTTAGCGGCCAAGTTCAGAGCTTGGTGATGGGGAATGTTTTGCGCGCGCTTGATTTGCTTTGCAAGGCGCTTGATCCCGTCGATTGTCGACGGCGCTACGGTAGAAGTTGCCATGTCTGTCTCCGGCCCTTATGCAGCGTCACCCGTCAACCACCACGTCCAGGGCGAAGAGAAAGCCATGGAGAGAGAACTTGCAGACGGTAGAGCCGTTTCCAGCTGTGCTACGACGGGTGGCAGGCGCCTACCGAGCGCCATGGCCAAAACATACCGCAAGTTCATCCGGTTCGCCAGTCATTGGTGAGATGTTGGAGCACCTAAGAGAAGCCACCTGCAGTCCTTGCACGCCCGACGTTATTTCGCCACGAGCCGGCAATATTCGTAGGCCATGTTTGCTCAGAGTCGACCCGCCCATTCTTCGACACTATCGACACGTATGGCCGGTATCGCGAGCACGCGCCTGTAGTGTGATCAGGAGCCCGAAACGAAAACGCCACCCCATGAAGAGGTGGCGTGATCTGGTGCGTCGGTCATCCTTGATGTGGAGGCCTCCACGGCGTCCAGACTTCCCAGACACGGACATTGTGCCAGCGGTGTAGCCTGTAGCCCATCAGGGTAGGGTGTTGCGGGGAGTCAGGGTTTTCTGACGAAAATCACGAAATGGACGTCTAAACGCATTGTTGGCAAGAGTGTCCGAACGCCCGCTTGCATGGCCCCCCATTCGTCGAGCTTTCGTCGAGCAGGGGATTTTTGCGTCGAGCCAAGTAAAACCCCCAATTCCTCGCTCTAGCCGTTATCGAGACGTTACCTGCACAAAGAAAAGCCCGCTGTCCGATATTTTGGAAAGCGGGCTAAGTCATTGATATATCACCATAAACATGGTGGCCGGGGACGGAATCGAACCGCCGACACGGGGATTTTCAATCCCCTGCTCTACCAACTGAGCTACCCGGCCAAGCTGCGTTGCCGCCTGGCTTGCACGCGTCACGTGAGCCGCGCATTAAAGCGAATATGCGGGTTCTCGTCAAGCTGGAGAGTCGGGCGCGGAGTGTGCCTGCATGTAGCCGGGTGGGTTGCTGACCTCGCCCATGAACAGGAATTTTTCCATCTGTTCGCTGAGGTAGGCGCGGTCTTTCGCATCCAGCGGGTTGAGCCGGTATTCGTTGATCAGCATGGTCTGGTGAGCGAGCCAGCGTTGCCACGCCTGGCGGGAAATTTCGGCGTAGATGCGTTGGCCGAGTGCGCCCGGCCAGGGCGCGAAATCGAGGCCTTCGGCATCGATCTTGAGCATGGCGCAGTGGACGATTCGGGTCATACGTTGCTCCGGTGACGATAGTGTGGCGCTACGCGCCTGGTCATTTTGCAGTGCATGGCGACACGCTGTCGTTGATCTGCAGCAGCAGGCGGCGCACCGGTGCGGGCAGGCCAAGCGTGAGCAGTTCGTGGGCAGCGTACCAGCGCAGTTGCGGGTTGTCCGCCACGGCAGGATGAGCGCGCACGCGATCAAACAGCAGCGGGGAGATGTGCAGCCGGTAATGCGTGAACACGTGGGTGAACGCGTCGAGCGCTTGGCCGTCGCCAAGTTGCGCGTAGCGCCCGGCCAGGCGCAGGGCACTGTCGCCGTCACTGGCCTCGGGCAGGCTCCAAAGGCCGGACCACACGCCTGCTGCGCCGCGGCGTTCGAGCAACACGCGCTGCCGCCGGTCGCGCAACACCAGCATGAGCGTGGCGCGCGTGGGGCTGACCTTGGCTGGCTTGCGCGTGGGTAGCTGGCTGGTGAGATTGTCGCGATATGCGATGCAGCTGCTTGCCAGTGGACACTGCACGCACAGCGGCTGTCTGGACAGGCAGACGGTGGCGCCCAGGTCCATGATGGCCTGCGTGTAATCGGCGACGCGCGCGACCGGGGTGTGTGACTGCGCGTGCAGCCACAGTTGCTTCTGCACCGCAGCCTGACCGGGATAACCCGGCACGCCGTGATAGCGCGCGAGAACGCGCTTGACGTTGGCGTCGAGGATCGGCCAGTGCTGTCTCCAGGCTTGCGCAAGAATTGCCCCGGCGGTGGAGCGGCCAATGCCGGGCAGGGCGCTGAGCGCGGCGAAATCAGCGGGCAGTTCGCTGCGATGTCGGACAACGCAGATTTGCGCCGCCTGATGCAGGAAACGCGCGCGGCGGTAATAGCCCAGGCCGGACCACAGCGCAAAGACCCGGTCTTCGTTGGCCGCGGCCAGGTCGCGCAAGCTTGGCAGGGCAGTGACGAAACGCTCGAAGTATCCGCGAACCGTGCTGACCTGGGTTTGTTGCAGCATCACCTCCGACAACCACACGCGATAGGCGTTGTCGCTGGCCGATCCGGTGCGCAGCTGCCACGGCAGATCTTTGCGGCCATGCTGGTCAAACCAGCGCAGCAAACGGTCGGCGACTGTGTCGTTCACGGTTTGGACTTGGCTGCCCGCTTCGGCTTGACCGCCGGCTTGGAGTTGGCTGAGGTTGCCTGGGCCGGTGTCGATGGGGCCATGGTGGTGGTCGCCGCAGCAGGCACTTCGTCGCCGGCGAGCACGCTCAGGCCCTTGATGGTCACGCCGCCGGATTGCAGATTGGCAATTTCCACCCGACCACTGCCCGGCGGTACCCCCAGTTGCGGGCTTTGTTCGCTGATGAGCGCGTTCCACCAATCCATCAATGCTCCGGGCGGAACCCGCAGGTCGGCGTGATTGTCCGGACCGTCCAGCTTTACCGCGAGCAGCGCGGGCTTTTCTGTCGTGGCCGGATTGAGCGCCAGCGAGACGGCATACTCACCGACGCTGGCGTAATCGAGTTTGCCGGCCAGGCTCGCAGTGGTGTCACTGGCTCCGTGCCAGTGCGCGCTGCCGTTGAGCGACATCACCAGGGTGTTTGCTTGCGCCAGGTGCAAGGCGACGTTGTCCAGCTGCAGCGTATTGCTGTCAATGCGTGGCGTGGCGGATAGCCGCAACTGCAGCGCGGTGTCCGCGGCAGTGAGCGCCGACAGGGTGATGGCAAATGGCTGACCGGAGATCAGCTTGCCAGCCCGCAGCGCGACCTGGCTGAGCAGCAGTTCGTTTCCACGCACGACGCTACCGCGACTGATGCTGACCCCGGCGTCGATACGCGGAATTTCCAGCGGGCTGCCGGCTGGGCGCGATGGCAGCTGCGCCAACCAGGACTGCAATGCATCAAGGTCGACCCGCGGTGCTTCGATCTCCAGCTGCGAGATGACCGTCGGGCCGCCCAGCAGGGTGCGCCAGGGCAACGCCATGCGGCCGCGCGCGGCGAGCAATATCGGCACATTGGCGCCGCGAGCGTTGAGCGTGATGCCGTACAACTCCAGGGCCGGACGCGGAAACAGTGTGGGACTGGCCGGGCGCACCAGGTTCAACTCCAGTCCGATGTTGCTCGCCTGGCTTTGCAACATGGCGGTGAAGCGGTCTGGTTGCAGCAACAGGTAGACCATGATCACCAGTGCCAGCAATGCGGCCACGACGATGCTGCCGCAGATGATCAGGATAAGGCGCAGCCGGCGAGACATTGGTCAGCTCCGAACGCGCTGCCGATCACTCGGCATCGGAGTGATTCACGCCAATGTTGGCCGGCAGCAGGCCGTCGACGAATGCCTGCGCAGCAAACACGCGAAGGTCGGTTGCAGCCTCACCCAGGCCGATGAAGCGGATCGGCAGGCCGAACTCCCGCGCCAATGCAAACACCACGCCGCCTTTGGCCGTGCCATCGAGCTTGGTGACGATCAAGCCGGTGACGCCGACGATGTCGCGAAACTGGCGCACCTGACTGATCGCGTTCTGCCCGGTCGTGGCGTCGATCACCATGAGCACCTCATGCGGTGCACCCGGATCGAGCTTCTTCAATACGCGAGCGATCTTGCCCAGTTCATCCATCAACCCGCCCTGGGTATGCAGGCGCCCGGCGGTATCGGCAATGAGCACATCGATATGCCGCGAGCGCGCTGCCTGCAGCGCGTCAAAGATCACGCTGGCGGCATCTGCATCCTGACCCTGAGTGATTACCGGAACGTCAATGCGCGCGCCCCAGGTTTTCAGCTGCTCGACGGCGGCGGCGCGAAAGGTGTCACCCGCGGCCAGCATCACCGCGCGCTGTTCGTCGCGCCAGCGGCGCGCGAGTTTACCGATGGTCGTGGTCTTGCCTGCGCCGTTCACGCCTACCACCAGGACCACGAACGGTTGCTGCCCGCTGGGTTGCAGCGGCACCTCGACCGGCCTGAGCTGTTCGATCAGTGCGGCGCGCAATGCTGCCAGCAGCGCGGCGGCATCGGCAAATTCGCGCTTGTGCATCCGCGTGCGCAACTGTTCAACCAGCGTCGTGCTGGCACCGACGCCGACGTCGGCGGTGATCAGGATGGTTTCCAGCTCGTCCAGCAGGTTGTCGTCCAGCGGCGCGTTGCGCACGAACAGCGTGGCCAACGTGCGCGCAAACGGATTGCCCGAAAGGCGATCGCGCCAGCTGCGCGGGCTGGTTGGGCTCTCTGGCGCGTCTGCTGTTGCAGGCGCCGCGACTGGGTCGGCCAGGATTGCATCGGTGGCCGGCAGCGCAGCTGGGTGCACGTCGAGATCCGGCGCGGCAAAACGATGATCGCTGCCAGCGGCGGGCGCGGGATTGGCAACCTGCGCATGCACTTCGTGCAAGGCTTGCACGCTGCTGTCCGCGGCGGCTGGATCGGCGTCAGCGCTTTCCGGCTCGGTCGCGGCAGGCTTCTTTTTCCAGAACTTGAGCATTGCGCGGCTATTCAATGACAATGCGCGGGATGCTAACACCCCAAGCCGTACCCCTCGCTGACGCACCCGGCAGGCACTTGTGATGCGCCATGCAGGGCGCCGTGATTCGCCGTCCGGACAGGTGCGCATCATTGGTGGCACGTTGCGCAACTCGCGTCTGCATGTGCCAGATCAGGCAGGCCTGCGCCCGACGCCTGAGCGCGTGCGGGAAACCGTATTCAACTGGCTGGCACCGGTCATTGCCGGTGCGCGCTGTCTCGATATGTGCGCCGGCACCGGTGCGCTTGGCATCGAGGCGCTGTCGCGTGGCGCAGCCAGCGTCGTCTTTGTCGAGCGTGACCCGCAGGTGGCGCGCGCACTGGGCGACAACCTGGCGCGACTGAAAGCAGCCAATGGAACGGTTGTCACCAGGCTCGCGCAGGACTATTTGCGCGGCGTTGGACAGGCGTTCGACCTGGTGTTTCTTGATCCGCCATTTGCGCTTGATCTGTGCCCGGCACTGGCGCAGCAGCTGCAGGACGGCGGGTGGCTTGCACCTGCTGCGTTGATCTACGTCGAGTCGGCGCGAACCGCGGTCCCGCTGCTATCAGCGGCATGGCGAGTGCATCGCCAGGCGGAAGCTGGTGCCGTGCGCTACGCGTTGTATCGGTCTGTGCCAGGCAAAGGCTGAGTTACGCTCGCGAGCGCACTGCGCTCCGCAGCGCGGCGGGTTCCGTTAAGCTAAGGGACTACGGAACCATTGTCCTCGTGAGAGCAACGCTTTGAGCAATCCGCGTATCGCTGTCTATCCAGGTACTTTCGATCCGATCACCAATGGTCATACAGACCTGGTGGCGCGTGCTGCACCGCTGTTCGACAAGGTGATCGTGGCGGTGGCCGACAGTTCCAGCAAGGGCCCGCATTTCAGCGTCGGCGAGCGTGTGACGCTGGCGCGGATGGCGCTGGCTGATTTGTCGAACGTGGAAGTGTCAGGGTTCGATTGTCTGCTGGCGACCTATGTCGACCAGGTTGGAGCGGGCGTCATCCTGCGCGGCCTGCGCGCGGTGTCGGACTTTGAATACGAGTTTCAGCTTGCCAGCATGAATCGGCACCTGATTCCGCTGGCCGAGACTTTATTTCTGACGCCGGCCGAACAATTCAGCTTCATCTCGTCATCGCTGGTGCGGGAAATTGGGCGGCTGGGTGGCGACATATCCGGTTTCGTTCATCCGGCGGTGCAGCAAGCCATGCGCCAGCGCTGGCAGAACGATCGGGGCGGCTTTCACAAACAACTTCAAACGGAAGGTGATCATCATGCATAAGCTCATTATCGTTGCTGCCCTGGCTTTGACTGCCAGTCTGGCTTTGACTGCGTGCAACAAGGATTCCGGGCAGGACACCAGTCAGCAGACGGCGCAACAGGTCACCAAGCCGACGGACCCCAATGACGCCAAGGCGTGGAACGCCTATCTGGGCCAGATTGTCCAGAAGAACATGAAGGACATGACGGCCAACCAGCCATATGCGTATCTGGTAAAGGCGCCACTCAACACCGAGGCAACAGAACAAAATGGGCGCCAGTTGCAAAACGTCCAGGAAACCGTTGCGCGTGGTGTCTTGCCGGGCAACATGCTGGTATTCGCCGGTCCTGATTCCACAACGACTGCCGACCTGGTGATTGCCGCGTTCAAGGACGCCAGCGCCGGCGCTTTCAAGGGCGTGGTTGTGCTGTTTATTGGTGACGTCAAAGACCAGCAGCGCGTGGAAGAGGCGCTCACCCCGACCGGTGCCACCATTCGTTTTGTGGCGATGTAGCAACATCTCGCCGCGATCACGTGGCGTGGTTGAGCGCGGCGTCTGACGGGCGCCGACGGATGGAATGTTGGACCGATCCTGCCACCGGCGCGGCAACCGCGCAGGTGGCACGCCCTGCGCGGCGCAGTTGTGGCGCGCTGCAAGACCTGTGACTTTCCATCATCGAGGCGGCAGCATGAAACTTGCGATGAAGTGGCCCGTTGGCGTATTGGGCGTGCTGCTGGTATGTGGCGCGGCGCTGGCCGCAGGGCCGACATCGCCCACCCCGGCCGCGCAACGCCCCGGCCACGCAGCGATTGCGAGCGCCAATTTTCTGGCCACCAACGCCGGGTTTGAAGTGCTGCGCAAGGGTGGCAATGCGTTTGACGCGGCGGTAGCCGTCGCCGCCACGCTGTCCGTGGTCGAGCCGGAAAGCTCCGGCATCGGTGGCGGTTTCATGGCTGTGTTGCATCGGGCGAGCGACCGGCACGACACGTTCATCGATGCGCGCGAAGTGGCGCCGGCGGCGGTTGACGCGGCCAATTATCTCAACCCAGATGGCACGCCCAATCGAGATGCCTCGTTGAAAGGACCACTGTCTGCCGGTATCCCGGGCACGCCTGCCGGGTTGGCGCTGTTGTCTCGCAGCTATGGCAAGTTGCCATTGGCAGCCGCACTGGCACCGGCCATCCGCATTGCCCGCGACGGTGTTGTGCCCGACCCGCGCCTGCACGCCGCGGTCGTGGATGAGACCAGCAACTTGCTGCGCTGGCCGGCGTCGGCAGCGAAATACCTGACCGATGGCAAGGCGCCCGCAGAAGGCGCGCTGTGGCGCGACCCGGATCAGGCGCAGACGCTGGAGCTGCTTGGCGCGCACGGCGCCGACGGGTTTTATGCCGGCAAGGTGGCCGCGCAGCTGGTTGCGGCGGTGCGCGCAGCTGGTGGAAACTGGACGCTTGCCGACCTGGCGGCGTATCGCGCCAAAGAGCGCAAGCCGTTGAGTGTCGACTATCGCGGCTATCGCATTGTTACCGCGCCGCCGCCGTCGTCCGGTGGCGTGGCTATTGCGGAGATCCTGAACATTCTGCGCGGGTTTGATCTGGACCAGGTCGACCATGCGCACCGCGTACATCTGATTGTGGAAGCCATGCGTCGCGCGTTTCGTGATCACAACGATTATCTTGGCGACTCGGATTTCGTGACGATGCCCTTGGACATGCTGCTGTCGCCGTATTATGCCGACGGCCTGCGCCAGGGCATCCTGCCCGGCAAGGCGACACCGTCGTCGATGTTGCCGCGTGCCGAAGCAAACGAGCCGGGGCCGCACACCACGCATTTCTCCATCATTGATGCGGACGGCAACATGGCGGCGGTAACGGCCACGGTAAACACGACCCTGGGCTCGACGTTTGTGGCGGCCGGCACCGGCGTGCTGTTGAACAACGAGATGGACGATTTTGCACTGGTGCCGAACAAGCCCAACGCGTACGGCCTGCTGGGCAGCACGGCAAATGCTCCGGCGCCCGGCAAACGCATGCTTTCGTCCATGTCGCCAACGATCGTGATGGGTGCCGAGCGCACTGCGGTCATCGGCTCACCGGGTGGCTCCACCATCATTACCCAGGTGCTGGAAGGCATCCTGCATTTCATTGATGGCGAAGAGGCGCCACAGATCGTGGCGCACAAGCGCTTTCATCATCAGTACCTGCCGGATGTGCTGATGGTCGAGACGGGCGCATTTGACCAGGCCACGACTGATGCGGTGATGCAGATGGGTTACACGCTCAAGCAACGCGCAGGTTGGGGCTTCATGAATGTGGTGACCTGGGATCATCGGACCAATCTGCTGCAGGCGGCGAGCGATCCGCGTCGACCATCCGGGCTGGGCGCGGTGCATTGAAACAGCGCAATCACCCTGCGCCCCGCGCGAGCGTAATGAAATGTTCTGCCGGAATGCGCGTACGCTCAGCTCGAACTGTCGCGCGAGGTCTGGATGGATCTGTATTTTTTCTTGGGTAATGCGCAGCACCGATGTGGCAGCTTCGCGAGCGGCAATGCGCTGCAAACCGCGCTGTCGATTTCTGCTGAGCTCCATGCGCAAAAGCACATGCCGCTGGCGCGACATGGCGCGCGGGTTGATGATGCGGATCGTGCCAGCGCGCCTCCGCGCAGGCGTGAGCGGGCGAGCACCGTGGCATGCAATGCCGGTGACGTGCGCCTCGCCCTTGGCGCTATCGCTGGATCCACGGGACCGCGGCGGAGCGTAGTTGCATTTGTGGGTGCAATTCAGTGAGCGACCTTCAACTTCGGCCAACCCTGCATAGTTCGCTGCGCAATATCCTTGGCGCAACCCTGATGCTGGCCGGGGTGGCGTTTGTGGCAATGAACGCGCAAGCCGTGCTGAATTACAACGCGGTGTCCGCGCAACACGGTGGCGAAGTGCTTGATCTGGGTCGCCAGGCCACGCCACAGCCGGGCCTGCACGGACACATGGTGCGGGTGGTGGCAACCCCGTCGGTGGTGGAAGCTCCGCGCGACCCGGACTTCAACCTGAGCGTGGACACTCCGGTACTGACCCGGCATGTGGAGATGTTCCAGTGGCGGGAAGTGCGCATCGGCGACAGTACTCACTACGAGATGGATTGGTTCGATCACTGGATTGATGCCAGCCACTTTGCCGATCCGCGCGGGCACGTCAATCCGCCACAGTTGCCGCTGGCCGGCAAAAGCTTTGACGCGGGACTCGTGCAGATGGGCGGATTCCGCCTGGCGCCGGTGTTGCAGAGGGCGTTGCCGGGCGCGGCAGTGGTAACTCCGGACATGAGCGCTCTGCCGGCAAACCTCGCGGCAAGTTTCAGCCGTCAAGGCAATTATCTGCAGACCAGCGCACGCGCCGCCAATCCGCAACTGGGCGATGTGCGCATCAGCTGGGACGAAGTCCCGCTGCGTCCGATGACCGTCGTGGCGCGTCTGGACGGCGATCATCTGATTCCGGCACCGGGCACGGCCGATGGCCAGGGTTATCAGGTGGCGGTAGGTGATGTCGGTTTGCTGGATCTCTTTCCCGATTTGCCGACACCGCCAGACGCGGTCGTGTTGAAGCGCATTGCCGGCATCCTGCTAGCCACGCTGGGCGCGTTTGTGCTGCTCACGGAGCGTCGCCGCTTTGTCGCCGCCGCGACTGGCCAGCCGCCTTCCACACCGCGCTTGAATGACGTGTGGTTATCCCTCGGCTTGGGCGCGCTGGTGGTTGGTGCAGTCGCCGCCACGGTCTGGGCCGGCGCAAACCAGCAGTACATGCTGGCGTGGATCGCGCTGGCGTTGCCGGGCGCGGCGTTGGCCGCATGGCAATGGCGTCGTCGACATTGAGGCTGCGCCTTGCACCTGCACACGATTGATACCAGGCCGAGTGTGCCGGCCCGGTAAATTTCAGCGCGCCATGGCCACGGCGTGGTCAATGAACCACAGGCCGGCGAACAGCTTGGGGTCGATCGAATAACCGGCCGCAGCGCGCGCAAACAGCCACTGCCCGGCCTCCGTGCGCGGCACTTCGTGTACCACGATGTTTTCGCTGTCATCACCACCGCCGGGACCGACTTTTTGCAGATCCCACGCGCGCATGAACGCGATCATCTCGGTGCTCATGCCCGATGATGACGGTCCGCGATGGACAAACTCAAGCCGCTCGCAGCGATAGCCGGTTTCTTCTTCCAGCTCGCGTCGCGCTGCCTGCAGGGCGCCTTCGTCAGCCTGATCGGGCAGGTCGCCAACCAGACCTGCGGGCATCTCGATCGTGTTGCACAGGATCGACACGCGATACTGCTCGACGAACAGCACCTTGTCCTCAGGCGTCACGGCCAGAATGATCACCGCGCCGCCAGGATTGTTGCGCTCGGCATATTCCCAACGGCCACGTTTGCGCAAGCTTAACCACTTGCCGGCGCACAGCGTTTCCACGGGCGCGCTGGCGTCGGGCGGAATGTGCGTTGAATGGTCGGTCATGGTCAGCGCGCCTCGAGTTCGTCAACGAGCATGGTGACGGTTACCGGCTGCAGCGACAAGCGGTCGCGCCTTGTACTCAGCGCTGCAATGCGTGCAGGCGACTGCGGGTAAACGCGCCAAGGCGCAATTGCTCGCACAGCGAATCCAGCGCAGCTGCGTCCACTGCCGTGCGCCGCAATGCCGCCGCATTGACGGCTCCGGGCGCGTCCAGCGCGATGCGCGTCAGGCGCCGACACAGCCGTGCCTGTTCGCTGTATTGGCGCAGGCGCGCGGCGCAGGCGGCGGCACCTCGCAGGCGCAGGAAAGGCACCTCGTCAACGCGCTCCAGCAGCGCGTCCAGGCTGCCGAAGTGCGCAAGCAGGGCGGCTGCGGTCTTGGCGCCGATGCCGGGCACGCCGGGAATGTTGTCCACCGCATCGCCACACAGCGCAAGGTAGTCAGCCACCTGTTGCGGATGCACGCCAAGCCGCTCGAGTACGCCGGGCGGTCCGTAACGCAGTCCACGCGAATAGTCCCACTGTTCGTCGTCATCGCCGAGCAGCTGGCCAAAATCCTTGTCCGCCGAGACGATCACGCTGCGCATGCCCAGCGCGCGCATGCTCCACACCGTGCTGCCAATCAGGTCATCGGCTTCGTACGCATGATCAATCAGCACGTTGATACCCAACGCGCTGGTGAGTGCGCGGCACTGCACGAACTGGCGCTCCAGTGCCGGCGGCGGCAGCTCGCGATTGCCCTTGTAAGCGGGATAGATGGTGTTGCGGAACGAGCTGGTGAGTGAGGCGTCGAAGGCGACCGCAATGAATTGCGGCTGCGCTCGCTCGAGCAACTCGCACAGAAACCGGGCGTAACCGCGCACTGCGTTGGTGGCAAAGCCGTCGGCGTCGACAAACTCATCGGGCATGGAATGCCACGCGCGAAATACGTACAAACTGCCGTCGACCAGATAGGCGGTTGGCAGGCCGGGGTCCTCTGCGTTTACGCCTTCCATGTGCTCAGTACGTCGCCCAGTGCCGGGCGCGCTCGCTCGGGCGCGTCCATTTGCGCAGTGCCGATATGCATGAAGCCGATCACATGCTCGTTTTCAGCCAGGCCGAGGACTGCCGCAGCGTCGCGGTCATAGGCCGCCCAGCCGGTAAGCCATTGCGCGCCAAAGCCCAGGGCAAACGCGCCCAGCAGCAGGTTGTGGGCCACGCATCCGGCGCTGAGCTTTTGTTCAATCTCCGGTACCTTGGCATGCGCGCTCAGGCATGCCACCACCACCACGACCAGCGGCGCGTAGCTGTAACGCAGGCGTTCCTTTTCCAGCTTCGAGGGTGAAATGTCCGGCTTTCTGGCCGCGGCCAACGCGGCCAGTTGTTCGCCCCAGACGCGCTTGGCATCACCCTGCAGCCGGATCAGCCGAAACGGCACAAGCTTGCCGTGGTCGGGTACGCGGATGGCCGCCGTGAACAGGTCCTGCAAGACAGCTTCGTCGGGGGCGGGTTCGCCAAGCTGGCGCGAGCCGGTAGAGCGGCGTTGTTCGAGCAAGGACAGGGCGGCGCGCATGCAGGCTTCCTCAAAGGTGTACCGGTGATGCTAGCGGGCGCGCCAGCTCGGTGCGAACCGCATGTCGCACACTACGCAAGGACCGCGAGCGCGCTCAGCGCGCGCGCGCGGCTCGACCGGATGGATCGAGTTTGAACGCATCAGGCAACAGGGCAGCGACGCTGGTTAGCCGCGTGGCGCCGTGCAGGTTGCCCAGCAGCACTGGCATGGCCTGGTCGCACAGCTCTGCGAGCACCTGACGACACGCTCCACACGGGCTCGCCGGGGCGTCCATGTCGGCGATCACTGCCAGCGCGACGAAATCGCCCGGCTGACATCCGGCGGCGACGGCGCTGAACATGGCCGTGCGCTCAGCGCAATTGCACAGGCCGAACGCGGCGTTCTCCACGTTGCAGCCGCTGAAACGGCGCCCGTCTCGAGTTTGCACGCAGGCCCCCACGGCAAAGGCGGAATAGGGTGCATACGCATGCTTGCGAGCAATGCGAGCGGAGTCGAGCAGAGCATCCAGCGCGGTGGCGGGCAACGTGGTGGCGGTCAGCGGCATGGCAAGCTCCGGCAGTCGCCCGCCACAGCAGGTGCTGGCGCGGCGGGCCAGCTTACTCCAGCCAATGCCGGTGCATGTCGTGCTGCCCATCCCGCTAAGATGTGCCGGTCATTCCACCGAGATTGCGCCATGCCGATTACCGTAGCCGCCTTGCGCGAAACCGCCGCTGGAGAACGCCGCGTGGCGATCACGCCGGAAATGGCCAGGAAATTCCATGCGAAGGGCTTGCAGGTTTTGCTGGAACACGACGCTGGCCGCGCCGCGGGTTTCCCCGATGCCGCCTACGCGGATGCGACGTTTGCCGATGCCGCTGGCGTGCTTGCCCAAGCTTATCTGCTGGCATGCGTGTCGCCGCCCGAAGATGCCGTGTATGCCGCATTGCATGCAGGCGCAACAGTGGTCGGGCAATTGCATCCGTACGGTGCAAGCGCGCGCCTGGCTGCCCTGACGGCGAACAAGCTCACGGCGTTTTCGCTGGAGCTGCTGCCACGCATCACGCGCGGCCAGGCGATGGACGTGCTGAGCTCGCAAGCGGCCGTGGCCGGCTATCGCGCCATGCTGATAGCCGCCGAGGCATCGCCGAAATTCTTCCCGATGCTGACCACGGCCGCTGGCACGATTCGGCCGTCCAAAGTGCTGGTGATTGGTGCCGGTGTTGCCGGTTTGCAGGCGATTGCCACGGCGCGCCGGCTCGGCGCGCAGATCGAAGGCTACGACGTGCGCCCCGAAACCCGCGAACAGGTCGAATCGCTCGGCGCGAAATTTCTGCAGCTCGATGTCAGTGCGGCTGGCAGCGGTGGCTACGCGCGAGAGCTTTCGGCCGAAGAACGCGCCGCTCAGCAACAGGCGCTGGCCGAGCACCTCAAGTCGATCGACGTGATCGTGACCACGGCAGCCATTCCCGGCCGCCCGGCGCCAAAGATTCTGACCAAGGCCATGGTGGAAGGCATGAAGCCGGGCGCGTTGATTGTCGACCTGGCCGCCGAGGGCGGCGGCAACTGCGAACTGACGCGGCCTGGCGAGCGCGTGGAGCATGCGGGTGTGGTCATTCTCGGTCCACTGAACCTGCCGGCCGGCGCGCCTCTGCATGCGTCGGAAATGTACGCGCGCAACGTGTACAACTTCACTGAGTTGCTGATACGCGATGGCGCGCTGCAGCCTGATTTCAATGACGAGCTGATTGCCAAGTGCTGCGTGAGTCACGCCGGCGAGACGCGCTTCCAGCTTTGAACGCTGCTGGGCGTCGCACTGGACTATATGCGGCGGCGGCAGATTCCAGTGCGGCGAAGATGTGTCGCAGGCTCAGCGCAAATGTTGCGCAGGGCGCGCACGTTGCGGTTGATCGCTGGCGGGGTTGGCCGGGGTTGCGCCCGGTGCCGACCCGTTACCAGGCACTGACCAGTGCAGGCGTTGTTCTGGAGTCAGCGCCCGCCACTGGCGTATCAACTTGCTGCGTTGCGCTGGTGGCAACTGTTGGAAGTGCTTAAACGTTGCGTGCAACTGTTCGCGCTGATCGGGCGACATGTGGTGGAACTTGCCGCGGTTGGCTCGAGTTTGTTCGCGTTCTTGTGGTGTCATCTGCTGCCAGCGGGTGATGCGCTCGCGGATGGCCTCACGCCGATCGGCCGGCAGCGTGCCCCAGCGTTCCGCACGTTTCAGCAGGTGCGCCTGGCGCCGCGGTGGCAGCGTGTTCCAGTCAGCCTGCAGTGGCGCGAGCAGATCGCGCTGGGTGGCGTCCAGGCTCTTCCATGGTCGTGCGACTGGCGCCGGTTGCTCGCCTCGGGCGCTGGAAGCGGCGCCGTCCTGCGCATACGCGGAGCCGAGCATGCCAGCGCCGAGGGCGAGCGCCGCCAGCGCCGTGAGTAACACCTTGCGAAATTCAATCATGGCGTCTCAACGATTGCCCGAGGCGCGGTCATTGGCTGCAAGCCAGCCATAGAAATCGAGATTCTGGTACAGGGCAGGGTCGGTCTGCTCGGCGTCGGGCGGCAACTCGTTGTCCACATCGCGGTTATCGATGCTGCTGCTTGCCGCGCCAGCGGACGGGGCCATGCGCGTCGCTGGTTGCCACAGCAGCATTGCAGCGAGCGCGACTGCGGCGGCGCCACCGGGCATCAGCCACCGCATGCCGAGTCGTGGTGCGCCAGTGTGCGCAGTTGCCAGCGCGCGCACGCGCGCCGCGCGCAGTTGCGCGCTGGTACGTGGGTCTACTTGCTGTGCAGCTGCGCGATACAGTTCGCGCGCACGCTGGACGATGCGGGAATCGGATGTGTTCATCGCCAGTCCTCGAGGTGTACGCGCAGGTGTTGCATCGCGCGGGACAAATGGGTTTTCACGCTGCCTTGCGAGCAGCCCATGGCGCGCGCGGTTTCCGCCCCGTCCAGGCCTTCAAGCATGCGCAGCATGAATGCTTCGCGCTGGCGCGTTGGCAGTTGCTGCAAAGCTGTAGCCAGGTCGGCCCAGGACTGCGCATCACGCAGTCGATCAAACGGGCCCGGACCATGATCGGCTGGCTCCCAGACTGGCAAATCATCGCCGTCGCTGTCATGGCCACCGCCGAGCCAGCCGCTGACAATCGAACGCACCTTGCGTCGACGCTGCAGATCCACCACGCGACGACGCAGGATGCCCCAGAACAGCGGTGGCCACTCCGCCGCCGGCTTGTCGCGATAGTGCTTGACCAGTCGCAACATGGCGTCCTGTACCGCATCCATGGCGTCTTCGCGGTGCCGCAGCTGCAGCTCGGCCATGCGCAAGGCGCGACGCTCAACCTGCGCCAGGAAAGCGTCCAGCGTAGTCGGCAGTGCGCAAGCTGATACATCGCCAAACAGCGGCGGCACGAGCGGTTCGGCCACTGCGTTCACGGCATCGAGATTCGCGGCATCGGCGGGCGCATCGCTGGACTCCATCGCTGACATTCTCTCGTGTTCAACGCGGCAGGCTCGCGCCGGTTGACGCTCACCCGTATGATGCGCGAACAATCGGGTTTTGGCGGGATACATGTGATGGATGGATTTCTGGCGCTCTACATTTTCATGCTGGCCGCGTTTACCGGCTATGAAATCATTGCCCGGGTGCCGGTAATCCTGCACACGCCGCTGATGTCCGGGTCGAACTTCGTGCACGGCATCGTGCTTATCGGAACCATGATTGCACTGGGCCACGCCAGTACGCCATTTGAAATCACCATCGGCTTCATCGGAGTGCTGCTCGGCGCCGGCAATGCCGCCGGCGGTTATGTGGTGACCGAACGCATGCTGGAGATGTTCAAGTCGAGCAAACCGGGCGCTGGCAAGGAGCACAAGTGATGGCCTGGCTGCCGCTGCTGATAAAGGCGTGCTATTTCCTGGCCGCCGTACTGTTCATTCTAGGCTTGAAGCGCATGAGCTCGCCGCGGACTGCGCGCGGCGGCATCGTGTGGGCAGGCATCGGCATGGTGGTTGCGGTCGTGGCCACGTTCTTTCTGCCCGATATGCACAATCTGGGGCTGATCGTTGCGGCGGTGGCGCTTGGCGTGAGCGTGGCCTGGTGGACGGGCAAGCGCGTGGCAATGACCGCGATGCCGCAAATGGTCGCCTTGTACAACGGCATGGGCGGCGGCGCCGCAGCGACCATTGGCGCAGTGGAGCTGATCGCTTTTGTACGCAACTGGGCGTTGCTGCATCCGGCCGGGGTTCCAGATACGTCGCCGCTGCGTCCGGAAAGCTGGGCGGTCAACGCGCTGCCGACGCTGCCCAATCTCGTCGTCTTGACGCCAACTGAGCTGGGCCTGGGCGTGCTGGGCGCGTTGATTGGCGCGGTGAGCTTTTCCGGCTCGATGATTGCGTTCGCCAAGCTGCAGGGATGGATGGACAAGCGCTTCGTGTTTCCCGGGCAGCGCGCGGTCAATCTTGCGCTGCTTGCGGCCACGGTGGTGGTTGGCATCCTGCTCGTGGCCGGACACGCCAGCCTGCCGCTGATTGCGTTGTTCTTTGCCCTGGCGCTGCTGTTCGGCTTGATGATGACCCTGCCCATTGGCGGCGCCGACATGCCGGTGGTGATCTCGCTGTACAACGCGTTTACCGGTCTGGCCGTGGGTCTTGAGGGCTTCGTGCTGGGCAACGAAGCGATGATCATTGCCGGCATGGTCGTTGGCGCGGCCGGCACGCTGCTGACGCAGCTGATGGCCAAAGCCATGAACCGCTCCATCGGCAACGTCCTGTTTGGCAGTTTTGGAGCAGCCGCGGGTAGTGACGCGCAATCGATCGACGGCGCGCAAAAACCAATCGACGCCGGCGATGCGGCAGTGATGATGGCCTATGCCGAGCGCGTGGTCATCGTGCCGGGCTATGGCATGGCGGTGGCGCAAGCACAGCACAAGGTGTGGGAGTTTGCGCAGCTGCTGATCAAGCGCGGGGTCAAGGTGAAGTTTGCCATTCATCCGGTGGCCGGGCGCATGCCCGGACACATGAATGTGCTGCTGGCCGAGGCCGGCGTGCCATACGACTTGATCGCCGACATGGACGATATCAACCCGGAATTTCCAGCCACCGATGTCGCGCTGGTGATTGGTGCCAACGATGTGGTCAATCCGCTGGCCAAGACTGATCCGGCGTCGCCGATTTACGGCATGCCGATCCTGGACGTGGGCAAAGCCGGGCATGTCATCGTGATCAAGCGCGGCAAGGGCACGGGCTTTGCCGGCATCGAAAACGCGCTTTTCTACGCAGACAACACGCGCATGCTGTATGGCGATGGCCAGGCCGCTGCCGGCCAACTGGTGACCGAGATCAAGGCCCTGGACGACTGATTTGTCGCGGCCTGCGCTGCCGAACGATTAGCGTCGCCGGCGAACCAACGCGATGGCTGCGGCCAATAGCGCGCCGCCCGCATACCAGGCGAGATCCGTAGGCGCTGCGCTCAATCGCGCGAGTTGCCAGAGCAGGCCGCTTCCCGCGGTCTGCATCGCGTCGATCATGTCCAGCCCCATCGCGCCGGCGATGCGCACGCCGGCCAGCAGCGCGTTGAGTGACAATGCGGCCACCGCCGTCGCCAGCACTGCCAGGCCAGCGCAGGTAAAACCGCTCTTGTAGATTCCCGTGCGCAGCAGCCACGCCACGAATGCGCCCACGGGTAGCGCCAGCCACGCGGTTGGCTGGCGCAGGTACAACGTAACGAACATCCACAGTACGCCGGCGGCGACGCCCATGCTCACGGCGCCCAGCGCAGCGAACACACCGGCGACAAACGCGCGTGCCCCAATCAACATGCGTCGTGCACGGTACGGGCGGGCATGGCGGCATCCTGCAAATAAAGTGCGCATGATAGCCTGACGTTCGGCAGCGGGCAGACCTTTGCCGGACACGCGCGCTGATCTGGGACAAGCGCGGATTGGGCATCGACGGCATAATGCGAGGTTACGGCTCGACGTTGTGTCGCGCAGACAATTCCGGTTGGCCTTGGCATGAGTGGTTTCAGTTTGAACAGCGAGCCTTTCACGCTTGTGCGCGATTGCGACGTGGTCATGGTCCCGCAGGGCGAGGAGGTCGTGCTTCCAGCCGGACAGATCGGCTACATCACGCAGGCGTTGGGTGGCAGCTTCACGGTGTATGTGGAAGGCAACCTGTTCCGCATCGCTGGCGCCGATGCCGATGCGCTGGGCAAGGAGCCACCACCGCCGCTGCAATTGCCGCCAGATGCCACCAACGCGGACGTTGAAAAGCTCGCCTGGGAGCAGCTGCACGCCGTATTCGATCCGGAAATACCTGTCAATGTCGTTGACCTGGGCCTGGTTTACGACCTCAGCATGGAGCAACTGGAAAATGGTGAGCGCAAGGTCTACGTCAAGCTGACGCTGACCGCGCCCGGCTGTGGCATGGGCGACATCCTGGTGGAAGATGCGCGTACCAAATTGCTGATGATCCCGACGCTGACCGAAGCCGAGGTCGACCTTGTATTTGACCCGCCGTGGTCGTACGAGATGATGTCCGATGAGGCGAAGCTCGAAACCGGGATGATGTAGTTCAGGTCAAGCCCGCAGCCAACGCGCAGGGCTGCCAATTCATCGGCGCGCAGCACTGCGGCAGCACCAGAAGCTGACCCGTCGCGCGTAGCTACCGCAAAGTAATCAGTCGCCAACGTCCTCGAAGCGGTTGGCATCGCGATTCTTGCGTACCTTGGACGGATCCCACACCCGACCGTTCATGGCGATGTAGACGCCATCGGGCAGGGTTTGCACGGCGGCAACCGCGCAGCCAATGTTGAACACTGCATCGGAGCCCTGGAAACGCGCCGGATTCAGAGCGCCGGTCAATACAATGACCTTGCCCTCGATGCCGGCAAGCGCCTTGGCCGTATCGACCATCGTATCCGTGCCATGGGTGACCACGACCATGCGTCCGGCGTGCTGCTCGATGGTCGAACGCACCACGGCGCGATCTTCCGGACCCATGTGCAGGCTGTCCTTGCGCATGACTGGAACCACGTTGAATTCGAACGCCACGCCGAGTTGGCCAAGGATCTCGCCAATCTGTGGCGCGCCAATCTTGTAGTCCGACTTGTCGTCAAAATAAATCTTGTCGATCGTGCCGCCGGTGGTGACGATGGTCAAAGACTGCATGCGGTTCGGCCGGGAAGGGAACGGATCATTTTAGCCCGTGCCGATGTGGATTGGTCGCGGCGCATAGCTAGCTGCAAAGGTCGGGCACCGCCGACTGTTCCGTCCGGCGGCCGCGACGTGTGCAGCAACTGGCGGGCTGTGCGCGCCGCACGCAGCGCGCTAGCTCAGCAGCAGCGCGGTGTTGGCCGCGTCCGGCGCTACAAGGCGGTCCAGGCCATGAGACACGAATCGCTGCAGTGCAGCTTGCGCCTGACTACTGCCGTGCAAAGCTTCCCAGCTCGCCTGCCGCGTCAACAAGGCCGCTACCGTGCAGCGGGTCAGCGTGATCGCCAGGCCACGCGCGCCTGCCTCAAGCGCTTCGCGGTTTGCGCCATGCTGGTCGAGATAGCTCTGCGCAGCGGCGAACGTGGTAGTGATGCTGCGTGTGGTTGGGGTCTGCTCGCTGCCATCAAGCCAACTCTGGATCCCCGTGCGCAGCGCGATCAGGTTGCCGCCGGCCAGTGCCCGCAAGCTGTCCAGTGACAGCACATTCGTCGTGCCTTCCCAGATGGGATACACCTGCGCGTCGCGCAGCAGTTGCGGCAGACCGGTGTCCTCGATGTAGCCGGCGCCGCCAAAGCACTCCAGCGTCTCCGAGCAGATCTTCACCGCCAGCTTGCCCGTCCATAGTTTTGCCAGCGGAGTGAGCAGCCGCAACAGCGCGGTTTCGTGCGCGTCAGCAGCGTTGTGTTCGACGCGACCCAGCAGATGGGCCACTTCGAAGGCCAGGGCAAACGCGCCGGCAAACTCCGCCTGCATGTCGGCCAGTGTTTGCGCATGCAGCGGTTGATCCAGCAATGGACGGCCAAACGCCTGACGGCGTGCGGCGTAGTCGCGAGCCAGCGCAAGCGCGCGGGCCATGCTCGCCACCGCACCAATGGCGTTCCAGGTGCGCGTGATGTTGAGCATGGGAGCAACCTGGCGCACGCCGTGCGCCAGATCTCCCAGCGGCCACGCGGGCAGTCCGTCCAGGTGGATCTCGGCGGTTGGCAATTCCTGCGTGCCGAGCTTGTCCTTGAGTCGATCGATGAGCAGCTGAGGCTTGCGCCGCGCGCCGTCCATGGTCTCGACGTAGAACAATGCCAGCGCCGGCTTGTCCGCGTCCGTGACGGCTGGGCGCGCCAGCGCCAGTGCTGCTTCGCCAACCACCGCCGAACTGAACCACTTGCGGCCATACAAACGCCACTGGCCATCCGCATCCTGACGCGCCGTCGTTTCGCTCTGGCTGACGTCCGAGCCGCCAATGTTTTCCGTCATCCATTGCCCGCTCAGCCAGAATGTCGCCGCGTCCTGACTGAGAAAATGCGGAAGCGCGCGCGCCATCAGTTCCCGATTGCCGGACGCCTTGAGCGCAGTTGCGGCGCCGTCGGTCATGGCCAGCGGACAGGTATAAAACTCGCTTGCAACGTGGTACAGGTAGACGCGGGAAAATTCTTCCAGGCGCGCATGCTCACTGTCGCCGTGGCCCGCGTTCAGCACGCTGTGCGTCGCCGTGATGTGCGGACCTTCACGCCACGCGGCGGTCAGCTCAATGCGATCAACGCGCTCGCCCCACGCGCTCCACTGGGTAAGTATCGGCTTGCTTCGGGTGCTGCCGGCAGCGCGTTGCCACGCCATCTGGGCGTAATCGCCAAGCGCCACCAGATCCCGGTCCAGAGCAGGGCGCCGCGGATCAGGCAGGGCGCGATCGAGGAAGGCATGCAGCATCCGGTCGCTGTGCCATGGATGCGCGAGTTGCGGAGCGTCCTGCAGGAATCCCATGAAACAACCTCTTCGCGACGATTGCCTGAGTATATGCATTCGCAGCAGCGGTGTTCACGGCACAGTCGGGCCTTTGGCGGCGCGGTGATCGAGCAAAACTTTGCTGCCAGCTTGCAGGCCGCGAGGGGCCTAAATCGATTTTCTGCGCCGCACGCCCGCACCCAGGGCACCTATGAGTGACAGGGCAAGCAGAATCTCCAGCACCGCCAGCACGCGCGCGCTGGGCAAACTCCAGCTCTCGGCCACGCCATGGCAGAAATAGAACAGGGCAAGGATACCGACCCAGAGCAACGCGCGGCGCAGGTTGCGCAGCGCCAGGAGCGGCAGCAGCAGCGGAATGACAGTGAACGCCAGCAGAACCCAGGTCGGCATGTGCTGCGGTGGAAGCAGCCACATGTGCCAGACCAGTTGCAGTGCGATCAATCCAGCCCACGCGAACAAGCCCACTTTCTGCTCACCTGGCAACGCGGAAATCGCATTCATGTGGCGCTTGCCAGCTTGCGCGCGACTTCAGCCAGGCGCCGACCCAGCGCGCGGGCCAACGCGCGTTCATGCTCACTGATGGGTCGTTCACCGTCCGCGCCGCTGACGTGGCTGGCCCCGTACGGCGTGCCGCCGCTCTGCGTGGCTGCCAGGGCCGGCTCGGTGAATGGCAGACCTACCAGCAACATGCCGTGATGCAGGAGCGGAAGCGCCATGCTCAACAGGGTGGATTCCTGGCCACCATGCATGCTGCTGGTGCAGGTAAACAAGGCCGCCGGCTTGCCCACCAACGCACCGCTGGCCCATTCGGCGCCGGTGCTGTCGAGAAAATACTTGAGCGGCGCCGCCATGTTGCCGAAGCGGGTGGGGCTGCCCATGGCCAGACCGCTGCAATCGTGCAGGTCCTGGCGGGTGACGTAAGGTGCGCCATCCTCCGGTTCAGGCGCATGCGCCACTTCGGTGACCGGTGCAACCGGCGGCACCTGGCGCAGGTGCGCCTGCATGCCAGGCACTTCCTCGACACCGCGTGCAATCAGTCGGGCGAGCTGCGCGGTGCGGCCATGGCGGCTGTAATACAACACCAGAATGGCGTGGCTCATGCGAAGTGGCTCGGCTGAAAAGTGTTCACGTGCTTGGGACATCCCGGGACAATAGGCTAGTGTACTGATCGCGGCCATGGCGTTGACTGGCATGGCGATACCGTAGCCACCTCGGGGCACCGATGATCCAGCGTTTCAATCGTGACCGCGCGCAGAGCTTCAGCCGCTTCATCTGGCAGCGCTTTGTCGCTGACAAGTGTTTCGAGACGGCGGGTGCGCTCTCGTACACCACGCTGGTGTCGCTGGTGCCGTTGACCGTGGCGGTCTTCGCAATGTTTTCCGTGTTTCCGGTGTTTCAGCCGACGCGCGACACGTTGATCAACTTTGCGTTCAGCAATTTCGTGCCTGCGGCTGGCGAGGCGGTGCAATCGACCATGCTCGGTTTTGCCGCCAACGCCAGCAAGCTCACGGGCATCAGCATTCTGGTGATGTTGTTCAGCGCCCTGGCCATGATGATCAGCATCGAGGATCGGTTCAACCTGATCTGGCGCGTGCATGTGTCACGCGGTTGGGGTTCGCGCGTGCTGTTGTACTGGGCAGCGTTGACGCTGGGACCCATACTTGTTGTCGGTGGCATCGCGGTGACCTCGTATGTCACCGCCATGCCACTGGTGCACGGCGCGCTGGACGGACAGATTGGAGGCCTGGCACGCGGGCTGTTGGTGACGCTGCCGTTCCTGGTGACGTTTTTCACCTTGTGGCTGATGTACTCGCAAATCCCCAGCTGCCCCGTACCGCGACACGATGCGGCGATCGGCGCCTTGATCGGGGCCGTGCTGTTCGAGATTGCGCGCTGGGGATTCACCGTGTTTGTGCAGCACGCTCAGACTTACCAGCAAATTTACGGTGTGCTCGCCTCCATACCCATCCTGCTGCTGTGGATTTATCTGTCGTGGGTCATCGTTATCCTTGCGGCGTCAATCGCCGCATCCGTGTCCGCGTTCGAGTACCACGCGCCGATGGATGCATTACCTGCCGGCGCCGAGTTTCTGGGCCTGCTGGTGGTTTTGCGACATTTCATCGAGGCGCAGCGCAATGGGGAAAGCCTGGATCCGGCAGGCATTCGCGCGATCGAGCCGTATTTGAACAGCACCTTGATTGCCGACTACTTTGACGACTTGCAACGGGCCGACCTGGTCCAACGTGCGGAGTCTGGCGGCTGGGTACTTACGCGCAGTCTGGACAGCACGGATCTGTTGCGCATATATCGGCATACGCAATATCGCTTGCCGCTGCATCCACAGCAGGAAGCGGCAACTCTGGGCATCGAGTTGCCGCCCGAGTTGCTGGCACTGCTGGCGGCTGTGGCTGAGTCTCTGGCGCATTTGCTGGGGACGCGACTGCAACAGGTGTACCCACCCAAGACCGGCATCGCAAATGATGCCACGGAGATCCCTGCGTGAACCTGTCCCGGTTGTCAATCATCGTTTCATTGCTGTGTTTTGCGCTCCTGCAGCCCGCTGCGGTAACTGCAAAAATGCCCCTGCATCCGCAGCTGCGGGTGACCACCCTCGATGGCAAGACCTTCGACCTGAGCGCGCAGCGTGGCCATTGGGTGATTGTCAATTTCTGGGCGACATGGTGCGTACCGTGCATCAAGGAGATGCCGGATATTTCGCACTTCGTGACCAAGCACAAGCAGGTTCGCGCCATCGGCCTGGCGTATCAGGACAACGACGTGGCGGAGATCCGTGCGTTCCTGCACAAGCGACCGGTGGTTTACCCCATTGCGCAAGTCACGCTGGATAAACCACTTGCGGACTTTGACGAGCCTCGCGGCCTGCCCACCACATGGTTGATTGATCCGCAGGGCAGGGTTGCCGCGCAGATCGTCGGCCCGGTTACTGCAGCGAGCCTGGCCAAAGCGATCGGCGTGGACTGATGGCGACGGCCAGGTTTCTTGTCAGTGGCCGGGTGCAGGGAGTGTTTTATCGCGCCAGCACGCGCGAGCGTGCGCTGGAATTGAACTTGAGCGGGTACGCGCGCAATCAGGCTGACGGCAGTGTGGAAGTTGTTGCCAGTGGCGCGGACGCCGCGCTTGAGGCACTGCAAAGCTGGTTGCAGCGCGGGCCGCCGGCGGCCCGCGTGGAGCGGGTAACGCGCGAGGCATACACCGGGCATCCCGTGCACGGGTTTCGCTGCGACTGACGCGCGCCCGCGCTACACGCTGCTCAGCGCCTGCAGCTGGTCGGCCTGATACTCATGATTGAGCGCATCGATCAACTCGGCCAGGTCGCCTTGCATGATCTCCGGCAGGCGATACAGCGTGAGGTTGATGCGATGGTCGGTGATGCGCCCCTGCGGAAAATTGTAGGTGCGGATGCGCTGGCTGCGATCCCCCGACCCCACCTGCAGCCGACGTGCTTCGGAGCGTTCCGCACTTTGTTTGCTGCGTTCGCTGTCCAGCAAACGGGCTTTGAGCAGGCTCATTGCGCGCGCGCGATTCTTGTGTTGACTGCGCTCTTCCTGACACTCCACCACGGTGCCGGTCGGCACATGGGTGATGCGAATGGCCGATTCGGTCTTGTTGACATGCTGGCCACCTGCACCTGAGGAACGAAAGGTGTCGACCTTCAGGTCGCTCGGATTGATTTCAATGTCTTCGATCTCGTCGGGCACCGGCATGATCGCGACGGTCGCCGCAGACGTATGAATGCGGCCTTGCGACTCGGTTTCCGGAACGCGCTGGACGCGATGCGTGCCGGATTCAAACTTGAATTGTGAATACGCACCGATGCCTTCGACGCGCGCCACCACTTCCTTGAAGCCGCCGTGCTCGCCCGTGTGTTCGCTGAGAATCTCCACCTGCCAGCGCCGCGTCTCCGCGTAGCGCACGTACATGCGAAACAGGTCGCCGGCAAAAATGGCTGCTTCGTCGCCGCCAGTGCCGGCACGTATTTCCAGATACAGACTGGCGTCGTCGCGCGGATCCCTGGGCAGAAGCAGGATCTGCAGCGCGGCATCCAGGTCGAGCAGACGCTGCTGCAGGGTTTGCACGTCGTCAGCCGCCATTGCGTGCAGTTCGGGATCGTCGAGCATGACGCGCGCCTCGGCCAGCTCGCGCTCGGCTTGATCATGTCCATGCAGGGACTGCGTTACCGCCTCCAGCTGTGCGTACTCCTGGGACAGCGAGCGAAAACGTGCGTTGTCAACGTGTGCATCCGGCTGCGCCAGCAACAGCCCGATTTCCTCGTGGCGTTCGGCCAGTGCTTCAAGCTTGCGGCGAATTGATGGGGTCATGCTGGGTGATGTTCACTTTGCTGTAAGGCGGCGTGGATCGCGCAAGCCCGATAGCACGGGCGATCCGCTTCGGTGATGCGCCCGCCTGGCACTGTCGTGGCGAAGCTGGCACAGCACGCGATGTCGCTACGTCCGCGAGCGGTCGTGGTCGTCGATGTGATAAAGGCGCTCGGCTGCGAGCAAGAGCTCGGTGTCGCCGCTCAGGGCTGCGTCGCGCAGGTGCACCGACGGATGATGCAGCAGCTTGTTGGTCAGGGTGTGTGCGAGAAAATCCAGCGCAGCTTCGGCGGATTTGCCATGGGTGAGCATGCTCCGCGCCTTCTCCAGAACTTCATCGCGATAAGCCTCGGCGTGATGCCGCATGTCCAGCACGGGGTTCTTGAGCGTGAGCGTTCGGCGCCAGGCCATGTAGCGCTCAACCTGGAGATCGATGATGGCATCGGCCTCGTGTGCAGCCGCAGCGCGCGACCGGCGGTTGTCATCAATCACCTGACGCAGGTCATCGATGCCATACAAATAGACGTCCGGAACATCGCCGACGGAAGCCTCGATGTCGCGCGGCACGGCAATATCAACCATGAACATGGGTTTGCGCCGGCGTGCGGTCATGGCTTGCTCGACCATGGCCCGGGTCACTATGGGCTGGCGCGAGGCGGTGGAGGAAATCACGATATCCGCTTCGGCCAGATGCTGCGCCAGATCGCCAAGTGCGATCGCATAGCCGCTGAAACGGCCGGCCAGCTCCTGCGCGTTTTCGGTCGTGCGGTTGGCCACGATCAGGCGCGCGACGTGTTTTTCCGTGAGATGCCGAGCAACCAGCTCAATGGTGTCGCCAGCGCCGATCAGCAGCACGCAAGCCTGTTTCAGGTCGGTAAACACGCTCTCGGCGAGGCGCACCGCGGTAAATGCCACGGAAACCGTGTTGGCCCCGATGCGGGTGTCGGTGCGCACGCGCTTGGCCACGGCAAAAGTATGCTGCAGGAGTCGATCCAGCGGCGCGCGCATGGTCTGGGCTGCGCGCGCCTGGCGATAGGCATCCTTGACCTGGCCAAGGATTTGCGGCTCGCCGAGCACCATCGAATCCAGCCCGGTGGCAACCCGAAAGACGTGGCGAACGGCGTCCTGCTCGTCATAGCGATAAACGAACTCATCCAGCTTGCCGGGAGCCAGATGCTGATGCCGCTCCAGCCACAATTGCGCTGCGCGTTCAGCGCCCTGGTGCACACCTACATAAAGCTCGGTGCGATTGCAGGTAGACAGGATCAGCGCTTCTTCCACACCCGGCTCACGGCTGAGCTCGTCCAGCGCCGCAGCTGCCGCGTCGCCGTCAAACGCCACTTGCTCACGCAAGCTGACCGGTGCAGTGAGGTGATTGAGCCCGAGGGCGATCAACGGCATGGTGAGGGATGTATCTCGACGGTGACAAGGTGGCAACGTGGGCTAAGCTTGGCGCAACGTTGCTGCGTGGTAGCCCGAGCGCACGCAGTGGGCGAGCAGTTGGAGGCTAGTGTGCGGAGCAGTTGGACCAAGTTCAAGCCATTGCGGCATTTTACGGTACTGGCGGCGTGTGTGGCGGCCTTGGCCGGCTGTGCGCAAGCCCCGGTGCGCACCATGCCCAAGGCACTCGCGGTCACGCCGCAGCCGCTGGCGCACATGAGGGTGGCTACGCCTGACGCAGAGCACGACGTTTTGGCGCAGATGCTGGCTGGTGAGATGGCACTGACGCGTACCGATTTGCCTGCCGCCGCCAGGTTCTACGGCCGGGCCATGACGCTGAGCCGCGATCCCAAGGTTGCCGCGCGCGCTGGCGAACTTGCGCTGGCCATCCACGATGACACGGCCGCGGCACTTGCGCTGGACAGGTGGCAGGCCTTGGGCGCGGCGCCGGCGGCGCTGGCCCAGGCGCGCGCGCAGCTGGCGCTGGATCGTGGTGACGGCGCGTTGGCGCAAACCGAGCTCGAGCGTTTGCTGGCCAGCGGCGGCACGGATGCATGGCGCCAGTTTGGGCGCGTGCTGCTTGGCGCGCGCGACCGCGCGCAGGCGGCACGCCTGCTGGAAACCCTGGCCACTGCGCAGCGGCTGCCGGCCGACTTCAACGCGTGGCTGGCGATGAGCGAGTTGGGTGACAAGCTGGGCCGGCACGCTTACGCCATGCGCATCGCCGAAGCTGCCATGGTCCGTTTCCACAATCCGGAAACATATGCGTGGGCGGCGCATATGAAGTTCAACCAGGGCGACGCGGCCGGTGCGCGCGCGTTGTTGCAACAGGCGAACCGCAAAGCGCCTGCCGACGTCCGCCTGCGCCTGGCCTACGCGACCGTGCTGGGCCAGGCCGGCGACTACGCGGCTGCGGTCAAAGTTCTCGCGCGCGGTCCGCAGAGTCTCGACACTTACACGATGCGCGCTGCCCTGGCTGCGCAAAACAAGGATGGCAAGACCCTGGCGGTGCTGTATCGCCAACTGCAAGGTGCCGCGCCGGAGGTGCGCGAACGCAGTACCTATCTGCTCGGACAGTTGGCCGAGATGCAGCATCTCGACGCCGAAGCGCTGGCGTGGTACGAGCAGGTGGATGATGACGATCCGCACGCCTTTGAGGCAGACCTGCGCAGCGCTCTGATCCTGCACACGCAAGGCCGCGCGGTCGATGCGCATCAATTGCTTGAGCAGTTGCAGCTTAACTATCTCGAACAGCCAGCGCAGCTGCGGCAGGCTTTTCAACTGGACGCCGAACTGTATTTGCGCGAACAAAAATACGCGCAGGCGCAGGCTGCGTTCGGGCGTGCATTGCAGGTGGTGCCCGATGACCCGGCGCTGCTTTATGGGCGCGGTTTGGCTTATGCACAGTCGGGCGACGTAGACAAGGCGGTAAAGGATTTTCAGCTCCTGCTGAAGATCAAGCCGGACGATGTCGATGCCAGCAATGCGTTGGGATTCACCCTGGCAGATGCCAATCGTGACCTGCCCGAAGCCGAGCGGCTGATTCAAGCTGCGCGTGCGGCCAAACCCGATGATCCGGCTATTGCCGACTCGTGGGGCTGGTTGCAGTATCGCCTGGGCCATCTCGAGCAGGCAGCACAGACTTTGCGTGCGGCGTGGGCGCTACGCAAGGATCCTGACGTTGGCGTGCATCTGGGCGAGGTCCTGAGCAAGCAGGGCGACGCGCGCCACGCGCAACAGATGTTTGACGAAGTGCGCAAGATCGATCCGCACAACGCAACGCTGCAAGAGACGCTGCAGCGCTTGCAGCCATGAGCTCCGCGTGCCGCTTGTTGTGCCTTGTGTTGCCGCTGCTGCTGGTGGCGTGTGTTCCCGCGGTGCGTATGCAAAGCGATGCCGGTCTGCTCGCCGAACAAGCTGCCCGCGAACAACTATTGGCGCATGCCGTGCACTGGTCACTGAGCGGTCGCCTCGGCGTTACCTCCGCCAGCGATGGCGGCAGTGGCAGCTTCAGCTGGACCCAGGATGGGGAGCGCTATGAGTTCGTTCTGCGTGGTCCACTGGCAAGCAGGAGTTTTCGCCTCAGCGGTGGGCCGGATGGTGCGGTGCTGGAAGGTCTTGACGGCGGTGCGCTGCGTGGTGCCGATGCCGAGTCGCTGATGCGCAAGGCGCTGGGCTGGGACGTGCCTTTGCGGGACTTGCGCGCCTGGGTGCTCGGTCTGCGCGCTGGTAGTGGATCGGCGCAGCTGGAGTTTGGCGCCAACCGCCTGCCCGCACTGCTGCGCCAGGCTGGCTGGACGGTCAGCTATCCGGCATGGGACACAGCGCGCGAGCCGCCACTGCCGCAAAAAGTGTTTGCCGAGCGGGTGCCGTACAAGGTTAAGTTGTCGATCGACAGCTGGCAATTTCCGTAGCCGGATTCGAGTGCGGTCGTTTTCATCCAGCGCGGCGCTTTGCACAGGTTGACCGCAAGGTCGTCGCGCAATAGGCGCCTTGCCAACAGCGCAAGGACGCGTGGAAGTGTGATGCGTTTTCGCGTGGAACATGCGGAGCCCGAGCAGGTCGATGCGTTGTGCGCCATCGAGCGCGCCGCTGTGCAACTGTTTCGCGGGCACCGCGCGTGGCCCAGCTACGCGGCCATGCCGATACCTCCGGCGCTGCTGCTGCGGGCGATCGGCCGCGGGCTGGTGTGGGTGGCGCGCGACGTCGACGGCGAGCTGGCTGGCTTCGTATGGCTGGATACCGACGTCACTAGCGCTGGCATCGGCATAGCGGAAATCGATGTGATGCCAAGCCGCGGCCGTCGTGGCATTGGTGCGGCATTGTTGGAACACGCGTGTGACTGGGCGCGCGCTGCTGGCTATCGCCAGGTGGATCTGGGCACGCTGGCTGACGTGGCGTGGAATGCACCGTTTTATGCGCAGCACGGGTTTGTCGCGGTTGGCAACGATGATCCGGGTTTCGCGCCGGCGCGCCAACGCGATCACGACAACGGGTTTCCGGCAGACCTGCGCGTATACATGCGCCGCGCGCTGGCGCCCCTTCCTGATGTTGCATGGACCGTTTGGCCGGCGCCCGCCAAGCTCAATCTTTTTCTGCACATTACCGGTCAGCGCGAAGACGGCTTCCACGAGTTGCAGACGGTATTTCGACTGCTCGACTGGGGTGATGAAGTACGCCTGCGTGTCCGCGCGGACGGCAAGATTCGTCGCCTGCGTGGCGCAGGAGGCATACCTGAAGCGCAGGACCTGGCGGTGCGCGCTGCGCACTTGTTGCGCGCCCACGTCAACGTCAGCGTTGGAGCGCAGATCGCGGTGCACAAGCGCATTCCGATCGGCGGCGGGCTGGGTGGCGGCAGCTCGGATGCGGCCAGCGTGCTGGTGGGATTGAACGCGTTGTGGGCGCTGGGCTTGAGCGTGGATGATCTGGCCACACTCGGACAGCAGCTGGGTGCCGACGTGCCGGTATTTGTGCGCGGGCATTCGGCTTGGGCCGAGGGCATCGGCGAACGGCTGGCCCCGCTGCAGTTGCCGCGCCGGCATTACGTGGTGCTTGACCCACGTGCGCGCGTATCCACTACGGAGCTTTTCCAGGCGCCTGAATTGACACGAAATGCCCCAGCAGCGACAATTTCATCCTTTGTTTCCGGCGAAACGACAGGCAATGCCTTCACGTATCTGGTGCGCGCACGGCATCCGGCCGTGGCGGCGGCGCTGGACTGGTTGGGAAAGTTTGGTCAGGCGCGCCTTACCGGCAGCGGCGGTTGCGTGTTCCTGGAGACGAGATCCTACGACCAGGCGGTGGCCGTGGGTCGGCGCTGTCCACCGGTGTTTACCGCACACGTCGCGTCCGGCGTGGCAATTTCGCCGCTGCAGGAAACCTTGGCGCGGCACCGATTTCTGTTGTGAATGGCACAGTCACCGTCGGCAGCGAAAACTTCAAGACATGGACAAGCGGGCAAACATTTCACTGGGGCGTCGCCAAGCTGGTTAAGGCACGGGATTTTGATTCCCGCATACGCAGGTTCGAATCCTGCCGCCCCAGCCATTCACTGATGGCTTGAGTTTCCGAGGTAGCAACTGTGGACACGTCCACTTCCCTGCTGTTGTTTACCGGCAACGCGCATCGCGCGCTGGCCGAGGATGTTGCGCATCGGCTCGGAATACCGCTGGGCAAGGCGCTGGTCGGTACTTTCAGCGACGGCGAGGTGCAGATCGAGATCGAGGAAAACGTCCGCCAGCAGGAAGTGTTCGTCATCCAGCCCACCGGCTCACCCAGCGCGGCAAACCTGTTTGAGCTGCTGGCGCTGACCGATGCTCTCAAGCGTGCGTCTGCCGCGAGTGTCACTGCGGTCATTCCGTATTTCGGCTATGCGCGGCAGGATCGCCGGCCGCGTTCGGCGCGGGTTCCGATCACCGCCAAGCTGGTAGCCCGCATGATCGGCGCCGCAGGGGTGGATCGCGTACTGACGGTGGACCTGCATGCCGATCAAATCCAGGGTTTCTTCGACATGCCGGTGGACAACGTCTACGCGTCGCCTGTGCTGCTGGCGGACATCTGGCGCCACCACAGCATGGAGGACCTCATAGTGGTCAGCCCGGACGTGGGCGGCGTGGTGCGTGCGCGCGCCATCGCCAAGCGCCTGGACGATGCGGAGCTGGCGATCATCGACAAGCGCCGGCCCAAGCCGAACGTGTCCACGGTGATGAACGTCATCGGCGATGTCGAAGGTAAATCCTGCGTCCTGGTGGACGACATCGTCGATACTGCCGGCACCTTGTGTGCCGCGGCGGCAGCGTTGAAAGAGCGTGGCGCCAGGCGTGTCACGGCGTACTGCGTGCATCCGGTGCTGTCGGGGATGGCGATCAGCAACATCGAGGGTTCCCAGCTCGATCAACTGGTGGTTACCGACACGTTGCCGTTGCGCGCCGAAGTGCGCGCATGTGCAAAGATCCGCCAGCTCTCGGTGGCGGAGTTGTTGGCAGAAACCATTCGGCGCATTGCGTTTGGCGAATCAGTCAGTTCGCTGTACGTGGACTGACGTAACGCCGGCAAAACGCGAGGTGCGTCAAGCTTTCCATGTTTAAACTGACTTTCCTGGTCGCGGGAAAGTAACCCAGCCGCCGCGAGGTGGCACACATCAACCAAGGTAGTGACGAAATGGCAAAGTCTCATGAGATCAAGGCACAGAGCCGCAAAGACGAGGGGAAAGGTGCGAGCCGCCGCCTGCGTCATGCCGGCTTCGTGCCGGCTGTCGTATATGGCGCAGGGGTGGCACCGCAGAGCATCCAGGTCTTGCACAACACCATCCTGCTGGCATCCAGGAACGAGTGGTTCTTTTCCTCGATCCTCGACTTGAATGTGGACGACAAGGTGCAGAAAGTGCTGGTGCGTGACTGGCAGAAGCATCCGTTCAAGCAACTGATGATGCACATGGACTTTCTCCGCGTGAACGAAAAGGAGGCTCTGCGCGCAAGCGTGCCGCTGCATTTCCTCAACAAGGAAACGTCGCCGGCAGCAAAGACCGCAGGTGTGGTGATTTCCCACAACCTGACGGAAGTGGAGGTGTCGTGCCTGCCCAAGGATCTGCCCGAGTACATCGACGTCGATCTGGCGGACCTCAAGGTCGGCGACATCATTCACTTGTCCAAGATCACGTTGCCGGAAAACGTCGAGCTGGTGATCCAGATCGTTGATGAAAGCAATGACGTGGTTGTGGTTACCGCCAACCTCATGCACGAGGAAGTGGATGAAGAGCCGGTTGTTGTTGCCGAGCCGGTTGCTGGCGCTCCCGCCGGCGCCGCTGCCGCCGGCAAGAAAGATGAAAAGCCCGCTGCAGTCAAGAAAGACGACAAGAAGTAAGCCGCTGCGGTCCTCGCTCGTGAGGAGCGTGGACCGTTGTCGCCGACTGCGCGCATGGCTGGTTTGCAACTTATCGTCGGACTGGGCAATCCCGGTGCCGAATATCTGCGTACCCGGCATAACGCCGGGTTTCGCTTTGTCGATACGCTGGTCAGTGGCGCCGGTGCCCGCTTCAGCTATGACCACAAGTTGCACGGCGCGGTGTGCAGGCTGGACGTTGGGCAAGCGCCGCTGTGGGTACTCAGGCCGGACACGTTCATGAACAAGAGCGGCGTCGCGGTCATCGCCGCCTTGCACTATTACAAGATTGAACCGGCGGACTGCCTGATCGTGCACGACGATCTGGATCTGCCTCCCGGTACTGCGCGTTTGAAATTTGACGGCGGTCACGGCGGTGACAACGGTCTGCGCGACATCATCGCGCAGCTTGGACACGGGCGGTTTCACCGTTTGCGGCTTGGCATCGGCCATCCTGGTGATCGCAACCGCGTCACCGACTGGGTCCTTGGCCGACCGTCCGCAGTGGATGAGCAAGCCATTACCGATGCCATCACGCGCGCGTTGAACGTGCTGCCACTGGTAGTGGACGGTCAATGGGACAAGGCGATGCAACTGCTGCATACCGCGGACATGGAAAACGGTGGGCATGGTCCGGCACGCGGTGATTCGCCGGTCTGAAGCGGTTCCAGGCTACCGGCTGCGCAATCCAGCACGAGTTGGGTGGAGCGAAGCGGCGTCAAAGTCTGGCGCGCGCAGTTTCGTCTCGACGACCTGCTGTCTCTTCTCGTTTCAGGAGTTCTCATGGGCATCAAATGCGGCATTGTCGGCTTGCCCAATGTTGGCAAGTCCACGCTGTTCAACGCGCTGACCAAGGCCGGCGTCGCCGCGGCCAATTTCCCGTTCTGCACGATTGAGCCGAACGTCGGCGTCGTCCCGGTGCCGGACCCTCGCCTGGAGCAACTGGCTGCCATCGTCCATCCCCATCACATCGTGCCGACGACGATGGAGTTCGTCGACATCGCAGGTCTGGTGGCCGGTGCATCCAAGGGCGAGGGCCTGGGCAACAAGTTCCTGGCGCACATCCGCGAGGTGGATGCGATAGCGCACGTGGTGCGCTGTTTCGAAGGCGATGTCATTCATGTCGCGGGCAGGGTGGATCCGCTGTCGGATATTGAAACCATCGACATCGAACTGGCGCTCGCCGATCTCGAAGCAGTGGAAAAGGCACTGAACAAGGCCGAGCGCGCGGCCAAGGCGAATGACAAGGATGCGCAGGCGAAGAAGCCCGTGCTGGAAAAACTTGTCGCCGCACTTGCCGATGGCCGCTCGGCTCGGTCGATCGGGCTGGATGCAGAGGAACGCGCGCTGGTACGCGACATGTTTCTGCTGACGCTGAAGCCGCTGATGTACATCGCCAACGTGGCCGACGACGGCTTCGTCGACAACCCGCTGCTGGAAGCGGTTCGCGCGCACGCCGCGCTCGAAGGTGCGGAAGTCGTGCCGGTGTGCGCCGCGATCGAAGAAGAGCTGGCACAGCTGGAAGACGCTGATCGCGATGAATTCCTGCGCGACATGGGACTGGACGAGCCGGGCCTGAACCGCGTGATCCGCGCCGGTTACGCGCTGCTTGGCCTGCAGACCTACTTCACTGCTGGCGAGAAAGAAGTGCGGGCGTGGCAGGTCCGTGCAGGGGCCACGGCGCCGCAGGCAGCCGCGGTGATCCATACTGATTTCGAGCGAGGCTTCATCCGCGCGGAAACCGTGGCCTTCGATGACTTCATCAAGTACCGCGGCGAATCCGGCGCTAAGGAAGCCGGCCGGCTGCGACTGGAAGGCAAGGACTATCTCGTGCGCGAGGCCGACGTTCTGCATTTTCGTTTCAACGTCTGACGCGGCTGCCGCTGCTCGCACGGATGTTTTATTGGCGACAAGGCAGCCTTGGTCATGCGCACTAGCCGGCAAGGCGCCTGCCGCGCTGCGGGTTACCTGCGGCCGGCTGCTTGCGTCGTCCGCGATGCACGGCCGTGCATAATGCGCGCAGGTCCTTCTGAGCCAGCAACATGCCAGGTCAACAGCACGAGGTCACCTTTCGCTTCATGGCGCAGCCCACCGATGTGAACTTCGGTGGCAAGGTGCACGGTGGCATGGCCATGAAGTGGATCGACCAGGCAGGCTATGCCTGCGCCGTGGGATGGAGCGGTGCCTATTGCGTCACGGCGTCGGTCAGCGGCATGCAGTTTGTCGCGCCGATCCTGATTGGTGATCTGGTATCGGTGCACGCGCGCTTGATCTACACCGGCCGCAGCAGCATGCATCTGCTGGTGGATGTTTTCGCGCGTGACTTGCGCCTGGCGCAGTCGCGATTGGCCACAAGTTGCGTGATGGTTTTCGTGGCGCTGGACGCACCAGACGGCAAGCCCACGACGGTGCCGTCGTGGTTGCCTCGGGATGCGGAAGAGCAGCGCCTGCAAGCCAAGGCGCAGGAAATGCTAGCTCTTTCGCGCGGCATGGAGCAGCTGGCAGATGCGCAAGATGACGGGTCGACCTGAGTTTTTTCCGCACGCCTGAACATGGCAAAAAGCGTGCCGCAACCAGCGCGATGGCGCAGATCAGGTGTTGACAGGCACCGACGCGATCCACACAATACGCCTTCTTTGTCGGATGGATATTCAAGCGGCCAACGAGGACAGACTGTAAATCTGCTGGCTTGCGCCTTCGTGGTTCGACAAAATTGTCTGGAACAGTTTTGAACAACCGCAGGTTGGCCTGCAGGGCGAGTCTCAGGACGGGCTCAGTACAAAGTTGGAACGGATTTGAACGGCCCGCAAGGCTGGCCCCGCAGGGGCGCGGGGCAGGATGCCCGGAGTCATCCACCTTCCGCGTTTGGAGTTGCGAAGCAAGATCAAAGTTGAGAAAAATCTGGAGGGATACTCAAGCGGCCAACGAGGGCAGACTGTAAATCTGCTGGCTTACGCCTTCGGTGGTTCGAATCCACCTCCCTCCACCAGTACAAGCTGCATCAGACAGTTCAAGCTTCATCGGGTTCGCAGAGCCGAATTCTGCGCGCGACGCGAAAGTGGCGCGGTCAGCCGATGATGCTCCGCGCAGAGCGGGAGTAGTTCAATGGTAGAACATCAGTTTTCCAAACTGATTACGCGGGTTCGATTCCCGCCTTCCGCTCCATTACAGATCCACGCTCATGTAGCTCAGTCGGTAGAGCACTTCCTTGGTAAGGAAGAGGTCACAGGTTCGATTCCTGTCATGAGCACCATTTCTCCGCACTTGGGTTGCCCAGCGGGCAGTCTTTCATCCATTCATTGACTCCATCGGAGCTTAGCGCGCATGGCAAAGAGTAAATACGAACGCACCAAGCCGCATGTCAATGTGGGCACGATTGGTCACGTTGATCACGGCAAGACGACGCTGACGGCAGCGCTGACGAAGCTTGGCGCCGAACGTTTTGGTGGCGAGTTCAAGGATTACAGCGCGATTGACGCGGCGCCGGAAGAAAAGGCGCGTGGCATCACGATCTCGACCTCCCACGTGGAGTACGAGTCGCCCAAGCGCCATTACGCGCACGTGGATTGCCCGGGACACGCCGACTACGTCAAGAACATGATCACCGGTGCGGCGCAGATGGACGGCGCGATCCTGGTGTGTTCGGCCGCGGACGGCCCGATGCCGCAGACGCGCGAGCACATC
>JBBSSI010000006.1:0-142868 GCA_038242205.1 Lysobacterales bacterium
AACTCAGCAGTGAAACGCGCATGCGCCGATGGTAGTGTGGCTTTGCCATGCAAGAGTAGGTCACCGCCAGGGGCTTTATCCTGATCAACCCGCACCCGAAACGGTGCGGGTTTTTCTTTGACCCGCTGAGCCCACTGCGCCCGCTGAGCCCACCGAGCCCGCTGCGCCCACTGCGCCATGCGCAACGGGTTGCCGCACGGCGCCATGCTAGCGGAATCGGACAGCAACTCACGCAACCCGCTTGCCCAGTAACGATGCGCTGATCGCGCAACTCAACGGCATTTTCCAGCCAAATTGCCAGATGGTTTCCCAGGCCACCAGTGCGAGACGCGGATTCAAACTCGAGGCGCCAGTGACCGGTGCGTCCCTGCTATCTGCCACCGGCGCAGTTCAAGCGAACCAGGCGCAAGTTCATTTCTACATTCGACTGATGTAGGCGCGGCGCATTCGGCCGGACCACTACCTTGGAGACGCCTATCCATTCGTAGCGCTTGAGACGTTGCAGACGCCTAGCGGTCCGTTTGTCACGCCAACTTCTCGCGGAGCGCGCTGCCCTGGCCAATATGGATCGCCGTCGGCTGCTCCAGGCGCAGCGGTCAGCCAGGTGAACGTACTGATTTTTTCAGCTGAATGAGCCGCGGTGCGCACTGTTCAGCGGCAAACGACGCTCGGCAATGCGCTAACGGATAAAAGACCGAAGGCAACCGTCCGTTACCAGATCAATCGCCACAAAGGAAGATGCGATTGCCGGCGGCAAAGCCTCGCAGACTCAGTCCAGCGCGTATCCAAATTCAGCAAGGAACTGGGCGGCAAATTCAGCGTAGGTGAAGCGTTGGTTCTGGGTGCCTGGATAAGCGAGTTTCACTGCCCCCATGAGCGACGCAATGCGGCCGATAGTAGGCCAGTCCTTGCCATGCATGATGCCGAAAATCATGCCTGCGCGATAAGCGTCGCCACAGCCGGTCGGGTCTACAATAGCTCGCTCGTGCGCTGGCGGAATCTGGTGGGTCTGGCTGCCGACTCGAATGAGCGAACCGCGCGGCCCCTGGGTAACGATGTAGGCAGTCACGCGTGACGCTATTTCATCTGCTGTCCAGCCGGTGCGGGTTTGCAGCAACTGGGACTCGTAATCGTTGACTATCACGTAAGTTGATTTGCCGATCATCGAGCGGAATTCTTCGCCGTTGAAAAGCGGCATTGCCTGGCCCGGATCGAAGATAAACGGCACACCCATCGCCGCAAACTCTTCGACGTGCTGAAGCATGGCCTCGCGCCCATCCGGGGCAACAATCGCGAAATCGATATTGGCGATATCGCGCACGTGGTTTTCCTGCGCGCTGGACATGGCTCCGGGGTGAAACGCAGTGATCTGATTATTGTCCAGATCAGTGGTGATGAAGCACTGCGGAGTGAACTGTTCGTCGAACTCACGCACGCCGTCCAGACAGATTCCGCATTGTTCCAGGTGGTTGCGATAGGGCCCGAAATCCTGGCCGACCGCCGCCACTGGCAATGGGTCACCGCCCAGCAGCTTGAGGTTGTAGGAAATATTGCCAGCGCAACCGCCAAACTCGCGCCGCATACGCGGGACCAGAAATGACACATTGAGAATGTGCATCTGGTCGGGAAGGATGTGATTCTTGAACTGATCCTGGAACACCATGATGGTGTCGTAGGCGAGTGATCCACAGATGACAGCAGACATGGTATTCAGTTGGCCCTTGGCGATTTGAGAAAGTGACGCCCGATAGTCTGAGCCCGGCTGCAATGATCCGTGCGGCCAAAGTTGCTTATCCTAGTGCGTGACGCGCTGCTTGGCGACAGCCGGCGCCATCGACAAGCTCAACAAAAGCAGCAAAAAACTTGCATATCTGCGTGTTGTAAAAGGATTTCTTAACTTCACTGTCCTTGCACACGCGTGCTCCGCTGACTAAACTGGCGAGCTACTTTTCAGCCAGGCCGACTCACGGCGGACCCATGTTCAAGAAGTTTCGTGGCATCTTTTCCAATGACATCTCCATTGACCTTGGCACCGCCAATACGCTGATCTATGTCCGCGGCCAGGGCATCGTGCTGAATGAGCCGTCAGTGGTGGCGATTCGCCAGGACCGTGGTCCCGGCGGCCCGCGTACGATCGCGGCGGTGGGCGCCGACGCCAAACGCATGTTGGGCCGCACGCCTGGCAACATTGCCACTATTCGGCCCATGAAGGATGGCGTGATTGCAGACTTCACCATGACCGAAGCGATGCTCCAGCATTTCATCAAGCAGGTGCACAAGTCGCGGTTCCTGCGTCCGAGCCCGCGCGTCCTGGTATGCGTACCGTGCGGATCAACCCAGGTGGAACGTCGCGCCATCAAGGAGTCGGCTGAAGGTGCCGGCGCACGTGACGTGTTTTTGATCGAGGAGCCGATGGCCGCCGCGATCGGTGCCGGTATTCCCGTGCACGAGGCGCGCGGCGCGATGGTGCTGGATATCGGTGGCGGGACGTCCGAGGTGGCGGTGATTTCCCTCAACGGCATCGTCTACTCGCAATCGGTAAGGGTCGGTGGTGATAGGTTCGACGAGGCGATCATCAATTACGTGCGGCGCAATCACGGCACGTTGATTGGTGAATCCACCGCCGAGCGGATCAAGTTGCAGATTGGTTGTGCATTCCCGCAGAGCGAAGTCAGGGAGATTGAAATCTCCGGGCGCAATCTGGCCGAGGGCGTGCCGCGCATGTTCACGATCAACTCCAACGAAATTCTTGAAGCACTCCACGAGCCACTGGCCGGGATTGTTGCTGCAGTCAAATCTGCGCTCGAGCAGACGCCGCCAGAGCTGTGTTCAGACGTTGCCGAACGGGGCATCGTGCTTACCGGCGGCGGTGCGCTGTTGCGTGACCTGGATCGACTGGTGTCCGAAGAAACCGGCTTGCACGTGCAGGTGGCCGATGATCCGCTGACGTGTGTCGCGCGCGGTGGCGGCAAGGCTCTGGAGTTGATTGATCTGCATGGCAGTGATTTCTTCGCGCCCGAGTAGCGCGGGCTGGTCGAGCTAAGCATGGCGCGCACGCGGGACGAATCTTCGCCTTTGTTTGCGGGCAACTCTGCCGGCACGCTGCGCTTGATCGCGTATCTTGCACTGGCGATGGTGTTGATGGTGCTTGATCAACGCAACGGCTGGCTGTGGCGCGTGCGTTACAACGCGGCAATGGTGGTCGAACCGATCTACCGGCTGGCGGGTTTGCCCTCGGCGGGGGTACGCACGCTGAGCGTGGCCTTTGCCGATCGACAGCACCTGACTGTGCAGAACCAGCGCTTGCGTGAGGATCTGCTGTTGGCCAATGCAAAGTTGAACCGCATGGCTGCAGTCGCCGAACAAAACACGCGCCTCAAGGAACTGCTCGAAACGCAGCGCAGCCTGCACCTTAAGGTGCAATTGGCGCGTGTGATCGGTGTCGACATGGGCGCGTTCCGCTATCAGTTGACGCTGAATCTGGGTGCCCGAGATGGCGTCAAGCCAGGTCAACCGGTGATTGACGCGCATGGCATGCTGGGACAAGTCCGCGAGGTATTGCCGACTACCTCCGTGGTGATGTTGATCACCGATCCTGCGCACGCGCTGCCGGTGGTGATCGAACGCTCCGGATTGCGCACGGTGGCCTATGGCTCGCGGGACGGGGACAACCTGGTGTTGCCCGAGATTCCGCTGGCGGCCGACGTACGGGTAGGCGACCACTTGCTGACCTCCGGTCTTGGCGGGCGTTTTCCACCAGGCTTCCCGGTAGCCACGGTTCGCGCCGTGCATCCTGCATCCAGCGGCATGTTTCTGGAGGCGCAGGCACAGCCCGCGGCGGATATTGACCGCACCGAGGACGTGCTGCTGCTGCATGATCTGGCCGAGCCACAGGGCCCGCCGGCGCCAGCCATGCACATGGGTCCGCCCGCAGATCTGGCCCCGATCCCGGGAGCTGAAGCACCGGCCAGCAATCAACCGGTACCCGCTCACAATCCAGGCTCTACGCAATCGTTCCCGGCAAACTTCGACGGCGGAGATCAGCCGTGAGCCGACAGCGTGCCGGCACGTGGTGGTTTGCGGGCACGCTGGTCTTTGCGCTGCTAGCCATGCTGATACCGTTGCCGGCGGCGCTGGAGCCACTCAAGCCCTACTGGCCGGCACTGATGCTGCTGTATTGGGCGCTGGAGACGGAGGATCGGGTCACCCTCGGCCTTGCATTTGTTGTGGGGCTCATAGCCGATTTGCTGGTTGGAGTGGTGCTGGGTGAACAAGCCTTGCGCTTGTGTGCCCTGGTCTTCATCGCGCTGCACTTTCGATCTCGCTTGCGTTTTTTCCCCATGTGGCAGCAGACGCTTGCCGTGCTGGCGCTGCTGCTGAACGACCGTGTCCTGCTGTTGATCGTGCGCATGTTGGCTGGTGGATCTTTGCCTCCAGCGAGCTGGTGGCTGTCCCCGCTGGTGGGCGCGGCATTGTGGCCATTCCTGTTCCTTCTGCTTGATGACCTGCGCGCACGCGCGCACATCCAATGAAAAAGCTGCGTAGCTCCATCAAGGACACGCGCGGTGAAAGCACGTTGTTTCGCCGGCGTGCCCTGGTTGGCTTTGCGCTGATCGTGCTGGGGCTGTTGGCGCTGCTGACCCGCTTTGCCTATTTGCAGGTCGTTCGCCACGACGAGTTCGCGACGCGCGCACAGAATAATCGGGTCAAACCGATCGCGATCCCGCCCGCCCGCGGTTTGATTTATGACCGTAATGGCGTGCTGCTGGCAGACAACGTGCCGGCTTTTCGCCTGGAAGTCGTGCCCGAACAGGTACGTGACATGCCCGCCTTGCTCGCCCAACTGAGCATGGTCGTTCCACTGGGCAGCGATGAACTGGACACGTTCCGCAAACAGCTGCGGCAAAGCGCGAGATTCGAGAGCGTGCCGCTGAAAGTGCATTTGACCGAAGACGAGATTGCGCGCTTCGCAGTCAACCGCTGGCGCTTTCCTGGCGTGGACGTCGTGCCGCACCTGATCCGGCACTACCCGTTGGGCGCGCAGTTTGCGCACATCGTCGGCTATGTCGGGCGCATTGACGTGGACGATGTCGATCGACTTGACCCTGTGCGCTACAAAGGCACCAGCCACGTCGGGCGCAGCGGCGTGGAGCGCTCATACGAAGACGTGCTGCATGGCACGCCGGGCTATCAGCTGGTCGAGGTCAACGTCGACGGGCGCACGCAGCGCGTCCTGGAAACGCACCCGGCCACCTCGGGCAAAAGCCTGTATCTGAGCATTGACGCAGGCTTGCAGAAATCGGCAGAGGACGCGTTTGCCGGTCGCGCCGGTGCGGCGGTGGCAATTGATCCGCGCAACGGGCAGGTGTTGGCAATGGTCAGCGTGCCGACGTTTGACCCGAACTTGTTCGTCAATGGCATCAGCCAGACCGACTATCGGACGCTGACCGAAGCTGAGGACAAACCGCTGTACAACCGCGCGCTGCGCGGCGTGTATCCACCCGGATCCACGGTAAAGCCGCTTATGGCCCTGGCCGGATTGGAATACGGATTGCGCCGTCCCGATGACACCGTGCTTTCCACCGGCGTGTTTTACATCCCGGGGCAGGCGCGTGGTTATCGCGACGATGTGCGCGGTGGCAGTGGCCGGGTCAACCTGTACCAGGCCATCGAGCAGTCGGTGAATACCTATTTCTATCGGCTGGCGATGGACATGGGCATCGACCGGCTCAGCGCGTACATGGACAAGCTGGGGTTTGGCCGTCCAACCGGCATCGATCTACTGGGAGAATCTGCGGGCGTATTACCGTCAAGGCAGTGGAAAGCCGCCCACAGCAAAGAGCCGTGGTACCCCGGCGAAACCGTCATCGCGGGGATCGGGCAAGGCTACTGGGCGGTGACGCCGCTGCAGCTGGCGCACGCCATTGCCACGTTTGCCGGCCACGGTGTGCCGTACACGCCGCGCCTGGTGATGGCCACTCGCGAGGCACTCAAGGCGGCTGCGCAGCCGCTCGCCAATCCCCCGAGCGGGCCATCCCTGATTCGCAATCCGGCAGACTGGAACGCGGTCAACAAGGGCATGCAGATGGTGATCTACGGCAGCCGCGGCACGGGCCGCCAGCTCGGCATTGGCTACCCTTATTTGATCGCTGGCAAAAGCGGTACCGCCGAGCGCTTTTCGCGCAAGTCCGACGCCTACAACACCAATCGCAGCACGGCCTACCTGGCAACCCGGCACCGCGCGTGGTTTGTGGCTTATGCGCCGGCTGACAACCCGCAGATCGCCATCGCCGTTTTGCTGGAGGCCGGGGCGTGGGGTGCCAGTGAAGCCGGACCGATCGTGCGCACCATGCTGAATACCTGGTTGGCGAAGCAGGACGGCGTCCTTGCCGGTGCACAGCGCCTGATCACGCCGCCCGTCGCTGCGGCCCGGACAACCGGGTCCATGCCCACGGGCGCGAGCGCAGCGCCGGCGCTCGCCCGGCCAGCTTCTGCTCCGTCACTGGATGGCGCCAGCGCGACGGAGGATCTGCCCGCGCAGACCAGCAGTGGAGCGCAACCTTGATCGGCTCGCTGCAAGACCGTAGCGTGCGCCTGCTGCAAGGCATGCTGGCCCGTCCCCGCATCGATGTGCCGCTTGCGTGTGGATTGGTACTGCTGGCAGCGGTGGGCCTGGTCACCTTGTACAGCGCCAGCAACGCCAGCTTGCCCATGGTCGGTGGCCAGGCAATGCGCTTCGCGCTCGGCGCGGCGCTGCTGTTACTGGTCTCGCGCATTCCGCCCAGCGTACTGCGCGGCTGGACACCCTGGCTGTATGTGGTCAGCACGACCCTGTTGATAGTGGTCGCCGTACTCGGCGAGGGCCGCGGCGCCAATCGCTGGCTGGACCTGGGCGTCATGCGCTTTCAGCCGTCCGAACTGCTGAAACTGACCACGCCGATGATGGTCGCCTGGTATCTGCATCCACGCAAGTTGCCACCAGGCTGGAAAGACATTGGCGTCGTGGGTTTGCTCATCGCCTTGCCGGCAGCCCTGATTGCCGAGCAGCCGGATCTGGGCACGGCCCTGCTCGTGGCGGCGGCCGGCATGTTTGCGTTATTCCTGTCGGGCATGGCGTGGTGGCGCATTGGCCTGGTGCTGGGCGCCGTGGCGGGCATGATTCCGCTGGGCTGGCACTTCCTGCATCAGTACCAGCGTGATCGCGTGCTCACCCTGCTCAACCCCGAGTCCGACCCACTTGGCAACGGCTGGCACATCATTCAGTCGCAGATTGCGGTGGGTTCGGGGGGGGTCTTCGGCAAAGGCTGGCAGCACAGCACACAATCGCGGCTGGATTTTTTACCTGAGCACACCACCGATTTCATTTTTGCCGTGTTCTGCGAGGAATTCGGAGTGGTTGGGGTGGCGGCGCTGCTGGCGCTGTACGCATTTGTCATCGGCCGCTGCCTGTGGATCGCGATGGAGGCGCGCAGCACGTTCTCACGCTTGCTGGCCGGTGCTATCGGCATGAGCTTCTTCGTCTATGTATTCGTCAACGGCGGGATGATTGCCGGCATGCTTCCGGTAGTGGGCGTGCCCTTGCCGCTGGTCAGTTATGGCGGGACTTCGGCAGTGTCGCTGCTGGTGGGTTTCGGGGTGCTGATGTCGATCCACGCCAATCGCAAGGTGCATGAGTGAGCTGGCATCGTTCCGACGATCTGGACCTCGTGTTAGGCTTTCAACGATGTCGTTACCGGATCGCTCAATGGCCGCACGGATCGCGCGCCGCGCGCCGTTTTACGTACGCGCACTCGGCGCTCGCGCAGTACTGCTGCTGGCTTTCTTCTGCGCCTTTCCGGCGCTGGCCGAAACGCATCCGGGCCAGAACGCGCTGGTGCGCGAGGTGGTGCAGGCAACCGGCAAGGATCCGGCTGCGCTCAACGCCTTGCTTGATCGGGCAGTGCGCAAGCAGAGCATTCTTGACGCCATCAGCCGGCCGGCGGAAAGTAAATCCTGGAAGGACTACCGTCCGATCTTCCTGACCGACAAGCGGATCCAGGATGGCGTCGCCTTTTACCGAGAGCACCGCGCACTGCTGGAACAGATTGGCCGGCAGTACGGCGTGGCGCCGCAATACATCGTGGCGATCATCGGCGTGGAAACAAACTATGGGCGCATTACCGGCAAGTACCAGGTGCTGGATGCGCTGGTGACGCTGGGTCTGTATTACCCGCCGCGGGCAAAATTTTTTCGCGAGCAGTTGAAAGAGCTGCTGGAGATGCCTGACAACCATCTGGCCGGGCCGCTGGACACGCTAACCGGCTCATACGCCGGGGCACAGGGCTGGGGCCAGTTCATGCCCACGAGCATTCGTGACTTCGCCGTTGACGCAGATGGCGACGGACGGATCGACCTGCAGAATTCGCTGCCGGATATTTTTGCCAGCGTGGCCAATTATTTTGCACGCCACGGCTGGATCAGCGGCGCCCCGGTTGCGGCGCGGGCGCAGCCGGACGCGTCTGCCAGGACCATCACCGTCAAGGACAGCACGCCGCAGTGGCCACTGGAGCAACTGCAGGCCTGGGGCTACGCTCCGGTGCAGCCGCTGGCTCCGGACGCCATGGTTACCCTGCAAACGTTGCAGGGGGAACACGGCCAGGAATTCTGGTTTACCTTCCAGAATTTCTACGTGATCACACGCTACAACCGCAGCCCGCTCTATGCATTGGCCGTGCAGCAACTGGCACAGTCGATCAGCGCTGGCGTCATGGCTGCGGATGCGCAGCGTTGAGGCGGGTCTTGAGGACGCTGTTGATCATCGCCACGGGCCTGTTTTTGACCGGCTGCAGCAGCCACCGCACGCGCCCCGCGCATGGGCCCAGCAAGCCGCAGGCCAGAGGCCAGAACATCAGCAGCCCTCCTGCATTTCGCGACGATACCAGCCGATCCCAGGCCAGCCGCTATCGCGACAGCAATGACAGTGTTCCAAACGGCCCGCCGCCGGACATCAGCAAGCTGGCTGAGCCGGTGCCAAAGCCGGAAGCCCGTGCGCTGTACGGCAACAAGTCACCGTATACCGTGCGCGGCCAGACCTACAAAGTGCTGCCCAACGCGCGCGGTTACTACGAGCGCGGCATAGCCTCGTTTTATGGCAACAAGTTCCATGGCTACAAGACTTCGAGCCTGGAGGACTACGACATGTACGCGTTTACCGCGGCGAGCAAAACCTTGCCCTTGCCCAGCTACGCGCGCGTGACCAATCTGGAGAATGGGAAAAGCGTCGTCGTGCGCGTGAATGATCGAGGGCCGTTTCACGCCAATAGAGTGATCGACTTGTCCTACGTTGCGGCAATCAAGATCGGCATCTGGCGCAAAGGCACGGGGCTGGTGGAAGTGCGCGGTATTGATCCGACGCAGGGAGTGCAGGAACTGCCGCCGCCGCCCGTGGTCACAGCACACGCGCATCCGGGGATTTACCTGCAAGTGGGTGCGTTTTCCGATGCCGACAATGCGCAGCGAGTTGCCGATCAGTTGCGCCGCGCAAATTTCGCGCCGGTGCAGGTGCTGGAGGCCGAGGTCAATGGACAGCGCATCCGACGCGTGCGGGTTGGCCCGCTGCAGGACGTGAACCGCGTCGACGAAGTCAGCACGCAGATTGAACATTTAGGCCTGCCGCGCCCGCAGGTGGCAGTAGACTGAGCGGGTTTTTTGGCGCATTGCGCCCTCATCCACCCGCCGCGCGCCAAGGCGTCGCGGCGCAAGTCGGGACTGATTACCACGATGAATTTTCTTCGCCGCGCCTTGCTTCCCGTCGCCGCTGTCACCTTTCTGGCTGGTGCTGCCATTGCGCAAGCGCCACCGCGTCCCGCACCCGTGCCGCGCCCCATCGTGCCGCAGGCGCCGGTGCCGCCCGCGCCGGATGTCGACGGCAAGAGTTGGGTGTTGATGGATTACGCAACCGGCCAGATCCTTGCCAGCAAGCAGCCGGACCTGCGGGTGGAACCGGCCTCGATCACCAAGGTCATGACCGATTACGTGGTCTCTGCCGAAATTGCCAACGGCAAGATCCACATGGCCGATCCGGTCACCATCAGCGAAAACGCGTGGCGCGGTGGCGGCGCCGGCACCGATGGCTCCACGAGTTTTCTCAAGCTCAACAGCCAGGTGCCGCTCAAAGACCTGCTTTACGGCATGATCATCCAGTCCGGCAACGACGCGGCAATCGCGCTGGCTGAACACACCGCCGGTTCCGAGCCGGCTTTTGCCGGATTGATGAACGCATATGCCAAGCAACTGGGCATGGTCAATTCCCATTTCCAGAATGCGTCGGGCTATCCCATTACCGATCACTACACGACGGCGCATGACGTGGCGCTGATGTCCCGCGCGCTCATCCACGATTTCCCCGAGGACTACGCAATATCGGCGGTCAAGGATTTCGAATGGAACGGCATCAAGCAGCACAATCGCAATACGCTGCTGTGGCGTGACCCCAGCGTCGATGGCATCAAGACCGGCCACACTGCGGCCGCCGGATATTGCCTGGCCGCATCCGCCAAGCAGGGCGACGCACGCATGATCGCGATCGTGATGGGCGCCAGCAGCGAGAAGGCGCGCGCCGACTCGGCCATGGCCCTGCTCAGTTACGGCTTTCGCTTTTACGAGACGCACAAGCTGTACGCGAGCGGCAAGCCGCTGGCCACGCCGCGCTTGTGGAAAGGCGCGAGCAACACGCTGCCGCTGGGCGTGGCCGAGGATGTATTGGTGACGGTCAAGCGCGGTCAGTACGACCAGCTCAAGGCGACGCTGGACATTCCCGCGACGCTGATCGCACCGTTCAAGCAGGGACAGCAAGTGGGCACCTTGCGCGTCACCCTGGCGGGCCAGCCGGTGCAAAGCGTGCCGCTGATTGCATTGGACGCTGCACCACCGGGCGGCTTTTTTTCACGGTTGTGGGACTCGATCATGCTGTGGTTCCACACCAGCAAGACGCAGACCACCGCGGTTGCTCCGGCACCCAGGTGATGGAGCCGATCGACTTCAGCCACGCGCAGGCTGCGGGCAAGGGATTTCAATTTCCCGGCGAGTTCGAGATTACCGCGGTGGGCGCTGCCAGCGCTGAACTGCCGACGCTGGTGCCGCAGTTGCTGCAACGCGCCGGTCTGCAGGTGCGCCATGAAAGCGTGCGCCATCGTCACTCTGGCGCGGGCAATTTCGTCTCGGTCACCGTGACCGTGCATTGCGACGATCGAGCGCAATATGAGGCCGCACATGGCGCGCTGCGCGAGCATGCGGAAATTCGCTACACGTTGTGACGCACACTGCTGCTGGGCGGCCCGTGCGCGACATGCCACGGTGTTGTGTCCCGACGCGAACCCAGTCCAGCTGACTGCTTGTTACCGGGCAGCAGGCTTCCATCTTCCACCCCATCAGACCCGCCATGCCGCTGCCACTGAATGTACGTCGCCTTGGTCGTCAGCCCTACCTGCCCGTGTGGCAGGCGATGAGCGCCTTTACGGACAACCGCGTGGCAGGCACGGTCGATGAGCTGTGGCTGCTGGAACACGACCGCGTGTTTACCCTGGGCCAGGCAGGCAAGCTTGAACACGTGCTGGCGCCCGGCGACATCCCGGTCATTGCCGTGGATCGCGGTGGTCAGGTGACCTATCACGGCCCGGGTCAGATCGTGGCGTATCCGCTGTTCGACCTGCGCCGCCTCGGCGTCGGCGTGCGGGAGTTGGTGGACGGCATCGAGCAGGTGCTGATTGACACGCTGGCCTATTGGCACATTGGCGGTGTGCGCCATCCCGGCGCTCCGGGAGTGTACGTGGGGGCGGCTAAAATCGGCGCGCTTGGGCTGCGCGTGCGGCGCGGTTGCAGTTTCCATGGGCTGGCCTTCAACGTGGCCATGGACATGGAGCCATTTCAGCGTATCAATCCTTGCGGTTACAAGGGTTTGGCGGTTACGCAGATGCTAGACTGCGGCGGTCCGTCAGCATTGGCGCAGGTTGAAGACGTGCTGGTCGACGCGTTTTGTCGCCGGTTCGGGTTCAACGCCGGGGTCGTCGCTCCGGTAATCCCAGAACTTCCCGCGCGCAGCTCGGGTCAATTGTCGTTGGCGCAGGCGTGATTGATGAGTGATACAGCTGCCGTGTGCAAACCTGCGTCGAGGCATCGCGGCAAGCGTTGGTTGCGCGTGGATAGCGTCATGCCGACGGCGGACAATTCACGCTTGCCCGGCGCTTGCGTCTTTGCCTTGATGCAGCGGGTCATCGTTGTTGCAGCTTCGGTTCTGGCAGGCAAAGTGGTTTTGCCGCGGGCCGTGCTGCGCGGTTATTCGTTGTCGCGTCATCGTTGCGGCCATCCATCCCTTTCGATTGACACGACCGTGTCAGTCGCATCACCTGAGTCTGCTTGAGAGCATCCATGACCTTTCGTCCGATCCTGGCGCTGTTGCTGGTCTTTACCGCAACCAGCACGTTCGCCCAATCTGCTGCCGACCTTGGCGCTGGCAACAACTCGCGCAAGGCGTCGGTGTGGCCACTCACGCCCAAGCCGGCCGAGGGGCAGGCCGCGCAGCTGTCGGCGCGATTCCTGACCCGTTTCCATTACGACGCGCAGCCGCTGGATGATGCAATGTCCGCGCGCATCGATCTGGCCTTCTTCAAGCTGCTGGATGGTGAAAAAGTTTTTTTCACCCAGGCCGACATGGCCAAGTTCGCTCCGCTGAAAACGAAGTTCGACGACGCAATCTGGAACCAGGATTTATCCGGCCCATTTTCCGTGTTCAACCTTTACGTGCAGCGCGCCGTTGAGCGCATGACCTACGCGCGCGGCCTGCTCACTGCCGGCTTTGATTTGTCCGCCGGTGAAAGTTACACATTCGACCGCAAGGATGCCGCGCCGCCCAAAGACCAGGCAGAGCTGAACGACCTGTGGCGCAAGCGCACCATGAATGACTGGCTGCGGCTGAAGCTCGCGGGCAAGAAAGATGCCGACATTCGCAAGACGCTGGACAAGCGCTATGCCAACTTCATCGAGCGCGTACGCCAGCTTGACGGCGCCGACGCCTTCCAGAGTTTCATGACGGCATACGCTGAAAGCACGGATCCACATACCGATTACCTCGGCCCGCGGGCTGCCGAGAACTTCGACATTGCCATGAAGCTTTCCCTCGAAGGCATCGGTGCGCAGCTCCAGGCGCGCGACGACTACACGGTCATCTACACGCTGGTCCCGGGCGGCCCGGCGCTGAAGTCCGGCAAGCTCAAGTCAGGCGATCGCATTGTCGGTGTCGGGCAGGGAGACAGCGGCCCGATCACCGACGTCATTGGCTGGCGTCTGGATGATGTGGTCAACCGCATTCGTGGCAAGAAAGACACCACCTTGAGGCTGGAGATATTGCCGGCGGATTCGGGTCTGGACGGCAAGCATGAGGTGATTACTCTCGTGCGCAAGAAGGTCACGCTGGAAGACTCGCAGGCCAAGAAAAAGATCGTGGAAATAAAAGACGGCGATGTCACGCGCAAGATCGGCGTGATCGATCTGCCCACGTTCTATTCCGATTTCGGTGCGCGCAGCGAGGGCGACAAGAACTTCAAGAGCGCCACGCGCGACGTGGCCAAACTGCTCGGCGAGCTCAAGGCCGAGGGCGTCCAGGGCGTCGTCGTGGATCTGCGCAACAATGGCGGCGGCTCGCTGACGGAGGCCAACTCACTGTCGGGTTTGTTCATCGACAAGGGACCGGTGGTGCAAGTGCGCAATGCCAGCGGCCAGGTTGAGGTGCAGGGTGACGATGCAGCGGGCATGGCGTGGAGCGGGCCGTTGGCGGTAATGGTCAATCGCGGATCGGCCTCGGCTTCGGAGATTTTTGCCGCCGCCATCCAGGACTATCACCGCGGTCTGATCATCGGCGAGCCCACGTTTGGCAAGGGCACCGTGCAGAACCTGGTGGATCTGGATCGCTTTGGTCACGGCAGCAGCGACAAGCCGCAATTTGGCGAGCTGAAGATGACCATTGCGGAGTTTTTTCGCATCAATGGCGGATCCACCCAGCTCAAGGGCGTGACCCCGGACATCGCGTTTCCGAAAACTGGCGATGACAAGGACTTTGGCGAATCCACCTATGACAACGCGCTGAAGTGGACGCAGATTGCGCCAGCCAAGTACGCGCCAGTGGCCAACCTCAGCGCCTATCTGCCGCAGCTGGAGCAGTTGCACGATGCTCGAGTGGCAAAGTCGCCCGCGTGGAAGCTGATGCTGGATGAGCTGGCGCAGTTCAAATTGATGCGCGACAAGACTTCCATTTCGCTGGACTTCGCCACGCGCGACGCGGAGCGCAAACAGCTCGATGCCATGCAGGCCAGCTTTCGCGCGCGGCACAAACAGATCGATGGCAGCGATGCGCTGGTGGAAGATGACGACAGCCGCCTGGATGATGGCTTGAATGCGAACGAGCGCAGCCTGAAGAGCGAGCTCAAGCAGGAAACGGACGCCAAGAAGGCCAAGGACGTGCCGCTGGACGAGGCCGCGCACGTGCTGTTTGATGCGGTGGGACTGATCAACGCGAATCCGCAGCTGGCCGCTCAGGTGCTGCCGTACGGCGGCAAGTTCCCCACCGCTGCCGTCAGTCCGGTGGCGACCGCGCCCGGGGTGTCAGCCCAAGGGCACTGAGCGGTATGGGGCAGGCAGCGTCGCGGCGCTGCCTGGCTTATGTGTCATAGCCAAAGCGCTCGATCCACGGCTGCAGCACGGGCAGCACCGGCGCCAGCTGTTCGCGATAATTCTGCCAGCGACCGACCCGCTTGCGATGGACATCTTGCGTGACTTGCGCATAGCTGGGCGTGCTGATGAAGCGCTTGTTTCGGGCATGCTGGGCGAAGCGCGTCATTGGCGCCGTGTCGGCGGTTTGCAGAAACTGTCCGAGCCGCACCACTTGTTCGTCGAACCGGGTGACGACCGACTCATAGCGCCATTCCAGTACGTGTGGCGCAAGCACCTGCACATCGCCAACCCATTGCTCGAACGCCTGCGCGTAACCGTGCGCCAGACGCTGCAGGGATGAGCACAGCACCATGAACGCCGGCGAGCGGAACGGTTGCATGCTGCAGCTGAGCAGCACATCGCATGGATGGCGCAGGCACAGGATGATGCGTGCGTGCGGAAACAACCGCATGATCATCGGCAAGCACAGCATGTTGAGTGGATTCTTGTCCACCAAGTGACGCGCGCCGAGGTCCGGCAGTACGTGGCCGACCATGCGCAAGTACAGGCTGCGCAGTTGCCCGGCGTCCTCGGGACTCAGGTTCGCCAGATCGTCCGGATAGGTCTGGCCGGCCAGCTGCATGCGTTCGATCAGTTCATGGATGAACGCACGCTCGTCCATCGACTGGAAATCCGGGTGCGCGTCCAGCATCTGTTCCAGCAGGGTCGTGCCCGAGCGCGGAAAGCCCACGACGAAGACCGGGCTTTGCCCTCTGGCGGGTGCCGGCTGCAGCGTCCACGTCGCGCAACCGGCGCGGGCACTGACGCTGCCAGTCATCTGCAAAGGTTGACTGTCATTTGCCAGCAATTCGGGCATCACGCTTGCCGCCACGTCGAGTTGCGCTGCATGCGCAACGCCGAGCGCCTGCCACGCCGCGGCGTAGCGCCCCTGCCGATCCCGGGCTGCGGCCAGGCCGAAACTGGCGCTGGCCCGGCCGGCATCGTCGTTGGCGAAATGCAGCACGCGCTGGTACATCGCCTCTGCCTGCGCGTATGCGCCGGTGCGCAGTGCCATGGCTGCGTGCGCGCGGCAGATGTCGGCGCCGGCCTGTTGGGTATCCGCTGCCAGGTCGTCCAGCATGGCCGTTGGCAAGTTGCCCAGTTCGCGCTGCGCTGCGTCGATCTGGTTGTTTCTTTCAAACAGCAGCACGCGCTGTGCCGTAATGCGCCAGCGCATGGCTGCTGCGGCCGGTTCGACGGGCAATAGCGCGTGCGCCAGGATGTGCAGCGCTGCATCCAGGTCGCCGTGTAGCGAAAGCATGGGCGCCAGCAGCAGCGCTTGTTCGGCAGGCTGTGCCGGCCAGTTGGCCGCGTCGGCCAGCATCGCTTCCTGCTGCGTGGTGTCGCCACAGACGTGGCAGGCGTAGGCCGCCTGCAGGCGTGCTTCAATGAAGTGCGGCGCCAGCTGCACCGCCTCCAGCAGGCTGTCGCGGGCCAGCAACCATCGCCGTTGCTGGCTGTAGAGTAGGCCAAGGTTGTAGAGCACTTCGGCGTCCAGTGGCGCCAATGCGCGAGCGCGCAACAGCGCCTCTTCGGCGCCCATCAGGTCGCCGGCCTGACGACACGTGACTGCCAGATTGTTCCAGTGGGCGGGAACTTCAGGCTGCAACTGGGTGAGCTGGCGGAACGTTGCTGCGGCCTGTGCGGGCTGCTGAGTCGCCTGTTGCGCCAGCCCCAGAAACAGCAGCACGTCCGCATTGCCCACATCGCCCACATCGCCTCCATCGACTTGTGGCGTTTGCGCGGCCAGCTCGATCACCCGCTGCGGGTCGCCGGCATTCCAGGCGTCGGCCATGTACCTGGCGAGATCCGTGGTTGGCGTGGACATGCGTTCTCGATCGGCGGTTTTACGGGTCCCATTATGCAAGAGGGCCGCGAATATGTTCGCGGCCCTCTTGTCTGTTTCCTCGGCTGGTGTTTACACGGCCAGCGTCAGAATTTAACGGTTGCCCTGGCCCAGTAATAACGCCCGAGCACGTCGTACGTGGAGGTGTCCACGTTGTAGTTTGCGCCGTTCTGGTAGATCAGCGGTGGCTCCTTGTTGCCCAGGTTGTCGATGCCGATGTCGAACCGGGTATGGAATACCGGCACCGTGTAACCAAGCTGCACCGAGTGGTAAGTGACCGCCGCCATCGGGATGTTGACCCCGGCAACACCCGCGTCGGCGTTGAGCGCGGTCAGCTTGTTGATGTAGCGCGACTGCCACTGCGCGCTCCAGTTGCCTTTCTCCCAGTTCACGGTTGCCGTACCGCGCCAGCGCGATATGTTGCCAAACTGCTGGCTGAAGGTCCCGGCGTAGTTGATCGTCTCCGCTCCCGGCTGTCCCGGCGTGGCGTTGTTCTTGTAGGTGGATGTGTAGGACGTGCTGAGCCCGGCCCGGAAGTTGCCGGGGTCGACGTTGCCCAGGTTGAAATGCTGGAACTTGTAACGCAGCGTGTAGTCGATGCCGCTCGTGCTGGTGTTACCCAGATTGACCACCGGCGTGTTGATCAGGAACACCTGGCCCGGCTGGCGGCTGGTGTTGTTTTCACGGGTGATGAACGAGCAGTACGGGCTGGCGGAATTGTTGAAGCACGAACTGACAACCGTGTCGCCCTGGATGGCCGTCAGCGTGTTCGACAGGTAGATGTGCCAGAAGTCGACGCTGGTGGACAGGCCCGGCAGCCAGTCTGGATCGTAGACCAGGCCGATGTCGATGGACTTGCCCTGTTCCGGCTTGAGCGTTGCGCCCACGGTCGTCGCGCCGGAGTAGAACGTGTTGACCTGCGCCGGCGAATTGCCCGGCCAGTTTGGCGGCACGAACTGACAGGCCACCGGATGCTGTGCCAGTTCGCCGGCGGACAGGCCGACACACGGATCGTTCAGCGTCGGCTGGACCAGCGTGCGCCCGTCGTAGAGTTCGTCCAGGTTCGGCGCGCGGAATACTTCGGATATGGTGCCGCGCACCAGCAGGTCGGCAATCGGCCGCCACTCGATGGCAATCTTCTTGTTCGTGGTCGTGCCGGTGGTGCTGTAGTCCGAAGAGCGGATGCCCAGGTCCAGATTCAGCGAATACGCCCAGGGCTGGTTGGCCAGCAGCGGAATCAGCGTCTCGGCGTAGAGTTCCTTGACGTTGAAACTGCCGCGTCCGGGCGAACCGCAGGCTTCCTGCAGGATCTGGCACGTGGTGGTCACCGGATCCAGAACGGCGAACGGGCTGACCGTGTAGTTCATGGACTGCTGGCGATACAGGGCGCCGGCAGAGAGCTGCATCGAGCCTGCGGGCAGGTCCCAGAGATCACCGCTCACGTCGAACTGGGCCTGCTTGGTAGCCTGGGTCATGATGTAGACCGGCGTCTGCACACCCGCCTGCAACAGCGCACCGACTGCCGGGTCGGCCTGGTTGAAGATGTTTGCGCCATTGTCGACCGCAGTTTGCAACGCCGGTATGTCGACTTCGTTGGTGTCGCGCTGGTCACGTTTGGTGTGGCTGTAGTTGACTGACGCGTCCCACGTCCAGCTGCTGTCCTGGCCGAAATTGCCGCGCAGGCCGGCGTTGATCTGCCCGGTGTCGGTTTTGTAGCTGTGCACGCGGGTACCCGCACCGGTAAGGCGGGTCTGGAAGCCGAAGCCGCTGTTTGGATCGCCCGGCACAGGATTCTGGCTGAAGGTAATGCCAAACGGGTTGATCGGATTGCTTGAAGAAATGATCAAGCCGTCTCCGGTGCCCACTGGCGAAGGCGCATCCTGGCCGCTGGATTTGGTCTGGTTGTAAAAGGCGTTGACGAACGCGGAGATGTTGTCGGTCAGCTGATACGTGCCCAGGACGAAACCGTTCGTGCGCTTCTGCGCGGTCTGGATGAAGTTGAGCGCAGCGTAGTTGAACGTATCGGAGCCGAGGCGGCAGCGGTAGTCACCCAGGCTCGAGCCGTCGCCCTGCGCCAGCGTCACCTGCGCGGTGCCGCTTGAGTTGATGTTGCAGCCGTACTGATTGGCGACCGACGCCGGCAGCGTGATTCTGCCGTTGGGGATCGAGCTGGAACCAGCTTCAACGACCGCACCGCTGGACAGGTACAACTGCTGCTTGGAAAACTTGCGCCTGGAGCCGAGCACCGGGTCGTATTTGTTGTAGTCGATGCCGCCGACGATGCTGTAGTTTTCGCCGGTCTGGCCAGCAGTCAGGTTGAAGCCGCGCCGCTGCGCGTCGCCGTGGCTGGAGATGCCGTCGTTCAAGCTGAACTGGACGCCCTTGAAATCCTTGCGCAGGATGAAGTTGACGACGCCGCCAATGGCGTCGGAGCCATACACCGTGGACGCGCCTTCGGCCAGCACGTCGATTTTTTCAATCATGTCCGGCGGAATCAGGTTGATGTCCGCGTTGGCCATGCGTTGGCCGTTGATCAGCACCAGCGTGCGGTTGATGCCCAGGCCGCGCAGTGAAATGCGCGAGGCGCCGCCGCCGGCTTCCAGCAGCGGACTGGCGACGCCGCCGCCGTTGCTGTTGTTCGATGGATTGGTGGCGTTGCCCGAGATGCTGGGCAGCTGTTGCAGTACGTCGCCAAGCACCGGCTTGCCGGAGTTGGCGATGGTCGCGCGATCCAGGGTCACCACCGGGCTGGCCGTCTCGGTGTCAACGCGCCGGATCAGCGAGCCGGTCACGACAACTGCCTTCAGGTTTTGCGCCTTGCTGGTGGAGGCGGGTTCGGTTTGATCGGTCGACTGCGCGCTGTCTGCCGGTGTGGTCTGTGCCTGCGCCACACCTGCGATGGTGAAGACGCCTGCGGTCAACGCGAGCCGCACGGCGAGGGACAAATGATTCATGTCGTATTTCATGGGGTCACCCTGGGGAATGTGGAACCGCGGTGTGCGTCTCGAGTGGGGTACTCACTGCGTGTGCAAACACCTGCAGCGAATCTCGATTGTTATTTATTTGTCCAGCAAGCGTGAGGTTACCCTGTAAATGGCTCCGCGCACCACTGTCTTTGCGGGCCAGGCAGGGTTGCCCGCCGTTTCTCGCTTCTGCAGGCGCATGGCCAAGGCACCGGACCGGTAAATGCGTGTTGGCCCTCCGCCAATTGCCAGCACGACAGCCGCGGGCTGAAGGCTGCCGCCGCAGCGTATGGACGGCCGGAACGGGTTGCAGCGCTACTCGCGGTAGCGGGCAGCAGGCGCGCTGGCAATGCGGCCTTTGCGTACGCCACGGGTTGGTCGACTAACCCGGGCGCGGCGGCGTGGGTTCGGTGGATCGGTTGAAGTCACCAATGGCTGCGACCAGGTCAGTTACCGCCGCGCGTTCGGCGGCGCTCAGGTCCGGGTTCCAGCTGTCCACGATCAAGACCACCCGCGTTTGCGCGCTGTGGTTCCACGCTTCGTGCTCGAACGTGTCATCAAACGTGACGCAGCGGCCTTCCTCCCACACGTGGGTTTCGCCGCCCACGCGCAGCGCGCAGTCCGGCGGCACGATCAGCGGCAGATGGGTAACCAGGCGCGCGTTGGTGACGCCGCGATGGGGCAGGATGTGCGTGCCGGGGCGCAGCACCGAGTACAGCGTTTCCGGCGCATGGTCACGCACGCGCACCAGCGGCATCGAATCCAGCACGTCGATCGTGCGCGGGCACTGCGCGCAATGGGCGTCATCGCGTCCACCGTGCCGGTAAAAGAAAAACGCATCCCAGGCGGCCTCCTGCGCGCCCGATGCTGCCAGCAACTGCGCGGCCACGGCCACGGCAGATGGCGCGCCCAGAAATGGCACGAGCCCATCCTGGCCGTGGGCCAGCACGGCGCGCATCTCATCGCGGATCGCGTCCACTGCAGCTTCCAGCCGAGCATGCTCGGGAAAGCGCGCGCGCGGGTAAAACGGCTGGCTGGGGATCCCCGGAAAATACAGAAACCTCGGAGCCTGGCGCGGGTCCGGCAGGGGCGCGGGCTGCTCGTGCAGATAGATGGCCAGACACTGGTCGACGCGGGTCATTTCCGCGCGTCCGTAGCGTTCGCGCAAAGGCTCCATGACCGCGTCAAACAGTTCGCGGCGACCGGCGGCAACATAGCGCGCCGCGTGTTTTACCGCGTCGCGCACGCCCGGCGCGGTGGTGGCGTCGCTGAGCCAGCGTCCCTGCGCCTGTGCTTCGTCGATCGCATTGAAATAAGCCAGCATCGCCGCGTGCCGATCGCCCTTCTGTTCGAGCGCGCTGCCCAGGCGCAGGCGTGCGACAAACATGCCCGGTGCCACCGCCAGCCCTTCGCGCAAGCACTGCGTTGCCGCAGCGAGATCCCCGGCGCGCATGTGCGCTTCGCCCAACCGGTGCAGGATCGCGCCATCGGTCGGCTGGATGCGCTGCGCCGCGTGCAGCAGCTCGAGCGCGCGCGCCACGTTGCCGCTGGCCCGCGCAGCCGCGGCGAGAAACTGCAAGGCATCGATATCGTCCGGCTGCGCTTCCAGCAGGCGCGAAAAAGCCTGCTCGGCCAACGCCGTGTCGCCGCGCGCAGCGGCAGCAAGCGCCTGCTCGCGGCAGCGTGCGGCGTTGGCATCCGTCGGGTTGTTCATCGCTGCACCTGGCGTGAAACGTATCCGGCGAGTATACGAACGCCATCAACCATCCGCCCGCAAGCCGCATCGCGCACCGGCGCCATCACCGCGCGATGCTGGCGCTCAGCGCGCGTAGCGACCTTGCAGAAATGCAAACACCGCTCTCAGCCCCATCGCTTCGCCGCCGCGCGGACGACCGGGTCGATCCTTGTCATTCCAGGCGTAGGTGTCCAGGTGCAGCCATGCGCTGGGCGCGGCCACGAAGCGCTCCAGATACAGCGCCGCGGTGATCGCGCCGGCGTGACGCGATGAGCCGGTATTGGCAAAGTCCGCCAGATACGAATCCAGCAGTTGCCGGTACGGCTGCCACAGCGGCAGGCGCCACAGCGGATCGTCCACCTCGCGCCCGGCAGCCAGCACGCGCTCGGCGGCGTCGTCGCGGTTGGCAAACAGCGCGGGCAGATCGGCGCCCAGCGCCACGCGCGCGGCCCCGGTCAGCGTGGCAAAGTCCACGATCAGCTCGGGCTTTTGCTCGCTCGCGTACGCCAGCGCATCGCACAGGACCAGCCGTCCCTCGGCGTCGGTGTTGTCAATCTCCGCCTGCAACCCGGCGCGCGTGGTAACGACGTCGCCGGGGCGAATGGCATTGCCGGCCACGGAATTTTCCACGGTCGGGATCAGCAGCGTCAGGTGCACGGGAAGTCGGACTTGCATGACCAGTTGCGCCAGCGCCAGCGCATGCGCCGCGCCGCCCATGTCCTTTTTCATCCAGCGCATGCCGTCGCCGGGTTTCAGGTTCAGGCCACCGCTATCGAAACACACGCCCTTGCCGATCAGCACCAGCCCGGGGTCGCTGGTCTTGCCCCACTGCAATTGCACCAGGCGCGGCGCGCGATGGCTGGCGCGACCGACCGCGTGGATGGTGGGGAAGTTCGCTTTGAGCAGGGCGTCGCCAACCCATTCGCGCACTTTTGCGCGCTGGACCTTGGCCACGCGCTTCACCGCCGCGGCGAGCTGTTCGGGGCCGAGGTCTTCGGTCGGCGTGTTGATCAGGTCGCGCACCAGCGCCGTGGCTTCGCTCAGGCGCTGCAGCGCCGGCAGGTCGGCGGCCGCAACCGCGAGCGTGGCCGGCGCGCGCTTGGCCGCGCGGTAGCGGGTGAACTGGTAGGCGCCCAGCGCCCAACCCAGCGCGGCCGCGTGCTGGTCAGTCAGCACGCCATCGGCAGCCAGGTGATAGGTACCCACTGGCAGACTCATGGGCAACGCCGCGAGCGCGGCCAGCGGCGCGTGCGCGTCCACGCCAGTCAGCACGCGCACGAGCTTGCCGTTGACGTCGTGCAGCAGGCGCGTCGTGCCGGCTGCCGCGTCGAAGCCGGACTCGGTCAGGCAGCGTCGCTGCGCCGCGCTGAGGCGGCGGCGCGTCGCGGCCAGATGAGTGGAATCGGTAGTCTCGATGGCGACCGAATGACGGTCATCGGCATGGTGTTCGGTCAGCGCGGGCATGACGGTCCGGGATCAGCGTGGCAAGCCGCCAATGATGCGCGCTCGCCCGCGCGTTGCCCATACCTGGGCTGCACCGGCTGGCGCTGGTCGCGCGACGACGGCGCATCACCAACGCAATCCGCACCGTGCCGCGGTGGCATTCAGCGCGGGGTTGGCCCTGGTGCTGCCGGCGCGGCTTCGTGCACCTGCTCGAGCCAGCTCGCCAGTTCGCCCAGGTCGCGTAGTTCCAGCTCCGGCGGGGTGCCGAATGCAGCGGGCCACGATTCGCCCAGGCGGTTGATCCACGCCGTGCGCAAGCCCACGCGGTGCGCGCCGACCATGTCCAGCAGCGGGTCATCGCCCACGTGCAGGATGGCCTGCGGAGCCACGCCCAGTTGCGCAGCGGCGGCCAGAAAAATGCGCGGATCGGGTTTCGCACATCGCGCATCACGGGCGCACACGTGGTGAGCGAAATGCGCGTGGATGCCGATGCGCTGCAGGTCGGCGTTGCCGTTGGTCAGACTGGCCACCGGCACGAGTCGCGCGATGCGGCGCAGCGCATCCAGGCTGTCGGGATACAGGTCGACGCGATTGCGCTCGGCAAAATAGATTTCCCACAAGAGGTCCAGCGGCGCGTCGTGGATGCCGCTGGCGGCAAACACCTGCTGCATCGTGAGTCGGCGCTGGGTGCTGAAATCGTGCGCGAGATCCTCGCGGGACTCGGCAACCTGCGCGCGCAGTGCGCGCATCGCGTCGATGGACCACGTCGCGGCAACCTGCGGATAGTGCTCGAGCAACCACGCGTCGACCGCGTGATCGGCGCGCTCCAGCGCCGGTTGCACCGGCCACAGGGTGTCATCCAGGTCCAGCGTCACCGCCAGCGGCGCGACGCGCGTGGCTATGACGCGGCCGCTCACGGCGCTGCCATAGCATCCGCCGCGATGGCGCAGCGCGCTGTCGCAGCCCGCGCCGCGCGGGTCATCAGTTGCTGCTCAGGCGCAGCACCTGACCCAGCTGCAGCTTGTCGTTCTTCAGCTCATTCCACTCGCGCAGCTGGGCCACTTGCAGCGAGTGGCTCTGCGCGATGCTGGACAGCGTGTCGCCCTTGACCACGGTGTAGCTGGTGGCTGCAGCGCTGGGCGTTGCGGCCGGCATCGAGGTGGGCATCGCTGTTACCACAACCGGGCCAGTAGCCATCGGGCTGGCTTGCACCTGCGCCAGCGTGGTTGCGGCCGGCGCCGGCGCACTGCCAGCGGCGCGCCGATCCAGCGCGATCTTCGCCGCCAGCGTGTCCGGTGAGCTAGGCGCAACCGCGGCGCGCGCGGCATAGGTCGCGCCGGGCGCGGCCAGCGGCGTCTTGGGCTGCCGCGGCCGGGCGCCGACCTGGGCCAGGATGCGGTCACGCCGCGCGTCGTCCAGCGCAACCAGTGCGCTGCCATCGGCATACGGCAGCACCGCACGCGAGCGCAACGCGGCCTTGCCGGCCTCGGTCTGCACAAAGTCGACAAACGCCTGCGCCTGCGCCGCCTTGACGCTGCGCGGGTTGGTCACCAGGTACAGCGGCGTGAACAGCGGATAGCTGCCGTCGGCGATGTTGGCCACGTTGGCCACCACCCCATCAATGGGAATCGACTTGAGCTGGGACTGACTGCGGATATCCGACAGCGTGGCCACGCCCATGCCGTTGGGATTGAGCGCCACGCCCTCTTCGAGCTTGTGCGTGTTGACGTACAGGCGCGGCGCGGCCACTGGCTGATCGCCGCGACCAAACAGCAGGTCGCGCAGGCTGTATTCCACGCCGTCGCCGGGACTGGCCACCGCGTACAGATCAATCGGCGCGTCGCTGCCGCCCACTTCATTCCAGCGCGTGATCTTGCCGAAGTAGATGTCGTGCACCTGCTTCAGGGTCAGACTGGGAACGGGATTGGACGCGTTGGTGATCAGCACCAGCGCGTCCCAGGCCACCGGGGTAAACGTCAGTGCGGCGTTCTGGCTGCTGCCGTCGCTGCCGCGCGCGCTGCCGCCCAGGTCCGCGCTGCCGTTGCTGACTGCATCGATGCCCGAGGCGGTGTTGAACGGCTGCAATTCAATGCGCCCAAGCTTGGATTTTTCCCACGCGTTTGCCGCTTCGGTGATGACCGCCGACTCGGTTGCCACGTCACCGCGCCAGATCAGGGGAGGCGTAGCCGGCACGCTGGTCTTTGCGGTTTTGCTTTTTGTTTTGCTGTGGGCCTTGGCGAAGCTGGGGGAGGCGGCGAAAGCGCCGAGCAGAACCAGCGAGAACATACAGGTGAGGCGTGCAGACATGATGGCGGGTAACCTTTGCGGCAGAAGAAGCTGGGCGCGCACGGCGGTGGCAGCAGGGATTGGCAGACCGTGTATTTCATCGGTCCGCGCACGAAACCGCAAGCACTTTCATGAATTTACGCAATCACCATGATGCCTTGCATGCACCCGCGCAGCCCATGGCGATCGTGCTGTCAGTCAATCACTACGTAGCGCACATCTTCGCCCGCGGCGACCACCAGCACCAGCTGGCGCGGGCGCGCACCGCTCAATCCGCGCAGCGTGCGCAAGCTGGGCACGCGCTGATTGCCCACGCCAATCAGCACGTCGTCCACGCCCAGGCCGGCGCGCGCCGCCTGGCTGCCGGGCTGCACCGCGCTTACCGCAACGCCCTGGCCGCGGCGGTCTGCGCCAAGCTCGGTAAAGCGCACGCCGCGCAGGCGCGGATCCAGTTCGCCGCCATCCAGGCTGGCAAGTTTTTCCGCGACAAGCGTGGCCTTGACCGCGCTGGCGCGACCGGCGCGCAGTACGCCAAGCTCAATGGTTGCGCCCAGCGGCGACAGCCCTTCGACGTTGCGCAGCTGGGCAACGCTGAGCAACGGCTTGCCGTTGACGGCGGTAAGCACGTCGCCCGGCTGCAGTCCTGCCAGCGCCGCGGCGGAAGCATCCTGCACGCTGGTCACCACCACGCCGCTGCTGTCCTTCAATGCCAGCAGCTGGGCAATGCGCGGGGTGATCGCCTGAACCTGCACGCCGAGGCTGCCGCGCTCGACCTTGCCATGCGTAAGCAGCTGTTGCATGACGTCCCTGGCCAGATTGCTGGGAATGGCAAAGCCGATGCCGACGTTGCCGCCCGATGGCGAAAAAATCATCGAGTTGATGCCGACCAGCTCGCCGCGCAGGTTGACCAGCGCGCCGCCCGAATTGCCCGGGTTGATCGAGGCGTCGGTCTGGATAAAGTTCTGGTAGCCGCCGCCGCCTGCCGCAGTCTGGCCAAGCCCCGAGCGACCCAGCGCCGAGACGATGCCGGCGGTGACGGTTTCGCTCAAGCCAAACGGCTCGCCCACGGCCACCACGTAATCACCCACGCGCAGCTGGGTCGAGTCGGCCACGGGCAGCGCCTGCAGGTTTTGCGCCGGAATCTGCAGCACCGCCACGTCGGTCTGCGGATCACTGCCAATGCGCTTGGCCTTGAACGTGCGCCCGTCCTGCAGCTTCACGCTGATGTCGTCGGCGGCGCCAACCACGTGGTTGTTGGTCAGGATGTAGCCCTTGGCCGCGTCCACGATCACGCCCGAGCCCAGGCTTTGTTCCACGCGTTCGCGCGGCGACATGGGCAAGCCGAAAAACTGGCGCATGCGCGGATCGTCGAAATACGGATCGCGCACCTGCACGTGGGTCTTGCTGGAAATGTTCACCACCGCCGGCGTCACGTTTTGCAGCATCGGCGCCAGCGAGGGCATGGCCTGGCCACCAACGGCGGGCGGCAACGCCGCCGACTGCACCGGTCGCACCAACGCGTTGGTCAGCAGCAAGCCCAGCGCGGCGACCACCGCGAGCCCGGGCAACAAGCGCGAAAGACGTACCGACATGATGTGCTCCAAGGTAATGGATGGATCGTGACAACGCCCAGGACCAAGCAGGCAGCATGCCGTCTGCGCTCCCGGGCGGCGAGCATGCCGCTTGCGCCGAAACGCTCGCGCAGTGCGGCATGCACATCACCGGCGCGCAACGCCCCAGATCCGCAATCGGGGGGTGTGCGCGTGGCCATAGACTGCGCCGGGGGCCCACAGGTTCCGTGCAGCCCAGCGTGCAGGCCAATGTTGCTGCCTGACTTTACATCGGGCGCCACCCGCGCTTAACTACACGTCCTGTCACCGAACACAACATCTTGTGTCGGTACGGATACTATCCAACCAGCTCTGGTGCCAATTCCGCAGTGTCTGCAGAAACTCAGGGGAGGCAAGCGCGGCAGCGCACACGCTGCGCGCAGGATCCAGGCAAGTCCCATCTTCAATCGTCAACGGCGCCGCAACCGGCTCCGGAGGTTACACATCGATGAGCACAGTGCGTGCGCCAGCAACACATTCCGACGTAACGCCCCTGGTGGGTCGTGATGCCGCCATGGATATCCCCTTGCAGCCCGCGTCCTATGACATCTGGGACAAGAAATACCGATTGAAGGACAAGACCGGCGCGCCGGTGGATGCCACCGTCGACGCGACCTGGCAGCGCGTGGCGCGCGCCCTGTCCGACGTGGAGCTCACCACGGAGCTGCGCGAGCACTGGTACGAGCAGTTTCTGTGGGCGCTGCGCCGCGGCGCGATACCCGCCGGCCGCATCACCTCCAACGCCGGCGCGCTGGCGCACAAGCCGGCCACCTCCACCATCAACTGCACCGTGTCCGGCACCGTCACCGACTCGATGGACAACATCCTGAACAAGGTGCACGAAGCGGGCCTGACGCTCAAAGCGGGCTGCGGCATCGGCTACGAGTTCAGCACGCTGCGCCCGCGCGGCGCGTACGTATCCGGCGCCGGCGCGTACACGTCCGGGCCGCTGTCGTTCATGGATATCTTTGACAAGATGTGCTTCACCGTGTCCTCGGCCGGCGGTCGCCGTGGCGCGCAGATGGGCACGTTTGACATCAGCCATCCGGACGTCAAGGAGTTCATCCGCGCCAAGCGCGAGGACGGCCGGCTGCGCCAGTTCAACCTGAGCCTGCTGATCACCGACGGCTTCATGCAGGCTGTGGAAAACGACACCGACTGGCCGCTGGTGTTTCCGGTGCACGTCAAGGAGAAAGACGAGATCGACCTTGCCGATCCGGCAAAGGTCGTGTGGCGCGAATGGCCCACGCACGAAAACTACGTCGACCGCGAAGACGGCCTGGTCGCGTGCAAGATCTACAGCACGGTGCGCGCGCGCCACCTGTGGGACCTGATCATGGTTTCCACCTACGACTACGCCGAGCCAGGTTTCATCCTGATCGACAAGGTCAACGAGATGAACAACAACTGGTGGTGCGAGCACATCCGCGCGACCAACCCGTGCGTCACCGCCGACACCAGACTGGCCACCCAGCACGGCATGGTGCCGATCGGCGAGCTGTATGCCGCCAGCGCTCCGCTGGAAGTTTCCGTTGATCGCCGATCCTTGGAGCTTGATGGACGCGGCGTCGAAACGCGTCCGGCCAAGCCTGCTTTCATGACCTCGTCGAAGGCACCGGTTTTCCGCGTCACGACCGAAGACGGCTACGAAATCAAGGCGACGCAGTGGCACGATTTCTACACCGAACGCGGCAAGATCAAGTTGCGCGAACTGCAGATTGGCGATCGTCTGCTGGTGCAATCGGGCAAGGGCCAGTTCGGCAATCAAGGCAGCGAAAATCTTGGCCTGCTGCTTGGTTTGATCGCCGGAGATGGGCACTTCACCAATCGCGGCCGCGATCAGCAAGCGGCCATCATCAGCCTGTGGGGCGAAGAGCGCGCGCTGGCCGACCGGGTTGCAACGGTGATCAACGGCATGATTGCGCACACCGCTTCAGGCGACCTGCGTCAATACTGCGTGGCGCCGGTGGCGGTTCCGGACCGCAACCAGGTATTCATTCGGTCGGTGCTGCTGGCGCGTCAGCTTGCGCATTACGGTTTTACCGCCGCGACCAAGCTGCGCGTGCCTGAAGTGATCTGGCGCGGCAGCGAGGATTGCGTCAAGGCCTATCTGCGCGCCTTGTTCCAGTGCGATGGCACCGTCAATGTATCCGGGCGCAGCTTGAGCTGTTCGATTCGACTGGCATCCAGCGAACCTGATCTACTGCGTGACGTGCAGATGCTGCTGGCCAATTTCGGCGTGTTCTGCCGGGTCAAGCGCCGCCGTGCAGCCGGCATGCGTCAGCTCCCAGATGGTCACGGTGGAAAGCGCAGTTACGCTTGCTCCGCGGATCACGAACTGATCATCGACGGCGAGTCGCGCGAGCATTTCATGCGCCAGATCGGGTTTCTGTTGCCCAACAAAACCCAGCGTTATTTGGACTGGCGTGAGGGCAAGGCGTTACGCAAGACGCAGCGTTTCACCTCACGCATTGCCAGCATTGAATACGTTGGCGAACAAGCGGTATTTGACACCACGCAGCCCGACCACAATGCCGTGATCTTCAATGGTCTGGTGACCGGGCAATGCGGCGAGCAACCGCTTCCGCCATACGGTTCGTGCCTGCTTGGTTCGATCAACCTGACCACCTTCGTGCGCGATCCGTTCGGGCCCAAGGTGCGGTTTGATTTCGACGAATACCGCGCGGTGGTCAAGGTGTTCACGCGCATGCTGGACAACGTGGTGGAGATCAACGGCCTGCCGCTGCCGCGCCAGCGCGAGGAGATTGCATCCAAGCGTCGCCACGGCATGGGCTTTCTCGGCCTGGGTTCCACGCTGACCATGCTCAAGCACCGCTATGGCAGCGCCGAGGCGGTGGCATTTACCGACGAAGTATCGCGCGAAATGGCCGTGGCCGGCTGGCAAGTCGCGCTGGAGCTGGCCAGGGAAAAAGGCCCGGCGCCAATCCTGCAGCAGGCGTTTACCGTAACCGGCGAGATGCTGCGCAAGCGTCCGGAAATGCGCAGCGACGGCTACAAGCTGGGCGACAGCATTCCCGGTCGCGTGCTGCACGCAAAATACTCGCGCTACATGCAGCGTATTGCCGGCGTTGCGCCCGAGCTGGTTGCCGAGCTGGCCGAAACCGGCGCGCGCTTTACCCATCACAGCTCCATTGCGCCCACCGGCACCATCTCGCTGTCGCTGGCCAACAACGCCAGCAACGGCATCGAGCCGAGTTTTGCGCACAGCTATTCGCGCAACGTGATCCGCGAGGGCAAAAAGTCCAAGGAGAAAATCGAGGTACTCAGCTTCGAGCTGCTGGCCTATCGCGCGTTGATCAACGCCGACGCCAAGGCCTACACCGACGAGCCGGAAAACAAGCTGCCCGATTATTTCGTGGCCGCCGACGACATTGGCCCGACCGAGCATGTGGACATCCAGGCGGCTGCACAGACGTGGATCGATTCGTCCATTTCCAAGACCGCCAACGTGCCCACCGATTACCCGTACGAAGACTTCAAAAACATCTACCTGTACGCGTACAAGCAGGGGCTGAAGGGCTGCACCACGTTCCGCTTCAATCCGGCCGCGTTCCAGGGCGTGCTGGTAAAGGAGTCGGACCTGGCCAACACGCTGTACCGCTTTGAGCTGGCCGACGGCAGCGCGCTTGAACTGCCCGGCAACGAGCAGGTGGAGTACGACGGCGAAATGCACTCGGCCGCCAATTTGTTCGACGCATTGAAGGAAGGCTATTACGGCAAATTTTAATCGCAGGCCCGCTCTGGCGCGCGTTTGCCCCAGCCACTGCGGTTACAGCAATGCGCGCGCTGCAGTTTGATCCCGATGTCCGCCGCGGACCGGGACAAACCCGGCGCCACCATTGAACAAAGACGGCGCCCAAGTCCGTCCGCCGCACCCGCCGCAAGGCGGTAAAAAGAAGCCCACTGCCAGCACGACGGCGCCACGGCAATCGCATTGATCGCCCGCAGCGCCGGCAACACGAGGCACCCGGCCAGCAGGTTTCGGCCGGGTGCGCTCTTTGCCCACCCATCCCTGGCAGCACATCACGCAACCTGAGCACAAGCATGGCCATCAAGATCGATCAAAAAATCACCGGCTACAGCGTGGTCCAGCCCGCCGACAACGGCGCCGAGCAGACCGCCAGCATGCCCGCTGCCGGCAGCGCCGACGGCAAGCACACCGCGCCCAGGCCCAAGGCCGGGCAGGGCGGCGAAGTGATCCAGATGCACGAAAGCCTGGAGCGGCCCGAAACCCTGGTCGGCTCCACGTTCAAGATCAAGTCGCCGCTGTTCGAGCACGCGCTGTACATCACCATCAACGACCTCATCCTCAACGCCGGCACGCCGCACGAACAGCGCCGGCCGTTCGAGATCTTCATCAACTCGAAAAACATGGACCACTTCCAGTGGATCGTGGCGCTTACCCGCATCCTCTCCGCGGTGTTTCGCAAGGGCGGCGACGTCACCTTCATCGCCGAGGAAATGAAAGCCGTGTTCGACCCGCGCGGCGGCTACTTCAAGGCCGGCGGCGTATACATGCCCTCCATCGTCGCCGAGATCGGCGCTGTGCTGGAGCAGCACATGAAAAACATCGGCCTGATCCACGACCCGGAAATGGACGACGCCACGCGGCAGTTGATTGCCGAGAAGCGTGCGGCGTATGAGGCGGGCGGGGCAAAAAAAAACTCTGAGGTAAGCGGGGCCAAGGGGAGTGATTCAACCATTGAGGCGCCTGAGCCGACTGGCGCGTCCGGGTTCCCGGCCGGGTCGCAGATGTGTGGCAAGTGCAATACCAAGGCGCTGGTGCTGATGGACAACTGCCAGACTTGTTTGAATTGTGGTTATTCAAAGTGCGGGTGAGGACTCCTTTGCTTGCTTGCTGAAGAGTGGTAGCTCATTGGTGCTGCTAAGCGCAGCAATGGCTACATACAGGCCGAACGAAGATGTTTGTAAAGACAATATCAATAGACAAATTCAAGGCTATCGATCATCTTGATCTCGATCTCAAGAAGATTAATATTTTAGCGGGTGGAAACAACGCAGGTAAAAGCTGTGCACTTCAGGCCATCCATGTCGCTGTCGCACTAGCGCAAACTGCTAAGGCTGTTGGTGCGGCCAACTTCGCGCCAGAGCGTCTCCGTTATGCGCCTACAGATTTATTCACGGATTTGAAATATAAAGATCAGCTGACTGAGCGTGGCGATCCGGTACGAGTACGTTTTGACGTCGAGGATAACGGTAACGTTACGCCATTTGAAGTTCCACTGCGTAGAGGCCGGAATAGCACGATTAGCACTGTTAATCCGGACAGCCTAACTCATGGGCTTGGGGCGAGCATATCTAGGGATATTCTGAACAAGTCAAAAGCTTAAATTTTCAGCTCATGAAGATCAAAGGTTTACAATGTCTCAATCGCCGAAATTGGGACTTGTTCAGAATATCCCTAGCTCAGAGCGCCCTTTCAGCGTTTACGTGCCAGGGCTCGCCGGTATACCCAGTAGAGAAACCTATCAGGGCCGACTAGTTGTGGACCGGGGCGCTGTTCGTGGAGATTCAAATTTATATTTGCGAAATGTTCTCTATCGTTTGTTCCAAGATCCAGCAAAAAAACAGAAGTTTCAAGAGCGTCTGGCAAAACTCTTCGATGGTTTAGAAATTTTCGCGGACGACTTTAATGAAAATCGCCATGAACATATTCCAGTTGAATACAGTAGGGGTGCCGTTCGTAGACCATTGGATATGGTGGGTACCGGCACGCTACAAGCGATCCAGATTTTAAGTTATGCAAGTTTTTATCAGCCAGTATTACTACTCTTAGATGAGCCTGACGCTCATCTTCATCCTGATAATCAGAGAAAATTGGTAGAAGCTCTCTCACTATTGTCGCAAGAAGAGAATGTACAAATTATATTGGCAACACATTCCAGACATCTCCTTCAGGCAGTAGGCGATTTGGAAGATGTTGCATCGTTTCACTTGAGATCCGGTGCACTCGTGGGCACCGATCCCGCTCTATCGGAACTACTCGTCGATCTCGGAGCCGTTGATCAGTATGATAATTTGAGTCTAAGAGACAAAGCCTGGTTAATACTGGGAGAAGATAAGCATGCAGAATCGGATATTAATCATCCTCTAAGAATCATGTTGTCGGCCGCTGGGCTGAAGGCTGAGGAATTTATTGTCATGAGTTTTCAAGGCTGTACGGAGATTCGTTCGGTGGCCTTGCTCGCTACTTTTGTTGCCGCTCACCACCCGCACGTGCGAATACTCGTGCACAGGGATCGGGACTTCTTGACTGACGTAGAAATTCAAGATCATGTGATGCCTCAATTCGCGAATCTTGCAAATGTCACTGTATTTACCACGGATGGGGCAGACCTGGAATCTGCTTTTCTAGATCCGCTACATATCGGCGAAATTTGTGGAATGGGAGCAAAAGTTGCGGAAAACATCATCAACCATTTGGCCGTTGAAAAGCACAATTTAATAGTGACTCGGTTTAATGAAAAACGCAGCGCGCTCCATAAGCAATATGGTCGTCGCGCTGGCCCTTTGGCACGGACGGAGGATCTTCGGTCTAGCGAAATACCGCTGCCCCCGGATCAGAGAGTAGGTAAGGATATGACTATCTGGCTAATTCGGCGATTGTTCGAATTAAAATATATTGCAGGTAACGATACGATTCTCAGAGGCTCTGCTTCATTGCCAGTGGATAACTTGAGGCGCCTTATTCATCGATGAGCATCGGAACGTCATTTGGAAACAAGGGTAAAGCGCAGTTTAAAATGCGAACACACGTAGACCTCAAACTCCGCCTAGGATTGCGTGGTCTGCTACATCTATTTGATTCATGCTGCGCTAGCGCTGACGTCGAACTGTGTCGTACGGCAAAGAACCTATAGAAAAAAGGTTCAGTGCACGGTTTAATTGGGCAGGGTAGCCCTACTCAGACCCCGGCTTCGTGTACTACGCTTAGGGATATTCTGAACAAGTCCCAATTTCGGCGATTGAGACATTGTAAACCTTTGATCTTCATGAGCTGAAAATTTAAGCTTTTGACTTGTTCAGAATATCCTTAGCTGAATTGGTTGAAGGAAGGAGACTACGCCTATGATCTACTTCCCCAACGGGCCAGGTTTATGCCATTTCATGAACTTTTGCTTCTTGAGCCAGGAGGCTCAGGCGGCTTGGGTACAGGCAATAGGGAGTGTTTTAGCTCTTGCGATTGCTGTCGCTATTCCGTTTTTAGAGGGGCGATTGAGAGAACGCCGCCTTCGGGGACAGGCGCGATCACTGGCCCTTCTTGTCATGAACGACATTGTCGAAGTGCGTGATCGTATGGACTTGGTTCTGAACAATAACGGGGTCAGGTTCACTTAATCTGCCGAAACCCGTGTCAGAGTGCACTTGAATTGGGTGAAAAAGTTTGGAGGTAGACTCTGACCCCGGTTCTCCGAGCAATCTAGCTACGATTACACAGGGAATTGCGGAGCTACGGAACCACTACAGAAACAGGGGCCAGAGTTGGCCAGAGTGCACTTTAATTGATTGGGTGACGGGCTTTCTTCGGTGCATGAGCTGTCAGAGGTTTTGGTTCTTGCGAGTTCGCCAAACGGGAGCGGCGATGAAAGCGACATTCATGTTTCTTGCGATATTCGGCACATTGAGCTTGCAGGCGTGCGCCCTGCACACCAATGAGGGCGGTCGGGGCATGGCGTCTATGGCCGCGTCCCACGTACCTCCGAGTCAGGCCGCGTATGCCGCCGAGGCCAGGCGGCTGGCGCCGCTTGCAGCCCAGGGCGACGCGGAGGCGCAATATCAAAGAACGGGGTCAGGTTCACTTTCTACACCGGCTTCAGGCGTCCGGACGAAGGGAGCAAAGCAGTAAAATTGCCCGCCGCGCTGTCGTCGTCCCCAGCGCAAGCCCTGGGGCTTCCTCGTACTCGCCGGGCCGACGCTTCTGCTCGGCGTCGCGTTCGTGGCCGACTGGGTCGCATCGTGTGCCTTGCCGCGGCACTGGCCAGGTCACGACTGCTTCATGGCGACTTTGTGCTTGCTTCTGGCGGCACTCTCTGTTTACTGTTCAGTTGCCAATTTCCGGTCGCATGGCCGGTCGGCAACAAGGAGATAAAAAATAGGGAGGCGAGCTATACCCATTGTTAGCGTGGGATAAGCAGCCCCGATCCAATTTTCCCGAAATGTGGAATGTGGAAATGGGAAAACGGCTGGCGATTTTGATGTATGGAAAGTGCTACAGCCACGGCGAGTGACGTCGATCAGTTTTGATCACCATCACCTTGAGGGTCATCCGATGAATTTACGCAAGCTTTTTGCAGAAATGCTGGGGACGATGCTGTTGGTATTGTTTGGCGTTGGCGTGGCGACGTTGAGCTTCGGGTTCAAGCTGGCCGGTGCCAGCCCGGCGGCAGGTGTCGTGGCCACTGCACTTGCCTTCGGGTTGGTGATGATGATCATGGCTTACGCCATCGGCTCCATTTCAGGTGCACACATCAATCCGGCCGTCACCATGGGGTTTCTGGTTTCCGGCAGGATGTCCGTGCCTGACGCAATTGGCTACTGGGTAGCGCAGATTGTCGGCGGCGTCGTGGGGGCGGGGCTGCTGTAGTTGATCTTCACCGGCAGCGCGGACTACTCGGTGGCGACGACCGGACTTGGCACCGATGGCTACGGCGCACAGTCGATGATCCATCTGGGTGCCGGTGGCGCATTTATCGCTGAGACCCTGTTGACGTTCGCGTTTGTCCTGGTGGTGCTGACCGTGACGACGAAGGCGGCAGCAACCTCGCTTTCCGGGTTGGCCATCGGCTTGGCGCTGGCCACCGTGCACTTGCTTGGCGTGCCGTTGACAGGCACCTCGGTCAACCCGGCGCGCAGCATCGGCCCAGCGTTGTTTGTGGGCGGGCCGGCGCTGGATCAACTGTGGTTGTTCATCGTGGCGCCGTTGCTTGGCGGGGCACTGGCAGCGCTTGTCAGCATGTACCTTTATCCCCGAGAGCGTGCCGCCTGAGCACGGGAACAAAGCAACAAAAGGAACGAAAAAGGAAAAAGGGATCAGGTTCATTTACCGCGCTCGGGTTAGTGGACCTGATCTCTTTATGCTTGTTCAACATGCATCGCTGCGCAGACGCGCAGGATGTCGACTCTGATCCCTGCTTCGCATTACAGCCTTGGCCGCGAGAGAATGTCCACACTTGATCTCAAGATTCCACCGCCGGTGATCGCACTTTTGTGCATGGCGCTAGCGTGGATGCTGGCCCGCGTCACGCCTGAGTTTGCGGTTGCTCTGCCCGCCCGGATCCCCATTGCCGTAGTGCTGCTGCTGACCGGTATTTCGCTGACTTTTTCGGGGTTCTTTGCCTTTCGCAGAGCCGCCACAACGGTCAACCCGCACACTCCTGAGAAATCCACTTCCATTGTCTCGAGTGGCCCGTATCGGTTCAGCAGAAATCCAATGTATCTCGGACTGGCTTGCGTGTTACTGGCCGTTTGCGCTTACCTTGCAAATCCATGGACGATCGTCGCAGTCGCCGTGTTTATCGCGTACCTCACTTCGTTCCAGATCATGCCGGAGGAACGCCTGCTGCTGCAGAAGTTCGGCGAGCCTTACGCGCAGTACACAAGGTCCGTCAGACGCTGGCTTTGAAGTGCGCTGCGCTGAATAGTGAGGCCACGGCCCAAAGCGCATACCACTTGCTGAGGATGGTACTGGCCTGTCGGATCGTGCTTGTTGATCCAGAGGTTCCAGCATGCAAAACGGGGGACGGAGCGTACTTTGATCGGGTGGCGAACGTATAAAGTCGACTCTGACTCCCGCTTCCGATGATATGTTTCTCAGCAGGGAAACAAGCGTCAGTGTGCACTTCAATTTATTTCGGACCCTGACATTTCTGACCCGGTTTCTGCAGCAGCTATCGTTCGCTGCTTTCGTTGGTCGCAGCGGCGCCAGCAGCAGGAAGTTTCTGTCCAGCCGGCATGCCGCAGCCCCATTGAAGCCAACGGACTCTGCCGCGTCGATGGATGACGATCGCGCGATGTCCAGGAGCGGCTATTCTCGCCGTGACGCTACGGTCACAGGAGCTACGGATGAAGAAAAAGCGGCTGGTGCGCGTCGCCGTAGCGTTGGCGGTGATCGGCCTTTATCTCGGAATTGCAACCAAAGTGGAGCAGCTGCGTACCGCCACACCGCTGCCCAACGCAGCGTCGGCCGAAACGCGCTCCATGCCTTCCCTGTCCCTGGACAAGGCGCGGCTGATCGATGACGTGCGAACGCTGTCATCGGCGGAGTTTGCCGGACGCAAGACGGGAACGGAGGGTAGCCGCAAGGCGCAAAGCTTTGTGCGAGCCCGGTTTACATCGCTTGGATTGCGCAGCTTTGGTTCGGACTACGCCCAGCATTTCTCGTTCACTCACCACAGCATCAAAGGCCTGTTGCTGCCGGGCAGGCGTTACAAGACCGAGTATCCCGCGGCAACCAACCTTGTTGGCTACCTTCCCGGAGTGCTGCGGCCGGAGCGCTTCATCGTCATCTCGGCGCACTACGATCATCTCGGGATCAAGAACGGCAAGCTGTATCCGGGTGCCGATGACAATGCGTCAGGGGTTGCGGCCATGCTGGCGATCGGGGCTTGGTTCAGTTCAAACCCTCCGCAACACTCGGTGGTTTTTGCAGCATTCGATAGTGAGGAAGAAGGCCTGCAGGGCGCGAAGGCTTTTATGGCAGCTCTGCCTTTTCCCCGCGCGCAACTGGCACTAAATCTCAACATGGACATGCTCAGCCACAACGACAAAAACGAAATTTTCGTGGCCGGCACCCGCTACTCGCCGGCGTTGCGGCCTTTGCTCGCGCAGGTCGCACTGCGCAGCACGGTCAATATCCGGCTTGGACACGATCGCCCGCAGTGGATGACTGGAGCGGTTGAAGACTGGACGCACGCCTCCGACCAGGGCCCGTTTCGCGATGCGGGCGTCCCGTTCCTGTACGTCGGCGTAGCGGACCATCCGGATTACCACGCGCCCGGCGACACGTTTGTACACATAAACCAGGCATTCTTCGGCAACGTCGCGCAGATGCTGATCGATCTTGCTTCTCAGCTTGACCAGCAGCTGGATACCGCGCTACCGCCGTAAGCGAGGACAGCCTTGTCCATGTCGCGCAAGCGAAACGCAGGCGTCAGCGTTGTGTTCAACTTGATCGCTGGAGCTGCACACTGCTGTCAGTAACTTGGGTCACAGTGCTCTTTGACTGAACCATCCGCGTGCAAAGTCGACCCTTACCCCGGTTTCGGTCGACGCCTGTTGCGGTCCAGTCTTTTCGCTGTCGATTTGTCTTGCCGTCGACAAACAATCCGCTTCGCCTTCCACGAGGAGAAAGCCAATGCGTGTCATGGTTTTGGTAAAAGCCACCGAGGACAGTGAGCGTGGCGCACTCCCAACAGCTGAGCTTCTTGAAGCGATGGGAAACTTCAATCAAGAGCTGACCAAAGCGGGCATTATCCGCGCAGGTGAGGGCCTCAAGCCTTCGTCGCAGGGCATGCGTATTGCGTTCGATGGCGCCGCGAGAACGGTTGTCAGTGGGCCCTTCGCAGCTACGCGCGAGCTGGTCGCAGGCTTCTGGCTGTGGGAAGTCAAAGACATGGCGCAGGCCATCAGTTGGGCAAGTCGATGCCCCAACCCGATGCCTGGACCAAGCGAGCTGGAGATTCGCCCCCTATACGAAGCGGCAGATTTTCTCTGAACTGCTGGTTCAGCCGGAAGTGGTGGTCAGTGATGCCTGACTTCTCGACACATCAGTCAGTGCACTCTATGGCGGCGCCAGATGCCAGGAGGCTTATCGGGATAGAACCCGTCCGTTCCCACGACGGCTAATCTGGCGCCCGCCCGATCATCGTGACCCGCTGTTGGCGCATGCGCGACGTGGCTCGATGCGGCGTTTCCCCATGGCGCCGGTGGCTTGCCGCCTCTCACCGCCGAGTCGCGCCAAGAGACATGTGTGCGGGAACAGCGGCTGTCACGGATAATTTCTGCTTTGGCTTTTACGTCCTTCTATAACTCGCGCACTCTGAGCCTTTTCAGCGCATCGCAAAAATCGCGTGACCCGCCACCGTTTGCGATAGATGCGCGCGACCTGAGCGACGCGACATCGCTAACTTGGTCTCAGTCTTCGCTGCCATCCAACCCGGTCGGGCCGCCCACGGCTTTTGGATAGTTGCGTTCCAAGTACTGCTCGCTGACGGTAGATATGCGCACTAGCATGCCGTAATCGGTGCCGCCTACGGCAAATGTGCCGCCCATGGCCGAGGCCCGCTGGAAGAATTCGGGCTCCGCAATTACTTCGCCGGTCGCCTTGTCGACCAATCGCAGTTTCATCACTACGGCCGAACTCCCCGCCAGCGGGCCGGCCCAGAAGCGGCCATTCACGCCCACGAACTTCAACTGGCTGACGTAAGGTTCGATACGTAGCGTGCGGCCTTCCGCGCCGCGCGAATTCCAGGCAGTGGTCAAGGCAAGCAGTTTTTTCTGGACGTTTGCATCGACACGAGCAAGTGCCGCAGCCTCCTTGCGCGCTTCCGTCGACGCCTCCAAGGGCGCGAGCTCGAAATGTTGAAAGTGGGAAAGCGCCATCTTCGGTGGCGGGTTGTAGTTGCGATCCGGCCGAATGTGCGTGACGCACGCACTCAGAAAGGCAGCCGTCAGAAGCGTCAATCCATAGCGCAGTTTCATGCTCGTATCCCTTGCGTTGAGGTACGGCCCCTGTCGCACCTTTTGTATAAGCTATCTGAAAATTACCGCTGTCGAACAGCATTGGCTAACCGGGTCGAGGCTAACCGGGTCAGAGCCCCTTCCACAGTTTGCAGTCAATAACGGGGTCTACCTTCGGATTGTGCAACTGGTGAGGCTATGGCTTGAAGGTAGTCTGGCATGGGGCCGAGGGCGGGGCTTATCTGGCTGACGCCTTCCGCCGTCAGCCAGCGACCTCGCTCGCGGCCACTGCTAGGCCCGACACCACGCCCAGCGACGGGTCGCCGTGCACCAGGGGAATGCCGCGGAAACAGGACCGCACGCGCGCTTTTATCTGCGGCGAACGCGAGGTGCCGCCGGTGAGAAACACGCTGGTTGGCAGTTCGGCCAGTTCACTGCGTACGCTGTGCAGGGTGCGTTCGAGCTGGCTGAGAAACGGCTCGCTGGCGGCGTCAAGATCATCGCCGCCGACTTCCACCGCAAGTCCGGGTTCGATGAAATGCAGGGTGACCCGATGCTGCGGTGCGCCGCTCAACGCGATCTTGGTGCGCTCGGCGAGCTGGTTGAGCCGCGTGGTGGCTCCCGGTTCCTGCAGAGCGCGCAGGCGGCTGGCGTAGGGCTCGTCCAGCAGCCGATAGTTTTGTTTGCGAAACTCGCGCTGCTTGGGCAGGTTGTGCACGCTGGCGGCTTCGACGAACTGGTGTTTGGGCACACGGATCCTGTCCTTGCCCAGCAGGGGCATGAAGCACTCCAGGCTGAGACCCACATCAAGGTCCGTGCCGCCCTTGGGCAGGCCCCAGCTGCGCACGATGTGCGCGGCCGACCCACCGCCCAGTTCGGCATGCGCCACGTCGGTGGTGCCGCCGCCGATGTCGATGATCAGTGCGCGCTGGCGCAGGTGCAGGCTCTGGTGATAATGCATGGCGGCAGCGGCCGGCTCTTCGAGAAAGCTCACCTGGTCAAAGCCGGCTATGCCGGCCGCCTCGCGCAGGATGCCGATAGCCTGTTCGGAGCCTTGGGCGCCCATCGAGCTGCGAAACTCCACGGGCCGGCCGATCACCGCACCGCGTACCGCCACGCCAAACTGGCGGCTGGCGCAGAGCCTGATGTACTCCAGGATGTGCGTGGCAATGTGCACGATCACCTTGCGCACCTGCGGGTCCAGTCGATAGCCAAACATCGACTTGGGTGACTCGATCAGGTTGCCGCCACCGCCGTCCAGATAGCCTTCCACAGCCTCCTCGCCGAACAGGGCGTTCTGGACGCTGGCGACCGACGCGGTGGAATCGCGGGTTTGCTGCTCCATCCACCGCCGGCGCACGACGCGCAACGCCTCGCGCTGCAGGTCCGCCGCACTGCGCGCCATCGGCGCCTGACCGCGCGCGGCGGCGGCTTTGTCCATCTCGCGCTGTCGGGCACGCGACAGGCGCAGCTCGATCGCCAACTGCGCCTCCAGCTCGGGCGTCAGCTGAAAGTCCGCCGGATCGGGCACCACCTCGGGAAAATACACCGCGGTGCGAAACTGCTCGGTGGCGCCAAAGCGCACCAGCTGCAGTTCGCCGTTGATGATGGTGCCAGCTGCCGAATAGCTGGTGCCGAAGTCGATACCGATATGCATGGGCCTCACGGGTTTGCCTGATCCAAGCCGGCCAGTATGACGCCTTGCGGGTCAATCACCGGCGAAGTGCAGCAAGTCGCGGGCGAACGCGCCGCCCGCGCTTCGCCACGCGCGTGCATTTTCTCTCTCGTTGCATGTAGCGTTGGTTTTTGCCATCGTCCATCGAAGCGTTGCGCGGGTTTGTCGATGGTTTGCGCGTGGGACGTTTCTTCTGGAATCCGGCAACACCCGGTTTCTTCCGCTCGCGGCAACATCGGGGTCGAGAGCTCTCGCCGGACAGGTCACGCTGATGCAAAAGATGATCACGCTACCCGCTGTCCACTGCCGCTGCGCGCGAGGAGCACTGCCATGGAGTGGATGATCTACGGCGCCAACGGCTATACCGGGCGCATGATGGTCGCCGCTGCGGTGCAACGCGGACTGCGGCCGGTACTGGCTGGGCGCAACGCCGCGGCGCTGGCCGCCCTGGCGACGCCGCACAACCTGTCCACGCGCGCGTTTGCGCTCGACGATGCCGCGACTATAAGCACCGCACTGGACGGTATCGACCTGGTGCTGCACTGCGCCGGGCCGTTCTCCGCCACGAGCGCGCCGATGCTGGAAGGCTGTCTATCGGCGAAGGTCCATTATCTGGACATCACTGGCGAGATTGATGTGTTTGCGCATTGCCACGCGCAGGATGCCCGTGGCCGTGCCGCGGGTATTGTCGTGCTGCCCGGCGTCGGTTTCGACGTGGTACCCACCGATTGCCTGGCCGCGCAGCTCAAGCGCGCCATGCCCACGGCCAACTCGCTGGTGCTGGCCTTCGACGCCGGCGGCGGTCCCAGCCCGGGCACCGCCAGAACCAGTATCGAAGGCCTGGGCCAGGGCGGGCGCATCCGCGAGAATGGTGTGCTCAAGCGCGTGCCGCTGGCCTGGAAAACGCGGACATTTGACCGCGACGGCGTGCCGCGCACCGCCATGACCATCCCCTGGGGCGATGTCTTCACCGCCGGCATTTCCACCGCCATCCCCAACATCGAGGTGTACATGGCGGCGCCACCGGCCACTATTGCGCGCGTGCAGCGGATGCGCTGGCTTCGACCGCTGCTGGGCGTGGTACCCGTGCAGGTGCTCCTGAAATCGCTGGTCGCCAAGAGGGTCCCTGGCCCGTCGAGCGCCAGCCGTGCCGGGACCGGCTGCACCATCTGGGGCGAAGTGCGTGATGCCGGCGGCCGTCAATTGCGGCGGCAGCTGCGCACGCCCAATGCCTACGAACTTACGGTCAGCGCCGCGCTCGGCATCGTCCAACGCCTGCTCGACGGCCCGGCGGCCGCCGGCTTTGCCACGCCCTCGATGCTGATGGGCGCGGACTACATACTTGGTCTACCGGGCACATCCATAGCGGTAGAAGAAAGTTCATGACATAACCCAGGCAGCCGACGTGAGCGCGCCCTGCGTCTTTTACGACGCCGAAGTGTCGCTGTAGTCGGGCAAGACTTGCGCCTACATGCGCTGCGACAACATCCGCTGTCAGGAGCGGCTGTCCACGTTCGAGGCGTACCGCAAAATCATCGTGCTGCACGTTTGCCTTGACTGAATCCGACCGCGTTGGCTGTGGCTTCGCTCGCGCTCAACGCGCCGCGTGCGCGGGAATGAACTGCTTGTCCACGGCCTCGGCCAGCTGGTCTGGTGGCAGCAGTCCCTGCGCCAGCAGGAAATCGTTGAACTGCTGCAGGTTGAACTGGTCGCCGAGAGCAACCTCGGTATGCGCGCGCAGTTGCAGGATGCGCGAATAGCCGTAGAAATACGCGGTGGCCTGGCCCGGCGAGCGGAACATGAAGCGGTCCAGTTCTTCGCGCGCAAACGCTTCGGAAATGCCGACGTCGTTGACCAGGATGTCGTGCGCGCGCTGGCGCGTGATCAGCCCAAGGTTGAGCATCGGGTCCAGGAACGCGCGCGCGGCGCGCAGCAGGCGCAGCTGCAGCGCAATCATCTGGCCGCCTGGCGGCTCGTACGGCACCATCATCCATTCGGCATAAAGCGCCCAGCCTTCGACGTTGACACTGTTGAAGGCGAACAGCGAGCGCGCAAGTGACACGCCGTGTTCGACCATTGCCGAAAATTGCAGCTCGTGCCCGGGCCGGCCTTCGTGTGCGGTCAGCGTCCACGCGCAGGCCTTGCACGTAAAGTCGTCGTAGGCTTCGCTCTTGCCCTCGGCGGTGGCCGGGTTACCCAGCGGCAGCACGAACGCACCGCGCTCGCCCTTGTTGTTGATCAGCGGCGGCGGGTCCATGTGCGGGGCCGGCCGTGCGGCACTCTCCGCCTCCGAGGCCAGGCGCATGATCATCTGCCTCTGTGGCAACGTCACCAAGTGGCGTTCGCGGATGATCGCCTCGATCTTTTCGATCACCTCGTGGTAGTCCGGCTCGATCGTGCTGCGGTCCAGCTGCTGGCGCTTCAGTTCCTTGATGACATCGCGGTAATTGGTGGTCGGCTGAAATCCTTCGGCCTTGGCAACGTATGGCGCCAGCGTCGTCATCTGCGCCTGGATTTCCATGAACGACTGCTGCGCCTGCTTCATCAGCTGCTGCGGCGGAATGTCGATGCCGACATTCTTCAGGCTGTCGGCATAGATGTCCGCCGGCAGGCGGGCATCGGTGCGCGCGCGTGGCAGCACCGTCGATTTGACCCAGGCGTCGTGTTCGTTCAATTGCTTTTGCAGCGCGTCCAGCGCCGGATCGGCGCCGGTGATCTTGTACTTTGCGTACAGCTTGCGGACGCCATCCACATAGCGCTGCGTGTTGGCCAGGTTCTGCTCAACCTCCGCCTTGTACGGGCCAAGCAGCTGCTTGTTGCCGGTTTTCGCGTCGAACAACGCCTCGGCTTGCTTCGTCACCGGCGTACAGCCCGGCGCCATGCCGACATAGCATTTCAGGCGTGCCAGCGCGTGCGGGCGGCGGGCGGGTGCAACCTGATCCTGCAGCAGGCCGAATTCACCCTGAAAGATGGTCTGGCCGATATCGAGATAGGGCAGCATGTACTGCGCTTCGAGCCGGTCGGACTCGATGAAGCGATCGGCCCAGTGCAGCATGATCTGCAGATCCTGATGCACGTTCGGGTCGGTGTTTTGAGCAAGATCCCGGCTCAGCGTGTCACGGGCCTTGGTCATGGCTGCTCGCGAACGCTGTTCAACATCCGGCTTGAGGTCGATGACCTTTTCGTCGTAGCCGGGTAGCCCGAAGCGCGAAGCTTGCTCGGGATGGAATGCGGCCAGTCCCTTGAACAGCGCCTGGGCGTACGCGTTGCTCTGTTGCACCCACGCGGGCGACGTGGCGGGTGCGGACTCGATCGGGGCAGCAGGCGGCGCCGCCGCAAACGCGGCAGGAGCCATGAACGCGCAAGCCGCGGCGATGACACGGACGTGATTGAACATGGCGATACTCCATCAGACCGGCAGACGCTAGCACGCTTCGTATGGCCGGGCACGAGCGGACAAGCCTGATCGCCGATCGCACAGGCGCGCGCAGGTCACTGGGTTCGCGCATCCAAACGCAGGTCTTCCATGCAGGCAAGGGTCTGGCACAGGCAATATCAGGTTCAGTTCCGCATCTGCCGCAAGCGAACCCAATGGCGCTTTGTCGTGGTGACACTGCTGCTAAATTTGCTTCGCCTTGATTCGCGCCCAAACCCGCTTCGCCGCAGGAAAGATCCCAATGAAGCTGCCCACCTTGATCCTGACCGCGTCGTGCTTGTCATTGGCGCTCGTCTCCTGCGGGCCCCGCCAGGTGCAGAGCCTCGATGGCTTTGACTGTGCTAGCGGGAAGCCTGGCTGGAAGCGGGCACACGCGGTCACACCAGACGTCGTGGGCACATGCCATACGGGAAGCCAGGGGACTTGTAGTGATCTGACGCACACATATGCCCCGGGGACCGGATGGTGCCGCCCTCGGTGGTAACCATGGCTCTGACCTTGAGCCGAATTTACCGCTGTCCACTGCCGCGACAGGGAGCTCCGTTGCGCGTGCGGGGCGGCCCGAACCGGCTATCGTTGCTTCCTGATCACGAAGAAACAGCATGCCGAAAAGCTACAACCCACCACTGGTTACGAACCCGCACGACCCTCTCTATCGCGTCGACAAGGCGATCAAGGCCGCGCAGCAGAGACTGGATGCCGCCATCGACGCGAAGCGCCATCACACCAGCCAGAACCTGGCGCATGCGGTGATCAAGGAGGCTCGCGAGGGACTCAAGGACTGCGAACAAATGCGCGCGCGCAAGATCAAGGAACTTGCGCAGAAAGTGGCTGACGCCGCGGCTGGAAAATAGGGCGCAGAAAGATCGGGCTTGACCTGCACGACGTTGCGATTTTCAACTGACCCAAGGCTCCGCACACGCGCTGCCGCGCGATGACGCCCGCGGCGGATATTTCTGCAAACAGGCCAGCCCGATGAACGCCGTTCTCTGCGTAACACTGCTTTCAGCAATGCTCGCCGCCTGCGGCAAAGGCCAGGGCGTGCCGCGTCCGCTGGGTCTTCCTGCAAACGTGCCAGACAGCGCAGTGATAACGCACTACGGCGACCACAAGCAGGGCGGGCTGCTGCAGATCTCATGGGGGCACACGTCCATGCTCTGGGCTGAGCCCTGTCGGACGGTGGAAAGCGCTGTCGAATTTGCTCGAGGCAGCGAGCGCCTCCTTGGGTGTCCGGCCGAGCTCGACATGAAAATCCGGCCGCTGTATCTCGGCACGTTGAACGCCCCGTTGACCACCAGCGCGCAACAAGGGCGTTCGCCGTCAACCTGTTGTTACACGTTCCAGGTTCTTGGAAACCGCTGATGGAAAACGTAAAAGCCAGTGGGCGCGTCGATCAACCTTGGTGCGTGTCGTTGCCTTGGCCGGACGGAGTTCGGGCCGAGCCGTTGTTGAGCACGTTCTGTTGGCGTGATCTGGCGGACTTGAGAATCGATTTGTCCCGGATGGGTTACTCAGCACGGTGAAGCATTCGCCGACTGATCGCGCGGCTCGTCGATGGTGCACCCGCCTCTGATCGCCGCAAACCTGCGCCTCAAGCAGCAAGGCCGGCGCTGTCCCTGCGCCACCCAAAAATTGGAAAGGCCCGGCGAACCGGGCCCTTCGGGATTCGCAGCAGCACGCCGGAGGGGCGCGCTGGACGTGCGCCTACTGCTTGTGTGAGACCCACGTCTGGGTGGTTCCACCCTTCGGCGAGTGGTTTGACGTTTTCATCGACTTGCCGTCCGGCGAAATGGTCATCGTGCTGGTGAACCGCGTCTTGCCGTCCTTTTCAACGGTTTCGCGCAGGGTGTCTTTACCCATGCGCTTTACCGTTATGGTTCCACTGGGCTTGCCGTTTTCCATGAACGGCACGGCCTTGCCGCCGATGGTGGCGGTATACGAGTTTCCATTGGCGTTCTTGTAATCAATCTTGTCGCCGTCCACGTTGTAGGTGTCCATCATCGAATCAGCGTCGGCGCTGATCAACTTGCCCATGCGCCACGAACCCGCCGCTGCGTTCGATCCACTGGGCGCCTTGCCCACACGGTCAAACGTCATCTTGCTCTTGCCCGCGGCGGACCCGTCTTTGTACATGGTCGATTCGCCGGTGGCAGTCTTGCCATCCGCGGCCACGTTGAAGGTGCCGCTCCACACCGGCTTGCCATCCTTCTTCTGCGTGCGCTCGACGGTGTGGTCATCGATGACCTTGAGCGCCACCGTGTCGAAGCTGGGATGACCGCTTACCGCATGATCCTGGCCGTCCGCCTTGATGCTTACTGCCGGCGTGTCATCGTCTGTATACATACCGTCCTTGAATGACATGACCATTGGTTTGCCACCGGATTCCTGCAGTGACGCCGGGTCCATCTTCCACGTACCGCTGAATGCGTTTTGCGCGAACGCGCACGCGGGCACCAGCAGCGCGAGCACGAAGCTCGCGACGAGTAGCCTTTTCATGAATTTGCTCCTGAGGGGGCCCGGATTGTGGAAGCGGCACTGTGGCCCTGCGGCGCCGTGCTGCAGGTTGCGCTTACCGAGGTTATTGCCGGGTGAAGCTGATTACTAACTCCCAGAACTGGGCGAGGTGCTTTCCTCGACCGAGAGAGAATCAACCCATTGGCTTGCATGGCCATATCGATTGGACGCGAGCATAGCGATCGCTGTGCCATGCGGCGCCAAAGCACTACCTTCGGCCCTCGGTGCCTCACCGAAGCTGCTTGACCAATTCATTCTTACGCTGCTCCATCCGCTCGCCAAGTTCGGCAAGCTGTTCTTTGGAAAGAAGCTTCTTTGCGTCCTTGAACATTTCAGTCTCTTCCTCTTCGACGTGATGCTCGACGAGCTCCTTCAGCACCTTGGCGCGGCCGGAAAACTGGTCACTATCCGGCGGTGTATCAAGCAGGTCGGGAAGCACCAAATCTCCGGCAGCGCGGTGCTCTTCCAAAGCCTCGAAATACATCTTCGCCTCTTGCTTGTCTCCTGCCTTTTTAAAAGCCGGGTAGAAGATTTCCTCTTCGATCATCGTGTGCGCCTTGAGGTTGACGCGAATTTGGCCCAGCAATTCCGTGCGCTTCTTTACAGCACGCGTGGTTGTGTCCGCCAGCTCCGTTAGCAGTTCCCTGACTTTCACATGATCAGCTTTCAGCAGTCGAATGGCGTCCATGAATCGCTCCAAATAGTGTTGGAATCTGAGAGTGTCACCGCTTTTGTGAAACCCATGTCAGTAGACACCCTTGAGCTTTAGCGCGCGAAAACGGACAAGTTCCTTTGCGCCACCCCCACCCTGACGTAAGATTTGACCCACTTTTGGTTCAGCGCAGGGATGTGTATACAACACGTAGAGTGAGTCGGTCGCATTCTCTGCGCGTCTTTTTTATCGACGGTTGGATTAGCAACACAGCGAGGTCCTGATATGTCCAGTGGTGCCCAGTGGTTCCGCAAGTTTGCCGAAGGTACGGCGCGACAATCGGGTCGGCCTAGCGCATTTCTAGCCGCAGCGGCGATGGTTATCGTCTGGGGGGCCACCGGACCGCTGTTCCACTACAGCGAGACGTGGCAGTTGGTGATCAACACGGGCACTACCATCGTCACTTTTCTGATGGTTTTCCTGATCCAGAACAGCCAGAACCGCGATAGCGCAGCGTTGCAAATAAAGCTCGACGAACTGATCCGCTCTACTACTGCTCACGATGGCCTTCTATCTGTCGAGGATTTGGACGAAGAGGCTCTTGACCGCGTGCGTGAGCAATACCGCGCAATTGCACGGCGCCGTGTGGACGCTTGCAAAGCGGGATCGACTGGCTCCAATTCACTGGCGTCGAAGCGCAGCAATGACGCTTGCGCGGAGGTAAGGGAGATCGAACGCGAACTGGAGGCGGCGCAAGCACTCCATTCGGCTACTACGCCACGTGGAGACACTGAGGAGATTGAAGAAAAGCCGACGACGGACAGTGATCTACCGGGTGTTGCGGCGTCGAAGGCCTCCTAACAGCCACGGCACATACAAACGGATCACTTGCCGCAAGCGGATCGCGTACAGTAAACCTGGTTGCAACCTGCCGCTGGAATACGGACACTGAGCCAGCGCAGTGACGTGGCCATCTATGGAGCAGCCCGCTATGGGCATTGGACATGCAAAGAGGGTGTTGGTTGTCCAAGACAATGTATTGGTGGCGAAAACCATGGGAGAGGTTCTGTCGCGCGTGGGCTTGTCGAGTGTAATCATCCACAATCTTGCCGACGCCATGATCGAGGCAGAGCCAGGTAATTTCGAGATCGCTTTGGTCGACATGAACCTGCGCGGAGAACCTGCTTGGCCGCTCTTGGCGCGATTGAAAGAATCTGGCAAGCCATTTGCAGTGGTGACCAGTTTCGCGCCGCCTGAGCTGAACGCAAATTTTCCAGGGCTATTGATCGCGATTAAACCGATGGGCGTCAAGATGCTGAAAAGCGTCGTGCGCAAGTTGCTTGTGCAGTTGGAGTCTGGATCTCCGGCAGGCGCCTCGACTTCAGAGGCCCTTGCGTGATCTGCCCTCGCTCTGGCTCAGTCACTTGTTCCATCACTTGGTTGCTTGCTCATGGCGCCGGAAGCGGCGCGAGTTCGTCTCGGTAAAAGGATCTATGGCGCGAGCGGCCTCTCGACGCCACGCTGGTGTCGTGAGGCTGCCGTGCGCTTCCGGATCTACGGAACCTGCGCGAGTTCTTCTTCGCGATCGCCAGCCCGTTCCAATCGCTGCAAGTAATCGCCGAATCCGCCGCACACCCGCGGATCGCGACGGGCACTGGTGATCACCATCGGTGATGGCAGACGAGCGATCTTCGCCCGGGCGCTCGCCAAAGCATGCACGAGCGCAACGTCCTCATGAGCCGGTAACGGAGGAAACCCGCCGCACCGGATATACCACTCGGCATCAATCCCGAGGTTGGCACCGTGCACGTGAGGGTGCCCGACAAAATGCTTTTCGCCCGCATCGAATGCGGCGCGCACGCGTGGCTCGTAGCCTTCCCAATCCTCCACGCGTACGGTGCCGCAGAACGCGTCTGACGCGCACTTCATCTGGCCAGCGAGCCAGTCGGTTGGCACGCGAGAATCGGCATCGGTGCTCGCAATCCACCGCGCCCCGGCGCCTAATGCAGCACGCGCCGCTGCCGCGCGGGCGCGGCCCACGTTGCCATCTCCCGAGACCAATTCGGCCCCTAGCGAGGCTGCGATCAGCGCTGTATTGTCGTTACAGCGGTCGAGCGCCACAAAAACCTTGACTGATTCACCGGACAGCTCAGCACTACCGGCTGCCATCCAAATGGAACAAAGGCAGCTGCTGATGACCGCCTCTTCGTTGTGCGCAGGCACGATCACTGCGATCACGCTAGTTTCTTCCGCGCCACCGCCTCTTCGATGTGCCTGCGCCGGTCTGCACTAAGGATAATGATCGCGCGCGTGCGCTTCGTTTCGAGCGTATGTTGTTTCCCAAGCAAAAAAAGTTGTGAGGGCTGGCCGCATGACTGAGTCTCCACAGCCCATAAAATCTCGCCCTGAGGCGCTCCAACTTGTCCAGTCGCGCAAACAGTTTGCTTGGGACGGTGCTGGCGCATGCAAGGACTCCACTTAGACATCTCCGTACGGTATTTGTCCGATTGTCAAAAGCTTGCGATGGCACAGACTTCAGCTATCTACTGCCGCGGTCAGCCATCTCCGCGAGTGAGGACGCGGGCGCCGAGTCCATCAGGCAGAAGCGACGGACTTGGGCATCGAAAAAGCATGCGTATCCGATGCTTGGTATGGTCCGTCCGTGATTTTTGACTCGACCGGTCTTGTCGACGGACATCGGTGTCTGGTTACATTTGTCCATTTAGTTGCTGGCGGCGTATGCCACTGTTGATATCAGCGCGAGTGCGGCTCGCCGAGAATCAAGCCTCGAATGCTGAACCACGATGGGCACATCCGATTCAATCACGCTGGCATAATCCGTGTCACGCGGGATCGGGTGCGGTTCGCTCAGGTCGTTGAAGCGCATGTGCAGCGTGCGCTGCGCACCAACGATGACGTGATAAGGACCCGACGGCTCGCGATCGGCGTAATAGATGCGCAGGGTCACATGCGCTTCGACGTCGTTGCAGTTGAGCAAGCATGCGGTTTCATGACTGACAAAGCGCGGGTCGTCCGGATCGACGCTGGTAGAGGGGATATAGCCCTCGGCGATTGCCCAGCGTCGCTGGCCTATCGGGTTTGAAGTATCTTGAGTCATGTTCATTTCTCTCATTTGGTCAAGGCGACAAATCTACCGGGGCTCATGATATCCGCCGGCTAGGACTGCATGCATTGCTCTGGAATGTCGCGGTTGCCGACCAAGGCCAGTGCCATGTTGTTTCTCTCCCGTATATTCTTCTGTTCAGTGTATGTTCATTTGGTAGTCGGTATAAGCGGAGGGAACCGCCGTAGTACGTTAGCCTCAGGGGAGTCTAGTAATGAAAAGCGTCTCAAGATCCAGTTGCGAGTATCTGTTGCCCTTCGCCATCGCAATCGCGCTCAGCGCCTGCGCAACCCGCGGTTCGCACGACGCCGTCGCCTTGGCCGACACGGTCGAGCAAGGTTCCTCCGGTGCCACGCTGGAGGAAGGCCAGCGCATCTTCCGCTACGACACGTTTGGCGACGAGACGCAGTGGACCGACAAGCTGCAATTGCACAAAGTCGTCAACGACAAAATGCAGCCGGTGGAGGCTTTGGCCCTTGGCCTCAAAGTCGACATGGACAAGCTGGATATGAGCAAGTTCATCACGCACAACCCGCTCGCGGCTGGCGGCACGCGTGAGCTGCTGCGCCAGGACGCGGTGGTCGGCCTCAAGGCCACGTTCGATGCGCAAGGCAATATTGCGACCCTGGGCGTGACCTGCGCCCTGTGCCATTCCACCGTCGACAACGCCATGTTGCCCGGCATTGGCCACCGGCTCGATGGCTGGCCCAATCGCGACCTCGATCCGGGCGCGATCATCGCCATGTCGCCAACCTTGACCGCGGAACAGAAGGCCGTTTACAAGTCCTGGGGCAAGGGCATGTACGACCCGCGCTACAACCAGGACAAGAAAAACGGCCCGGTGGTGATCCCGCCGGCATTTGGCCTGAAGGGCGTGCATCCCATCATCTTTACTGGTGACGGTCAGGACATTTCGTACTGGAACCGCTACGTGGCAGTCACGCAGATGGGCGGCCACGGGACGTTCAAGGATCCCCGTATCGGCACCACTGGCGTGAACGTAACCAATGGTACCGACGACCTGGTCAGCAGCAAGCTGCCCGCGTTGCAGGCGTACCAGATTTCGCTGCCGGCACCGCCACCGCCAAAGGGCAGTTTCAACGCGGCAGCGGCTGAGCGCGGCGAGCAGCTGTTCAGGGGCAGCGCCGGTTGCGCCAGCTGCCACTCCGGCCCGTTGTTTACCGACGCCGGGACGCGCTTGCACGATCCTTCCGAAGTGGTCAGCGAACCAGAGGCGGCGGGCGTGCCCAGCTATGCGTCGCGCAGCGCTACCAAGAAGTACCGGACGACGCCGCTGAGAGGCGTCTGGCAGCACGCTCCGTATTTCCACAACGGCAGCGCCAAGACGCTCGTGGATGTCGTGTCGACCTACAACGTGCGCAAGTCGCTGAACTTGAGCAAATCGCAGGTGGACGACGTGGCCGAGTATCTCAAATCGCTGTGACCGCACGGGCGGTCTGATGAAGAACGGTGTCAGGTAAAATTCCGGGCACCGGACAGACAAGCTCAGCGTCATTGGAATTGTGCTCAGAGTGCCCTCTTTTCGCGAGGTACCCGCGAAGAAAGGACACTCTGACCGCGCCGTCGCGATGCCATGGCTTGTGCCGCAATGCGGCGCACGGGTCCGCCCCGCCTGGTTGCAAGGTGGGCCACTGGTTGATTGGTTCTGCGGAGCTAACACAGTGTCCCTTGCGCGCATTGTCAGTCTCACCACCTTGTGCATGGTGGCGTTTGCCAGCAATTCGGTGCTGGCCCGGGTGGCTCTCAAACAGACCGCCATCGATGCGGCGAGCTTTACTGCGATCCGCCTGATTTCCGCTGCGGTTGTGCTCATGCTGTTGCTGCGTGCCAGCAGGCCGCGCGGTGGCTATCAGGGGAGCTGGTGGTCCGGCGCAGCGTTGTTCGCTTACGCGGCCACTTTTTCGTTTGCCTACGTGAGCTTGCCCACGGCAACCGGTGCCTTGCTGCTGTTTGGCGCGGTCCAGGCCACCATGATTTTCTACGGGCTGTGGATTGGGGAGCGTTTGCTCAAGCTGCAACTGGCCGGTCTCGCGCTCGCCTTCGCTGGCTTGCTCCTGCTGTTTCTTCCCGGATTGTCGATGACCCCGCCGCTGTCCAGCGCGCTGTTGATGATCGGAGCGGGTATGTGCTGGGGGATTTATTCCCTGCGCGGCAAGGGAGTCGGCAATCCGCTCGGCACAACGGCCGGAAATTTCCTGCGCGCCTCGGCGTTCACCGTGATCTTGAGTGTTCTGCTGCTGGACCAAATCTCCCTGGATATGCTGGGCGTAGGCTACGCAGTCGTCTCCGGCGCGCTGACCTCCGGGCTGGGATATGTCATCTGGTATACGGCCATGCCGGCGCTCACGGCCACGAACGCGGCAATCGTGCAGCTCAGCGTTCCAGTCATCGCTGCCGCCGGCGGCATTGCCTTTCTCGGCGAGTCGATCACTGTCCGCCTTGTCCTGGCCTCGATCGCCATCCTTGGGGGAATCGCGCTGGTCATCGTGCGCAAGCGACCTGCGCAGACAACCCGGCACCCCGCTGCAGTGGACACCGCTGAGCGGCGCGATTGAGAAGGCGCCCTGGTTCATCCGGGCGCGCTAACCGTGCCAGGAAAAAACTTGTGCAGAATAATGCTGCAGTGGTTCATTGGTGGGCGTGCGGTAGTGGAAGACCCGATCCATTTCGCTTCTGCCTGAATTTGTCCGTGAAAAGCATTCGCTCTTTTCAGGCATGTTCAATATGCGTGCGCATCTGCGGGGCGGGCGGACCATTGCCTTGCTTCCACGCACAGTGAACATGGGTGTCGCGCGATTAACGTACGCGATCAGGTCCGGTCACGCCGCGGCTGGCACGCTGGACAGAAATAGGCCGCGCGACCTGCTACGCGCGTTTGCTGCACGATGCCGTTGCCACGTGGGCAATGCGCGCCCGCATGCCGGTGGGGAATCAAATAAGAGCGCGGCAGACGACTGCGGTCGGTTTCGACATCGATCGCCTTGTGCAGCACCTTCAACATCATGCGGTAGATGGTTTTGCGTTCGCGATCGCCCAGCATCCCCACCGGCATGGCCGGGTGGATGCGTGCCTGGAAAAGTATCTCGTCGGTGTATGTGTTGCCCAACCCGGCCACGATGGCCTGGTTCATCAAGGTTGACTTGATCGCGCCGGCATGCTCGCGCATTCGCGCGTCAAAATCTGCAGGGCTCACCTGCAGCGCATCAGGGCCAAGCCCCAGCTTCTTGATCAACTGCTCAAAATCATCCACCAGCCGCACGCGGCCAAGCATGCGCTTGTTGTCGTAATCGAGCCGATGCCCGTTGTCGAAGCCGATGATCATCCGCGCATAAGGTGAGTCGGCCTCGTCTTCTTCCACATACTGCAAATAGCCGGTCATGCCGAAGTGCAGCACCAGCTGCTTTCCATCGTCCAGCGCTGCCGCGAGATATTTGCCATGACGCGTGGTTCCGCAAAAGCTGCGGTTCTGCAACGCGTTGGCAATCTGCCGGGATGAAACGTCTTTCAAAGCGCGCTTGTTGGTGACAGTGACGCGCCGGATCTTCTGGCGCAATGAAGTTGCATCCAGATAGCGCTTGAAGGTCTCGATGTCGGGAAGCTCGGGCATGGCTCATGTATAGGCGTGCGTGCGTCCACATCTCGTGTACCGGCGCGGGCGTTGCAAGCGGCGTGTGGATTCTCGACCAGAAGCCTTGCTGAGCCGCACGAGCAACAGTGGCCTTATTAGACTTTCCCGGAAACAGGGATCAAAGTGGAATCTACGCGGCCTGTAACGTCAGATGGGAATAGTGTATTTGACTCGGTTTCCGCAAAGGGCCGTTTCGCATGCTTTCCGTTTTGTCCAAAGACCGCAGTGCCAGGAAATGGTTTCGCAGATCTGCACTGAGCGTTTGAGCAATTTCAGGGCACGGGGAGGCGCGCTGTGGAGACGATGATTCGCGACGCGAGTTTGCGCACAGCAGCTCACTGGAGGACCTTTTTTGCCGTCTGGCCCACATGCAAGTCCACTTTTTTTCTTGACAAGCTTCATGGCGCGACGCACAGCGAGAAGTTCGAGCCATCAGGAACCAACGCCATTTCCATCGGAAGGAGAAGCTCTCATGAACAAGATCTACAGCTTGGTCTCGCGCCGCGTGCGCATTCGCAGCAAACTGGATCCGCAGCGCGCTGGCAAAGTCGGCGGGCCGTCGCCCTGGGGTGTGACGCATGCGTGCGTACGGACCGTGCGCGCGGGCACCTTCGTGCTGACGATGTGTGCTGCGGCTCTGGCGGGTGTCTTGCCCATGCAGGCGCACGCGGGCAACGGCATCTTCATCAACGACGGTACGGATAGCAACTGCGCGTCCGTTTCGGATCCGTACCAGGCATCGACCAACATCGGACCCCACCCGTTTTGCGAATCGAACGACAAGGCAATGCAAATCGGCAGGGCGCTGTTCTACAACCCGGCCAATCAATCCGGTTCGACGTCGCTGACGCTGGGCAACGAACTCTATGTCAACGGCGGCAAGTTTGGCCTGAGCGATCAACTTTCTCAGACGTATTCCATGCGTATTGGAAGCGCCGCCACGCTCGCCACATCAAACCCGGGCGTGGACAGCATTGCCGTTGGTTCGGCGCAGACTTCCGTGGTAAATGGCGGTAGCACGGTGGCGACTACAGCCAGGGGAAATCAGGCTGTAGCCATCGGCACTGATGCTCACGGGGAGGCCATGAACTCTATCGCCATCGGCCACAGCGCGAACGTCATTACGGACTCAACCTCAAACGGCGCCTCCGGAAATTTTGCCGCGATTGCCATCGGTCTGAGTTCGGCTTCAGGTGGCATAACGGCAAGTGGCGGGAATGGCGTGGCCGTGGGCGCTCTTTCGAATGCAATTTCCTTCAATGGGCAGTCACCGGTGGCAGTGGGCTACAACGCAAACGCGAGTGGTGCCGGCGCGCAGGTGGCTATTGGCGATCAATCCCGGGCCACTGGATCAAACGCGGTCGCGGTCGGCCCTGCCTCATCAGCTACCGGCATCAGTAGCGTGGCGTTCGGCAACGCAGCAAGGGCGACCAATGCCAATGACGTCGCGCTGGGCGGCAGCGCGGTCACTTCGGCAGCGAACACCGGCGTTAGCGCAACCCAGGTTACGTTCAAGGGCGTGACCACGACTTTCGCCGGATTGGCGAAGGCCGCGTCCGGTGTGGTCAGCGTGGGTGTTGCCGGCAGCGAGCGGCAGATCAGCAACCTGGCCGCGGGTGACCTGAGCGCGGGCAGTACGGATGCCGTAAACGGTTCGCAGCTCTTTATTACCAACGCCGCGCTCAGGGCGGTCGGCACGCAGGCAACCGATCTGGGGACAGCGGTGGCAAGCGATCTGGGCGGCGGCTCGACCTACACCGATGTCGGTGGGCTGCTGGCGCCGAGCTATGCCATAAGCAATATCAACGTAGCTGGCACCAACGCCGGGGTCAGCAATCAGGCCAACGTCGGCGCCGCGCTGGGTGCACTGAACACCGACGTAGTGAATACGGCGGCGATCGCAATCAAAGGCTTCAACCTGACGACTGCGGCGGCCGGTACCGGCGTAGTCAGCGGCACCAGTGTGGCAAAGGTGGCGCCAGGTGAGACGGCGACAATTACAGCCGGCAACAATGTTCTCGCGACGCAGGCCGGAACGACCGTAGCGCTGGGAGTAAATCCCGTGCTGACGGGAATCACCAGTCTGGCGCTGACCAGTGGTCCAACGCTCAGCAGCGCCGGCATCAACATGGGCAACGGTGTGATCAGTAACGTCGCCCCCGGGGCGGCCGGTACCGATGCGGTCAACCGCAACCAGCTCAACGCGGTGAGCACGACGGCCAATGCAGGCTTCAACCTGACTGCCAACGGTGGCGCGACCAGCGTGAACATTGCGCCCGGAGCGGCGGTAGATATCGCATCGGGAAGCAGCGGCAACCTCATCGTGGCGCAGAACACCACCAACGGTAACCTGACCATCGACACCAAACCGGACCTTACGGCCACTACCGTGAGCGCCGGCTCCGGTGCCCTCATGACGGTAGTGAACGGCACCGGAGTGATGGTCAACGGCGGAGCAAATGGCCTGGTCAGTCTTGGCAACACCGGCCTGAACAACGGCGGCAACACGATCACCGGGGTGGCAGCCGGCGCTGTCAGCAGCAGCAGCACCGACGCAATTAACGGCAGCCAGCTGGCAGCGATAAGTCAAACCGTCAACGGCGGTTTCAACCTGACCACGGCTCAAAGCGGCACGGGCGTAGCCAACGGCACCAGCGTAACCGCGGTGGCGCCGGGCGCCACGGTCACCATCGAGGCCGGGAACAACACTATCGTCACGCAGAACGGCAGCGAGGTAACGATCGGGGTGAACCCGGTGCTGACCGGCATCACCAGTCTGACCGCCGGCAACACGCTGCTGGACGGCAGCGGTGTGACCGTGGGCAGCGGCGCCGGCGCAGTAAGCGTAACCGCTGGCGGATTGAACAACGGCGGCAACGCCATTGTCGGCGTAGCCGCCGGTACGCTCAACGGCAGCAGCACGGAAGCGGTGAACGGCAGCCAGCTTTACGCAGTAGCCAATCAAGCTTCGCAAGTCGACACGGCGGTCGGTAAGGTCGCCGCGCGGGTCAACGTCAATGAAGCCGATATCGGCAAGCTACAGGCCGGCGCTGACGGCATGCTGCAGGTCAGCGCCGACGCCAATGACAGCAAACCGGTGGCATCGGGCACGCAGTCGACAGCCGCGGGCGACGGTGCGTTGGCGTCGGGCAACGACAGCACTGCCGTGGGCAACGGCGCGCAATCCATCGCGGACAACAGTGTGGCGATCGGTGCCGGTTCGGTGGCCGATCGCGCCGACAGCGTGTCGGTGGGCACGCTGACCGGTACCAGGCAGATCACCAACGTGGCCGCAGGCATTGCAGCGACTGATGCGGCGAACGTCAGTCAGTTGCAGGTAACCGAGGCCGGCGGAGTGCGCTACGACGCCAGCGCCGATGGCAGCGTCAACTACGACAGCGTGACGTTGAATCCGAACGGTGGCGGAGCCACGATCCACAACGTCAACCCGGGCACGGTCGCGACCGATGCGGCGAACGTTGGTCAGTTGAATGCCGGCTTCCAGAGCGTGCAGAACTGGGCCAAGTCCTACACGGATCGGTCAGTCAACACCATGGGCCGTCAGGCATTTGGCGGGGTAGCATCGGCAATCGCGATGGCCAGCCTGCCGCAGGCCTATCAGCCCAACCAGAGTTCGGCCGGCGTGGCCTTGGGCAACTTCCACGGACAGAGTGGAATTGCCATCGGGGTGTCTACCATCTCCGAGAGCGGCCGCTACATCTTCAAGCTAAACGCCTCGGACAACACGCGCGGCGATGCGGGCGTGGGCGTGGGAGCGGGCATGGTGTGGTAAATCGAAGCTTGAGGCAATCACCTTGCTGCCGGCGCCGGTGCAAGAATGATCGAACGGACCGGAGGTGCCGGAGGTGCCGGAGGCATCGCGCTCGTCGTGTTTGCCCGGCTGGCAAGTATTTCATTGCCGATGCGTGCGCTTGGCCGCCTTGACGTCTTTCGCGGCCGCAGCACAATTCCGCTGCTTGCCTGCGGCGGGTTGCGGGGCGGCACCGCGGTTGCGCCGGCCTTGTCGATTCCGCCCGGTGACAAATGTGGCAATGACTTACGTCGTGGTGGTGTGCTCGATCCGGGTGCAGGGACTGACGATCGGTTCGCTGGTCACGCGTCTTGCACGGAGCCACGCGGCAGATGCGGGCAGGTAATCCACGCAAGGCTCGCGAATCCGGGCCTGCGAGGGATCGCCCGGATAAACCAGCAAGAGTTTCAGAAACGGGGCCAGCTCGACCTGACCCCGGTGCTTGGCTTCACGTACCCGAGTTGGCCTTACTGCAGATCACCAAGCAGGCCGTCCTTGCCGGGTTGCGCCAGCCAGCCGGCAATGTCCTGGCCAAGCGCCTGGACCGTACGACCCAGCACCGAGCAATTGCCCTTGAAGCCGCCGAACGCACCACCCATCGAGTTGCGCCGTCCCACGAAGTTGCCGATCTGCGTGCCGTCCTGATAGAGCTTGCCCTTCACCGTCGTGTAGGTGTGATGTCCGGTGAACGCATTACCGTCAGCGAGCGATTCGGAAATTTCCAGCACCAGTGCACGGCCGACCGAGTCTGGACTGGTGTCCGCAACCTGGGTAACCGCCACGCCCTTCTCCTGACCGTATTCCTTGATGAAGTTGGACAGCTTTTCCCCGAGCTGGCACTCGCGCTTTACCGCGCCTGCGATCACGGCATCCGGTGCGAAAGGAACCACCGCCGCTACGTTCACCGCGTGCGAAGTCGCATCGGTATCGGCTGCTTTCGCAGCAAAAGCCAGGCAGCACATCAAGGCGGCCACAACAAATATTGTCTTGCGCATGAAATATCCCCTGTGCCGGAGTCTCCATGACTCCGTGCACGCACAGTATGCCCGCGCAAGAGAACCAGAAAGGAGATCAGGTTCATTCAAGCCGGACTACAGCCGCGAATCAGCGCGAGTTTGTCGAGAGCCACCGCCAACACAAGTAGACTTTGCGGTAATGCGCGACCAGAAGGTTGCCCGACATGCGCGATAGCACATCCCGCTGGAGCCAGGCATGACTACCGTTTTTCTCACCGGCGCCAGCGGGTTTCTCGGCGGCCACCTGTTGCGCGAACTGCTCGCCGCTGGCTGCTCGGTCAAGGCGCTGTCGCGGCGGGTGGAGTCGGATGCCGCGATCCGTGCGCAAGGCGGCGCGCCGGTGCGCGCCGAATTGGCGGATCCTGCCAGCTTGCAGAAGGCGCTCGCTGGTTGCTCGGCGGTATTCCACGCGGCGGCTGACACCAGCATGTGGCGCGCGCGTGCCGCCGCGCAGACCGCTACCAATGTCGCCGGCACCAGCAACCTGCTGCGGGCCAGCGAGGCTGCGGGCGTGCAGGCGTTCGTGCACACCTCATCGGTATCAGCGTGGTCGCACCATGTGCATGGGATGATTGACGAGTCGACGCCGCAGCGCGGCGGCAGCAGCTGGATCAACTACGAGCGCAGCAAATTTCTCGGCGAGCAGGCGGTACGCCACGCGGCAATTCCGTGGATCGTGTTCAATCCCACGCATATCCTGGGCCCGGGCGATCGGCGCAACTGGGCGCGGCTGATCATGCTGATCGATCGCGGCAAGCTGCCTGGTATTCCGCCGGGCATCGGTGTGTTTGCCGATGCGCGCCAGATTGCCAGCGCGCAGGTGCGCGCTTGGCAGCGTCAGCGTTTCGGACAGGCGTATCTGCTCGGCGGGGAGCAAGCCAGCTTCGTCGAGCTTGTCCATCAGGTTGGCGCGATGTTGGGCAAGCGCACGCCGCGCGGCGCCATGCCGGAGTTTGCCTTGATGACGTTTGCGCGCCTCGCCGATGCCTGGTCGCGCGTCAGCCGTCGTGAGCCCGACATTACCCCGCAGAGCGCCACCCTGACGTGTCACAAGCTGCAGGTGGATTCAGCCAAAGCCCGCCGTGAACTGGACTACCTCGAGACACCGCTGCATCAGCTGCTGGCCGACAAGCTGGAGTGGATGCGCGGGCAAGGCTTGATTGGGGCTTCCTGACAGCGCGCACGAGGGGTTCCCGGCTCGCGCAAAAAATGCCTCCATTGAACCGATGCTTCAGCAAAGCTGTATGACGTTTATTTTTTGATGGTATCGGGCTGCAGGCAATCACCGATCAGGCCAGCTGTCTGCTCGCACATCTGCATCCGCCCGATATCAGAAACGCGGTTTGGTTTGTTTGAGTCTGCATGAGCACGCGCACGGATCCTCTCTACGCTTCCAGTGATGCTGCAAAGCGGCCTCGCAACCCTCACGATGGGGTCATGCAAAATCACAACGCGTCGATCGCCATGACCATCGCGCCCAGCCTGTACATCTCGCACGGTTCGCCGATGACCGCGCTGCAACCCGGACTCACCGGCGCGCGGCTGGCCGAGCTTGCGGCGGCCATGCCGCGCCCCAAAGCCATCGTCATCGCCAGCGCGCACTGGCTGGCGCGCACGCCGCTGGTTGGCGCCGCCACTCAGCCGCAGACGATCCACGATTTCCGCGGCTTCCCGGAACCGCTGTATCGCATCCACTATCCCGCGCCGGGCGCACCGCATCTGGCAGAGAACATCGCCACGCTGCTGGCGGATGCTGGATTGCCGGCGCAGCTCGATCCGTCCCGCGGACTGGACCACGGCGCCTGGGTGCCGCTGCGCCTGCTGTATCCCGCGGCGGACGTTCCCGTCGTACCGATCTCGATCCAGCCGGAGCTGGGGCCGCAACATCATTTCGACCTGGGTCGGGCGCTCGCGCCGCTGCGTGCGGACGGCGTGCTGGTGATCGGCTCGGGCAGCATCACCCACAACCTGCACGACCTTGCCGCCGGCTACAGCGACGAGCGCCAGGCGCCGTACGTGAAACCTTTCATCGAGTGGATCGAAGCGCGCCTGACCGCCGGCGATATGCCTGCGCTGCTCGACTATCGCCAGCAAGCTCCGTTTGCCGCGCGCGCGCATCCCACTGACGAGCACCTGCTGCCGCTATTCGTGGCGCTAGGCGCAGCTGGCGAGCACGTCCGCGCCAGGCGCATCGATGCCGGCATCGACCGCGGCCTGTTGGCGATGGACATCTACCGCTTCGATTGAGCGCAAGCCGCGCGCTGCCAGCGGACCGTCGAGCGTTGCGCGCTGCGCGGGCAACCCCATATAGGGTCCAATGAGCATTCCAATGCCCACGCCCACGACCACGCCCACGCCCACGTCTTCGCCGATGCGCACGGATACCGCCGCACTCGACGGCTTCCATCCGGCCGTGGCCCGCTGGTTTGCCGGGCGCTTCGCCGCGCCAACTGCAGCGCAGGCGGCCGCGTGGCCGGCGATTCGTTCCGGAAGGCATACGCTGGTTGCCGCTCCGACCGGATCGGGCAAGACGCTGACCGCGTTTCTCGCTGCGATCGACACGCTGGTTTGCGAGGGCGTGAAGCAGGGCGACGCATTGGCCGATGCCACCAGCGTGGTCTATGTGTCACCGCTGAAGGCGCTGTCCAACGACATCCACGTCAATCTGGAAGCGCCGCTGGCAGGCATCCGTGCCGAGCTGGCGCAGCTCGGTCTGCCCGACGTGGTGATTCGCACCGCCGTGCGCACCGGCGATACGCCGCAAGCTGAACGCAGTCTGCTGCGCCGGCAGCCACCGCACATCCTGGTGACCACGCCCGAATCGCTGTACGTGCTGCTCGGCTCAGCTTCCGGACGCGCGATGCTCAGCGGCACGCGCACCGTGATCGTCGACGAGATCCACGCCATCGCCGGCAGCAAGCGCGGCTCGCACCTGTCATTGTCGCTGGCGCGGCTGGAGTCGCTGTGCCAGCGGCGGCTGCTGCGCATCGGTTTGTCCGCGACGCAAAAGCCCATTGAAACGATCGCTGCCTTTCTGGTCGGCGCCGCGTTGCCCGCTCTGCGGAAATCGGAGCAGCGACCCGACGCGAGCATCGCGGTGGCCGACCCCAGTGACGCGTGCACGATCGTCGATGCAGGTCACGCCCGCCCGCGCGACCTTGCCATCGAAGTACCGCCGGGGCCGCTGCAAGCGGTGATGTCCAACGACACTTGGGAGCTGGTCTACAACCGTATCGCCGAGCTGGTGCAGGCGCACCGCACCACCCTGGTCTTCGTCAACACGCGGCGCATGGCCGAGCGCGCCGCGCGGCACTTGGCCGAACGGCTGGGCAAGGAGCATGTCGCCGCACACCACGGCAGCCTTTCCAAAGAGCTGCGATTGGATGCCGAGCAGCGACTGAAGCGTGGCGAGCTGTCGGTGCTGGTGGCCACCGCCTCGCTGGAACTGGGCATTGATATTGGCGAGGTGGATCTGGTCTGCCAGCTCGGTTCGCCGCGATCCATCGCAGCGTTCCTGCAGCGCGCCGGCCGCTCCGGGCACAGCATCGATGGCACGCCGAAGGCGCGGCTGTTTCCGGCCACGCGGGATGACCTGGTCGAATGCGCTGCGTTGCTTGATTGCGTGCAACGCGGTGAGCTCGACGCGCTGAGCATGCCGCCGCAACCGCTGGATGTGCTGGCCCAGCAGATCGTGGCCGAGGTGGCCTGCGCCGAATGGAACGAGGACGCCCTGTATGCGCTGGTGCGTCGCGCCTATCCGTATCGTGATCTGGCCCGCGCTGACTTTGACGCCGTGGTGCGCATGCTGGCCGAAGGCTTCAGCACGCAGCGCGGACCGCGCTCTGCGTATCTGCATCGCGACGCGGTGCATGGACAGTTGCGCGCGCGCCGCGGTGCCCGGCTTGCCGCGCTGACATCCGGCGGCACCATTCCCGATACCGCCGATTACAAGGTTGTGCTGGAGCCGCAGGCGATCATCGTGGGTTCGGTGAACGAGGACTTCGCGGTCGAAAGCATGGCCGGCGACATCTTTCAGCTCGGCAACTCCAGCTACCGCATCCAGCGCGTGGAGCGCGACCGCCTGCGGGTGGAGGATGCGCGCGGCGCGCCGCCGAGTATTCCGTTCTGGCTGGGTGAAGCGCCGGGGCGCAGCAACGAGCTGTCGTTCGGCGTGTCGCGCCTGCGCGAAGCCGTGGCGGCCCAGCTCGATGCCGGTGGCGTGGCCGCGGCCAGCGCGTGGCTGCACGCGCAGACGGGTTTGCATGCGGCGGCCGGGCAACAGCTGGTCGATTACATGGCCAGCACAAAGGCCGCACTGGGTGTGCTGCCGAGCCAGCACACGCTGGTGCTTGAACGCTTTTTCGACGCGTCTGGTGGTACCCAGCTGGTGCTGCATTCGCCGTGGGGCAGCCGGATCAATCGCGCGTGGGGACTGGCGCTGCGCAAGCGCTTCTGTCGCCAGTTCAACTTCGAGCTGCAGGCCGCGGCCACCGAGGATGCGATCGTGCTGTCGCTGTCGACCAGCCACAGTTTTCCGCTGGAGGACGTGGCGCACTACCTGCACTCGAGCACGGCCGAGCAGGTTCTTATCCAGGCGCTGCTGGACTCGCCGCTGTTTCCTGCGCGGTGGCGCTGGAATGCGGTGACCGCCCTGGCGTTGCCGCGATTCACCGGCGGCAAGCGCACGCCGCCGCCGCTGCAGCGCATGAAGAGCGAAGACCTGCTCGCCACGGTGTTTCCGGATCAGGTCGCCTGTCTGGAAAACATCGTGGGCGAGAGAGAGGTGCCCGAGCACCCGCTGGTCCGTCAGACCATGCACGACTGCCTGCGCGAGGCAATGGACGTCGATGGCCTGCTGCGCATCCTGCGTGATCTCGAAGCCGGCAACATCGCGATCGTCGCGAGCGACCTGCGCGCACCCAGCCCGCTTGCCGCCGAGGTGTTGAACGCCGCGCCGTACGCGTTCCTGGACGATGCGCCGCTTGAAGAGCGCCGCACCCGCGCAGTGCAGGCGCGTGGAATGACCGGCGTCGACAGCGCGGACGACCTCGGCCGGCTGGACGCCGCCGCTATTGACGCGGTGCGTGAGGAAGCGTGGCCGCAGGTGCGCGATGCCGACGAAATGCACGAGGCGCTGACGATGCTCGGTGGCATCAGCGCGGCCGAAATCGCTGCGAACGCCGGCTGGGACGCGCAGCTGCTCACGCTGTCGAACGCGCGGCGCGCCGCGCAGATGCGGCTCGTTGCAGGCGCGGACGCGATGTCGTGCTGGGTCGCGGCCGAGCAGTTGCCGCTGTGGCACGCGCTTCATCCCGACGCAGCGCTGCATCCGCCCATTGCAGCGCCCGCCGAATACGCGGCGCACATGTGGACGCGCGAGGATGCGCTGCAGGAACTGTTACGCCGCCGTCTTGGCGGGCTTGGCCCGGTGACCATTGCTGCGCTGGCAGCGCCACTGGGTGTCGCAGCCGGTGAGGTCGAGCAGGCGCTGCTGCGCCTGCAAGCCGCGGGCTACGTGATGCAGGGCCGGTTTGATCCCGACGTCGCGGACACCCAGTGGTGCGAACGCCACCTGCTGGCGCGCATCCACCGCTACACGCTAGGCCGCCTGCGGCGCGACATCGAGCCGGTGAGCCGGCGCCAGCTGATGCGCTTTCTGTTCGACTGGCAGCACGTTTCCCCGGCCACCCGCTTGAGCGGAGCGCAAGCGCTGAGCGTTGCGCTGGCGCAACTGGAGGGCTACGAAGCTGCCGCCGGCGCCTGGGAATCCGCACTTCTGCCCGCGCGCGTTGCTGACTATGCGATCAGCTGGCTGGACGAGCTGTGCCGCGCGGGCCGGATCAGCTGGCAGCGGTTGCGCGTCGGCAATGGCGCGCGTGGTCCCGTGCGCAGCACGCCCATCGTGCTGATACCGCGTCGTGAAATGGCCGTCTGGAGCTCCATCTGCGGCGTCGATGATGCTCGGGAAAGTCAACTGCCCTCGCGCGCACAGGCCGTCGCCGAGGCATTGCACGAACATGGCGCCTTGTTTTTCGACGAACTGCTCGAGCACACGCGCCTGCTGCGCACCGAGCTGGAAGACGCGCTGGGCGAGCTGGTTGCTGCGGGCCGGGTAAGCGCCGACAGCTTCGCCGGCCTGCGCGCACTGCTGATGCCGGCAGCCAAGCGCGACGGCGGTGGACGCCGACGGCTGCGGCGGCGCCCATTTGGCGGCATCGAGGACGCGGGGCGCTGGTCGCTGGTGCGCCACGCCGGCGCGCCGGGCGCGGGCGAAGCGGAGGCGACCGAACACATTGCCCACACGCTGCTGCGCCGGTACGGCGTGGTGTTCTGGAAACTGCTGGAGCGTGAGGCGCGATGGCTGCCGCCGTGGCGCGACCTGCTGCGCGTGTATCAGCGGCTGGAGGCACGCGGCGAGATTCGCGGCGGGCGTTTCGTCGAGGGTCTGGTTGGCCAGCAGTTCGCGCTGCGCGAAGCAATTGCGCCGCTGCGCGCGATGCGCTCGCGCCCGGACAACGCGGAGCTGGTCTGCGTCAGCGGCTGTGATCCACTGAACCTGGTCGGTACCGTGCTGGCCGGCGACAAGGTTCCGGCGCTGGCCAGTTCGCGCGTGCTGTATCGCGACGGCGTGCCGATCGCTACGCTCGCAGGTGGCAAAATCGCGCCATTGATCGAGCTGTCGGCGGCGGAGATGCAGCAGGTAACGCACGCCCTGCGACGTCGCTGAAGTCCGTGAACTTAGCCGATGCCGCCGACGCGTGATCTGCTGGCTGGATCGACAGGGTCCGACTAACCTGACGCAAAAAGCTGGGCCATCGCCGCCCCGGTTTGCATGCAACTTGCCTGCGTGCTTTCCAATTACTCGTCAGCGGCACAGAGATATCGCTGCGTGCTGCGCGTCGCCCGGTTTATGCTCTGGGCGTCATCTGGTACTGGTGGCCGGACGACACGTCTTGACGTTGGGCTTTCCCATTTTGCATTCACCACGACACCCCTGCGGAGTAGGCAATGAAGGCAACCTCGGTGCTGCTTGGCTTTGTGCTGTTGGCGGCGTCGGCGGCATCGCTGGCTGCCCCGGTGGACTCCGCGCGCGGACGCGAGATCACTGATCCGGACACGCTGGCGTGGTGGCATGCGACCGAAGCGCTTTCGAACGATGCGATGCAAGGACGCGACATCGGGTCGGCCGGCTACGACCGCGCGGCGGCCCTGGTCGCAAAGCGATTCGCCGCGGCGGGGCTGCAGCCGGCGGGGGTGGACGGCACGTGGTTTCAGCCGTTCCAGCTCGACGACCGGCGCATCACCAGCGCCGGCACGCAGATTGCCGTGGGCAGTCACTCGCTGCGATTGCTGTACGACATTGCGCCGCGGCTATCGCCGGGCACGCCCACCACGCTCGATGTGCCGATGATGTTTGGCGGCTACTGCGCACCAGGCACGCTGGGTGACGCGCGCGGCAAGGTTGTGCTTTGCCACGGCTGGAGCCGGGCCGGGCTGACCAGTCGGGCAGATCGACTGCGCGCGGCGGAGCTCTCTGGCGCCGTGGGCCTGCTTGACGTTGCCGACCCCGGTTTCACCCAGGAGCCAACGCGCTGGCCGACGGCCTACGTCCGCGACGTTGCGCCCGTGGGCGCGCCCGCACCGCCCGGCGATCACTTGCTGTTGGCTCTGCTCAATGCCGATGCACTGGCCCCGGCCATCGCCGGCTCCGGGCACGACGCCGCGCAGTTGCTTGCATGGGGCAGCGCGGGCAAGCCGCTGCCGCAATTCAACATACCTGGACACCTGCGCGCGCATTTCCAGGTGCAGCATCGCCTCATCACTTCGGCCAACGTGTTGGGCATGCTGCCCGGTACCGACGCTGCCCTGCGCAATCAGACCGTGGTGATCTCGGCGCATCTGGACGGCTACGGCCGTGGCGAACCGGTAGACGGCGATGCCATCTACAACGGCACGCTGGACAATGCCGCCTACGTGGCACTGCTGCAGCGGCTGGCCGAACGGCGCCACGGCAAAGGGTTTCGACGGCCGGTGCTGTTTGCCGCGTTTACCGGAGAGGAAAAGGGACTGCTTGGCAGTCGCTGGTTCGTGGCCCATCCGACCGTGCCGCTCAACTCGATCGTGGCCGATATCAATCTCGACCAGATCCGCCCGATCTTTCCGCTGGACTTGCTGACGGTGCATGCGCTCAATGACAGCGCGCTCGGTGACGCCGTGCGCGGCGTGGCGTCCAGACTTGGCATCGCCGTGCAGCTGGACCCGGAGCCGCAGCGCCATCTGCTGCGACGCTCGGATCACTGGCCGTTTCTGCAGGCCGGCATCCCGGCCACTGGATTTGTCTTCGGCTATCGACCGGGCAGCGATTCGGAACAGCGCTATCGCCACTGGTACCAGGTGCAATACCACCGCCCGCAGGACGATCTGACCCAGCCGATGGACTGGACCGCTGCCGGCAAGTTCAACCGCTTTTTCTACGCGCTCGTGGCAGCGGTGGCCAACGCTGATGCGCCGCCGCGGTGGAATGCGAGCAGTGCGCTGGCACCGCACGTGGGCATAGCAGAGTAGCGCTGGACCACCGCTGGATAACGCACGCGGTCTGGCCCTGGTGGCTGGGCGCAACGCCCAGGATGGTCACAGCGTTTCGTCGCTGGTGTGGCCGGTCGAGCCGTCGGGTCCACGCAGGACACCGCAAGTTTTCCCATGTCGGCGTCTCCTGCTTGCAACGCGGACAGGAAGGTCTCATGTGTGCATTCGCATGCTGAGCATGCTGCGACCGGCCCGCTGCGAGACTAGTGAACATGCGCGCACCCACTTTCCCGGATTGAACTGATCACATGCCGTGCTGATATCAAAACGCCTGAAGCTCTCATGGATCACGGCTGTGATTGCCCTGTTGATCGTGGGCTGGCTGATGCAGCGTGCGGCGCTGGCAATCGACTGGCATGCCATTGCGCACGCGTGGACGGCTCTGCCACCGGGACGGATTGCGGCATCGCTGATCGGCAGCCTGGTCAGCTTCGGCATGCTGGCCTTGCTCGACGTGCTGGCCGCGCGTGTGATCGCTGCCAAACGCGTATCGGCCCAACGCGCGGCATTCGCCGGCGCGGTGTCGCATGCGTTTTCCAACACGCTGGGATTTCCGGCCGTGACCGGCAGCGTGATCCGCTATCGCCTGTATGCCGCGGCCGGGCTGGGCGCTGGCGACATCGCGCGGATCGTGGCGCTGGCCGCGTTCGGCGTGGCGATGGGTTTTACCATTGTCAGCACGCTGGCGCTGCTGTGGCAGCCGGCGCTGGCGCACGGTTGGGGCCGGCCACTCGGCGTGGTGGTCTGCGCGGCGCTGCTGGTGTTTCTGCTTTGGCTGCGAGGAGGGCTTCGATCAGTGCGCATCGCGCGCTGGACCCTGGCGTTTCCCGATAGCGCCACGGCAGTCTTGCAGATGATAATCGGCGGCATCGAGATGCTGGCTGCCATCGGCGCGCTGTATGTCCTGCTGCCGCCAGCCATCGCGCCGCCGTTCATCGACTTTTTGCCGATCTACGTGGGCGCGGTACTGGTCGGGCTGGTCAGTAACCTGCCCGGTGGCCTTGGCGTGTTCGAGGTAATCGTGCTGGCGGCTTTTCCGGCACACGCGCGCGCGGACGTGCTGGCGGCGATGCTGTGTTACCGAGTGACCTACAGCCTGGTGCCGTTTGCCTTGGCCGGCATCGGCTGGATGCTGTTCGAATCACGCCGCGCGCGCACGTTGAAGCCACGTTGAAGCCACGTTGAAGCGTTGAGCACGCGGTCAATTGGACGGCGGATAGTGCCGGATCAATCGCTGCTGGTGCAGATAGTGCCGAGCGAGCGCGAGCATGCCGACGCTCTTGTGGCCGCGCGCGCGATTGGCGGCGGCCAGCGCAAACAGCAATCGCTGCTTGGCAAACACGATCCGGTACACGTCGCGGATGGAATATTTGGGATCCCAGGCATGCACCGCCTCGGACCCCGCACCGTTCACCTCCATGATCGTGAACTGACCACGGCGCAGATGGTCCAGGCTCAGGTAACGCACATCGAAGCGACCGACATGGAACTGCGGCATGTCCCGTGCGATGGTGTCGACGGCTGCCGTCAACTCCGCGGTGGCGTGGCCGGAGCCGTCCTCGTAGCGCCCGCCTACGCGGGTTGACGCGATGAGCGAGAGGCGCACGATCGCGCCGGCGGCGGGCACCTGGTCTGGCGCGTAACTGCACTCATGCTCGGCGCTGTGCATGGTGCGCTGCAGGCGCAAGTCCGCAGCGACCAGTTGCGCGATGGTGCTCGTGCCGTCACCGGTGACCTGCGGATAGTGGCGCAGCAGGATGCCCAGCAGCCGTCCCTCACGCTGGTCCGGATGGCGCATGTAGAACAGGCCCGCTTCGCCCGACTCCGGCAGATACCGCTGCAGCATCAGCGCCGCGTCGAGAGGAAAATGCGCGAGGTAGTCACGCAGCGCATCCGCATCGTCAATGCGCCGCACGCCAAAGCCGCACCAGCCAAGATCAGGCTTGGCCACCACGGGAAAATCCAACCCCGCTTCACGCATTGCCAGCAGCGCCGCCGGCAAAGACGCCGGGCCTTGCGCCTTGATCGCGACATACGTCGCCACGCTTGCCAGTGCCAGTGGCCCCATGCAGTGGAAGTACTCGGACTTGGTATCGCCGACGAGTCCGCCCGCGGTGATGTGTGGATTGGCGCAAGAGGGCAGCGTGACGCTGCCGTGGCGCAGCCCCAGCCAGAGCCATTGCGCAACCATGGGTACCAGGTTGAGCCACTTCGGCAGGCGCTCGAAGTCTCCGACGCGCTCCGACCCGGATCGCGCAGGCGCAGCATCCACACGCGTGCTAACTACCACGAAGCACCTCGTAGTGGATCGGCTTGTAGGTGAAATTGTTGGACTGCCCCGCGGAGCACGCCGTGAGGCCGATCAGCAAATCCATGTGCGCCTCGAAGACGGTGAAATCCCCGGCGCGGCTGAGCGGCGGTTGCACGCTGATGACGCCACTTTCGCCATCCACGCGCACGTTCATGAAAACATTGAACGCGGTAGGAATGGCATCGGGCGTGATGCCATGCGGCGCCAGCGCGGCCGCCAGATTGCCGAAGCAACCGCGGTGTGGCGCGTCGTCGCCGTAGATGATGCGGAACATTTCCGCCGAGCAGGGTGACAGCAGAAAGTCGTGGCGCCCGACCGTGTCTTGGACGATGTCCAGCAGCACGCTGCTGCGGTTGGAGTAGAGCCGGTCGCCGGTGCTCAGGAACAGCTTGCTGGCGTAGTCGATACTGCGTCCGGAGGAAATCGACTCGCACGTGTCCTGGCCATTGAACGCCACCAGGTCAGCCACCTGTTGGCCGTTTGGGTCAATGACCTTGAGCCGCTCGCCACGCTTGAGTTCAAACGCGACACCGCTGCGCGGCGCAATGACCTGGATCATTCGGGACTTTCCTTTTTTGGCGGTGCAAAGGGACACAGCCAATCATCAGCCACCACGCGACCGCTGTACTGCCGGGCTTCCGAACGCTGGCCGTGCGTGGCGAGCATGGGGTTGCTCGAGCCCGAGTACGCGATGTCGCGCGCGACGATCGCGCTGCGCAGTTTTTCGTAGCGACCGTCAGCCCGCAGCTGTTCGAACTGGCTGTGCAGATTGAAAACCATGACCGGACAGCGGAAGCGCCGAGCCAGCCTGCTCGCACCTGGATGCAGGCCAATGACGAAGAAGCCCTTGCCGCCCACACTCATGCTGAAATGGCGCGATGCCGGATCCGCGCTGACGCGGGGGTCCCAGCCGTGATGCGCGCGATCAATCACGTGCACCGCGCGCAGACGCTGCCACAGCGCGTTCTCGAACTGGGTTTCGGACAGCGCAGGTGATGCTGGAAACAACACGGCGAGGCTGACGAACAGATCCTCTTCGTGCGCCGTTGCAGCGAAGGACTGCACCCAGGCAACGATGCGCTGGTCGTCGGTTGCCGCGCATATGTCGCCCGCGCACAGGCACTGCAGCGCATCGCGTGTGAGCGCGGCTTTTGCGCCCAGGCACGGGTATGACCTGCGCCGTAGAAACGCCTGGAATGCGCGCACGGCTTCGCGGCCACGCGCCGAGCTTGCATCGACGCTGGCCTGGTCGCCAGTCAAGCCGTTGCCCTGTCGACATGGCGCAGCGGTATGTGCTGCCGGCCGTCGTGAAGCGAGGAAAGGGAAGTTACAACTTGAGGTTTTGCGCACGCGCTCGGGGCGTGCGCGCGACCGGTGAGTTCAACCCCGCGGAATGAACGCATTGCCCGCGACTGCGCGCTGCGCACAGGCGTCGCCAACATGCGTGGACCAGCGTTTGTCATGGATGGAAGAAACACATGGGTAAGCCAACTGGCGATCGATGTTCCGGGAAACGCACACGCGTCTGCACACTGACGCACGCTACGTCCATTCCAGCTTCCGTGACGCATGCCTGCAGCCTGTCCCATTTCTGGCGCAACCATGCCACACGTCAGCACGCTTTGGGGTGCACCCAATGGATGCGAAAACGACTTGCCGATGTGCATTTTTCCGCAACGCAGCTGCGGGCCCGCTGGTGCCAGCCAACGTGCCCGCGGCGCAATCAATCCGCCGCTTGCAGAATTTTTTCAATGTCCGCACGGCTCGAGTTGGTCAGCGTCTTGGCCAGCTCGGCGCTGAGTCGTTTGCTGGTTTCCACATGCAGTTGTGGCCGTATTTCACCCAGGGTTTTTGGATCGGCGATCAAGTACAGATGTTCGAATTCCTGCTTCAACGCGGCGGCGTTCAGCCGCTCCGCGAGTTGCTTGGCGAACGTGGCCTCATCAGCCTGTGATGGACTGCTATCCGCGGGGCTGCGTCCCGACGGACCCTGGCCCTGTTCGGCGCCCATATCCGGCTTGATCTGCTCGGCCTGCTTGAGCTGCAGTGAGTCGCGCGGGCCTACGTTGTGAAACAAGCGAGCCTGGGTGCCATCAGCAACCAGGACCCAGCTGCCGGTTGGAATAATCTGCATCGGTCTCTCCTTCGGTTTATCGGGACGCAACCACGTGTTGCGCCAGCCACTCAATCTATCCTCCAGCGCGTGACGAGCCTGATAGGGGGCTGCCCGGCCGAACGCGCATCCACGGCACTATCAAGGCGAACGCTTTCCTCATGGCAGGCGTTGCACACCTCCGCGAAAATGAAATGTAACTCTCCCGCTACGCTGACGCGGGCGCGCAAACCGTCACGCGGCCGCGTTGCCCTGGCGATCCACGACGCGGCGCCACCTGTCACGAGGCCAGCACGATTTTACTACACGCATCGGCCTGGCCGTTGAACATCTTTTAGCCGTCTGCCGCGTTGGCCAGATTCATGCGATGGGAGATGGTGATGTCCAGCTGCAGATCGCCATTCTCGACATGTTCCAGGAGTTCGGACAGATACCGCTACGCGTGCGTCTGGCCCATGTTGATGGTGAGGCCTTCTTCAAACGCGTCGCCAAACATGAATGCCTGGATAAAGCCGGCATGGACGCCCGGCCCCCTGACGTAACCACCGCGCCGCGTTGCGGCGCTGCACTGGCGCAGGCTCGCGCCGCCGCTGATCTGTGCCTTGATGGTGGTGGCGTCGACGGTGGCCCAATTGGATTCCAGTCCACTGCATCGGTGGCGGCATCCACGCCGCGGCCGCGGTCAAGCCGAGAATCCTTTTTGCCGGATCCACGTCGGCAAAGGCGGGCGGTGCGTGCCGGCCAAGGCTGACGGACACGCACTCGTCATGCCTGCGCTTGCATGCTGCGCCGGCTTCGTCCGATTCGCTCCCAGGCGCTATCGAAGATGAGCGCAATTCAATCGCCAGGATTATTCCAAGATGGATTACATCGACCTCGTTCAATGGCCAGCGATGGTGGTCACCGTGATCGCCTCCTGGTTTGTCGCATCCAAAGCTGAAACCAAGCGCGGCATCGGCTTCTGGTGTTTCCTGGTCAGCAACGTGCTCTGGATCATCTGGGGTTGGTACAGCGCTGCCTACGCGCTGGTGGTCTTGCAGGTGTGCCTGGCGGCAATGAATATTCGCGGCGCGAGCAAGAACGACGTGGCGTGATGGCTCGCTGCGGGAACGTTGCCGCAGCGACAGGCTTTAGTTGGGCGGCCTGTCCTTATGGTAATTCCCGCATTGCGCCCCTGCGGAAAAAAACGCGATACTTTGCGGATTGTGCAGATCCACGCGTGCCGGCCACGCTCGCATGAAGCTGGGGACTGCGCGCCGCCGGACCAATCGAGCCGGCGTAAAACCGCGTTTCCAGCATGGGAAAATCACGCGCTGATGTGCAGAACTACAAGCTGGGCGCTCGCTGCTTTCTTCACGCTGAGTCCGTGGACGGCCACTGTCGCATCCACCGCCGGGCTGACCCATTGCGCGAGCGTCGTCAAGAGTCAGGTCGCAGCCACGGCCAGCAAGCTCATGGCGACCTACGAAATTCCCGGTGTGGCCATAGGCGTGCTCGCCTGCGGCAGATACCAGGTGTTCAATTACGGCGTTGAGTCTACTTCCACCCACGCTGCGGTGAGCGCCGAGACGTTGTTGAAATCGGTTCCATCAGCAAGACGTTCACGGCCACGCTGGCGGCTTACGCGCAGGTCAACGGCGATCTGTCGCTCAACGACAAGACGAGCAAATTCTTGCCGTCTTTGCGTGGCAGCAGTTTCGGCGACGTGAGCCTTCTGCATCTGGCCACGTACACTCCCGGCGGACTCCCGCTGCAAGTGCCCGAAGCCGTCAGCAACAGCGAACAGCTGATGCAATATCTGCACGCGTGGCATCCGGTGTACCCGCCAGGAACGTATAGGACCTATTCAAACATCAGCATCGGCGTGCTCGGTTTGATCACCGCCAAAAGCATGGGCACGGATTTTCCCGCCTTGCTGGAGCAGCGGTTGTTGCCAGCCCTGGAAATGCGCAACACATATATCAACGTCCCTGCGCAAAAAAAGACGCGTTACGCGCAGGGTTACGCACAGGACGGCACGCCGGTCCGCCTGACGCCCGGAGTCCTGTGGGCTGAAGCCTATGGCATCAAGACCACGGCGGCTGACATGCTTCGATTTCTTGCCGCGAATATGGGCCTGGTCAAGTCCAGCCCATCGCTCCAGCGCGCGATGACCGATACCCACACTGGTTATTTCCAGACCGCAGCAATGACCCAGGACCTGGTCTGGGAACAGTTGCCCTATCCCGTCGTCTTGCAGTCGCTGCTTGCGGCAAGCTCGCCGTCGATGATCTTTGAGCCGCAGCCCGTGTCTGCAATGCAGCCTGCGCAGAAACCTCGGCAGGATGTATGGATCAACAAAACCGGCTCGACCAACGGCTTCGGCGCATACGTAGCGTTTGTTCCGCAGAAGCGGCTGGCAATCGTCATCCTGGCCAACAAGAGCTACCCCATCGCGGCAAGGGTCACCGCGGCATTCGGGATTTTGCAGGCGGTAGACCAAGGCGGGCAGTGAAGTCCAGTCTTGGAAGCAGGGTCTAGAACTTGCAGTTGATCAGGGCGTCCTGCGCTGGCTTGCGCCTCAGGCGCAGCGGTCTGAAGCCATGATCCGATCACGCTTCTTGCAGTGACGGACGGCGTCGCCACAGCGCTTCTTCGGGCCCGGTGGTGCGCAGTTGCGCCGGTCGCCGTGATCGGAAGTTCGCCGTCACGCACGCAGCGACGGGTGCGGCGACGCCTGTCGCGCATGCCGCCGAAATCGCTGATCGGCAGGCGCGCACTCTGCCGGCTCGGACGGCGCGAAGCAGCGCCATGCTGGGCCATGCCGTGTCTCGTATCTTGGCGCCGAGCCAGCTGTTCATTGCGGTGCCGTTGGCTGCAACTCGAACAGGTCCACGAATGCCTGTGCCGGCTTTACGTCACCGGACACGCCGACGGTCTTGCGCCGGATCAATCCCGATAGCGGCGTCGTGCCGTACACCGCGACGGCAAGCGTGTTTCCACTTCCCGAAAACACAAACGGCGCATCCGGCTGCGAGACTGAAATCGTTTCCAGCCGCCCGTCGTGCACGCGCACTTCGAACGATTCGCTGCCGAAGTTGAAGCCTGCCAGTGCCTCGCGTCCGGCGGCTCTGGCGGATATCAGGTTGGCGCCCATCGAGATCATCAGCGCCGAAGGACTGATAAAGCGCGAAGGATCGTGACCGGGCACCAGCAGCGCCCATCGGCACAGCGCTTCGAGCACGGGTAACAGGCCGCGACCGGCGTCGGTGAGCACATAGGCGCCCAGTTTTTGGTCGTAGTCGACCACGTCCGCCTGCTGCAGCTGCGCCAGGCGCGCGGTCAGCACGCTGGCGGTGATGCCGGGCACGCCAGCGCGGATGAGCTGGAAGCGCTTGGCTGCAAACATCAGCTCGCGCACGACCAGCAGAGCCCAGCGATCGCCGACCAGATTGAGCGCGTGCGCGGCCAGACAGCCTTCGTCGTAGCGAACCGCGGTGCTGCGTTCCTTGCCCTGCCTTGTCATGCGTTCATACTATCAGTTGCTTTTTACTACTGCCAATGGCAGGCTCGGGATCGAGGCCAGATCCGGCCCGACTCACCGGAGACGCAACATGACCTATTACACCGGCTCGATCGCAGCTGTGCCCACTGCAAACCAGGGCAAATACATTGAACATGCCTCTGCAGCGTGGCCGATGTTCCAGTCCAGAGGCGCAACCCGCATGATTGAAAACTGGGGCGAGGACGTGCCCAAGGGCAAGCTTACGGACTTCCACCGGGCGGTGGCAGCCAGCGATGACGAAAGCGTGGTCTTCTCCTGGATAGAGTGGCCGGACAAGGCGACAGCAGACGCGGCGTGGCGGCAGATGGAAAGCGATCCGGCGATGCAGCAGATGCCGGAAATGCCGTTCGACGGCAAGCGCATGATCTTCGGTGGTTTCACCCCGGTTTTTGAACGCGGCGCGCACACCGGTGCCAATTATTGCCAGGGTTTCACGCTGGCGGTACCGCAAGAAAAGAAGGCCGCCTATGTCGCCATGGCTGAAAAAGGTTGGGATCTGTTGAGCGGCAATGGAGCGCTGGGCCTGATCGAGAATTGGGGCGAGGACGTGCCGCGCGGCAAACAGACCGACTTCTACCGCGCGACGAAGTGCGAAGACCACGAAGTGCCCGTTTTCAGCTGGATCGCGTGGCCTGACCGCGCCACCTGCGATGCCGCCGCCAAGGTCATGCAAGAGGACTCAGGCGACATGGACATGTCCGACATGCCATTTGATGGCATGCGCATGATGTGGGCAGGCTTTGCGCCCGTCTTCGATTCCGCCAGGACCTGATGCGAGGCCGGGCAGATTCGCTGACGCAACGAATCCTGCGCTCCATCGGCCGGGGTGAAAACTCCGGACCGGCTTCCCGGTCATGCACGCGCGGCCGCATGCAGACGGGCAAAACGGCAACGCTTGGACGCAAAAGTACGTGATCAATTTCCCCTGCCGTGAGCGCTGATGCAGCGCGAAGAGCGTCACCCTGTCTGCGCACCAACGCAAACTTTCCAGCCCGCCTTTTCATCGGAGCGAAGCATGACCAGGAGTTACGTGGGCAACCCGTGCTGGTACGAACTGACCACCAGCAAGCGTAGCCTCGAGACTGCAGAAAATTTCTACACCAGCGTCTTTGACTGGACGTTCCAGGACGCGGGCATGCAGGGCTTTGACTATCACCTCGCCCAGCACGGCAGTGATGTGGTGGCGGGCATGATGCAGATGCCTGACGACGTCAGGGACATGCCGCCATTCTGGATGATCTATTTTGCGGTCGATGACATTGACGCGTTCCTCATCGCGGCGCGGAAATCCGGCGCGAGTGTTCATCGCGGGCTCGACGAGGTTCCCGGCACCGGACGTTTCGCCTTGCTCGCCGATCCGCAGGGCGCGGCGTTTGGCGTGATGCAGCCGGACATGAGCAAGTTGTCCGAAGCGGAGATGGACAAGATGGACCGCGGTGAGGGTGCGTTCCATTCGAGCTTGCCAGGCCGCTGCAACTGGAACGAACTGATGTCCAACGATCCCGATGCGGCGTTCGACTTCTATTCCCGGTTGTTCGGCTGGACCAGGGGCGCGGCCATCGACATGGGCAAGATGGGCAGCTACCAGCTGTTTCAGCTCGCGGGGACAGACATTGGCGGCATGATGGGGTTGGGCGATGCGCCCATGCCTAACTGGCTGCCGTACTTCGGCGTGCACGGCAGCGTCTCGGCCACGATCGCGTTGATCAAGTCCACCGGCGGCAGCATCCATCACGGCCCGCTGGAGGTGCCCGGTGGCTCGTTCATCGCCGTTGGCCAGGATCCGCAAGGAGCGTGGTTCGCCGTCACCGGTGCAGAAAAATAGCAGCGTGAAACTATGAAGAAGAATGTCATCTGTGGGTGGTACGACCACGACGCTGAAGTCGTCGCGCGCTTCTACACGCAGACCTTTCCCGACAGCGCAATGGGTCGGGTGCATCGAGCCCCATCTGATTTTCCGGGCGGCTAGGCCGGCGACGTGCTGATGGTCGAGTTCCGCGTATGCGTGCCCGGGCCCAAAGCTTGCAGCACGTGCATCCGGAAACCGAAGTTCCGACTCGCGCCCGGCCAGCGCAGTAAAAGCTTGGCGATAGTTGCAGGGTTTCGCCTTGCGCAGAGGCAGCGAGCTGGTCCCGGGTTCGATGCGTAGATCGCCTGCACGTGCCGGCGCCGTATCCAACGACGTTGCGCCGAACCTGGATTATCCCGCTTACGTCGATGCTTGAAGACGGGACGACCTGACCGCCACGCCCCGGCAAATGCCGGGGAACAGCGTCGTGCTCACGGCAGCATGCGCACCTTCGGCTCGCGCGCCCACTGGCGCGTCTTCGCCGCGGCAATGAACGCCTTGGCATCAGTCGCGTCAATGACGCCGGCGTCGCGTTTCACCCCGCTGGCCTTGAGTAACGCCTGCGCGCCTGCGTCGGCGGCGATGGCTTTCAGGTGGACAAAGGCGTCGCTGGCAAAGTCGCGTGCTGCCGACTCCCCGATCAGCTGCCTGGCCGCGTCTTCGCTGAGCACGATTGCAACCGCGTCAAAAAACACCGACGGCGTGCCGGCGAGTTGACCGTCAGCTGGCATCTTCTTGCCGTCCGACAACACCGCGCCACCGACCTTGGGCGCCACGATCTTGACCGCCGCGCCGGCCGCTTCAGCGGCCTTGCGCAGCGCCTTGATGGTGCCTGCATCGGAGCCGTCGTGGATCAGTATGCCGACGAGCCGGCCTTTCAGCGTGTCCTTCATCTTGCCGATGGTTTGCAGCGCCGGCGAGAGCGGCAGGTCCACGGGCGCGACCTTTGCCGGCGGGGCAGGCGGCATCGGCGAGAGCGCCAGACCGCTGGCAACGCGAGCGGCCAGATCCTCGTCCACGTGGCGCAAATGGCCCACCATTGCCTCGCGCACGTGCACGGTTTCCACCTTGGAAAGTTCAAACACGAATGCGCTGGCAATGTGTGCCTGTTCAAGCATGTTCTGCGAGCGATAGAAACGTCGCGCGTGGCTGTAATGGTCGGCAAACGACTCGGCGCGAATGCGCCCCTTGCTGCCCGGTTGCGTCGCCTCGGCCGCGTGCACAAAGCCCTTCGGCGTCTCGCGCGGCGAATCAGCGGCTAGCGAGTTCGGTTCGTAGTTCACGCGTCCGGGCGGCGATTGCATCTGCATCTGCGCATCGCGCTGCAAATTGGCAAACGGACACTTCGGCGCGTTCACCGGCAACTGATGGAAATTGGGCGTGCCCAGTCGCGACAGCTGCGTGTCGAGGTAGGAAAACAGCCGGCCCTGCAGCAGCGGGTCGTTGGAGAAATCGATACCCGGCACCAGATGCGACGGACAGTACGCCACCTGCTCGGTCTCGGCGAAGAAGTTGTCGGGCCAGCGATCCAGCACCATGCGCCCGACGACGGTCAGCGGCACCAGCTCTTCGGGAATCAGCTTGGTCGCATCCAGATGGTCAAACGGAAAACCGTCGGCCTGCTCCTGGGTGAACAACTGCACCGCCAGTTCCCACTCGGGGAAAGCGCCGCGCTGGATCGATTCAAACAAGTCGCGGCGATGGTAGTCCGGATCGGCGCCGGTGATCTTGACCGTCTCATCCCACACCGTGGACTGCAGGCCAAGTTTCGGGCGCAAATGAAACTTCACGAACGTGCTGCTGCCATCTGCGGCAAGCAGGCGGAAGCTGTGGATCATGAAGCCTTCCATCATGCGCAACGAACGCGGGATGCCGCGATCGGACATCAGCCAGGTGATGGCGTGCATCGATTCAGGCGTGAGCGAAATGAAATCCCAGAACGTGTCATGCGCGCTGGCCGCCTGCGGATAGCCGCGATCGGGCTCCATCTTCAACGCGTGCACGAGGTCTGGAAACTTCATTGCATCCTGGATGAAGAACACCGGAAAATTGATGCCGACCAGGTCCCAGTTGCCCTCGCTGGTATACATCTTTACCGCGATGCCGCGCGCGTCGCGCGGGGTGTCAATGGAACCGGCACCACCGGCGACGGTGGAGAACCGCGTGAACAGCGGGGTCTTCTTGCCGACCTCGGTGAGGATTTTCGCAGTGGTGTATTTGCCGAGCGATTTGGTCAGCTCGAAATAACCGTGGGCGGCCGAACCGCGCGCGTGGACGATGCGCTCGGGGATGCGTTCGTGATCGAAGTGGGTGATCTTTTCACGCAGGATGAAATCTTCCAGCAGCGTCGGCCCGCGCGGCGATGGGCGCAGCGAGTTCTGGTCATCACTGACCGACACGCCCTGGTTGGTGGTGAGTGGCGGATGCGCCCCGCCTGCAAGCTGGTGCAGTTCGTCCGCGTTGCCGCGCGTTTCACTGGCGGCAGATGCTGCGGGCGTAGTGCGTGAGCGCGAGTCAGTCCTGTTATTGATGGCCATGGGCATTCCGGGTCGGCAAAGACTCAGCCTGTCCTGCCGCCGGTGAAGTGACGGTGATGCCTGTCCAGCGCGCCGCGCCAGCGCGGTCAGGCGTTCGTAGCGATCGCGGCGGGTGCAGCGGCGGACATCGTCGCCGCGGACGATCAAAGCTTGATTGGCCGGTAGCGATGAGAAGGCAGGTGGGCGGGAAGGCCACGCCTGTGCGGCGGAGTCCGCATCGCTTTTTTTCGTGCCGCCGTCGCCGCAGCGGCAGGCGCGCAGTGCTTGCCATCGGGCGACGCTCAGCCAGTGACGTCGCTGGCGCATGCGTCGCCGGGCAGCGGCTGATCGGTGTGGTTCCATGGAGTCGGCGTGGAGACTTGTCGGCAAATCTGCAGCAGAGCGGTCCTGAGCCCTTCTTCCAGCGTCGGGTGATAGTACGGACGGGCCAGCATCTGTCCTGCCGTCAAGCCGTCGCCGATCGCCCATGCCAGTTGCTGCGCGAGATGTTCCGCGCCGGGTATGCACATCGCGGCACCTGTCAGTTTGCCGCCCACACGCGAAGCATGGATTTCACACACTCCGTGCGCCTGGCCCATGACTTTCGCCCGGCCCTGACGGGCGTAATCGGCGCAGCCAGTGACGGTGTCGAGATCGCCAGCTTGCGGCAGTGTGCCGACCACCGCTGCGGCCGGACGACAAAAGGTGATGGCGATTGGAACGGAGCGCTCGGCACGGAGCAGGGCGGGATAATTTGCCGCATTGCGTCCAGCCACCGCGCCATCTGCGGCCGCCTCGTGCAGCACCCGATGCAGGCCGTTGGCATCACCGGCGATGAATACCGGCGCGCCGGCACACTGCAACGTCGCCGCGTCGATGTCGGGCATGCCCTTGTCGTCCAGCGACAGCCCGGCTTGGTCCAGCTGCAGGGCCTCAAGTTGTGGTGGCCGACCCGCCGCCACCAGCAGCCAGTCAAATTGTTCACTGCCACCGTTCCAGCTCAGCGCAACCCCGCCCGCGTCACCGCTGTTGTATGCGGCACGCGGTGACTGACCAAGATGAATTGCCAGCTCCGCGGACAGGATGCGCTGCAGCTCAGCGCCGACGTTTGCCGGCAGACCGGCCATTCGATCGCCTCGGTCAAACACCGCAACGCGCACACCCAGGCGCGCGAGCGCTTGCGCCAGCTCCAGCCCGACCGGACCGCTGCCGATCACGCCCACGGAGTCGGGCAGGTCTTCCATCTCGAATATGTTGGCGTTGGTCAGCACCCGCTGCTCCACTGCGCGGAATGCCTTTGGCACTGCGGCGCTGGAGCCGGTGGCAATGACTATCGCGCGGGCTTTGATGAGAGTGCCGTCATCAAGCTCCAGTTGGCCAGGCGCGATGAACCTTGCCCGGCCGCGCATGCAGGTCCCTGGCGGCAACCGGGCAAAGCCGTCGGTGACACCCTTGACGAACGCGTCGCGGTGCCGCCTGAGTCGCCGCATGACCGCTGCTCCGTCAATCCGTGGCGTGGCACTGATGCCGAAACGCTCCGCGTCGCGCACCGCGTGCGCGGCGTCCGCGGCAGCAATCAACAGCTTGGACGGCATGCAGCCGATGCTCGCACAGGTCGTACCGGAAAATGCCACGTCAATCAGTCGCGTGCTGGCGCCTTGCTCGCGCGCATGTCTTTCCGCCACGAGGCCTGCAGTTCCGGCGCCAATGACCGCGACATCGCAGGTTTCGGTTCGATGCGTCGCGCCCATGGGCGATTCCTTTGCAGATGAGGGACGGTCGCGAGGACCGGCAGTTCCAGCCCGGTAGTTGTCGAAGTTAGCGCACAAACAGTGGTGTGCGCATGAAGCCCAGCCCTGGGTTGGCACGCCCGCTGGCACGGGCACAGGGCATCGCCGCAAGCTCGGCTGGCGACGAGCCGGCTTGCGCAGAGGGAACCGACGAGGAGAGGCGGTTGCGCAGATTCCACGCAAGCACCTTCAACGCCATCTCGCTGCAGCTTGGTGCGAAGCAAGTGGTGGCGGGTGGTAGCGCGATGATCGCGGTCGGCACAACCATTGATCTTCGTTGCGCGGCACGGGCAGCGACAGGAGCGTGGCATATGTCTCACGGATGAAGTGTGCGGGACACTGCCATGCGCGATGTCGCCAAGGACAGACCACGTCACGATCCCAGCGTCACCCGCCGGTAAATGCCTCGATGGGAGCCGCGCGATTTTCAGTGGATGCTTCCCGGCGCTACATCTGAGCGCCTCGATTTGCGCTGGTTTATCGTGTGCAAGCCGGCTGCGGTTCGGGGTTTTCGCGGACGATGCGCAGATGTCACACTGCGCTCCACGTGCGGCATACCGTCGCACGTGCCTGCGCATGCTGGGCGGGCTCGGGTAGCAGGTAAGCAGACGGGGACGACCGATGGCGATGACGCAAACCAGGCGACGCCTGATGTGGGCTGCAGGCGGTGCGCTGGCAGCGTTTCTGATCGGGATCATCCTGCTCAACATGTGGCCGAAAGAGAAGCGGCTACAGCAGCGCCTGCAGCATGTCAGCGCGGTGGACAGCGTGCAGTTTCGACGCGAGATCGGCACCTTGCTCGGCGCCAGCGTGGTTGAAGGCAACGCGGTGGCCGATTTCCAGAATGGCGTGGAGTTCTTTCCCGCCATGCTGGCATCCATTCGCGGCGCGCAGCACAGCATCAACATGGAAACGTACATCTATTGGTCCGGCACAATCGCCAAGGAATTCGCCGACGCGCTGATCGAGCGTGCGCACGCCGGCGTCAAGGTACATGTGCTGGCAGACTGGCTCGGCTCCACGCGCATGAAGCCGGAATTGGTCGATCAGTTGCGCGCAGGCGGGGTGCGCTTTGCGTACTACCACCCGCTTTACTGGTATTCCTTGAATCGCATAAACAATCGCACACATCGCAAGCTGTTGATCGTGGATGGCGCGGTCGCGTTCAATGGCGGCGCAGGCATTGCGGACGAGTGGAATGGCAACGCCACCCAATCCGACCACTGGCGGGACATGCAGTTTCGCGTGGAGGGTCCGGCCGCTGCGCAGATGCAGGCGATCTTTGCCGACAACTGGTTGACCGCCGCGGGCGAAACGTTGTTGGGCGAAGATTATTATCCGGTCACGCCGCGCGCCGGCGACGTCGCCGTGCAGGCATTTGCCAGCTCGCCCGACGGCGGCAGCATCAACATGCAGTTGCTTTACCTGATGGCGATCAACGGCGCGCGGCACAGCATTGATCTTGAGTCTGCGTATTTTGTGCCTGGTGATCTGGCCATGACCGCGCTGAAGGATGCCTTGCGCCGCGGCGTGAAGGTGCGCATCGTGGTACCCGGGCCGTATGTGGACAGTCGCGTGGTGCGCAACGCCTCGCAGCAACAGTGGGGAGAGTTGCTGCGTGCCGGCGCGCGCCTGTATCAGTTTCAGCCTACGTTGTTCCACAACAAGCTGATGGTGGTGGACGGCTATTTGACGATAGGTGGCTCTGCCAATTTCGACAATCGCTCGTTCCAGCTCAATGACGAGTCCAACTTGAACATCCACGACCGCGCATTTGCGGAGCACATGACGGGCGTGATCGACGCTGACATAGCGCGTTCGCGTGAGATGACGCTTGCGCAGTGGCGTGAGCGGCCATGGACCCAGCGTGCGTTTGACTGGCTGTCTGCCCAAGCCGCATCGCAGCTTTAGCGCATAAATCCGAGGCCCAGCCTGGCCATCTGCGTGTGCCAGATTGTTGACTAGCAAAGGCGCTGCCCCTGCGCTTCTTCATGTCCAGTCAACGCCTTGATCAGCTACGCTTGGCGGCCACTCATAGACGAGATTCCGCGATGAAGCATTCCCTCGCGCTGGCTGTGGCCATGACTTTGTCTGGTTCACTGGGCGCCAGCCCCGACCTTGCGCACGCTGGTAACGACGCCTCTGCAGCGCGCGCTGCGCCTGATTCCACTGTGGCAACGGCGGGCAATCCGTTCTTTGCCGAAAGTGCGTTGCCGCTGCATTACCCCGCATTCGACAAAATCAAGGACGCCGATTTCGCGCCCGCGTTTGATCGCGGCATGGCTGATCACCTCAAGGAAGTGGACGCGATCGTTGCCAATCCCCAGCCGGCAACGTTTGACAACACCATCCTGGCGCTGGAGCGCGGCGGGCAGATCCTCGGCCGCACCTCGACCGTATTTTTCAGCCTGGTCGGCGCCGACACCAACGATGCGCGCAAGGCCTTGCAGGCGCAGAACGCGCCCAGGCTGGCGGCGCATGGCGATGCCGTAGCGCTCAACCCCAAGCTGTTCGCGCGCATACAGAGCCTGTACGACAAGCGGGACCAACTCGGGCTGGATGCGCAGGACGTGCGCCTGATAGAGCGCTACCACACTGAGCTGGTGCGCGCGGGGGCGAAGCTGTCCGATGCCGACAAGTCCCATCTCAAGGACATCAATGGCGAATTGGCCAAGCTCGGCACCAAGTTCAGCCAGAACGTGCTGGCCGAGGTCAACGATTCGGCGGTGGTCGTGGTTACGCGTGCGGAGCTGGCTGGCCTTACCGACGAGCAGGTCGCCGCGGCCGCAGCGACGGCAAAGGACCGTGGCATGGCCGACAAGTATGTGATCGCCCTGCTCAATACCACCGGCCAGCCGCCGCTGGCGCAACTGCAAAATCGCGCGCTGCGCGAGCGCATCTTCAAGGCATCGGCTGCACGTGGTTCCCGCGGCAATGCGTACGACAACACCGGCATCGTTTCGCAGGTGCTGAAGCTGCGCGCAGAGAAGGCAAAGATGCTTGGTTACCCCACCTGGGCGGCTTATGTATTGGCCGATGAGACAGCCAAAACGCCACAGGCGGTCAACGCCATGCTCAGCCAGCTGGCGCCTCCGGCGGTTGCCAACGCCAGGCGCGAGGGCGCCACCATCCAGGCCATGATCGACAAGGAACAGGCCGCCAAGGGCCAGCCGACGTTTGCGCTGCAACCGTGGGACTGGGCGTACTACACGGAGAAAGTGCGCGCCGATAAATACAACTTTGACGAGAGCCAGCTGAAGCCGTATTTCGAGCTGAAGAACGTGATGGAAAACGGCGTGTTCTACGCTGCCGGCCAGCTCTATGGACTCACCTTCAAACAGCGCACCGACCTTCCTGTGTACCAGCCGGACGTGCTGGTTTACGACGTGTTTGACGCCGACGGCAAACAGTTGGCGATTTTCCTTGCTGACATGTATGCACGGCCGTCCAAACGCGGCGGCGCATGGATGAATTCCTATGTCGACCAATCGGCGCTGACTGGCTACCTGCCCGTGGTGGCCAATCATCTCAACATCACCAAGCCGGCCAGCGGTCCCACGCTGCTGACCTGGGATGAGGTGACTACTGCGTTCCACGAGTTTGGCCACGCGCTGCACGGCATGTTTTCCAACGTGAAGTATCCGTATTTCAGCGGGACCAGCGTGCCGCGGGACTTCGTCGAGTATCCGTCGCAGGTCAACGAGATGTGGTCGGACTGGCCGAGCGTGTTGGCAAACTATGCCAAGCACTACCAGACCGGCGCACCGATGCCCAAGGAACTGCTGGACAAGGTGCTGGCCACGTCGAAATTCAACCAGGGCTTTGCGACCACCGAATACCTTGGCTCGGCCATGCTCGACCAGAGCTGGCACCAGGTTGGCGCCGACAAGATTCCGCCGGCCGCGGGCGTGATGGCGTTCGAGGCCGCCGCGCTCAAGGCGAACGGAACTGACTACGCGCCTGTGCCGCCGCGCTATCGCACGCCATATTTCAGCCACATCATGGGTGGCTATGCGGCCGGCTATTACGCCTACATCTGGTCCGAGGTGCTCGACACCAATACGGTGGAGTGGATCAAGTCCCACGGCGGACTTACCCGCGCCAACGGAGATCGCTTCCGCCAGACCTTGCTGTCGCAGGGTGGCAGCAAGGATGCCCTGCAGCTGTTCCGCGATTTCGCCGGTCACGAACCGCAGATCCAGCCGTTGCTGGAGCGGCGCGGACTGGAACCGGTGGCGGACTGAGCCTGCCGACGTGGGCCGCCCGGTGATACGGGCGGCTCGTCGCTGGGGCAAAGTCGCGCACCGTGCCGCGCGGTCCGCCGCCGGGTAACTGCCACGCTGGCGGATTCACTTCGGACACATCAGGTTTCGCGCGGTCCCGGGTGGATGGTGCGCAAACAGACCTCACCGCTGGTAGCGATCGAGGCGCGCCCGGAACAAAGAGCAGGTGCAGCAGTCGGCAATCGCGTCCAGCGAGCAGGTTGGGCGGTGATACGATTCTTCCGTGCCAATTGCGTGCTTTACCGGCTATCCGGCACCTGTCCGCTCGCGTGGTATGCGTCATCCTTCACTGCTTCCCGCGGCCATGCCCATGCTCAAGCCTCCGGCCAACGACAACGTCACTGCTCGCGCTGACAGCTTCCGCACCGGCTTTGCAGGCCGGCATATGCGCTCGTACAAAGGCTTGCCGATTTATGCCGCGCCTGGATTGCACGAGGCGGCCGCGGACATGCTGAGAGGGGCGCTGCAAGACAATTTGCGGGTGCTCGAGTTAGGCGCTGGCAGCGGTGCGATGTCGTTGCGGCTGGCCGATGTCGGTTTTGCGGTGACCGCCAGCGACTTGTTTGCCGAGAGCTTCCAACCTGCGCACGTGCCGTTTGTCGCAGCGGACCTCAATGGTGCGTTTGCCGAGGCGTGGCCGCAGGGCTTTGATGCGGTGATGGCGCTGGAGATCATCGAGCATCTGGAGAATCCGCGCGAAGTGTTGCGGCAGGTGCGGGCACTGTTGCCGCCCGGCGGACAGCTGGTGTTGTCGACGCCGAACATCGCCAACCCGGTGTCACAGGCATCGTTCCTGCGCACCGGCCAGTTCCAGTGGTTTCGGGACGTCGACTATCGCGAACAAGGCCACATCACCCCGTTGAGCCCGTGGGTATTGGAAAAGGCGTTGCAGGAAGCGGGCTTTGTGATTCGCGACGAACGCGCAGTAGCCAATCCGTTTCGTCGCATACGCCGGATGGGTTGGGGCGTTCGTCTGCTGGCTCCGTGGTATGCGCTGTTTAGCGGTTTGCCGCCTGCGCGCCGCGGTGAAGTGTGGCTGGTTCGCGCGCAAGCGACGTGAGTTTGCGCGCGTTGCAGTGGAATAATCTGGCGGGCCACGTCGCGTGGCGAGAGCCGGCAATCGGCGATCTTGCATGCATGCGGCCGGACATACGCGTAGTGGCCGCCAAGGCATGCCGCGATCGCCTGTACCGGACCCATGCAGATGACCGAAAAGAGGAATGTTCATGCGTACTTTTCGTGATGCCCAAGGCACCCAGTGGCAGGCGGCGTTGCTGGACGGCTCCTTTGGCGGGGTGATATTGATTTTTGGGCAACTCAGCGGCAGTGCGCTATTGCACAGGCCGCTCGATGGCATGGCGGAAAATCTCAACGCAGCCGAGCAATTGCTGGCGTCCCTGGATGATGCAGGTCTGCGTGGGTTGCTGGCTGAAGCCAGCCCCTGGAGCGTTGGCGGCTGAGCACGGGCAGCAACCAGAGCACTGTGCAATGAGCAGTGCGTATTTTTGAACTGGATGCTATCGGGAACCCGACACGGATTCGCCCAGCGACGTTGCGCGCTACATGGCAAGCGCTGATCTACCCTGACTCAGCCGACCGCCGGATGACTCCTTGCTGGCCGCATAGCTGCGATGAAATGCGCGAACACACGAACCGCGCAATTTGCCTCGCGAACTCGGTTAACCTGAAGTCGTGCCCCTCAGTCAGAGATTGCCAGCACGCACTCCTGCGCACCATAGCTGCAGCAGCACACCGGAAAGATCGACAAGCTGCGCGGTGCAATGGCAGGTCCAAGCAGGCCTTCCAGGAAACCACGGAAAAAGCTGCATCCGGATGGGCCGTCCACCACGCACAAGGGACTGTTGAGTATGTGCACAAGCGCGTTGCGTTGATCCACCTCGACCAGCGCGCGCAGTGCCGGCGCACCAATTCGCGAGATCGCATCGAGCAGGTCCAAGCCACCATCCAATGCGTATTCGCGCGCAAAAACCCATCCGCCTGTGCGCCGTCCGGCCAGCTCAAGGGACGATTCACGCGCAGCTTCAGGCACCGCGGCCTGCAGCGCCAGCAGCTGTGGCAGCAGGCACGGGTAATCGTACTCAAGTGAGTTCAGCGCCTTGGCGACTGCTGCCTCATCTGGCCCGACGCGCACCACCTCGATGAATGCTTCGCCTGCGATCGCGCTGAGCGGTGCCGCGACTGGATGGCCCGCGATGGGCTGGATAAACTCGATCTCCGGCTGCGTTGGTGGCGACTGGGCGACGTTCGCCGCCACCGGAGCGGCGATCGCCGTGGGCTGATCCATGTTGCGCTCGTCGGACGCGGCGGCCGATATGGACTCTGTCGCGGTGCAGTCTGGTGGCGCGGCAGGTTCACGCATCGCGCGCGGCAGCGATGCTGCGAAGTGCGGCTTCAGTTCGCCATCCACCACCGGCGCGATCTTGAAGCTGACCAGACGGTCGCAGGCATCGAGCAACTTTTCCAGAGCGCGCCGGCCTCGGGACGGTCCGCGTACGACCACGGTCAGCAGAATGCCGTGCGCGTCCTGCACCAGACGCTGGCGCCGTACCGTGAACCCGGCGGTCAGAATGAATCGGCTCATTTCAATGAGGAGGCCCTCGCGGCTCGCGGAAAGGGCCTGGATTTCCAGCTCAATCATCATCTTCCCTGAAGCTCGAAGCGGTACAGCAAATGCGTGCAGCAATGCCGGGAACCTCCTGCGGTCAAAGCCCGGCGCGGGCGGTTCCAACGCGATGACGCCACGGCCGCATAGCCGCAGGCGTTCATGCAGGCACCGCAGTCGACTTCGCAGCCTGCTGTCCGTTCCAATGCGACCAGCTTGCGCGCAAACGCGACAGGCACCGTTGCGCATTGCGCGCCAGGGCGGGCAATCGATCAAAAATGCACGCGCCGCTCACAGCCAACAGCTGGCACGCCGCTGCGAGCGAAAGCCAACCGACTTGAACGAGCGAGCGGCAGGCAACTGGTTGCGCAACCCGCCGCCTACAAGCGGCCATGGCGGTGCTTGCGCTCTTGGGTACACATCCACCATGGCTGCGGCGGGCCGCCCGCCATGAAACGCGTGAGTGACATGAAGACATCAAGCACGCATGGGTCCTGGCGCGTTCCGGTCTTGCGGCACAGCGCCTGGTACAGCTGCAGTGGGTCCTTTCCGGCCAGGTCACCTGGCGCGTTGATCCCGATGAGTTCCAGATCGCGCGCCGTGGCCTTGCCGACGTTGGGAAGATCAGTCAGACGCGTGATCTGCGCGCGAACTACTTTGTCTGGATGCATGGCGCTCTGCTTGTCGTCCCGTCGAATGGCTCGCTGACTCAGACAGCAGCGGCTGCCTGATCCCCGACTGCTACTGGCGCGGGTCCGCGCTGCCGCAGCTCGCTCAGTCATTCTCGCATGCGTGTGCCGGGTCGAGGAATGCCAGCGCGTCGCTGCTGCGGGCATCGACTTTCAAGGTGAGCAGCGGGTCGGCGCGCGTGTGGCCGAGCGTGGCCGCGGCAATTGGGCGCCCGGCAAGCGCGGCGGCCTGCACGAAGCGATAGCCGGAATACACCATCAGGGATGAGCCAACCACCAGCACGGCGTCGGCGGCCTGCCACGCAGCAGTGGCAGCGTCGACGCGGTTGCGCGGTACGCTTTCGCCAAAGAACACCACGTCGGGTTTGAGGATGCCGCCGCAAGCAACGCAGGGCGGGACATCGAAGCTGCTGAAGTCGCATCCCTGCAGATCCGCATCTCCGTCGGGGGCGTCGACAGCGTCAAGCATCGCCCATCGCGGGTTGCGCGCGAGCAGCTGGTGCTGCACGGCATCGCGCGAAATGCGCCGCTCGCACGTCATGCAGCGCACTTCGTCGAGTCGACCATGCAAGTCGACGACGTTCTGGCTGCCCGCTCGCTGGTGCAGGCGGTCAACATTTTGCGTGACCAGCAGTTCGACGTGACCGAGTCGTTCCAGCTGCGCCAAAGCACGATGCGTGGCATTGGGCTGCGCGCTGCCGAAGCGGCGCCAGCCAATCAGGCTGCGCGCCCAATAGCGCTGTCGCGTGTCAGGTTCCTGCATGAACGCGGTGTAGGTCACCGGTGGTGCACGTTTCCACCGCCCCTCGCGGTCGCGGTAATCGGGAATGCCCGAATCGGTGCTGCAGCCGGCGCCAGTCAATACAAACAGCCGGGGATAGTCCTGGACGAACTGCTGCAACGGAGTCATGAGGCAAATGTGGCTGCTTGGCCCCGCGAAGTACAGAGGCGAGCGCGATATAACCAGGGCCCCTGCACGGTCGCTGCGGAAATCACTTTGACCGTGCAAGACAGATGGTGTGCGCGCCTGATGAGGGCCGACGTGCCAACACGTCCTTTTCTAGCACCTTGTTGCGCGCAGGACGGCGATGACTCCAGGCGTGTTGGCCACACCGAAGGCCGTCGCCGCTGCGGCAGAGGCTTATACGGCCTGCGAAGGCGCCGCGCTGCCTTGTGCGCGCTTTGCTTCAGCGGCTGGGGAACGGCGGCGTGCCAGAAACGCCTCCACGCGGGCAAATGGAATGTGATCGCCAGCGTCGCTTCCGTAATAGGCCTCGGCCACATTGCCGTCCTCGTCAATGAGGAAGTCGGCAGGCATCAGGTTTGTCGTGTTGAGCCCGGCCAGGCCGACCAGGCGCAGGCCTTTGAGCAGTGTCGGAACGCGCGTGACGATGGCCTTGATCTTGCGCCACAGCGAGCTTTCGATGCCGTAGATATTGTGTGCGCTCGAACTGGGGTCGGCCACGACCGGGAACGGCCGGGGATGGCGCGAGACAAAGCGCTTCACCTCTTCCGGGGACGATGTGAATACCGCAACGATGTCCAGGCCCTTTGCCGACAGCTCCTTGTAACGGTGGGTCAGCTGGTAAATATGGTAGTTGCAGAACGGACATGCTGCGTCGCGAAAAAAGCACAAAAGCGTTCGCCGCGATCCTTTGCCTATGGGCACGGGTTTGCCATAAATGTCGAGCAAGTCGAGAGATGGCGCTTTCGTGGGTGCAGTCAGTCGCATGGGAAATCCCCGGTACGGATCACGTGAGTTGGTGGCATCCCTGCAGATTTCTTGACGCGCGTCTCCGGACGGGCGGACTTGCATGACACACTGGCAGCTCGGTGAACGGTTTCTCTCGTTTGGACTCATAAACCTGCAGCCAATTCTTTGCCCGGCGCCTCGCATACTGCGGGGTGGCAAGCCTTCCGCCTGTTTTCGCTACGTACTGTTTGCTGGCCGGATGGCCGATCTGCGCTGCGGCAATCTATGGTAAACGTGGCGTGATCCTGACGACGTGGTAACGGCGCGGGGCGCTGCCTGACCCTGCAGCTCAGCGGGTTGGCGACACTGCACCGCAGCTGCCACGCGGAGCCTGGTCCATTGGCCCGCCAGGACGGTTTGTGGTGGCAGATACATGGTGTACAGCGAACGTTCTTCACGGGCCAAGCGGTCATTCAACGCATCCACAATATGTTTCAGTTCATGAAAAATTTGGCCTTGTTTTCCTGATTGATGCCGAACTCATTGTGCTGCTTTATGAAGTTGGCGACTTGCGTCCCATGTCGCCCATTTCGTGCCGCATGTCACGCATCAGCTCGAATCCTTCCGCGTCGCCCATGAGGCAATAGCTCAGATAGGTATACGGGCCCAGGTTTTCCTCCAGCAGGTGTTCGTTGAGCAACAGCCCGAACTTGATTACGTGTTTCCAGTCTCCTCGAATCTCGAGGCTTGGGCGAAGTCCTCGATCTTGCTGATCAAATCCACCAATGCACGGTGGTGATCAAGAAAATGGCGTATCAGCTTGTCGTCATAGTGCATCTGCGTGCCCGGCGCTACTTGTTGCTCAACCACCGCCTCCCGTTGTGCCTTGGCGTAATTTTTCCTGCCGAAAAACAGCATGGTTGGATGTCCTTTGATGCATAGACATCTGCATCCTGCCCTCGTCGCACTACTGCCAACCTGGCCGGCGCAAGCGTAGTGCAAGTGTTGCCGGTGGGTGCGCGCGCTGATAGTTCCCCTTGAGCGCCGACGATGGATGAAGCAACGCATATGCCACCAGCAAGAGCGTTGCACCGATAAACCAGCCAGACATCTCAAAGTGAGACTTCGGCACGGTTTCCTCGCGGAGACGCGGCGAATCCGTGATCGCGCGCGTGGCGATGCCTGTCGCATGGGCCATGTTTCCTGACCGCGGCGAACTGCGGCGAGGAGCCATGGGTCAAACAATCGTGCGGTCGGCCTCGACGTGACCACATGTGACCAATTACGCCAAGCCGTGCAGTCGAGCGCACTGGCCTCTTCAGCTGACGCGATGAGAGGCCAGTGTTGCCACCGAACGCGCAAGCGCTCCGCCGCCGACCAACCTGTGACATACACGATGCATCACTTGCCACGGTCCCGTACAGAACACCGTTGCATGCGACCAACTGCACAATGATCTCTCTTCCGGGTTGCGCCGAACCCGACCTTGTGGCGCGTCTGCGCGTGCTGCCTTACGATGCCCCAGTTGGCTGCGGGGCAATGCCTGCCCCTATTGGCATCGACGCATCACTCGGGAGAAATACGTGACCAATCGTTCGATGGACTGGGGCAGGGCGTCGCCATACCTGCTCAGTGTTCTGCGCATCGCAAGTGGATTTTTGTTCATGCAACATGGCGCACAAAAGCTGTTCGGGCTGCTGGAGGGGACACCCGTGGAATGGGTGTCCTTGATGGGCTTGGCCGGTGTGCTGGAGTTTTTTGGCGGCTTGCTGATACTGGTCGGACTGCTCACGCGACCGGTCGCATTCATCCTGGCCGGACAAATGGCGTTTGCCTACTTCATGGTGCATAACCCCCAGAACTTCTGGCCGGTGCTCAATCATGGAGATCTTGCGGTGCTCTTTTGCTTTGTATTCCTGTATCTCTCGGCGGCCGGAGCCGGGCCGTGGAGTATGGATCGCATGTTGCGCCGTACCTGATGCGAGTGCACCGGGGCGCGTACAACGCTTGAGCCGAGCCCGTGGCTATGTGACGTTGGCGATCGCACGGCAGGCTGATAAATAAGAAAAGCCCGCAGAGGGGAGTCTGCGGGCTTTTGGAATCCATCTGGTTGCATGGGCCAGGAGGGGAGCCTGAGCATGCGACGGGAGAGGTGTCTCACGACAAGGGGTTAATGTACCCAGAAGTCTGTTAATGAAACATGACCGAAACTCAAGAACAGCGGATGCATACAGTTCGCGTTCAAGTTGAAAACCTGAGGTCCTGGTCGTACCGCATACGGCTGTCCATAGCAGGCTTCCTTCCGGTTGTGGAGCGCCTGCCGCGCGTCTCGAAAACCTGCGGCGCGCCGCCGCGGCATGCGCGCCTGCCATGGGTGCGCAGCTATGCTCAGGAAATTGGAATATTGGCCCTTTGAAAATGGCTGCTGCAGCGTGTCCTCTTTCAGCGTGACCCGTTCGATTGCCCTGCGTCGGGCTTCGCCATTCTGGGCCGTCGCCGTTCTGGCCGTCGTCGGCGGCGGCCTCACATCCGGATTTCTTGCGCACGCGCCGTCGCGAGCAGCCATGTGGCTGGTGGCTTATCTGGTGCTGGTGGTCGGCGTGGCGCAGAGCGCACTGGCGGGCGGACAGGCGTGGCTGGCACCGTCGCGGTTAAAACCGGTCTTGCTGGCAAGCGAGTGGGGGTTGTTCAACGCCGCCAACTCGCTGGTCATCGCCGGCACCCTGCTCGGACATCCGGGCTGGGTGCATGTTGGTACGCTGGTGCTGATTGCAGCGCTCGCGCTGTTTCTGCGTGGCGTGCGACATGCCGCAGCTGGCTGGCCAGTTCGTGTATATCGAATGCTGGTGGTGTTGCTGGGCGGCAGCGCGCTTGTGGGGGTTGGCCTGACCCTGTGGCGCATGCGCTCCTAGCCCATGCGCGCGTGCCACCGACAGTATGGGCGTGATTACGCAGTCGGGGATTCACGGCGTTCGACCGCGCTTCCCAAAACGCCCCCTCTCGCGCAACCATGCAGCAACCTTTGATGGCGATACGCATGCATCCTGCCGATGACGACGAGTTTGATTTCGATGCGGACGTGGACGCCGATACGGATGACACGCGCGAGGGGCTGGTCTGGCAATTGTTGCAACTGGTGAATCCAGGTGACGTGGAACTGGCGCTGCAAGAGTTTGCCGCGTGGCGCGATGCACAGGACACCGAAGACGCTGCCAATGAGTTGGTGGAGACGATCGGCCAGGTGATCGACTGGCGCTCAGGTTTTCGCGTGGACGCGGCCGATACGCGGGCTCTGGTGCAGGCCATCGATGAGTTGTGCGCGCGCTGGAACCTGACGCTGGACTGGAACGGTGATACGGATGAGGACGAATTCCACGCCGATCAGGACGCACCATCGTTGATGTCCGTGGCGTACGACCGTCTGGCCGAGTTCGGGTACACGCTGTGGTCGTGGGAAACCGAGGATGGGACGTGTGCAGGCTGGATCACGCTGACGCTGGATCAGGAGCCGATGCGTGAGATTGCGACCGCGCTGGAGATCAACTTGCGCCTGGGTAGCGACGTCAGTTGAGGGTCATGCCGCGCTTGCTGCTTGCGCGGCCATATCTCCCGCGGTTTGTCGCGCACCCTGTTGGGGCACAGCGAGCCAGGCGTGGCTGGAGCCTGCAGCACTGCAAGTATTGCTTGCTGGTGTTGGTGCTGCTGCTTGCTGCGTGTGCCACGGAACCGGCACGCAACCCCCTTGCGACGTGGGTGCCTTCGCCCAATTTCGATGCGCGCCGGCCGGTGTTGATCGTGCTGCATTTCACCAATCAACACTCGGTGCAGCAAAGCCTGCAGACCCTACGCACGCGCAACCGCGGCGGTCCGGTGAGTGCGCATTACCTGATTGGTGCCGACGGGCACGTCTATCAGCTAGTAGCCGACATGCAGCGTGCGTGGCATGCGGGCCCCGGACATTGGGGTGCCATCACTGACGTCAACTCCGCGTCGATTGGAATCGAGCTGGACAACGATGGTCAATCGGCTTTTGCGCCAGCGCAGATCGACAGCTTGCTGCGCCTGCTGACTGACCTGACCACCCGGTTGCGGATCCCGCGCGTGCAGGTCATTGGTCACGAGGACATGGCCCCCGGACGCAAGGACGATCCGGGCGCGCGCTTTCCGTGGCGGCAATTGGCAGATGCCGGCTATGGACAATGGCCGCGCGGCGATCTGCTCGAGCCGCCAACAGGGTTCGAGCCGTGGCTGGCTTTGCGTGCCATCGGCTACCCGCTGGAAGACCGCGCGGCGACGTTGCGCGCCTTCCACCACCACTTCCGCGGCATCGACAGCGATGAGCTGGATGCGCAGGATTTGCGTATCTTGTATGCGCTGACGCGCTGAGCCACTCCAGCAAGTTTGGTCCAGCGATCTTCCTGCCCGCAGCGTCAAATGACTGCGGGCGTAGTGCTATGGATCAGGCTGGCGGGTCTTGGTCGTCAAAGCCGGTATAGCCCTCGGCAAAGACTGGTGTGCCGTCGGCTTCCAGCCCGAGCATGTCCTGCATGGCCTTGGCCGCAGCAGCTTCGGCAACGTCCTGTGCGCGAAAACTGCGGTTTTCGCAGATGGCAAAATATATGGGAAAACCCTGTCTGGCGCGCGGCGTAATCGCCAGAAACGCGGTGTAACGCGAGCCTTCCAGCGTGGCACCGGAGCGAACAAGGTAGTCGTCAAATGCGCGCTCGGCCATGTCCGGTTCCTGCTCGAAAAGCATGCAGTGTATCGCCGGCGGCTTCGTTGCATGATGCGCGCATGACTGCTGCCGTTTCAGCTGTGCCGCGCATCGTGCTGGACACCAATGTGTGCCTCGACCTCTGGCTGTTTGCCGATCCAGGTAGCGCGCATGTGCTGGAGGCGCTGCGCTGCGGCGCTATACAAGCCGTCACGCGCGCGGACTGCCAGGCCGAGTGGCAGCGCGTGCTGCACTATCCCCAGTTGCCGATCAACGACCAGTCGCGAGCAGTGATTGATGCGGCTTTCATTGCGTGCGTGCAAACGCTGACGGACGCCGCAAGTGTGCCGGGCGATGCAGCGCGGCTGCCGCTGTGTGCCGACCGTGATGACCAGAAATTCATGGAGCTGACGCTGGCGTCAGGCGGGTGCTGGCTGCTGAGCAAGGACCACGAGTTGCTGAAGCTCGATCTGCGGGCACGCGCGTGCGGATTTTCAATACTGTTGCCGCAGGCGTGGACCTTGAACTTCGCGCTTGATCCGGTTGCCGCACGGCGCAGCAGCCAATCAGGCTAAGGTAGTGGCTGAGTCTGCCGCGAGAAACGCCATGCTGGATTCCCATCTGATCGATTGTCCATATTGCGGTGAGTCCATCGAGATCCTGATTGACCCATCCGTTCCCAGCCAACGCTATGTCGAGGATTGCCAGGTGTGCTGCCGGCCGATGGTCATGCAGGTTACCGTGGACGCAGCGGGTGATGCGCAGGTGGTGGCCCGGGCGGAGAACGACGGATGAAGCCGCACCTGCCGACTGAAGTGGAGCCAGGCGTGGCGAGAGGTTGCGGCGGCAACGTGACGCGTCTGCGGGCGTTGCGGACTGCCAGTGTCGAGCTGATCCGCTGATGCACTACGACCAATCGTGGATGGCGTTCGGCATCGTCGGTGCGCTGCAAGCGGCGTTGATCTCCACCCTGGTAGGCGGGCTGTTGTTGCTGCTGTTCTACGCACTGGGTCGGCGCAGTGGCTGGGGGCCCGGCGCGCCCATTGCCTGGGCTTTCCTGCTGACCGCGTTGCTCACGGTCAGTGGCGACTTGTGGGATTTGTTTTACTTCAACTACGGCCAGCTGCAATCACTGGTGTTGCTCAAGGCAAAGCTGGCACTGGTGCATGATCCGGACGCGATGGGAATGCGCGTTGTCGCCGAACTTCTCGGGGTCACGCTCGGCGTCTACCTGGGATGGCAATTTTGCCAAACCCGAATGGTGCAGCGCTGGTTTGGCCGGCGCTGAAGCGAGGCGCGACTGGGAAGCCTGGTGCGCTGTGCCCAACTGGCGTTGACACCCGCCCGTTGCGTTAGCCGTTTGGCTTCAGAGCAGCTGACAAGACGACAGGGATCCGGCAACCCGTAAACGCCAACTGCGTTGGCGCCCAGTACTCAGCGGGTCGTGGAATGTTCGCGCTGCACCACAACGAATTCGCCCTCCAGCACTTTGGGCGGCGTTGCCTGCGCGGTGCGAGGGCTTGCGCTGACCGAACCAAGTGGGCGCCGGCGCATCCAGTAGCGCCATGCCAACAGCGTACTGCCGCCCACGAGCAGGATGCCGGCCGCGAGCAAGCCGAAAATCAGCAGCAGGCCGAGCGCGGCCACTCCAGCTACGAGCGACAAGATGCGCACGAGAACGTGTCGTGGGCGGCGCATGGGTGACAAGGGTGCATACATGTCCTGGAAAATCCGCGTGGTAAAATTCGGGGTCATGCGTGTAACGATGGGGTCATCGGCTCCACGAGGCAAGTGTCCATGGATACACCTTTGTCGGTTAAGCCTTTGTGTCATCTCGGCGACATACCGCAGAACGGTGCCACCGCGGTCGACGCGGTGCTGCGCGACGGCGTGGAAAGCGTGATTGTGCTGCGCCGCGATGGCGAAGTGCACGCCTGGCTCAACGTGTGCCCGCATGCTGGACGCAGATTGGACTACGCCCCCGGCAAGTTCTTGCTCAAATACGACACGCTGACCTGTGCGGTGCATGGTGCCACATTCAAGCAGACCAGCGGCCTTTGCATCGGCGGGCCTTGCTGCGGTGACAGCTTGCGCGAGATTGCGCTGCGCATCGACGGCGACGCGGTGTATCTCGCCGATGGTGAGTAAGTGCTATCGCTCAGACCTGTGCAATAAGCGCAGCGATTTCTGTAGTGCGCTCGTGCATCAGCGCAGCGTTGCCGCGTGACTCCACGTTGAGTCTCAACAGCGGCTCGGTGTTGGAGCTGCGCAGGTTGAAGCGCCACTGGCCAAAGTCCGCGCTGATGCCATCGGTGTAGTCCAGCGCAGGCGCCGCGCTGGCGTAGTGGGCCATTACCCGCTCGGTGGCCGCACGCGCATCCGCGGCCGTGAAGTTGATTTCGCCACTGCACGGGAACGCACGCATGCGATCCTCCACCAGTTCGGCCAGTGACAGACCGCTGCTGCAAACCAGTTCGGCGATCAGCAACCACGGAATCATGCCCGAGTCGCAATATGCGAAGTCGCGAAAGTAGTGGTGCGCGCTCATCTCGCCGCCGTATATCGCGTTTTCCGCGCGCATGCGTTCCTTGATGAACGCATGGCCGGTCTTGCTCTGCACCGGGATGCCACCGGCCGCACGCACCATTTCAATGGTGTTCCAGGTCAGTCGCGGATCGTGGATGATTTTGCCGCCGGGACTGCGCGCAAGCAGGGCCGTGGCCAGCAGACCAACCAGGTAATAGCCCTCGATGAAACGTCCATCCGCATCAAAAAAGAAGCAGCGGTCGAAGTCTCCATCCCAGGCCACGCCAAAGTCCGCGTCGTTTGCGCGTACTGCGTTGGCAGTGGCGTCGCGGCATTCGGGCAACAGCGGGTTTGGAATGCCGTTGGGGAAATGGCCGTCCGCTTCATGCTGAATTCGGATGAAGTCAAATGGCAGATGCGGCGCGAGCTGATCGACTATCAAGCCGGCGCCGCCATTGCCGGCGTTGACGACGATCTTCAGCGGTTTGAGCCGGTCGCGCTGGATGTAACCGAGCAGGTGGGCGATATACGCAGACTTGTCGGTCATCGTGCGCGACGTGGCGACACCGGCCGGGATCTCCTGGCGATAGCTGGCCGCAAAGTCGCGGATTGCAAACAGTCCGCTGTCGCCGCTGATCGGACGCGAGCCCTCGCGTACCAGCTTCATGCCGTTGTAGTCCATCGGATTGTGGCTGGCCGTGACCATCACGCCGCCGGCCGCGCGAAGATGGTTGGTCTGGAAATACACCTCCTCGGTGCCGCCCACGCCGATGTCGATCACCTCGCGTCCGGCCGCGTGGAATCCGTCGGCTAGAGCCGCCTGCAGCGCTGGACTGCTCAAGCGGACGTCGCGACCCAGCACCACTGGACCGGCATCAAGTTGCCTGGCCATGGCCAGCGCGATCCTGCGCGCCAGATCATCGTCGAGCTCATCGGGCACGCGGCCGCGGATGTCGTACGCCTTGAAGCAGGATAGTGCGGTCATGCATGAACCCGATGGCGCCAGCAGGGTGTGCATTGTACTCAACGCAGCACGTGGTCCTCGCCAGCGAGCCGGAAAACTGCGGATGGATCCAGCCGAAAGGTGCGCACCCGCTGCGCAGTTGCGCGCGCGAGGAGGAGTCGCGCTGAGCGCCCGTTGACGCAACGTGTGGCGCTGATCAAGCGAAGTTCACGTACTCAATGGAACATCAGGTTGATCGCGATCAGAGTGACGATGAGGATCAGTCCGGTCAGCGGCAAACCCACGCGCAGGAAGTCCTTGCTCTTGTAGCCACCCGGGCCGGTAACCATCATCAGCGCAGGATGTCCTGAGCTGATCAGGAACGTGTTGGAGGACGACACCGCGACGATCAAAGCGTATGCCGACGGATTGCCGCCGGTGGCCACGGCGACGCTGATAGCCACCGGAACCATCATCACCGTGGCGCCGACGTTGGACATGACCTGCGAAAACAACAACGTGAGAATGGCTAGCACCAATTGCAGGACGTATGGCGAAAAAGTGCCGAAGATGTGCACCACTTGCTGTGCGAGCCATGCGGCGGTACCGGTGGAATCCATCGACCATCCCAGCGGGATCAGGCAGGCAATGACAAAGACCGTCTTCCAGTTGATGGCCTTGTAAGCCTCGTCCATGTCCAGCACGCCGGTCAGCAACATCGCGATCGCGCCGGTCATCATGGCCACGGACAGGTCGAGTCCGGTAAACAGCGCCAGCCCCTGCGCCATCAGGAAAAATCCGACCGCCTGCCAGATCTTGGTCGGTCGCTGCTCGTCCTTTGGAATGTCGGTGACGACCACCAGGTCCTTGTCTTCGGCGGCCAGGGTGAGGTCGCGCCAGTTGCTGTGGAGCACCACCGTGTCGCCGGCGCGCAGGCTCACCGCCCGCACGTCATCGTGAAATACCTGCTCGCCGCGTGTGACTGCCAGCACGGATATGCCGAACCGCTTGCGCAGCCGCAGCTCGCCGACGGTGTGCTTGATGAAGCGTGACACCGGCGGAATCACTACCTCGGAAATTCCGGCGCGCGTGGGGTTGAACAGTTCGCCAAGCTGGTGCATGCGCGTGGACAAACGGCACAGCTGGTTGTTCGCAAAGCGGTTGAGCTGTTCGCGCGGTCCGAGCACGCCGAGCACCGATCCAACCCAGATGACGTGGTCGGCCGGTGGTGCCATGCGCGCTTCGTTGCCGCTCTTTATCGCCAGGATCATCGGCGGCTCGTGCAGTTGCTCCACTTCGCCGATGCTCATGCCCACCAGCGGGCTTTCCGCGGTGACGGTGAGCTCGGCGGTGTCGCCGACAATGCCGTAGGTTTCCGCAAAATAGCTTTCCGTGCGCCCCGGTGTCACCTTCTGCCGCTGGTCTTCGCGGCTTGGCAGCAGCTTGGCACCGAACAGGTAGAAGTAGGCCACGCCCACCACGCCCAGCGCCAGGCCGATCGGCGTTACGCTGAACAAGCCGAATTTCGGAATGGTGTGCGCGCCGGGCAGCAGGTTGGCGTTGGCGCTGGCGATCAGGTCGTTCAGCACAATCAGCGCCGAGTTGGCAATCAGCGTGGTGTTGGTCGCCGCCAGGATGCAAAACGCCATTGGCAGCAACAGCCGTGGAAGCGGCACGCCGGTGCGCGCGGACAAGCGGCTGCTGATCGGGATCATCAGCGCCGCCAGCGCCTGGCTGGGGATGACCGCGCTGAACATGCTGGCCACGACGTTGATCACCACGCCCAGTCGTGACTCCACCCCGTTCGCCATGCGCAATACAAATTGCGCAGTGAGGTTGAGCACGCCAGCCCGGTCCAGGCCTTCGCCCATGATCATGATCGCGATGATCGCGATGACCGCGGTACCAGAGAAACCGTTGAACACGCGTTCGGGTGGAATCAGGCCGGTCAATCCGATGGTGACGACAACCAGCAGCGCAACCATGTCGGCGCGAATCCACTCCAGCACCAGCATCAACATGGTGAACGCCAGCAGGCCGAGCACCAGGATCATGTCCGGGGTTAGCGTAAGTCCCACTAGCGCGCGTCCCGCAAGGGCCGATGACGGCAATGGCTGAAAGGGAGCAGTGGAAGCTTCACGCTGCGTCGATTTGTCCCTGGGCGGATTGCCCAAGTATAGGCGGCTGCGCGCTCGGGCTGGGGATTTCACGCACCTGGGATCGAGGCTTTTTCAGCGTCGCCAATGCTTGTGGAGCATGCGTCTTGGTCGCGCATCCTGCGTCGCTTGCTGATAGCGATGCGCCGCCGCGCAGGTTGTCTTGACCAGAGCGCGTCAATGCTACCGCGGAACACAAATGCATCGTTCCATCGCGACGTAGAGATATATACTCGCCGACACCGCGACAGGAGCCAGCGATGCATTCGATCAGCTTTGAATTTTTCCCGCCCAAGACCAGCGGCCAGCGCGCGCAGCTGGATCGCGCCGCACAGCTGCTGAAGGCGCATCATCCCGAGTACGCATCGGTGACGTTTGGTGCCGGCGGATCCACCGTGAGTTATACCGGCGACACCGCGCAGCGCTTGCACATGAAACACGGTTTGTCGGTTGCGCCCCACCTGTCATGTGTCGGCGGAACGCGCGACGAACTGGCAGCGTTGCTGGATAGCTACAAGGCGGCGGGCTATCGGCGGATCATCGCGTTGCGCGGCGATCTGCCATCGGGCATGGCCTCGGCTGGTGACTTCCGCTACGCAGCGGAGCTGGTGGCGTTCATTCGCGAACGCACGGGCGATCACTTTCACATCGAAGTCGCCGCCTATCCGGAAACCCATCCGCAAGCGGAAAACGCGCTGCATGACCTGCGACATTTCAAGGCCAAGATCGATGCGGGGGCCAACGGCGCAATCACCCAGTACTTCTTCAACGCAGACGCGTATTTTCGCTTCGTCGATGATGTGGCCAAGCTTGGAGTGAACGTTCCGATCGTGCCGGGGATCATGCCGATTTCCAGTTACAGCCAGTTGCAGAGTTTCTCCGACCGCTGCGGGGCGGAGATTCCGCGCTGGATTGCCAAGCGCATGCAGGCGCTCGGCGACGACGTCGATTCGGTGCGTGAGCTTGGTGCCGAGGTGGTGGCCCAGCTGTGCCGGCGCCTGCTCGATGGTGGCGCACCGGGGCTGCACATCTACACGCTCAATCGCGCCAATGCTCCGCGCGACGTGCTGCGCCAGCTGCAATAGAGCAGCTTTGCATGGGCCGCCGAGGTTGGCGCGCCATGGCTTTGAGCGTGACTCACGCTGAGGGGCGCCAACGCGCGCGGTCCCGGTGTTTCCTGTGCGCGACAAACCTGGCACTGGGGCGCAGCGGTTGATACTCGTATGCTGATGGCATGCGCCGGCTACTTGCATTGCTGTTGTTGCTTTTCAGTCTGGCAACGGTCCCGGCCGTCGCGCAGACGTCGATTCATCGCTGCATTGGCGGCGACGGCAACCCGGTATTTACCGATCAGCCGTGCGCGGCCCTGAATGCGTCACCGGTTGCGCGCAGCACACAGTCAGCGCACGAATCCGCAGCCCCGTCGCTCGCCGTGTTGTGTGCGACAACCGGTGAGGAGTTGCAGCGGGCGGTGATTGATGCCTTCGCCAATCGTGACGCCAATCGCATGGCCGGATTGATGCTGTGGGATGGCTACGGTCAGCATGCCGCGGTCACTGATATTCGCGCGCTGCAGCAGATCATGCGCTACCCCTTGCTGGATTTTGCCCCGGACGCGGACCTCGCGAGGGAGTCGGCGCCCGCATCTTCCGCGGAGGCGCCCGCTGCGGACAGGTTCAACGATCCCGACGGCGCAGCTCCGTCAGATGTAGCCGAGCCGCCGCCAACCAACATGCTGGTCCTGCATACCAGTGCCAGCGATGGCCGTGGGCAACCTCGCGAGCTGCGATTCAAGGTGACGCGCCGGTTTGGCTGCCTATGGCTGCGCAGCGCAGACTGATGTCAGTTGCAAGCTGCGCAGCACAACGACGGCATGCAAGGGGACGACTATCATGGGCGATCTTCCGTGGAGAATGGACATGGTGCAGCAATACCCTGAATGGATCTGGCAGAACGGCGAAATCAAGCCGTGGAAGGATGCGACGGCGCACGTCATGTCGCACGCGTTGCACTACGGCTCATCGGTATTCGAAGGCATTCGCAGCTACGCCACGCCCGATGGCGCGGCCATTTTCCGGCTTACCGATCATCTGCACCGGCTGTTTCATTCGGCGCGGATCTACGACATGGTCCTGCCATATTCCGCCGACGAGCTGGCCGCGGCCAGCCGTGCGGTGATCAACAAGAATGGGCTCAAGGCTGCATACATTCGCCCCGTCGCTTATCGCGGGCTGGGTGGCTTTGGCCTGTCAGCGGATACTCCGATTGACGTGGCCGTGGCAGCGTGGCCGATGGGCCCGTATCTGGGCGCCGAGGCGCTGGAAAATGGCATCACGGCCTGCGTTTCCAGCTGGCAGCGATTTGCGCCAAACACGATCCCCGCCGGCGCCAAGGCCGGCGGCAATTACCTCTCAGGCCAGCTGATTGCGCGCGAAGCGCGGCAGCGCGGCTTTGGCGAGGGCATTGCGCTGTCGTCGTCTGGCCTGCTCAGCGAAGGCGCCGGGGAGAATCTTTTTCTGGTGTTTGACGGCGCGTTGCACACCACACCGGCAAGCGCGTCGATCCTGGCCGGCATTACCCGTGACAGCCTGAAAGTACTGGCGCGCGAAGAGGGCATTGATGTCATTGAGCGCGATCTGCCACGCGAATACCTGTATCTGGCCGACGAGGTGTTCATGTGCGGCACGGCAGCAGAGGTCACGCCGATTCGCGCAGTGGACGGCAAGCAGGTGGGCGCGGGCAAGGCGGGCCCGATCACCAAGCGTTTGCAGGAACTGTTCTTTGGCTTGTTTGACGGCCGTACCCACGACAAGTGGGGTTGGCTGGAACCAGTGTAAAGCCTGGCTGCTGCGCGGCATTGCAGGCGACGCGCAGCAGCGCCGCCTGCCTTCAGCGAAACTTTATGCGGGCCACGGCGCCATTGGCGTCCGCCCGCGGTCGCATGGACACATCCCACGCGTACAGCTCGCACAGTCGGCGCACGATCGCCAGGCCAAGTCCGGCGCCGCTGCCGCCGACGCCTTCACCGCGCACGCCGCGCTGGAACAAGCGCTCGGCGTCTTCGGGTTTGATCCCCGGTCCGGTATCGATCACCTCGATCTGATCGCTGCCGACCTCGACGCGCACGCTGCCTTCGAGCGTGTACTTGATTGCGTTGCTGATCAGGTTGGTCAGCGCCACAGACAGCACTGATGCCGGCGCGTTGACGCTGACCGGTGAGCGCACTACCAGGTCGACTACCAACGGTTTGCCACGGAGCTGCGGCCGCTGACTTTCGATGACGTCAGCAGCGATCTTGCCAACGTCGGTGGTTTCGCCGCGGGTTGGCCCGCGCCGTTCTGCACGTGACAGCAGCAGCAGCGCCTCGATCAGTTCCGTCGCCTGGCGTGATGCGCGCTCGATGCGGTTCAGGCGTTCGCTCAGCTTTGGTGTGAGGTCGGCTGAGCCCTGCAACAGCTCGGTGGTGCTGGAGATCACCGCCAGCGGCGTGCGCAGCTCATGACTCACGTCGGAGTTGAACTCGCGGTCATGCTTGACCATCGCCGTAAGCCGCTCGGAATATTCGTCGAGTGCATGCGCCAGTTCACCGACTTCGTCGTCGGCAAAGTGTGAGGCCAGCGGCTCGGCCTTGCCTACCTTGCGAAATTCGTGCAATCGATTGGCCAGTTCGGTGACCGGCTTGAGGACCTTGCGCGACAGCCACAATCCGATTGCCAGCGACAGCAGGCCGAACAGAAACACCGCGCCGATCACGCTGGTAAGCAGTTGCTGCTTGCCAAGCTCTTCGCGCGACACGTCATAGCGAACGAAGCCGATGATGCCTTGCTTGTGTCGCACGGCCAGTTTGTAACGCTTGTTGTGACCGTTGGCATCCACGTCGGTGATGTCAAACACGCCGCTGGCGTTCGGCTCGCGGGCAAGGTTCTGCCAGGCCAATGGCATTTTGTAAAGGGTGCGGTCGCTCTTGATCCAGGCTTCGAGCAGTTCCGAATGCGCGATCTGGTCGGGGTTGGCAATCACCTGATCGACAGATTGGTCGACGTCATGCTGCAAGCTGGCGGTGACCAACTGGTCTTCGACCTTGGAGCGAATATTCAACGCGGCCACGGCAAACAGCGCGCTGAGGCCGAAGCCGAACAGCGCGAACGAGACGATCAGGCGAAAACGCAGCTTACGCCTGGATCGCATCCGGCTCGACCATCCGGTAGCCAATGCCGTGGCGGGTGTGAATCAACGGCGTGGCAAACGGCTTGTCGATTGCCGCGCGCAAGCCGTGGATATGCACCCGCAGGGAGTCGCTGTCGGGCAGTTCCTCGCCCCACACGCGCTGCTCCAGATCCTGCCGGGTGACAACCGACGGGCTGGCCTCCATCAAGGCCTGCAGCAACTTCAAGCCTATGGGGTTGAGCTGGATCGACTTGCCTTCGCGATTCACGGTCAAGGTGTCAAGATTGAACGTGAGATCAGCCACCTTCAGCACGCGGCTTTGCGGGCCCTTGCCGCGGCGCGCCAGCACTTCCAGGCGCGCGGCCAGTTCCTGCAGCGCGAACGGCTTGGTCATGTAATCGTCGGCGCCCGATTCAAAGCCGGTCAGCTTCTGCTCCAGCGCGTCGCGCGCGGTCAGCATCAGGATCGGCGTTTGCTTGTGCGCTTCGTGGCGCAGCTTGTGCGCCACCTCCAGGCCGTCCATTCCGGGCAAGGTAAGGTCTAGCACGATGACGTCGAAATCGTGCACCACCGCCAAGTGCAGTCCCGTAACGCCGTCCCCGGCAAAATCGACCACGTTGCCGCGGTCTTCAAGGTAATCGCCGATGTTCGTGGCGATGTCGGTATTGTCTTCGATGACCAGTACGCGCATGTGTCACTCCTGCACAACCGGCGCACAGGCCGGCTGGAGTTGCCAGCTTAACAATCTTGGGGGAGGCCGGGGGGGCGGTGATGCCAATAGTCTGAACGCAGACCGTGCGAGTGCGGGAAATGCCTGGATGCAGCTCATGCGCCAAGCGATCGCGGCATGAGAAGCCGCCACCGATAGCGGGTTCGCATCCGCTGGATGCTGGTGAGGAACAGCACCGAGCGTTTAAACGGTTCATCCAGCAAGGACGTGCTGAGGCATGGCTGGAGTCTGACCAGTGCGAAGAGTCACCTGCAGACCGTTGGATCACTTCACCGACGGACGGCCAGCGGTTGGCGAACGTGCATTCTTGCCTCGACTCCAATCATTTGCTGCAAGCCACGGCGCGGATGATCCGGCTGCGGGCGTGACGCCCCGGTTGGAGCCGCCTGCCGCCCAAAATGGACAGATTCACCAGGGCTGCGGCAACCGCAAAGCCGAGCAATTATTCAGCGCTGGACCGCCCAGCGCGAGTTTGCAGTCAGTATTGCTTCGGCCGTCACTGCTGCCCTTGCGGCACCGGCTCCTGGCGATACCTCTGATAAAACTGGTCCAGGGCGTTGTGCGTATCGGCTCGCTCTCGCTGGATGTCACCGTAAGTCTTGCACTCAGTGACGGGAATGCGTGTGCCGGTGGAGCGCTTGGGCTTGCATATAAGGCGCAGGTCATCGCGCTCGGCCAGGATGCTGTTCACTACTTCCTGGTCGTTGAAAAGTGTCACCTTGACGACCTTGTCCATGTTCGCGACCGTGCCGTACTTTTCGAACAGTGCGCCGATCGCGTCAAGGCTGGTATTGACCCTGGTGACTTCCACCCCGGTCACGAACTGGAAGCGGCCGCCAGGCACCATTTCCTTGCGTATGTCTGCGGCTGCAGCAGCAAACGCGGCCTTGCTGTCGGCGTGCACTTGCGGGGTCGTGGCTGTCGCGCTGGTGGCTATTGGGAAAGCCAGCGCACCAGCTGCCATGCCCAAGAGAATCATCCCGACTCTACCTGCAATTTTCATCACGTTGCTCCTGTGTTGCGTGGCTTGCGGACCCACCCGGCAAAGAGCCGTGCAGGGACGCAGGATAATTGACTGGGCTGGATCTCAACGCAGTTGCGGCTGCGGACACGCACCTGAAAAATCGTCGAGCGATGATGGTTAGCCGGCAGTTGGCCTGTCGGCTACGACCATGGCAGCGAACTGTCCGTCAGTTTCAATTTCCGCCTTTCGTGTAGCCTGGTCGCGCCTCGCGCTGCATGAAGTCCTGCGTAGTGCGCCGCGTCTTTTCCACCTCGCCATAGGTGCGGCACGCCTGTTGCGGGATAAGCGACCCCATCGGGCGCTCGGACTTGCATACCATGCGCCGGCTGTCGCGCCGGGTAAGAATGGCGTTGACATCTTCCTGGTCGGCCAGCAATTGCGCGCGCTTGTTGCTGTCCATCTTCGCGACAGTGTCGTATTTGTCAAACAAGCCCTGCATGTCGTTCAATCGCTTGGTTACCGTGTCGTGTTCTGCGCTATCCACGAACTCGTAACGTCCGCCGGGAACGAGCTCCTGCTGCACGGCGGCACTGAGCGCGGCAAAATCAACTTTGTTGTCGGCTTTGACCGAAGGTTTTGCGGCGGCGCTCGCGGCCATCGGCAGCAACGTCACCGTCATCAGAAGCAGCATCAGCCAGATTCGTTTGTCCATTAACGCTCTCCGCTGCGCCGGCGAATGCTTCGGCGACACGGTCATTGCAAGTTGGAAATATCGCGAATCGTAAGCTTGCGCAGACCGACCGTCAACGATCAATGGTGCTGATTTTCCGGAGTGCGGAATGGCTGCTGGCAGTTGAACAACGCGCTCCGCCACCGGCGTTATGCTGCAGCAACTCGATAATGGCGCCGGCAACGTCGACACCCGTGGCAGCTTCAATGCCCTCCAACCCGGGTGAGGCGTTGACTTCCAGCAGCAACGGGCCGCGCCGCGAGCGCAGCAAATCGACTCCCGCCACGCCCAGGCCCAGCGCCTTGGTCGCGCGCAGCGCAATGCGCCGTTCCTCGACGCTCAGGATCGCTGCGCACGCCTGGCCGCCGCGGTGCAGGTTGGCGCGAAACTCGCCGGGGCTGGCATCGCGCTGCATGGAGGCAACCACCTTGTTGCCCACCACGAAACAGCGCAGATCACTGCCATTGGCTTCGGGGATGAATTCCTGCACCAGAAAATTTGCGTACAAGCCGCGAAATGCCTCGATCACGCTCTGCGAGGAGTTGCGCTTTTCCGCCAGCACCACGCCGGTACCCTGGCTGCCCTCATTGAGTTTGATCACGTGCGGCGGCTCGCCGATAAGCGCCAGCACGTCGGCCGTGTCATCCGGGTTGTCACCAAACACGGTGACCGGCATCTCGATGCCCTGAGCGGCGAGCAGTTGCAAGCAGCGCAGCTTGTCGCGCGCGCGCAGTACGGCCTCCGCGGAATTGGGCGTATAGACGCCCATCATCTCCATCTGTCGCAGTACTGCGGTGCCGTAGAACGTCGTGCTGGTGCCGATGCGCGGGATCACGCAATCAATATCCCGCACGGCTTTGCCCTTGTAACGCAGCGCCAGGGCTCCAGGCGCAACGCGGGCGTAACAGCGCAACGGATCGAGTACGCGAACCACGTGTCCGCGCTTGCGCGCGGCTTCGATCAGGCGCCGAGTTGAGTACAAACGCGAGTTGCGCGAAAGGATTGCAATCTTCATGGCCGGGCCATCATGCGGATTCAAGTTTGTATGCTGCAGGACGTGCTTGTGTGTATGAAAGTGCAGGATCGACGGCATAGCGCCCGATCAGGGCACCGCGTCCAAGCAGCATGGGAAACAGCATGTGCCGGCGGTTGGTCAGGTTCATGTCGATGTCAAAAACTTGTCCGGCCAGCTGCACACGTGTGCGGATGAACCAGCGCTCGGTGCGCCGGCCGCCGGTATCCGTCACCGTACGCCGATCCGTGGATCGCGCTTCGCAGCAGACCTCATGCGGAACGCGCCGGCCCAGACGCACGGTGAATCGCAGCCAGTGCGCACCGTCGCGTTGAAACTCTTCGAGGGTATCGACATGCATCGAGCTGCTGCGCGCTCCGGTGTCGAGTTTTGCCTTCAGCGGGCCGAGGCCAAGCTGCGGCAGCGCCAGCCATTCGCGCCAGCCCAGGACGAGCAGATCGGCGTTGGCCGTTTCCACGATGGTCGGATCCGGCATGGGTTGGCAAGGGCCAGGCAGTGGAGCGGGTGAAGGGAATCGAACCCTCGTCAGTAGCTTGGGAAGCTACAGCTCTACCATTGAGCTACACCCGCGTGGCGCAAGATGGTACCCCGACCTGCACAGACTTGGAATCGTTTCGGCGCAACGGGGAATCCAGGCGGCAACCTGCTGGCGTATGAATGATAAATGGCGCCGAGCTGAACCATCAACCGCGTTGGCATTGCAAGGTGCGCGGGCGGCGCAAATACCTGCGCATAATCGTGACGTGACGCGCGGGTCAACGCCTGCGGCCATATACCAACATTGCCGGAGAGCCCCATGCGTGCACTTGTCCAGGTTCCCTCTGCTCTGCGCAGACATTGGCGCACTGCGGCGCTGCTGTGCATGTGTGTCGCCGGCGGATGGGCGCAGGCGCAGGCCGTCACACCATCCAGCGGCGATGCCGATCCACCCAGCCGCGTCGCGCGTCTGGCTTACCTGACTGGCGACGTCGGCCTGCTGCCGGCCGGCGCCAGTACGTGGAGCGACGCCAATATCAATCGGCCGCTGACGACCGGAGACCGCTTGTCCACCGGTACCAACGCGCGGGCCGAACTGGAGTTTGGCGGCACCAACTTGCGCATGGATGGGGGCACGGATTTCGGCGTATTGGATTTGAACGAGCAGCTGGCGCAAATCGAGCTGACGCAAGGCACGCTCGGCGTGGGCGTACGCGATCTGGCCGATGGGCAAAGCGTGGAGATCGACACACCCACCGTGGCACTGATCGTTGATCGCCGGGGCAGCTTTCGTGTAGATGTGGCCAATGATGGTCGCGGTACCCGAGTCTCGGTACTGGACGGCAGCGCCGTGGTCTACGGCGAAAACAATGCGCAACGCAATCTTGTCGCCGGTCGCAGCTATCAATTTGACGACAGCGCGCTGAACCGGGTGGTGGTCAGTGACCTGGCTGATGACGATGCGTTTGACGCCTGGGGGCGCGAGCGCGACCGGCGTTATGCGCGTTCGTCAAGCAGCCGATATGTTTCGGACCAGGTGGTTGGTTATCAGGACCTTGACCAGTATGGCGCGTGGCAAACCGACAACGACTATGGCGCAGTGTGGTATCCGACTCAGGTCGCATCCAACTGGGCGCCGTACAGCGACGGTCATTGGGCCTATATCGCGCCCTGGGGCTGGAGTTGGGTGGATGCCGCGCCGTGGGGTTTTGCGCCGTATCACTATGGCCGCTGGGCCAACATGCGCGGGCGCTGGGGCTGGATCCCGGGTCCGATCGGTGTGCGCCCAATCTATGCGCCGGCGCTGGTGGCGTTCGTCGGCGGTGGCGGCTGGTCGGTCGGAATCGGCAATGGCCCCGTGGGCTGGTTTCCGCTCGGTCCGGGCGAGATCTACAACCCGTGGTATCGCGCCAGCCGCAACTATTACACCAACGTCAACATCACCAATATTTACGTGCGTCGCGGTTATGACCGCGGTCGTTTCGGCCGCGACATCGATAACCACTACGATCATTATCGGCGCGGTGACCGGGTGCGCGATCAGCGTTACGCGAACCGCCACGCGCCACGCGGCTTCACCAGCGTATCCGGCCGCACGTTTGCCAGCGGGCAACGCGTGCACGGTGGCGCGCAGGATGGCGAACAGCGCGCGCTGGCTAATGCCCAGGTGTTGCCGCGCGGCGTAGGCGCTCGTCCCGTTCGCTCGGCTACGCCGTTGTCGCGCACTACCCATACCCGATCATTGCCAGTTGGCGGATTTGATCGGGAAGTCGTCGCGCGGCGCGAGCCGCCGGCCGCACGCTCCGCAGTGGCAGATGGACGAGTTCGCTCGTTTCGCGGAAACGACGCGCGCCAGCCGGGTTCTTCGCGCGTGCGCTTGCTGACACCCGACACACAAGGCGGGCGCTTGGCAGCGCGCAATGTGTCGCAGCGCGCCGGCGCTGCGGATGACGCGGATCGATCGAAGACTGATCGATTCAACGTCGATCGCGTTGGCCCGCGGCCTGCAATACGCGATCAGGTGAGCTCGTCGGAAAACGACGCAGCGCAGCGCAGCGCCAATGGCGATCTGGTACGAAATCGCAATGCGTCAGCTGTGCGCCCGATGCCAGCCGCGGTGCGGCGTCTGCCGCTGCGCGACGGCGCACCGCTCGGTACTGAGACAACGGGTGGTATTCAGGCGGAAGGCACGCTGCCGGACGTCTTGCCGATCCGTCGCGCAAACGTGCGTTCCGGGGAACTCCCGTCGTCGCGCTTTGCGCGACCGGATCGCCGCGTGCCGGTGTCTGCAGATGGCGCGCCGCGTGCGCTTGAAAGTCAGAACGGCGCTGCGCAGGACGCGGTGCGCGCAGCACCAATGGGCCGCTCGTCGATCAATCAGCGTGATGGCTCAGCGCGCCCCGGCCTGAGCATCATCTCCGCAGACAATGCAGAGCGCGCAAGGCCCTCGTCCTACAACCGCGCAGCTTCGGCGTCGGAGCTTCCACAGGCGCCGCGTTTTCAACGCAGTGCGGTGAACGACGAGGACGGCGACATGGCGCGGCGTCAGGCGGCAATGACTCAGAGCCAACGTGGCCTGCAGCGCAATGCCCCGATGAATGAGCGTGTCATGCAGCAGCGCCAGGCGCCTGCGCGCTTCCAGCGGCCGGAATCGTTGGGCGATGCACCCGGGCAAGCACCGCGCGCGATGGCTCCGCGACAGATGCAAGCCGCGCCACCTGTGCAGTATCAGCGCCCGCAGGAGATTCCACGCGCGGCCGTGGCGCAGCCGCAGCCGCAGCGGATGGCGGCTCCGCGGCCAGTACGTCCAGAGAACCAGTCACGGCCGGCGCAGAAGGAGGACGATCGCGCGCGGCGCGACCAGCAACAGAACTGAGTACTTCAGGTAAGGAACCAGGCCCGCACATGCGGGTCTTGATCTTTACCCATGCATGGATTCGACCGTTTGCTGACAGCGGTTACAATTGCCCGCGTCCTGACCACCTCGCTGCTGCAGCGAGACTGCGTGCAAAAACCTGCTGCGGATGTGGGCCCGCAAACATGTGTGCGCAGTCCCGCAGCTTGCGTGCGTGATCCCACCATTGGCCGAAACTGACGTGTCCATGACTGACATTCCCGATACCGCGCCAGCCGACCATCTGCGGCGCATTCGCAGTTTCGTGCTGCGCGAGGGTCGCATGACATCGGCGCAGCAGCGCGCGTTTGACGATTACTGGTCGCGTTTCGGCATGGATTACGCTGGCGTGGTGCAGGACCTGGACGCTTGCTTCGGCCGCCGTGCTCCACTGGTGATGGAGATTGGTTTTGGAAACGGTGAGGCTCTGGCCTGGGCCAGCGAGCACGACCCCGCGCGCAACTTCATTGGCGTGGAAGTGCACGGTCCGGGTGTCGGTCGGCTGATGAATGCATTGGCGGCACGTGATGCGGGCAATGTGCGTGTGTATCGACACGACGTGTTTGACGTCCTGACGCACGCCATTGCACCCGGCGCGCTGGACGAGGTGCGCATCTGGTTTCCGGATCCCTGGCCCAAGAAGCGTCACCACAAGCGACGTCTGCTGCAGCCCCAGTTTGCGGCGCTGCTCGCTTCGCGCGTTGCTCCCGGTGGCCTGCTGCATCTGGCGACAGACTGGGAGGAATACGCCCAACACATGCTGGCGGTGCTGGAGGCGGCGCCGGAATGGCGCAATGCGTGCAGCCCGGGCGCGTACGCAGCAAAGCCCGATTGGCGTATTGAAACCCGTTTCGAGCGTCGCGGTTTGAATCTCGGCCACAGCGTGCGTGATCTGCTGTATCGCAAGCAGTAACCCGCGGGACTGCCGGTAACCTGTCAGATCGCAGCAGAGTCAACCGCCGTGCTTCGCAGCCGTCACACCGGCGGATAGTGAGCCCGCCGCGCACATCGCGCGACGGGTCGGCGGGCCTGCCTGCAACGTATGCATGCGGGCAACAGGCGCGCGCAGAACCCTGCGCACCAAGGCCAAGGGCCTGCGCTCCGCGATTAGCCGCGGAGCGCAGGCATTGCCCGCTGGTTGCCTCGATTGATCAGTAGCGGTAGAAATCCGATTTGTACGGGCCGTCTATGGGGACGCCCAGATATTCGGCCTGCTCGGCGCTGAGCGTCGTCAACTTCACCCCGATCTTGTCCAGATGCAGGCGCGCCACTTCCTCATCCAGCTTCTTCGGCAAGATGTAAACCTTGGCCTCGTAAGTGTCCTTGTGCGCCCACAGGTCAATCTGCGCCAGAGTCTGGTTGGAGAACGAATTGGACATCACGAAACTTGGATGGCCCGTGGCGCAACCCAGGTTCACCAGGCGACCTTCGGCCAGCAGGAACAGCGCGTGGCCGTCGGCAAACACATATTTGTCGACCTGCGGCTTGATGTTGATTTTCTGTACACCGGCCATGGTGTTCAGCGCGTCGACCTGAATCTCGTTGTCAAAGTGGCCGATGTTGCACACGATCGCCTGGTCCTTCATCGCCTTCAGGTGGTCCAGCGTGAGCACATCCCGGTTGCCGGTGGTGGTGACATAGATATCCCCGCGGCCAAGGGTGGACTCGACCGTGTTTACTTCGAAACCTTCCATCGATGCCTGCAATGCGGTGATCGGATCGATTTCGGTAACCACCACGCGCGAGCCATAAGCGCGCAGCGAATGCGCACAGCCCTTGCCGACATCGCCGTAGCCGCAAACCACGGCCACCTTGCCTGCAAGCATCACGTCCATTGCGCGCTTCAGGCCGTCGGCCAGTGATTCGCGGCAACCGTACAGATTGTCGAACTTCGACTTGGTTACCGAATCGTTGACGTTGATCGCCGGGACCAGCAAGGTGCCGGCAGCGGCCAGTTGATACAGGCGATGCACGCCGGTGGTGGTCTCCTCGGAGACGCCCTTCCAGTCCTTGACCACGGTATGCCAGTAGCGGGGGCGTTCAGCGGCTACGCGCTTGAGCAGGTTCTTGATGACCTGCTCTTCGTGCGACGCGGCCTTTTCGTTTACCCAGTCACTGCCATTTTCCAGTTCGTAACCCTTGTGGATCAGCAGCGTCGCGTCGCCGCCGTCATCAACGATCAGCTGCGGGCCGAGGAAGCCGCCTTTGCCGTCGGGGAAGCTCATCGCTTCCAGCGTACTGTCCCAGTATTCCTCCAGCGTCTCGCCCTTCCACGCAAATACCGGGGTGCCGGTTTCCGCGATGGCAGCGGCGGCATGATCCTGCGTGGAGAAAATATTGCACGAGGCCCAGCGCACGTCGGCGCCTATTTCTTTCAGCGTCTCGATCAACACGGCAGTCTGGATCGTCATGTGCAGCGAGCCGGTAACGCGCACGCCACGCAATGGCTTGCTGGTGGCGTGCTTGTTGCGGATCGACATCAGGCCGGGCATCTCATGCTCGGCAATGTCCAGTTCCTTGCGACCCCAGTCGGCGAGCGACAGGTCGGCGACTTTGAAATCCTGGTGCGTGGTTTCTTTAATGACAGCGTTCATGGCAACTCCGGTCCGGTTAATGCGCGTCCTGGGCGTCAGCGTCGGCCGCAACGGGCCGGGATGTCGCGCAGAACTTGCATGCAAACAACCGGGCGCCGTTGCGAGGTGCGCCACGCCGAGCCTGGCCGGTCAGATGACGACGAAAAACTCTCGCGTCTCGAACGGTCGCAGCGCCCCTCAGCGGGCAGTACAAGGCCGTTATTGTAGCGGCACCCGCACGCCGACGCTGTGCATGCAGCGTGATTGGCTACGCTGATGCGGTTTAAGGATCAGGACAAGCGCATGCACGAGCAGCACGAACCGATGTTTTTAGCCCCTGACGATCCTCTGCGCGAAGACGTCGGTCGGCTCGGGAAAATGGTTGGCCGACTGCTTGTGGAGCAGGGAGGAGAGGCGCTGTTTGCGCGCGTCGAGGGGGCGCGGCTGGCCGCCATACAGCGGCGCCAAGCTGGAGCCTCAATCGAGGAGCTGGCCAGTTCCCTGGCCGGGCTGGACGCAGCGACGGCCGCGGCACTGGCACGCGCTTTCGCCACATACTTCCAGGTCGTCAACATCGCCGAGCGCGTGCATCGCATTCGGCGCCGCCGTGATTACGAGCGCGAGGGCAGCGCGCCGCAGCCCGAATCATTGCTCGATGTCCTGAGCGGACTCAAGGCGCAAGGCGTCGGTGCTGATGAACTGATCGGCTGGCTCGATCGATTGTGGATCGAGCCGGTGTTCACCGCCCATCCAACTGAGGCCGTGCGCCGCTCGCTGCTGGAAAAAGAGCAAGCGATCGTGCGCTCGCTGGTCGACGGTTTTGATCGCGACCGCACTCCGCAGGAGTGCAGCCAGGACGCCGAGCGCATCTTTGTCGCGCTGTCGACGGGCTGGCAAACCGCAGAAGCGTCAAGCGTGCGGCCGACCGTGCAAGACGAATACGAACACGTCGGTTTCTATCTGGCCAATCCCCTATATCGCGTCGTGCCGACGCTTTATGAGGCGCTGCATCGCGCCCTGCGCGAGGTTTACGGGGTCGCCGTGAAGCTGCCACGGCTGCTCAGTTTTGCCAGCTGGGTGGGTGGAGACATGGATGGCAATCCGGGAGTCGGTGCCGACACGCTGGCTGCCAGCCTTTCTTCGCAACGCGCGGCAGTGTTGCAGCAGTATGCCGCGGACGTAGCCGCATTGGCGCGCAAACTCAGCCAGACCGACGACCGCATAGAGGTTACCGCTGCGCTGCGGGCGCGGCTGGTGGATTATCTGGCGCGCTATCCGGCGGCCGCCGCGCGCATTCGCCCGCGGCATGCGGACATGCCCTACCGCTGCCTGTTGCAGTTGATCGGTGCGCGCCTGCGGCTCACGTCCCATGCCGCGGAAGATGGCTATCTGACGCCAGACTCCCTGCTTGACGATCTGCAGTTGATCGCCACAAGCCTGGTCGAGCATCGGGGCTTGCACGCCGGCACCTACGCCGTCGCGCGCCTGATCTGGCGCGTGCGCTGCTTTGGTTTTCATCTGGCGCGACTGGATGCGCGGCAGGACTCGCGCGTGCACGACGATGCGCTGGCTGCGCTGCTGGCTGACCCGGACTGGAGCGCACGTGGTCCAGCCCGGCGCGCCGATCAACTGCGCCCGTATGCGAGCGGCGAGCAGGCATTCGCGCCGTGTAGTGATCCGCCGGCCGCAGCGTTGCAAGCGGTGTTTACGGTCTTGCGCGACAGTCGGCAGCAGCATGGGATCGGCGCCACCGGTCTGTATGTCATCAGCATGGCGCGCTCTGCCGCCGACGTGCTGGCGGTGCTGGCGCTGGCGCGTAGCGCTGGCCTCGTGGCGCCAGCGGCAACTACCGGGGCGGCGCAGGTGGATGCTGTCCCGCTGGACATCGCGCCGTTGTTCGAAACGGTGGACGACCTGCAGAACGCGCCGGCAATCCTGCAGGCGCTGCTTGACGACCCGGTATATCGCCAGCATCTGGCTGCCCGCCAGGACCAGCAATGGGTGATGCTCGGCTATTCCGACAGCGGCAAGGATGGCGGCACGCTGGCCTCGCGCTGGAGCCTGCAGCGCGCGCAGGTTCGGCTGCTGGAAGTGGCGCACGCAGCGCACATAGAGTTGGCTTTTTTTCACGGTCGCGGTGGCTCGGCCAGCCGCGGCGGTGGGCGCATGACGCCGGCCTTGATGTCCTCGCCGCGCGGCTCCGTAGCCGGCGTCTTGCGCGTGACCGAGCAGGGCGAAGTCATTCATCGCAAATACGGCATCCGCGCACTGGCGTTGCGCAACCTGGAACAAACCGTCGGTGCCGTATTGCGCGCCAGCCTGCGCCCGCGCGAGGCGGACGTGCGCGAAGAGCGTTGGCGGGAATGCATGGACGTGCTGTCTGCGCGCAGCCGCGAAACCTATCGGGCGTTCGTCGAGCGCGAAAACTTCGTCGACTATTTTCGCAACGCGACGCCGATCGACGTGATCGAGCAGATGACGCTTGGCTCGCGCCCGGCCAGTCGGCGCAGCATGCACGGCGTGCAGGATCTGCGCGCGATTCCGTGGGTGTTTGCGTGGACCCAGTGCCGCGCCATCATCCCCGGCTGGTACGGCCTGGGCAGCGCGCTGGAACATGGCGTGCAGCAGTTTGGCGCGCAAGCCATGAGCGAGATGGCGCGCGACTGGCCGTTCTTCAACAATGCATTGAATGACGTGGAGATGGTGCTCGCCAAATGCGATCTGGATATCGCTGAAGCGTTCTCGACTCTGTCCGGCCCGTTGCACGACGAATTTTTTGCGTTGATCCGCGCCGAGTTTGTGCGCACGCGCGACAGTTTGCTGCAACTCAAACACAGTGACGCGCTGCTGCAAGGCGACGCGCGCCTGGCCGCGTCGATCCGCCTGCGTAATCCGTATGTCGATCCGATGAGCCTGCTGCAGGTAGACCTGCTGCGCCGCTGGCGCGCCAGCAACCGCGCCGACGACGCGCTGCTGCACGCGCTGGTCGCCTGCGTCAACGGCGTGTCGGCTGGATTGCAGAATACCGGCTGAGCGCGCGGCGCCCATGAGTGGCTGGGCACCGAGCGCGTGAAGCGGCGATCGCGAAAGTTGCGGCGTCAGGCAAGGCGGGAACGTCCCCCCGACTTTTCTCTTCCGCAGATGCTGCGGCATGCTTCCCGCGTTGCCGCCTGGGTCACGGGTGACGTCCGCGCTGGCGGATCCAGGCAATTCGGTTCGTCGTGCAATGCTGAGCACAGAGGCTGGCGCCGGCATGCGTGACCTGAACCGGAGGCATTGCGAATACGCGGACCAAACCGCTGCAGTCAGCTGTCCGTTGCTGCACGGTGTTGTCCGAAAGCGGACATGCGTGGGCAATGCAGCGGCATGATGCATGCGGCAGATCAGCCGTTAGCCCGGTGTCAGCCGTTGGCATGCCGATTGCTCCATGCATCCCATGGACATGGCCAACCCAAATCTGAAAATCCGCAAACGTCGCCGGCTGCGCGTGATCGTGGCAGGTTCCGTCCTGGTCGCCATGGTGTTGATCACGTTGCTGCTGCGGCTCGGGCCCGCACTGCCGCGAGTCGAACGCTCCAGTGTCTGGGTCGACACCGTGCAGCGTGGCGACATGCTGCGCGAAGTGCGGGCCAGCGGCACGCTGGTGCCGCGCACCTCGCGCTGGCTGGCCGCAGCCACAGCGGCACAAGTGGAGCAGATCCTGGCGTGGCCCGGTGCCAGCGTGCAACCAGATACCGTGCTGATGAAACTTTCCAACCCGGAAGTGCAGGATAGTTTGCGTAATGCACAAGCGCGCGTTGCCGCCGGACAGGCCGACGTCGCCGCCAAGCGCGCTCAATTGCAGTCGCAGTTGCTGGATGAACGCTCGGCTGAAGCGCAGGCGGTATCGGACTACGCTTCGGCCAAGGTAAAGGCGGATGCCGACGCCAAGGCCGCCGCCGCTCATTTGATTGCGCAAGTCACGTTCCGCCAGGGGCAAATCGCGCTGGCGCAGCTGAAGAACCGCATGCAAATCGAGCAACAGCGGGTGCACGCCTTTGGTGGCAGCATGCAGGCGCAGGTCAACGCAGTAAAAGCTGCCTTGCTCCAGGATCAAAGCAATCTCCAGTTGCGCGAGCGTCAGGCTGACGCTCTCGACGTCAGGGCCGGCATCGCCGGAGTGCTGCAGGAAGTGGCGGTGCAGGAAGGCGCGCAAGTTGCCATCGGGGCCAACCTGGCTCGGGTCGCGCGCACGGATGTGCTGATCGCCCGCCTGCAGGTGCCCGAGGTGCAAGCCAAGGATGTGGCGTTAGGCATGCAGGTCAGTGTTGACACGCACAACGGTGAAATCGCCGGCACGGTCAGTCGGATCGATCCGGCGGTGCGCGACGGCAGCGTGCAGGTGGAGGTTGCTCTGACCGGCGCGCTTCCACCGGGCGCACGTCCAGATCTTTCGGTTGACGGTCGCATTTGCATCGCTTTGTTGCACAACGTGTTGTCGCTAGGACGCCCGGCGTTGGCCAAGCCCTACGGGGATATCAGCCTGTTCCGCCTTGACCCCGCCGGCAACGTTGCCTCCCGCGTGCCAGTGCGGATTGGCGCGGTATCAGTGGATCGGGTGCAGATCCTGCATGGCGTTCAGCCAGGCGACCGTGTGCTGCTTTCGGACGCCAGCCAGTGGGACAAATACGACCGCATCAAACTGGAGTGATGGCGCAAGTGTGACTTGATGCAGTTCTCTAGATGGACGGCTAAATCTAATCATGGAGTCAGCATGAACGAATCCACCAACGTCATTGCCCTCGGCGGCATCCGCAAGATATTCCAGACCGATGAGGTGGAGACCCACGCACTCAGCGATGTTCACTTGAATGTGCAGCGCGGCGAGTACGTGTCGATATCCGGCCCGTCCGGCTGCGGCAAGACCACGCTGTTGTCTATTCTGGGTCTGCTCGATACCGCCACTGCCGGTACCTACGTGCTGAACGGCCATGACGTCGCCGCGCTCAATGCCGCCGCCCGTGCACGCATCCGCAATGCCGAGATCGGCTTCATCTTCCAGGCGTTCAATCTGATCGGCGACCTCAGTGTGCAGGAGAACGTCGAACTGCCATTGACCTACCGTAGCGGCATCGACTCCGGTGAGCGTCGCGAGCGCGTGCGGGAGGCGCTGGAACGGGTCGGCATGGCGCATCGCACCCGGCACTATCCAGCCCAGCTTTCCGGCGGCCAGCAGCAGCGTGTGGCAGTGGCGCGTGCGCTGGTGGGCAAGCCCGCGATCCTGCTTGCCGACGAGCCGACCGGCAACCTTGACTCGCGCAACGGCGAGGCGGTGATGACGCTGCTGGACGAGTTGCACAAGGGCGGTGCGACCATTTGCATGGTCACCCATGACGCGCGTTATGCCGAGCTTGCCCAACGCAAGATCCGCATGTTTGACGGTCGCGTGGTCGATGAGGAAACCTTCCAGCGCCTGCGCCACGAAGACGATCAACGGCTGGATGCACTGATTGGCCAGCGCGTGGACGTCGACGCGTGAGTATCTGGCTGGCCGAGGTCTGGCGCGCCTGGCGGGCGAGCCTGCGCCGGCCCGGGTTCCTGCTGCTCTCGATCGGTGTGCTCGCGCTCGGGGTAGGCGCAACCAGCGCGGTGTTCACCATGATCGACGGTGTGCTGTGGCGCCCGTTGCCATACCCACAGCCGCAGCAGTTGGTGGCACTCGGTCCGCTGGAAGCTGGCAACGTGCAGCAGGTGTCGCCTCAGCAGTACCAGCATCTGCAGCGGATGACCGGCGTGCGTCCGCTGGGTATTTTCGAAACGAACTCGCCATCGGTAAACATTGCCGGCGGCGGCAAGCCGGTGCAGGTGCCTTTGCTAATGGTGCTGATCGTGCGGGGTGGCCTGGCGCAGATCGCGACAGGGCTGGTGGCTGGTGTCGCGCTGGCAGCGGCCTCGGCTCAGATCTTTCGCGCGGTGCTCGCCGGACTCGGCCGCAGCGGTCTTGATCCGTGGTTCATGGTGGCGGTACGTGCGGCGCTTGCCGCCGCTGGTGCGCTGGCCTGCCTGATTCCGGCGATCCGCGCCGGCCGTGTTCAGCCCATGCGCGCCCTGCGCGGAGAATGACGATGATCGTGCGCGAATTTCGCCAGGCCTGGCACCGATTGATGCGACGCCCTGGATATGCACTGTTGTCGGTGACCGTGCTGGGCGTCGGTCTGGGCGTCGTGCTGTTCGTGTTCGGCATGATCAGCACCCTCGTGTTGCGACCGTTGCCGTTTCCTGATGCCGCGCGGCTGGTTTCGATCGGCGAGCCGGATAACAACAACATTGTCGGCATGGACAGCGATCAGTATCTGCAATTGCACGGCAAGCTGCGCAGCGTTGATCGCATGGGCGCCTATGCGCCTGTGAGTCTTAACCTGGATGGCGGCAGCGGTGCGATCTACTACAAAGGTGGCGAACTGACCGCGTCGATGATGCACTTGCTGGGAGTGAAACCGCTGCTCGGGCGCGGTTTGGTGGCAGCGGACGAAGCGCATGGTTCGACGCGCGTGCTCTTGCTGAGCGAAACCATCTGGCGGCATGAGTTCAATGCCGATCCGCATATCGTCGGCCGAGATGTGCGGGTGAACGGCGAGTGGGACAAGGTGATCGGCATATTGCCGGCCAGCTTCGGCTTTCCCTATACGGGCACGCAGGCATGGTTGCCGTTGCGCCTGAAAGTCGGTGAACATCGCACGATCGCCACTGTGGCGCGGCTCGCGCCAGACACGCCGCTGAGCCAGGCCCGAGCGGAACTGGATACGTGGGCAGCGCAGTTGCAACGCAGCTTGCCGCCAGACTGGCGCGTGAAGCCTCTGATCATCGGGCCGATGCTGGCGAGTTTCGTGCCCTCGACCATGATTTACTGGACGTGGTTGATGTTCGGCGCCGGCGTGCTGGTGTTGTTGCTGGCGTGCATCAACGTGGCCAACCTGCAGCTGGTGCAGACCCTGCAGCGACGCCAGGAGCTGGCGCTGCGCAGCGCGCTGGGTAGCTCGCGCATGCGCTTGATGATCGGCGCGTTGGCGGAGAGCCTGTTGCTGGGAGCTGGCGCACTCGCGCTGGCCTTTCCGATTACTTATAGCGGCATTCGCTGGCTCGACTTGACCTGGGTTGCCAACAACCCGCGCGAGGCCTCGTTTCTGCAGCACGGCATGGACGGCTGGCTGGTGGCGTCTGGGGTGTTTGTCGCCGTGTTCAGCACCCTGTTGGCCGGTGGCATTCCCGCCTGGCGGGCGTCGCGGGCAGACCTGCAAGGCGCGCTGAGTGACGGTGGCAAGGGCTCCGGCGGCGGCTTCGCCCGGGTGGCCAAGGTGATGGTGGTGGCCGAGGTGGCCTTGACCGTGGTGCTGCTGGTCGGTGCCGGAACCTTCGTGCGCGCAGTGGGCGGATTGCTGGCGCAACCAACCATGGGCACGACGCATGCGTCTGCTGTGCTCATCGCGCAGGTCGCGTTGCCGCCTCTGCTGTATCAGAAGGACGCCCAGCGTATCCAATTCTTCGACACCGTAGTCGAGCGCCTGCGCCGCGATCCGGCCGTAGTGGACGCCACCGCTGCCGATACCGTCCCCAGCGCAGTGCTTGGCAGTCACGAGGATGTTTCGCTGCCGGGTCAGCCGCAGCCATCGGACGGTTGGCCGGAGGCACAGATGGGTATTGTCGACCCCAATTTTCTGGCGACCTACGGGGTGCGTCTGCGTGAAGGGCGCTTCTTCGATGCGCGTGATACTGCCGCCAGCACACCGGTGGCGGTGATTGACGGCAAGATGGCGGCCGCGTTCTGGCCGTATGAGGATCCACTGAACCGGACCTTTGTGCTGTACCCGGGTGGGGCGAACGAGAAGTTGACGGTGATCGGTGTCATCGAGCCGCTGCAGCTGGACGGTGAGCTGGAGCGGTCATTGCCCGGATTGCTTATTCCGCTGCGGCAAGCGGCTGGGGCGACGCCGCTGCACAGCGTCGGTCTGGCTGTGCGCACGCACGCGGATGCCGTGACGAATATGCAGCGACTGGCCGCGGTAGTGCACGAAGTGGATCCGCAGGTGGCTGTGTACGGGGAGATAAGCCAGGCGCGCCGGGTGAAAATAAGTCGCCTCGGCCTGACCGTGTTGACCACCGTGTTCAGCGCGCTGGGCCTGATTGCGCTGCTGTTGGCCGCCGCTGGGTTATATGGCGTGCTCGCATTTTCAGTCGAACAGCGCACGCGCGAGATCGGCATCCGCCGCGCCATCGGCGCCAGCAGTGGTGCGATCATCGTGCAGGTGGGGCAGCGGCTGTTCTGGCAATTGGGTATCGGCCTGGCCATTGGCTTTGCGCTGGCGTGGCCGTGGTCGAGTTTGCTCGCTACGCCGGGCATGCGCACGCGCGCGCACGATCCAGCAGTGTTCGTACCAGTGCTGTTGTTGCTGATCGGCGTGGCCGCTCTGTCGGCACTCGTCCCCCTGCTGCGTGCACTGCGCGTCGATCCCGCCGTCGCCCTAAGATACGAGTAGGAGCCCGCTGGCGGGCGATGCTGTTGATTTGATCTTTGCGGCGGGTACTGGAACACAAGCATCGCCGGCTAGCGGGCTCCTACGGTTCTTTATCACCCACGGACAAGCATGACGCGTGAATCGAATTCCACCGTGCTGGTGGCTGACGACCAGGACGACGTACGCGAGGCGTTACGCCTGCTGCTGAAGTCCGAGGGCATCGCCAGCGTTGGCACCGACGGCCCCGCAGGCGTGCTGGAATCGGTGCGTCGCGATGAGTTTGATTGCGCGCTGATCGACCTCAATTACACGCGTGATACCACCTCCGGCGAAGAAGGCCTGGCGTTGCTGCAGCAGTTGCGTCGGCTCGTTCCCGGCATGCCAGTGGTAGTGATGACTGCGTGGGGCAACGTACCGCTCGCGGTGGAAGCGATGCGTCGCGGTGCCGCGGATTTCATCGAAAAGCCGTGGGACAACACGCGCCTGCTCGGCGTCCTGCGCGCGCAGGTCGCGCTGGCTCGCAGCGAGCGCCGACAGCATCGGCTTGAAGCGACCAATGCGTTGCTGACTGAGGGGAACAAGGCGGCCGACTTTATTGCCGAATCGCCAGCCATGCAGCATGTGATGGCGATGGTTTCACGCATCGCGTCCAGTGACGCGAATGTGCTGATCCTGGGCGAAAACGGCACCGGCAAGGGTGTGGTCGCGCAGCGGTTGCATGATCTGTCGGCGCGCGCGGCGCAGCCGTTGATCAAGGTCAACATGGGTGGCATCGCCGAGGCAGTATTCGAGTCGGAGATGTTTGGCCACGTTCGTGGCGCCTATACCGATGCCAAGACCGAGCGCATCGGTCGCTTCGAACTGGCCGACGGCGGCACCTTGTTCCTTGACGAAGTGGGCAACGTGCCGGCGTCGCAGCAACCGAAATTGCTGCGCGTGCTGGAAGACGGCGAGTTCGAGCGACTCGGCTCCTCGCGCACGCAGCACGCGGACGTGCGACTGGTGTCGGCGACCAATGCGAATCTGGTCGTGGAAGTGGCCGCCGGACGTTTTCGGCGCGACCTGCTGTATCGCCTCAACACGCTGGAGATCCGGCTGCCGCCGCTGCGCGAACGGTTGGAAGACATCCTGCCGCTGGCGCGCGCAAATCTGGCACGCAGCGCGAAGCGCTACGGTCGCGCTGGTTTGCGGCTGGCGCCTTCGGCCGAACGCGCGCTTGAGGTCTACGCCTGGCCGGGCAACGTGCGCGAGCTCGGGCATCTGATGGAACGTGCCGCGTTGCTGGCCGACCATGACGAAATCGATGCCGCCGGGCTGGCCTTTGGCGCTCCCGCCTCGACCGACGACAACTTCGCCCGGATGACCCTGGAGCAGGCCGACGCGTGGCTGGTGCGGCACGCGATGGAACGCCACGACGGCAACCTGCAACATGCGGCCAACGCGCTGGGCATCACCCGCCAGGCGCTGTACCGACGTCTGGAAAAGCATGCCTTGCGCGACGGCGACGAGACGGCCGATGGCGGCGCCTGAGCAAGCGTCTGCGGCACGCCGTCCGGCGCAAATGCCGGCCTATGAGCGACGGGTGCTCGGCGGCAGCGTGTTGGCGGCGTTGCCCGCGATCATCGCGTTGTTGGCCGTGCTTGGCTGGGGACGCCCGGACGGGTCCTGGCTGTGGTTACTGCTGTTGGCGGTGGCGCTATGCACCTTGTGGCTGGCGCAGTGGCAGTATCGGCGCCTGATCTATCCGATCCATACCCTGGCCAGCCTGCTCGAGGCGCTGCGCGAGGGTGACTACAGCATGCGCGGTACGCAGCGCAGCGTGCTCGGTGAAGTGGTCTATGACATCAACGCGCTGGCCGACCGGCTGCAGAGCGAGCGTCTGCAGTTCGAGGAATCTTCGTACCTGCTCGGCAAGACCCTGGCGGCTCTGGACAATGCAGTACTGGTGTTCGACCAGGACGATCGGCTGCGACTGCTCAATCCCGCCGCGCAGCGCTTGTTGCACGCCGAGCGGCCCGAACTGTTTGGGCGCACGGCAGAGGATCTTGGCGTGCAGCCGCTGCTTGACGCGCCGACCGGCAAGTTGCTCAGCCATGTTTTCCCCGGGCGCAGCGGCCGCTTCGAGATTCGCCACGCGCCGCTGCGACGCGGCGGCAAGGGTGGCCATCTGCTGGTGATCAATGACGTCGGCCGGGTATTGCGCGAGGAAGAGCGGCAGGCGTGGCAGCGCCTGTTGCGCGTGCTCGGCCACGAGGTCAACAACTCGCTGGCGCCGATCCAGTCGATGGCCGAGACGCTTGCCACACTGGTCGCGCGTGAGCCAATGCCCGCCGACTGGCGTGAAGATTTTCACAGCGGGCTGGATGTAATAGGCAAGCGTGCCGGCGCCCTGGGCCGATTCCTCTCCGGCTACAGCCGACTGGCGCGACTGCCGCCGCCGCACGTGCACCATGTGGATGTGGCCGCGCTTGTCGCAAAAGTCGCTCGCTTGGAGCAGCGTTTGCCCGTGCATATCGAACCTGGCGCAGCGCTGTCAGTGCAGGCCGATTCCGACCAGCTGGAGCAGGCACTGATCAACCTGTTGCGCAACGCCGTAGAGGCGAGTCTTTCCACTCATGGCGAGGTCGTGATGCGCTGGCGCACTGAACGCGAGCGCGCGCTGATCGAAATTCTCGATGATGGCCCGGGTATGCCCGCGAGCGACAACCTGTTCGTTCCGTTCTTCACCACCAAACCCGGTGGCTCCGGCATCGGACTGGCGCTGGTCAGGCAGATTGCCGACGCGCACGCAGGTGGCGTCAGCCTGACTGCGCGCAACGATGCGCCTGGTGCCATCGCACAATTCTGGTTGCCACTTGCAACGACAGACTTGAGCGCGTGAAAGCCGACTCGGGCTCAATGCTCCTGTCGTGCTGACAGACGAGGGTGACAACGCTGTGTGCATCGCGCACGAGCGGCCGGTGTGGACCGCGGAACCTTGCCCGCCATGAATGAAGGCAATCATCGCTACGAGCGCACGACAGCGGAACGCCGCGTCGTGTCAGACGTTTCGCAGACTCAGGCAGCTCTGGAAGTTGCACGATCTGCCTTGCGCAGCGCATGAGTCATGTCGCAGAGGCGTTGCTTGAAGACGCTCGCTCCAACGCACATACCGCCGCCGCCCAGCAGCGGTAGAGATGAACCGCGCGCCGGGTTCTTCTTGCGCTTGAGGCAAAATCGAGTAGTTACGACGTCGCTGATACGTGGCCCGCCTGCATTGTTTCGATTGGAACGCCGCGCCTTCCGTCATGCTTCGGGCGCAATTGCAGTGGCGTGCGGGAAGCGGGTGGTTAGTTCGTTCGGATTACACCGCAACTACGCGGGCTTGCAGCGCGGCAATGCGCTGTTCGCGTGGCAATTGCTTCCAGGCGATCTCCAGCCGCAGCGCGGGGCCATGACCTTCCACCCAGGTCCAGCCAAGAAGTCGGCGTGGCGGGTTGGAGCGGGTAAAACGTGCGCCCTTGCCGCACATGTGTTTGACATAACGCTGCTCCGGATCGCGCGCGATTCCGGTGTAGACACGGCCATCCGTGCATTCGATCAAATACACCGCCCATCGCTCGGACACGACCGGCGCGTTGGCGTCCCGTTCGGGCATGGGCGGTTCCTCGGCCTGCGCAGTACTCAACGCCGCCGGCGCCGCATCAGTGCGGCCGTCGCGATGCGCTCACGCCCACTCGACCAGACCCTCGGCGTCGCACACCTGTTTCCACGATGGCCGCGCCTTGAGCTTGTCGGCCAGTGACGAGAGATTGGCCCAGGTAGTGGCCGGATTGGGCATGTTGCGTGACCAGCGCATCAGCATCAGCAGGTATAGATCGACGGCGCTGAATGCGCTGCCGAGCAGGTAGGGGCCGTGCGCCGCAAGGCGATTGTTGACATGCGACCAGGCCGCTTCGATACCGATGCGCGCCGCTTCCTTGATGCTGTCTGCTGCTGCCGGCAGGTAATCGCCCGGATAAAACCATTGACGAAACAGCGGCTGCATCGTGTTGGCCAGATAGAACATCCACTGCAGGAATTCAGCGCGGGCGGAGCTGTCTGTTGCCGGTGCCAGACCGGCTTCGGCGTGGCGCTCTATCAGCAGCATCGTCAGCGCAGCTGCCTCGCCGTGAGGCACGCCGTCGATGACCAGAGTCGGGACCACACCGTTTGGATTCAGCGCCAGATATGCCGCACTGCGCTGTTGTCCAGCGTCCAGGTCCACGCGCTCCAGCGTGTGCGCCAGGCCAAGTTCAAGCAAGGTCAGATGCACGACCATGTTGGCCGAGCCGGGACTGTAATAAAGCGTGAGCATGCTGGGTCTTCCGCAGGGTGAAACCCGGAATGATACGCGCGATGGCTGTCATGCAAAAAAGCGCAATGCGCGCCATCCTGGGTTCCACTGCGTGATGTAGCGCATCGGCTCGAGCGGGCGCGTGACACAGCCACGCACCGGACCGTTCAGCCGTCCAGTTCGGCCCAGCGTGCGTAGGCTGAATCCAGACTGGTCTGCAGCGCCGCCAGCGTTTCGTTGGCGCTGACGATGGCGGCGCTGTCCTGCTGGAAAAAGACGGGTTCGGCCATGGCTTGCGTGTGCGTGGCAATGTCCGCTTCCAGTATTTCAATCTGCTTGGGCAGCTGTTCCAGTTCGTGCTGCAGCTTGAAGCTGCGCTTGCGCTTTGTGCTGGCCGGTGACGGCACGACGGCAGCTGTCGCCGGCGCGGAATGGCCCAGGGCTGGCGCAGCATGCTCGCCGCGTGGCCGCTGGCGCAGCCAGTCGGTGTAGCCGCCGACGTACTCGCCGACCTGACCGTTGCCCTCAAGCACGAGCGTGCTGGACACTACGTTGTCGAGAAACGCGCGGTCATGCGACACCAGCAGCAGCGTGCCCTTGTAGTCGGTCAGCAGTTCTTCCAGCAGCTCCAGGGTTTCCACGTCCAGGTCATTGGTCGGCTCGTCCATGACCAGCAGGTTGGACGGTTGCGAAAACAGCTTTGCCAGCAGCAGGCGATTACGCTCGCCGCCGGACAAACGCGTGATTGGCGCGCGCGCACGCTCCGGTGAAAACAGGAAATCCTGCAGGTAACCGATGATGTGTTTGCGCTGGCCATTGAGTTCGATGAACTCCAGGCCGCCGGCAACGTTGTCCACGGCGTTCAGCGAGTTGTCCAGTTGCAAACGATGTTGATCGAAATACGCAATCTGCGTGCTCGTGCCCAGCTCCGCCGTACCCTGCTGCGGGATCAGTTCGCCAAGCATGATTTTCAGCAGCGTGCTCTTGCCTGCGCCGTTCGGGCCGATGATGCCGATGCGGTCCCCGCGCAGCACGGTCGTGCTCAAGTCGTCGATCAACACGCGTCCATCGAAGCCGTGCGTCACATGTTTGAGGTCGATGACTTTCTTGCCGGACGCGTGCGTGTGCCCGACCGTCATCTTCGCGTTGCCGGTGAGGTTGCGGCGTTTGCCGCGCTCGTTGCGCAGCGCTTCGAGCGCGCGTACCCGGCCTTCGTTGCGCGTTCGCCGAGCCTTGATGCCCTGGCGGATCCACACTTCTTCCTGCGCCAGTTTCTTGTCGAACAGCGCGTTCTGCTGCGCCTCTGCGTGCAGGCGCTCTTCGCGCCGACGCAGGTAATTGTCGTAGTCGCCCGGCCAGTCGGTGACCGCCCCGCGATCAATCTCCACGATGCGCGTGGCCAGCGCGCGGACAAAGCTGCGGTCATGGGTGATGAAGATGATGCTGCCGGGAAACTGTTTGAGAAACGTCTCCAGCCAGTCGATGGCCTCGATATCCAGATGGTTGGTCGGCTCGTCGAGCAGCAGCACGTCGGGCTTGCGTACCAGCGCCTGCGCCAGCAACACGCGGCGCTTCATGCCGCCGGACAGCGCGGCGAAATCTGCTTCGCCGGGCAATTCCAGCTGCGTCAGCACTTCGTCCACGCGGCGGTCCAGGTCCCATCCGTGCTGCGCCTCGATCTGCGTCTGCACCTCGCCCAGCGCGTCAAAATCACCGAGCGCCAGAACATGGTGATAGCGGGCCAGCAGCCGGCCCAGATCGCCCAAGCCTTCGGCCACCACGTCGAACACGCTGCCAGCGGTATCCTGCGGCACCTCCTGAGCCATCCGCGCCACGACCACACCGTTCTGCAGGCGCACCTCGCCGTCATCGGCATGCAGCTCGCCGGTGATCAGTTTCATCAGGGTGGATTTGCCCTCGCCGTTGCGCCCGACGATGCACACGCGCTCATTTGCATCGACGGACAAATCCACCTGTTCGAGCAGGAGTGGGCCGCCGATACTGAAGTCGACGTGTTGTAATTGGATAAGAGACATTTCTCCATTGTAGCTGGCCGCAAGCGGTGTTCCGTTGTGCTGGGTCCCCGGCAGCAGCGCATATTACACAGCGCGGGCCGCGGCAAGATGCTGCATGGACGGCCAAATCTTCAACGGTAATGACTCGCAAAACATGGGCTTGAAAGCAATGGTTGAGACATTACCTGTGGATATTGTGCACGCCGTGCACTATGGTTTCGGCCACGGGGCGCTGCTGCGATCCACGCACGAGGAATCTGGTTTGACAATTGGATCGGCAAACTCAAGTCGGTTGTTGCACCGATGCCGCGGCCTGGTGACCGCCGTCGTATTGGCTGGCTTTGCCTGCTTTGCAAGCGCAGCCCACGCCGGGTACGCAGCCATCGTTGTCGATTCAGCCACTGGCCAGGTGCTCAATGAGGTCAATGCTGACGAGGCGAATCATCCGGCTTCGTTGACGAAGATGATGACGCTGTACCTGACGTTCCAGCAGTTGAAGGCGGGTCGACTCAAGCTCGATCAGCAGTTGCCCGTGTCCGCCTGGGCTGCGGCCCGGGCGCCGACCAAGCTCGGTCTGGTAGCAGGCAAGACTATTTCGGTGCACGACTGCATTCTGGGCATGATTACCAAGTCTGCGAACGATGCTGCCGCCGTGGCCGCGGAAGGCATCGCGAGCTCGGAGCCGCGGTTTGCCGAAATGATGAACGTGCAGGCGCTGCTGCTCGGCATGACCGCTACGCATTTCGACAACGCTTCCGGATTGCCCAGCCCGGGCGACACGACAACGGCGCGCGATCTGGCGAAACTGGCGATGGCCCTGTACCGGGATTTTCCGCAGGACACGGCGTATTTTGCCACGCGTGAATTCACTTTCAACGGAAAGCTGGTGCGCGGGCACAATCGCTTGATGGATCGCTACGCCGGCATGGACGGGCTGAAGACTGGATACACCGCAGCAGCAGGCTTCAACCTGGCATCGACTGCGATCCGCGATGGCCGTCGCTTGTTTGCCGTGGTCATGGGCGGGCGTACAGCCGTGGCCCGGGATGATCTGATGGCGCGCTTGCTGGATGACAGCTTTGAGCACCAGCAAACCCCCGAGGTTCTGGTGGCGCAAGCCGGGGTTGTTCGCGCCAGCAAGGTAGGACGCGCGCTGGCCGCGCTGTCCCCGATCAAGAGCGCGGTGGCTGACACCGTACCGGCGCGAAGCCGGCGCACCGTTCGCGGCAAGCGTGTCGTTGTGGCGACCGCCACATGTTCAGCGCAGCGACAACGCCGCGGTGCCACTTGCGTTCGCCGCAAGCAAGGTGCGCATTCCCCACGCGCGACGAGCAGGCTCGCGCAGCACAAGGTAAAGAAGTCGACTGCCGTGGCCGCGCGCGCCCACGACGACTAGTTGACCTGGACTGGCACGCTCATGTTGCGGGTTGGATGGCGTCTGCATTTGTGCAAGCGGCCGTGAAAGCTGGCAGGGAACGGCAGAGATTCTTTTTAACCGAGTGACAACCGCCTCTAGCGGCCGCAATGATCGCTGAGTAAATCAAGGCGGAGCGGTTGTTGCGTTGCGTTCATCGCGTCGTGCGCATGCCGTGCGGCGCAAAAAAAACCCCGCAGTGCCTCGCGGGGTTTTCAGCCGGCGCAATGGCTCGTGCAAGCCTGCGTTACTTCAGCTTGGCAGCCTTGCGCAACGCTTCAGCCTTGTCGGTTTTTTCCCACGAGAACGCGGTGAAGGTATTGCCGTCGGCGTCTTGCATCGTGTAAGGCGTACGACCGAAATGGCCGTAACTGGCGGTTTGCTGATACATCGGATGAATCAAGTCGAGCATCTGCAGGATGCCGTAGGGACGCAAGTCGAAGTTGCCGCGGATCAGCTTCTCGATTTCGTCATCGCTGATCTTGCCCGTGCCGAATGTGGTGACCGAGATGGACGTCGGCTTCGCCACGCCGATCGCGTAGCTCACCTGGACTTCGCAGCGTTCGGCGATGCCGGCGGCCACGATGTTCTTGGCGACGTAGCGCGCAGCGTAAGCGGCGGAGCGATCCACCTTGGACGGATCCTTGCCGGAGAAAGCACCACCGCCGTGACGCGCCCAGCCGCCGTACGTGTCAACGATGATCTTGCGCCCGGTGAGGCCGCAATCACCCACCGGTCCGCCAATGACGAACTTGCCGGTCGGGTTGATGTGGAACTTCGTGTCCTTGTGCAACAGCTTGGCAGGCAGGATCGGCTTGAGGATCAGTTCGCGGACGGCTTCAACCAGGTCCTTCTGCTTGATGCCTGGATCATGCTGCGTGGACAGGACCACGGCGTCGATCGCCACGGCCTTGTCGTTTTCATAGCGCAGGGTCACCTGACTCTTGGCGTCCGGACGCAACCACGCCAACGGCGAGTTTTTCGCCTTGCGTACTTTCGCCTGCTGCTCGACCAGGCGATGCGCGTAATAGATCGCCGCTGGCATCATTTCCCTGGTTTCGTTTGTGGCGTAGCCGAACATGAGACCTTGATCGCCCGCGCCTTGATCTTCCGGGCGCTTGCGTGCCACGCCCTGGTTGATGTCAGGCGACTGCTTGCCGATCAGGTTGAGTACGCCGCAGGTAGCACCGTCGAAACCAACGTCGCTCGAGTGATAGCCAATGTCCACGATGACCTTGCGAGTGATAGTCTCCAAATCAATCCACGCACTGGTGGTGATCTCGCCGGCGACGATCGCGACGCCGGTCTTGACCATGGTTTCGCAAGCGACGTGTGCCGCTGGATCCTTGGCGATAACGGCATCGAGCACCGCATCGGAAATCTGATCGGCAACCTTGTCCGGATGGCCCTCGGAGACCGATTCGGAAGTGAACAGGAAGTTGGACATCGAGGTATATATCCTTTTCTGCGGATAAAGAGATAAATGCGGTTGGCAATGATACAGCGCAGCCCGGCGTTTTGCAGCCCGCAGCGCGCGGTCACGCTACCCGGTTTGGGGCAGGTTAAGCGGTTTGGACGGCCGCGCGGTGTGCGGCTAGCGGGATACGTTGGGGATGGCAGCTCAGTCACGTTGCCTCACGGGCCTGCGGCTGCGCTCCGGCGACCGTCTGAAACCAGGCGCGAGCGAAACTGCGGCAGGCGCACAGGTTGCTCAATCAGGCACTCGGTTGCATCTCTGCACGCAGCAGCCTGGCAGTCGCCACCGTTTTGTCAGTGCAGGCTCATGCAGCGGTGCGCGGAGCAGCTAATTTTCCATAACCGGGCTCGGCGTTGCGCGGACAGCGCCGCCTGCTGGTTGACCAACGCCGCTTGGGCCTGCACATCGCCAGCCAACGCATCAGCGTGCGCGCGCAGCTCCTCGATCTTCTGTCGCGCGAATGCCATGGATGCACGGCAATCCTCATGGAGTTGGTTAACGTGGGTTTCCAACCCGCGTGCGATCAGACAGCGCTGGTGGCGAGGTGCTCATGGCCATGCCTAACATCTGCAGGTGTTGTGGACGGCCATACAGGAGTTGGGAGGTTTTTATCTGACTGGGTCAGGCAGCCAGTGCGGCGTCGTCGGCCAGGGCGGCGAAGTAGTCGCGCGTCAGGCGCAGCTGTGCGCTAGCGGACTCAGCGCAGTTGACCACTTGGCGAAACGCGGCATTTTCCGGCCGGTCCCTGGCATACCAGCCCAGATGCTTGCGCGCGATGCGCACCCCGGCCTGCTCGCCGTAAAACGCGTACAGATGCTCGAGGTGGCCAAGCAGGATCGACGACACTTCCGTCACCGTCGGCTCCGGCAGCAGCTCGCCGCAGGCCAGATAGTGGGCAATCTCGCGAAAGATCCACGGTCGGCCCTGTGCACCGCGACCGATCATCAACGCATCCGCGCCGGTGCTGGCCAGCACCTGGCGTGCCTGTTGCGGGGTGGTGACATCGCCGTTGGCAAGCACCGGTATGCGCACGGCTGCCTTGACGGCGGCGATGGTGGCGTACTCCGCTTCGCCCGCATAGCGGTCGGCGCGCGTACGCCCATGCACGGCAAGCGCCGCAATGCCGGCATCTTCGGCAATGTGCGCGACGTTCAACGCATTGCGGTGCTCGCGGTCCCAGCCGGTGCGAATCTTCAGCGTCACCGGAACGTCGACGGCGTCGACCACGGCTTTGACGATGCGTGCCACCAACGGCTCGTCTTGCAACAAAGCCGAGCCAGACCATACGTTGCAGACTTTCTTTGCCGGACAGCCCATGTTGATGTCGATGATTTGCGCACCGTTGCCGACGTTGAAGCGTGCTGCTTCGGCGAGCATGGTCGGGTCGTAGCCGGCAATCTGCACGCTTACCGGTTCCGGTTCACCGCTGTGATCCATGCGGTGCCGCGACTTGCTGGTGTGCCACAGCCGGGGATCGGCGGACGTCATCTCGGAAACTGCCAAACCCGCACCGAGCCGCTTGCACAACAGGCGAAACGGTTTGTCGGTCACACCGGCCATGGGACCGAGCACGACGGGCGGATCAATCAGGTAGTGGCCGATGTACATCAAACTATTGTAGGCAGTCGCGCTGGATGCGGAAACGCCCTGACGCGGATGAACCCTGGCTTGAGGTGGCTGCGAGCACATGCATCGACGGCATGGCGGCTGCCGCTACGCGCGTTGTCCCATCCGCACGGCGGTTCAACCGGAGCGGATGGGGACGACATGCAGTGCGAGGACCTGGTCCGCGAATGGCAGCGTGTGGCTGTTACAGCTGGCCACGCAAGGTGACGCCAAACGTCCGGGGAGCACCGAGGAAACCATTGATCGAACCGGTCTGCAGCGGCGCGTCGAATGCAACTTGCGTATACGTCTTGTTGGTGATGTTGTCACCCCACAATTCGACCTGCCAATGTTTGTTGATCCCGGCCACCGTGAAGCGGGCGTTGGCCACGGTAAAGGCACGCTGCACTTTCAGCGGATTCAAATCCGATCCGGTGTTGTAGGCGGTGGTGTGCTTGGCTCCGATGTTGAAACGTCCGGTCAAGCTGGATCCGAAGTTCCATGCGTAAGTGAAGCCGCCAGTAAATGCCCACTTCGGCGTGAAGCTGGCAGTAGATCCGGGCAGCCGGCGCAATTCGATTTCCGGTAGCAGATCATTGCCGTACTTCGATTTGAGGTAGGTCAGACCGCTCTGCACCGACAATCCGGTCAGGTTCGTCTGCCACAGCAGGTCGGCATCAAGACCGCTCGTCTTCAACTTCGGGATGGTTTGCACCACGAAACTGGTGCCGAGAAAGCTGTTGAGCTGGAAATCGCTGTAGTTGGACTGGAACAATGCGGCATTGAGCAACAGGTTGCCGCCGGCCCATGTCGTCTTGGTGCCGAGTTCGTAGCTGTCGACAAACTCCCCGGGGAAATACGTGTCCTTGACCGGAGTGATGCCGACCGAACCGTCGTTCAAGCCCTTGGACGATTGCACGCGGTCGAGGTTGAAACCACCGGCTTTGTAGCCGCGAGCCGCCGAAGCGTAGCCCATCACCGTTTCGTTCCAGCGGTAGGCCGCCTTGAGGGTGCCGGACCACTCGTTTTCCGTATGGTCCTGGCGCGTGGTCAGGCCGTTGAACTGCGGGTTGGCCCACGGCAGGCACATGAAGCCGATCACGGTTGGCACCACGGCGCCCGCCGCCTGCGCTGGCACGCCGCGCTGTATCAGTGCAAGCGCAACTCTGGTCGGATTGGTCAACGCAGCGGTACAGCCCTTTGCGCCGTTCGGACTGGTGTAAATGGAGTCCACGTCCTTCTTCGCATGGGTGTAACGCACGCCCCCGGTCAAGGCCAGCGCATCGGTTGCGTGGAATGTGACGTTTCCGAATGCAGCAGTGCTTTTAGCCGTCTGGTTCCAACGGTCATGCGAGGCGGGACCGACGAACGCGGTACCGAACGGCAGGCCGGCTGCCTGCGAAAGGAACGTGGCTGCGCCGGTGGTGTTGACCAGGCCCGGTGGCAAGGAGGCGGCAATATTGTTCAACAAGGCAATGGACAGGTACGGTTCGTACGCCGACCCCAGAGACACCGCGTCATTGCGCTGCAGGTGCTCATTGTCGAAGTACAGGCCGCCCATCCACTCAAAGCGGTCGGTGTTGCCGGCTAGCCGCAGTTCCTGGGTCAGCGTGCGAAAACGCACGGCGTTGTTGTCCGGACCGTACGCCCGGAACCAGAGGTCTGCCCCGCTGAAATCAAGATCGGAGGGGTTTGACGCATTCCATTTGCGCAACGAGGTGATGGAAGTAAGCGTGGCGCCGCCAAACCAGGGCGTGACCCAGTTTGCCTCGGCGGACAGTCCCTTGTCGGTAATTTCCTGCGTCGTGTCGCGGTTGCTGTAGGCGAGCCGTCGCGACTTGTCCACGACCGGAATGACGCCGTTGCCACCGGATAGTGTGTTGACGATGGCCGCAGTGGGACCGCGGAACAGGGTCACACCGACGCAGCAATTTTCATCGCGCCGCGTGTAGTCGCCAATGATATTCACGTCAAAGGTGTCGGACGGCCGGACCAGCAGCTGCGCGCGAACCGAATGAAAGTTCTGGTCGCCATCACGGGTCAGGGTGCGCGGCCCGACGCCAGTGTTTACCTTGTTGAAGCCGTCGTGTTGGCGATCCACTGCGTATATGCGGAAAGCCGTGTTGTCACCAATGTGGTTGTTGTAGGAAACGTCCACCCCGGCTGCGTGGTAGTTGCCAAGGGTCAGGTTGGCGTAACCCTCTTCATTGAAGGTTGGGCGCTTGGTGGTGATGTTTATCAAACCCGCCGAGGTGTTCTTGCCGAAAACCGTTCCCTGCGGGCCCTTGAGTACCTCGATCTGCTGGATCTCGCCCAGGTCGTTGAACGCAACACCGCCGCGAGCACGCGGGACGCCGTCAATGACCACGCCTACCGAAGACTCCAGCCCCGGGTTGTCACCCACCGTGCCGACGCCACGGATATGAGCGGTGGTCACGCCTTCAGCCGTGGTGCTGGTTACGCTCAGAGCAGGCACCAGGATTTGCAGGTCCTTGATATTCTGCACACCGGTGTCATGCAGTAGCTGCTCCGGCAGCGTGGTCACCGTTATCGGCACGTCCTGCAGCAACTCGACGCGCTTTTGCGCATTCACCGTGATGGCACTCAGAGTCGTGGCCTTGGTGCTGTCGGCGTCGGTTTGCGCCAGGCTCTGGGTGGTGGCTTGCGCCGGGGGCACGTCCTGCGCGAACGCACTGGTCATGTACACCGACGCGAGTGCGGTAGTGATCGACAACGCCAGCAGCTGGCTGCGGTGCATGCGAATGCTCATGTTATTGCTCACTCCGAGGGCGAATGGTAGATGGCGAGTAGGCGCAAAAAATCCCGCGTGCCCGTTTGTCACGGGCCGCGCTTCCCGGCTCGCTGAATGCGCTGAGCCTGGATGATCGAGACGGGCGGAGGGTTGCAAATGACCGTGTGCTGTTCATGCAAGTGGACTCTGCGGAAGAACGACCGCTGGGTTCCCTGTGTACAAGTGGCTACAGGCGGGTTATGCACTGAAGTTGAAGCGAACCGGCGTTTCGTCAAAATTTCATGAAGGAATACGTAAGTTCTTGCTAACCAGCATCCTATCCCATTGGCGAAATTGAAAGCAACGCCGGTGGCGCGTGCAAATAATCGCCGCATCGTTGGCGCGCACGCGGCGCGATCGGGACGCGTGATTGTGGTTGCAGCAGCCGCCAGTGCAGCGACGTGGTCACCCATGCGGAGACTGAAGTCGCGGTCAATGCACAGAATGTGGCTCGTGAGCGTGGTCGATTGCGGCAAAGCGGCTTGGCACCGGCCATGGCCGAGGGATCAAGATCTCGCTGCATGACCGTGCGCAGCGCGCCAGAACTTGTCTGGTACGCATCGGCTGGAATATCGAAGGCGTGTCACGAACGCGCTGCTTCAGATTCCCGTGGAAGCGTGCGCCAATGCAGATGCGTTTGATGTACCGCGCACGTGATCGTTTTTGAAAAGAACCGCGAACAGTACGGCGACTACCAGCGAATAAGCCGCGAACAGCAACCAGATATCGTGCCAGTTTTTGCTGCCGTCGGCTTGGGTGAACCATGCATCGATAATGATTCCGCTGAGCGAACTGCCCAGGATCGCACCGATGCCGTTCGTCATCAGCATGAACAGCCCTTGCGCGCTGGCCCGGATCTGGGGGCCGACCTGGCTTTCGACGAAGAGTGAACCGGAAATATTGAAGAAATCAAACGCCATGCCATAGACGATGTTGGACAGCAGGATCATCCACAGCAAGTCGGTCGGGTTGCCATATGCAAAAAGCCCGAAGCGCAGAATCCAGGCGACCATGCTTATCAGCATGACCTTCTTGATGCCGTAGCGGTGCAGAAAGAACGGGATGGCCAGAATGAACAGGGTTTCAGATATCTGTGAGAGCGACAGCACGATGTTCGAATACTTCACCACGAACGAACTAGCGTAAATCGGGTTGCTGCCAAAATCGCTGAGAAACGTATTGCCGTACGCATTGGTCAACTGCAATGAGGCGCCAAGCGCCATCGCAAACAGGAAAAACACGGCCATCTTGTATTGCTTCATCAAGGCAAAAGCGCGCAAGCCAAGTGCATCCACCAGCGACGCGTGCTTCGTGTAAACCGGCGGGCACGCTGGCAGCGTGAACGCGTACAACCCCAGCACGACGGCAGCGATGCCGGCAACGTAAAACTGTGCGGGCGATGTGTCGAGATGGCGCAGGCTGATGATCCACATCGCCACAATGAACCCGATCGTGCCCCACACGCGAATGGGCGGATAGACCTTGACGATGTCATCACCGCCGGCTTTCAGCGCGTTATACGCGACGGTGATCGCCAGAGCGATCGTCGGCATGTAGAAGCACATGTTGAGCAGCATCACCCAGAACAGCGCTTGCGGGCTGTCGATGGCCGGCACGATGAACAACATGCACGCGCCCAGCAGGTGCAGTCCGCCATACAAGCGTTCGGCGTTGATCCATTTATCTGCAACGATGCCCATCAATGCCGGCATGAACAGCGAGGCGATGCCCATCGTCGCAAAGATCGCGCCGAACTCGGTGCTTGACCAATGCTGGGTGTGATAGCAGTAGTTGCCGACGGTGGTGAGCCATGAGCCCCACACAAAAAACTGCAGGAAGTTCATCACGATCAAGCGCAGCTTGAGACTCATCGGCGGACATCCGGCATCTGCAATTCCCCAGCGCAATGGCGCACGAGCGGGTTGGCTACGTGTGGCGGCAGAGGTTAGAGGAATGCGCTACCGCCGAGCAAGGCGCAGCGCAGCGTTCGAGCGTGCACAAGTCCGACTCGCGCACCGCTGCGGCAGCCCGCGCACGCGACACCGGGAGCGATCTCTCTTGAAGCCAGAGATCGTGCATGTCACGGGTCCGTTGCAGGCTTGTGCCACATTCCCGCTGAGCCCAGCCTCAGCCGGCGTCGAACGCGCCGCGCAGCCAGGCCTGACGGACGGTTTGCGCCGGGCCGTCGAAGCTGACGACGTCGAACCGGCAGGTGCGCCGCGCATGCTCTGGATGCACGCTCAGCCAATGTTGCGCGGCAAGAATCAGCCGCGCCTGCTTGGCGGGTGTCACGGAAGCTGCGGCATCCCCGTGTCCGGCGTCACGTCGATACCGCACTTCGACGAACACGATGGTGTCTCCATCACGCATGATCAGGTCCAGCTCGCCACGCCGCGTCTGATAATTGCGCGTCAGCAGTCGTAGCCCGGCGCGCTCGAGCTCCTTGCATGCGCGCAGTTCGAAATCGTTGCCGGTAGCACGCATCAGTGCGTGCGGGTGGCCGGAGGCGCCTGTGGCACATAAGGGTCGACAATCGGTGGCGGCGACGCCGACGGGACGTCACTCATTTGCAGGCTGCCACTGAGTGGTCGTGCCAGGCCATCGGTGAACTGCGCCCAGATCAGCACGCGCCGGATCCGTCCGAACTGATCGGCGGTAAGCTGGCCGGTCGCGCCAGGCAGGTAACTGCCTGGATTTGCGCGGAGCCATTGGAGGTAGGGCACCAAGTGCCAAGCGTCCATGCCAAATGCAAAAAGTCGCGCGCCGGGCCCGCGAGCGGCAGGCAATTGGGTTTCGATCTCGGCGTGACCTGGCAGTCCTGGTTGCGCGTCGAACAACCACGGCGCGTCGCAAAACTCGACGCCATCCAGATCACGGTTGCTGGCGGCATCATCGATGCCTTCGTACACGTGCGACGTGGCGATCAGCGGCAACTGGATTCCGCTCGCGCGCAATTGAGGAACCAGCCCGCGGGCCTGCGCCGGACGCATGCTGATGAAAACGGCAGCATCGCTGGCAGCCGGCGTCAGGTCCAGCCCGCCCAGTGGCGCACTGGCGCTGAACGTGGCGCTGCCAGCCAATTGTCCACCACGCGCTGCCAGCTCCGCCTTGAACGCGCCGAGTGCGCGCTGGGCGAAGTCTTCGCTGGAAACGATCGCGTAGGCGTGGCGTAGCCCACGTTCAATCATGTGGTCCGCGGCTTGCGCGCCCTCGGTCTCCGGCAACAAACCAAATTCGGTGGTGTCACCTGCTGGTAATTGCCGACCATCGGGATGATTGAGCGCCAGCAGTGGCACCGGGAGCTGTGCCTGCGCGAAGACTGCGGCCACTTCGCCACGGGTCAGCGGACCAACGACAAGTTGAGCGCCATCCCTGACGGCTTGCTCATACCCGCCAATCGCTCCAGCTGCATTGCCATGGCTGTTGTAAACGCGCACGGACGCTCGCGGTGCGTGGTTGCGTCCGGCATCCACATAGGCGGCGAAAAACCCTTCCGCAACCGCATTGCCGGCTGCTGCATACGAGCCATCGCCAGGCAGCAGCAGCGCCACGCGTTGCGGCACCTTGTAGCCTTCGCGCACGTTTGCTTCAGCCCCGGGCAAGAGGGTGCCGACCGGCTGTTGCAGCTGTGGCTGGGCGCGAGCCACGGCTACTCCCATCCGCGTAAGGGCCTCCTCGACCCACGGCAGCATGCGATCGCCGGGTTTCAGAGCCGCCGCGCGCGCCTGCAGCGCGTCGCTGCCAACCTTGCCCAGCAGGTCAAGCACCTGCTTCTGGTTTTGCGTACGGTCGAAACCCTGCAATTGATCGTGCATCTCCACCCGCGTGCGCGCACTGCCCCAATAATCGCCACTTGCCAGCATCGCGCGGGCTCGAAGTTCCAGCAGGCGCGGCCGCAATGCATCCGCCACAGGGACCTGCGTTTGTGAGGTCAACTGCAGCGCGGTGGCGGTGTCATGCGACGTCAGCGCGTGCTCGGCGCGCAGCAGGTCCAGGCGCAGGGGCTCGTCGCCGGTCAGGTTACGGCGATCGATCTGGGTGAGGACGGGCGTGGCCCGCTCCAGCTCGCCGGCTTGCCGCCAGGCTTCAGCAGCGAGCAGCCGATAGCGATCGCGACCAATGCGCGATGCATCGGCCAGCGCCAGATAAGCTTGTGCAGCCGCATCGAAATGGCCATTTCGGGATAGCGCCGCGGCGCTTTGTGCGGCATCGGCGTCGGCCGAAGACGAGCGGGTGCCGAGCGGCGTGCAAGCCACCAGCAACAGCGACAACAGCAGTGCGAAGGCGGCGACTCGCGTGAGGCGCATGGAAGATCTCTTGATCGTCGTGAACGGCAATGCGCGATGATAACGGATCACGTCCGCCGCTCGCGGTGAAGGAAACCCATGGCCGCTGTCACCCCCGGTTGTCTGTATGTTGTCGCCACGCCGATCGGTCATCGTGACGATATGTCGGCACGCGCTATCTGCACGTTGCGCGCCGTCACGGTCATAGCGGCGGAAGACACGCGACACAGTCGACCCCTGTTGCAGTATCACGGCGTAGACACGGCGCTGGTGGCGCTGCATGAGTACAACGAGCGTGACGCCGTGGACGCGCTCGTGCGTCGGCTGCTGGCCGGCGAAGCCGTGGCGCTGATTTCCGACGCCGGCACACCGCTGATCAGCGATCCCGGCTTTCGCTTGGTGCGCGCCGCGCGCGCGGCTGGCGTGCGCTGTGTGCCGATCCCGGGTGCGTGCGCGGCGATTGCAGCGCTGTGCGTAAGTGGCCTGCCCAGTGACCGCTTTGTATTCGAAGGTTTTCTTCCGCCCAAGGCGGCGGCGCGGCGCACCCGGCTGCAGCAGCTGAGCGGCGATGCACGCACCATCATCTTCTATGAGTCCTCGCATCGCATTGCCGAGAGCGTAGCCGATATGCGCGACATCTTCGGCGCCACGCGGGAGGCGGTACTCGCACGCGAGTTGACCAAGATGTTCGAGACTGTGCTGGGCGAGCCGCTGGGCGACCTGGCACTGCGTATTGCTACAGATACTGATCAGCAACGCGGCGAGTGCGTCGTGCTGGTTGCCGGGCGTGGCGAAGAGGCTGATGCAAAGGTGACCGAAGGCCAGCGGGTGTTTGCGATTCTGCGCGCGGAACTGCCGCCGGCCAAAGCGGCCAAGCTCGCGGCGGTCATCAGCGGCGCTCCACGCAAGGCGTTGTATTAGAAGCAGCGCAGAAAATGCATGACGCCGCGGGTCGCGGCAGTTGCATTCTTGCCGAAATTCCCATGGCAAAGCTTGATCTGGTTTGGCTGCCGCGTGATATGCGCGCATGGCGCTTCCTGTAGAATCGCCCGTGGAGTCGGCCGGGCAGTCGCGTCGCACGCAAGTGCATCGAGGAAAGTCCGGGCTCCACAGGGCAGAGTGCCAGGTAACTCCTGGGCAGCGTGAGCTGACGGCCAGTGCAACAGAGAGCAGACCGCCGATGGCCCCTGCTACTTTCGGGCAGCGTGGGCACAGGCAAGGGTGAAAGGGTGCGGTAAGAGCGCACCGCGTACGGGGCTAACGTCGTACGGCACGGTAAACCCCACTCGGAGCAAGACCAAATAGGGGAACGATAACGCGGCCCGCGTTGTTCCCGGGTAGGTTGCTG